>NZ_CP021874.1:640393-1280787 GCF_002197645.1 Enterococcus wangshanyuanii | reverse complement strand
TTATTTGGTTTTTTCAATGGTTTTTGTATTCAATGGCGTCATTAAAAACCTATCAACATATTCGAGTGAAGTTGTTTGAAAAGCTTCAGACTCTGGGGATGAGCTACTTTGACCAAACACCGGCGGGATCAATCGTTTCCCGTGTGACAAATGACACAGAAACGTTGTTTGAATTTTGGTATGTCTTTTTGATGGTTTTGACGGGTATTTTTGCAGTCGTTTCTTCATTTATCGCAATGTTTCAGATCAATGGGAAAATTGCTTTATATAACTTGATCTTCTTACCGATTTTATTGATCGTTATTTGGTATTATCAAAAATTTAGTTCTAGAATTTACCGAAGCATGCGGGAAAAACTGAGTCAACTGAATACAAAATTAAATGAATATATTTCAGGCATGCAGATCATTCAGCAGTTTAGACAAGAAACGCGTTTGGAAAAAGAGTTTGAAGAAACAAATGATGAATATTTACGAACTCGTTTTTCGATGATTCGCACGAATTCATTGCTGTTAGGACCAATCATCAATTTTCTGTATACGCTGGCAATTGCTTTGTCTTTGACCTTATTTGGGTATGATGCGCTGCATTCTCCGGTAGAAGTTGGGATGATTTATGCTTTTGTGACCTATGTTCAGGCCTTCTTTAATCCGATGACGCAAATGATGGATTTTTTGAGTGTTTTTACAGATGGTATGGTTGCAGGAAGTCGGATCCTTAAAATTTTTGATAATCAAGAAGTTACACCGCAACAAAATCCCTGTGCTGATGCCACGATTACAGAAGGCAAAATCGAGTTTCGAAATGTTAGTTTTTCTTATGATGGAGAAAATAATGTGCTGGATCATATCAGTTTTATTGCTTACCCAGGAGAAACAGTAGCTTTGATTGGACACACAGGT
The DNA here is from genome assembly GCF_002197645.1 of Enterococcus wangshanyuanii. NCBI lineage: Bacteria > Bacillati > Bacillota > Bacilli > Lactobacillales > Enterococcaceae > Enterococcus > Enterococcus wangshanyuanii. Next base: position 1,279,885 of record NZ_CP021874.1, on the reverse strand, counting down.
AGTGGAAAAAGCTCGATCATCAATGTATTGATGCGCTTCTATGAATTTTACGAAGGCGAAATCTTGATCGATGATCGGGATATTCGTGAATATCCATTGCCAGAGTTGCGTCAAAAATTAGGCTTGGTTTTACAAGACGCCTTTATGTTTTACGGAGATATCGCTGGGAATATTCGGATGCTGAATCCTGATATTACAGATGAACAAATCAAGGCTGCTGCAACGTTTGTTCAGGCGGATAAATTTATTGAGACATTGCCTGGAAAATATCATGCGAAAGTGATTGAACGTGGTGCAAGCTATTCCAGTGGACAGCGTCAATTGATTTCATTTGCACGAACGATGGTCACTGATCCGAAAATTCTTGTACTGGATGAAGCAACGGCGAATATCGATACAGAAACTGAGGGGTTGATCCAAGAAGGTTTGGCTAATATGAGACAAGGAAGAACGACGATCGCGATTGCTCATCGTTTGTCGACGATTCGGGATGCTGATCTCATTTTGGTTTTAGATAAAGGTCGAATTGTAGAACGTGGGAATCATGAGCAACTGCTAAAGAAAAATGGACTTTATGCAGATATGTATCAACTACAGAATGGTGAAGGATAATAAGGAAACGGTCAAGATATCTTTATTTTGACCGTTTCTTTTTTATTGTTCAATCTAGTATTTAAAGACAGAATGAACCATGATATAATAAATCACGTTGATGCTAATGAAAGAAAATAATGTTTGGCTAGAAAAAGTAGGCTCGGGCAGAAAGATAGACAATCGTCTATCTAAGTAGTAAAGTAAATGTACTTGAAAATTCGGAGGTTGAAAGACTTATGTATGATGTGATTATAATCGGAGCAGGCCCTGCGGGGATGACCGCTGCTTTATATGCGTCTCGTTCTAATCTTTCTGTATTGATGATTGAACGTGGAGCACCAGGTGGACAAATGAATAATACGGCAGAGGTAGAAAATTACCCAGGATTTGATTCGATCATGGGACCTGAACTAGCCTATAAAATGTATGAAAATGTAGAAAAATTCGGTACAGAAAATGCTTATGGGATCGTAATGGATATCAAAGATCAGGGAACGTATAAAGAAGTGATCTGCGATGATAAAACCTACCAAGCAAAAACAGTCATTATTGCGACTGGCTGTGAGCACCGTAAATTAGGTGTGAAAGGCGAAGAAGAATTTGCTGGACGCGGTGTTTCGTACTGTGCTGTCTGTGATGGTGCTTTTTTCCGTAATAAAAAATTATTGGTGATCGGCGGCGGAGATTCAGCCGTAGAAGAAGCAATCTACTTAACTCAGTTTGCTTCAGAAGTAGTCATTGTTCATCGTCGTGACGAATTACGTGCTCAAAAAATCATTCAAGACCGTGCATTTGCCAATGAAAAAATCTCATTTGAATGGAATACTGTTTTAGAAGAAATTACCGGTAATGATATGGTTGTCACTGGCGGACAATTAAGAAATGTTGTTACTGATGAAGTAAAATCGATCGATGCAGATGGTGTGTTCATTTATGTTGGACTTGATCCGTTGACAGAACCATTCAAAAAAGCGGGTCTTACAAATGCGGAAGGCTGGATCGAAACAGATCAAGATATGAAGACAAGTATGCCTGGTGTTTACGCAATCGGAGATGTTCGTGAGAAAACATTACGTCAAATCACAACAGCTGTTGGTGAAGGCGGAATCGCAGGGCAACAAGTGTACAAATATATTGAAGATATGGCAGAAGTTGAAGAAGTAAAATAAGTTACTGATACAGCTTTGCTGTTGTTTCAATGAGGACCTGAGTCAAAGGCTTGATTTTGACTCAGGTCTATTTTTGTCAATGATAAAAAATGCTAAGTTTTTTTGGGGATGAAAAGTAAATCTATCAGACACAGCAAACGTTTCTTTTGAGTGAACCGCTCCCTAGGCTATAAATGAATAAAAATATCTAACAATACGCTATTTATGATTGAAATAATTTTAAACCTTCGTTAGTATGTAGATAGTACGTTGTAGGAAGGAGCAAATGATAACGTGGCAACGATTAGAGAAGTCGCAAAAGAAGCGGGTGTTTCTTTAGGCACAGTTTCTAGATATTTAAATGGGCATCAGCTGAAAAAGACCAATATGGATAATATTCGTGCGGCAATTGAAAAGCTTGGGTACGAAGAAAATATTATTGCCAAAGGACTTAAAAATAATAAGAGCCTTTCTATTGGTGTGGTCATCAATACGTTGACAGATGTGTTTGCAACGTCGATCGTTACCTATCTGGAATCTTATTTGGAAGAAAATAATTACAGTCTGATTCTTTGTGACTACCAAAATGATCTACAGAAGTTAGAAAAAAAATTAGAATTTTTGCGCTCGCGTTCGGTTGATGGTGTGGTTATTTTTCATCTGGAAGAAAAGTTAGCTGTCTTGGATAAATTTAGAAATGAAGGAATCCCGATTATTGCAGTAGATGCACCAATTGCTGATTTTCAAACGGATACAGTTTTAGTGGATAATTATCACGCCTCTTACACTGTAGTAGAGAAATTGGCTAAATTAGGACACAAGAAAATTGGCGTCATAGCAGGAAGCCAAGATCGTTTTATTGGTAGAGAACGTTTGAATGGTTATGTAGATGCTATGAAAAACTTGGATCTATATGATTCTTCACTTGTTAAAATCGGTGATTATAAAAAAGAATCTGGCTATGTAAAAGCTGGAGAGTTATTAGCTGAAGGGGAAATCACTGCTTTATACAGCACGAATTACTATATGACCCTTGGGGCTGTTCAAGCAATTTACGAGCAGCAATTAGTTATTCCCGAAGATGTTTCTGTTATTGGCTTTGATCATTTTGAACTGAGCGACATTTTACAGCCAAAATTAACAGTAATTGAGCAACCTGTTCAACAAATCGGTGAGACTATCGGAACGTTACTCATAAAAAAAATAAAAGATTCTGATAGTGCTGAAAATGCAGTTGTAGAGCTACCTACGACCCTTCTTTGGCGGGATTCAACAAAAAAAATACAAAAAGGGCTTGAAAATTAAGCGTTTGCATATTATAATTACATCGTAAAATTGAAACGGTTCAAAAACGAGAGGGAGGAAATTTTATGAAAGTATTATTAGCATGCGGCGGTGGGATGAGTTCTTCGATCTTAGCAGAAAACTTAGTAGCAGAAGCCAAGAAAAATGGTGATGAAGATTTTTATATGGAAGCAACAGGAACAGAAGCAGTCGGACTTAAAATGCAGCAGGAAGACTGGGATGCATTGCTTTTAGCTCCTCAAGTCAGTTTCAGAAAAGCTCACTTACAAAAGGAAGCAGATGCGAAAGGGATCCCGTTGATTCCAATTGAAGGTGTTCTATATACACCAATGGGGATTCCGGATTTATATCGTTTGGTAAAAGACTCTGTAGGAAAATAAAAGAGCGCGTTCTTTTATTTTCTTACACAATAATTGAAACGGTTCAAAAATAGAAGGGAGAACAAAATGAATACAAAAGCAAGTAAGTTCAACTTTAACAAAGTGGTTGAAGTGATGGGGAATATTGCCAATAATCGGTATTTAACAGCGGTCAGAAATGGGATGAGCGTAATCATTCCAGTTACGATCATTGGATCAGTTTTTATTATCATGCTGAATTTACCGATCGATGCGTGGAAAGAGTTTATTGCCCCGTTTGCAGAGCAGTTAAAAATCCCAATGGTCTTTACGATGGATTTCATGTCTGTTTATGTGTGTATCGGGATTGCATCTAGTTTGTGTGAAGATTATAAACTGGACAAAGTTTCTACCAGTGTTTTAGCAGTTTTAGCCTTTTTGATTGCGGCGATCACACCAGGCACGATCGATGCTGATGTCGCTGAAAAAGCTGGCTTGACGATCAGCGGAACGGTATTGCCAATGGGTAATTTTGGCGCAGGGGGATTATTTACAGCAATTATTATTTCGATTTTTACCGTAGAGGTTGTGCGTTTCTGTGTGAAAAGAAACATGGTCATCAAAATGCCTCATGGAGTACCTACATCAGTGATCAATTCTTTTGCAGCATTGATCCCAGGGGCAATCGTGATCGTCACAGCTTGGGTGATCAAAGTCGGCTTGAATTTTGATATCAATAATGCACTTCAATGGGTCTTTTCACCGATCCGCTATTTCGCAGGAGACAATGTTCTTTCTGTGATCGTGCCGATTTTATTGATCACGATCGTTTGGATTTTCGGTATTCATGGGATGATCATTGCTACACCGATTTTGTATCCTTTCTGGTATGAAAATTTGAATGCCAATATCAATGCGGCAGCAGCTGGTACTGCGGTTCCACACTTTATGACAGAACAGTTCTTCCAATGGTTTATCTGGATCGGCGGAGCAGGTGCAACGTTATCGCTAGCTTTTTTGATGGCCTTTTTCGGGAAATCTGAGTTTTGTAAAAAAATGGGTAAATTCACATTAGTCCCTGGGATTTTCAACATCAACGAACCATTGATTTTCGGTGTACCGATCGTGATGAATCCGTTCTTTGCTATTCCTTTTATCGCAGCACCAGTTGTTATGGGAATCATCACTTATTTAGCGATGGGCGTTTTTCATCTAGTGAATTATCCAATAGCGATTGCTCCTTGGACGTTGCCTGCACCAATCGGCGCAATGATGGCAACAGGTCTTGATTGGCGAGCAGCCGTTTTAGCAATCGTCAATATCGTAGTTGCAGGATTCATTTATTTGCCATTCTTTAAAGCCTTTGATAAAAGTATGATGGAAAAAGAAATCGAAGCAAAAGCTCAAGATGAAGCGTCAAGCAAAGAAACAGCAGCTGTATAAGCATAGTAAAGAAAGCAGGAATGATCATGTTAGGAATTTCAATTTATCCATATAAAGAAAAACAGGAAGAAACACTGGCCTATATCGACTTAGCAGCAAAATACGGTTTTGGTCGTGTATTTACCAACCTTTTGATGATCGAAAAAGGACAGGAAGAAAGGGTCCTTCAATCATTGAAAAAAGCGATACAGCATGCACGAAGCCAGCAAATGGAAGTGATTTTAGATTTAAATCCAGCAGTATTCGATCAGTTGAATATTAGCTATCATGATCTTTCTTTCTTCAAGGAAATGGGAGCAACTGGCATTCGCTTGGATTCAACATTTGACGGTTTGGTAGAATCGTTGATCACGTTTGATCAGACGGATTTGGATTTGGAAATCAATATCAGTAATGATACTTATTATTTAGAAAATGTTCTTTCTTATCAGCCAAACAAAAAACGGATCATCGGCTGTCATAATTTTTATCCTCAACGTTTTACAGGGTTAGATTATGAGTACTTTATCAAATGTTCTGAAAAATATAAAGCATTGGGTTTAAGAACGGCCGCATTCGTTAATTCTCACGAAGCAAAACACGGACCGCATCCATATACGGATGGCTTGTGTACACTTGAATCGCATCGTGATCTAGCGATTACGCTTCAGGCAAAACATTTGATCGCAACAGGCTTGATCGATGATATCATCGTAGCGAATGCATTTGCTTCAGAAGCGGAATTAAAAGCTTTGAGTCAGCTGTTGACGAATCAAGTACAATTTGACGTGATTTTCGCTGAAGGAGCAACGGAATTAGAAAAAGAAGTTGTTTTAAATCATCAGCACTTTAATCGTGGTGATATCAATAGTTACAGTATCCGCTCAACGTTCGTTAAGCTAGAGTATCAAAGTAGTGACATCCCTGCGAATAATACCGCAGAACAAGTTATAAAAGGAGATATTACGATCGGCAATAATTCGTTTGGACAGTATAAAGGTGAACTGAATATTGTAAAACAATCTATGCCAAATCATGCTGGAGAGAAAAATGTTGTAGCTAAAATTGTTCCCGATGAACTCTTTTTACTCCCTTATATCAAGCCTTGGTCAAAATTTCAGTTTCGGGAGGCAGGTCAAAATGAGTAAGTTAGCTTCACGACAAATTCATTTAGATTTTCATACACCTGCCTTGCCTTTTGAACTTGGTAAAAATTTTGACAAAAAAATATTCCAGCAAACCTTGTTGAAAGCTGAAGTTAACTCGATTACATTAACGGGTAGATGTCACCATGGGCATATTTATTATCAAACAAAACTGCCGGCAAAGCATCCTCAAATGAAAAAAGATTTCCTGATGGAGCAAGTCGATGCTTGTCATGAGATCGGGATCAATGCACCTATTTATTTAAGTGTTGGTTGGGATGCTTACGCTGCAGATCATCATCCCGAATGGCTGGAAAGAAAAGCTGACGGAAGTATGTACGGGTTTGAAGACTATGGGCAACTAAAGCCAGGCTGGAAAACATTATGCTTTAACACCCCCTATCTAGAGTATCTAAAAGAACAGATCCAAGATACGATGCAGCATTTTGGAGAGAAATTGGATGGCTTATTCTTTGATATTGTTTGGCAGGATGATTGCTGTTGTAATGACTGTATCAAAAAAATGTTGGACCAAGGTTATGATCCTGAAAGTGAATCTGACCGTCTAGCTTTTGCTAAAGAAACAGAACAGTATTTAAAGACGGAAATTCACCATACGATCAGAAATCTAGATCCTGATTGTCCAATTTTTTTCAATGAAGGGAATATTTTACCAAGTATTCGTCCAAATCTTGAGCAATACAGTCATTTAGAGATTGAATCATTACCTAGTGGAGAGTGGGGTTATCAGCATTTTCCGACGATTGTCCGCTATGCCAAAAATTTAGGGAAAGAATATTTGGGGATGACTGGGAAGTTTCATAAGGTTTGGGCTGACTTTGGCAGCTATAAGAATCAAGCTGCGTTAGAGTATGAAACATTTTTGGCTCTAGCTCATGGTGCAAAGTGTTCTATTGGTGATCAGATGTATCCCGATGGAACATTACAGGAAGCAACCTATACGTTGATCGGGGCTGTTTACGATCAAGTCAAAGAATTAGAGAGCTACTCTTTAAATAGTCAAGCAATCACTGAAATAGCTATCTTACATCCTGGAATTGTTGCTGCCAGCAAGGAGAAAGTGGATTTGTCCTTGGCTGGAGCAGTTAATATGCTGAATGAAGCCCATTATCAATTTGATATTGTGGATCAGTGGATGGATTGGACTCCATATAAACTATTGATTTTACCGGACAAGCTTGTTTTAACACAGGATTTAGCTGAAATGATCGAGGGATATGTTGAACAAGGCGGAAAAATTTTAGCAAGTTATCATAGCGGATTGATCAAAGGAGAACGATTTACTCAAAGCTTGGGACTTATTTTTACAGGAGAACATGGAACAACACCGATGTATGGCTATTTTGATTCAGATCTATTTTCTAAATTGCCTCAAGGTGAACTTGTTATGCACGGCCAAGGAACGATCGTTCAGGCAGTTGCTGCTAATGTTAAAGGAGAAGAAGCGGCACCTTTAGTAGAACGAAAGTATCACCATTACTATTCACATTTTCAAGCTCCTGTTGGAGAAAAAACGGGTAATCCTGTTGTTACAATGAATGACCAAACGATGTATTACACATTTCCGTTATTTGAAATGTATAAAGTACAAGGAGTAAAAGCCTATAAAGAATTGATTCTAGCTGGGATCGATCATTTATTAAAAGGTGAAAAAGTGATCAGCAGCGAGTTACCAACATCAGCAGATGTGATTTTGAATCATCAGGCATCAGAAAAAAGACTGATTTTGAATTTACTGCATTATATTCCAGAACGTCGGGCGCTGACCTTAGATACGATCGAAGATAAAATTCCACTATATAATCAGCGGGTCGAATTAGATCTATGTATAATTAGGAATAAAATAAGTCTAGATAATCTGATCATCAAACAAGTGAATCAAGTAAAATCAAATCAGTCTTTAGCTTTTGAAATAGTAGAAGACAAGGTGATCTTTACAGTACCAAAAATTGTTGGCTATGAAGTGATCGCTATTAATTATGAATAGAAAGAAGTGAGTGGAATGGATGGATTAGAATTAGTTGCATTTAATATTATCAGTACAGTTGGAACGGCGAAGTCAAAGCTGATGGAAAGTATGTCTTGCTCTAGAAACGGTCAGTTTGTCGAAGCTGAAATATTGATCAATGAAGCAAATGAAGCTTTACAGGCTGGAGAAAAGGAGCACTTCACAGTGATCACAAAAGAAGCAAAGGATAAAAAAAGCGAACTAACCTTACTTTTTATCCATGCGGAGGACCAGTTGATGACGACCGTTGTGTTAAGAGATCTGGCGAATGAATTACTGGAAATGAATAAGAATTTTTATGAATTGAAACAAAAAGTTGAAGAGCTAGAGAAGAAATGATCACGTTATTAGGTATAATTGCAGGAATCTGCACGAGTATATCCTTTATTCCGCAAGCAATCCAAACGATCAAAACAAAAAACACCGAAGGGATTTCATTGATTACGTATATTCTATTTTTCATAGGGGTTTCTTCATGGGTTGTGTACGGAGCATTGAAATGGGATCTGGCGGTATTACTGACAAATGTTGTAACATTGGTTCCTTGTTCAGTTATTTTAGGCTTGAAACTGAAGTCTTTATATCTATAAATCTTTTTCTGAAAATTTATTTTTTGTTTTCTTTTGACAATAGTACAAATATGAACTATGATAGTTAAGGATAAAAAAACTGAATAATTGTTAGGTGAGGCTCCTATATGGACACAGGCTGCTGCCGCGAAAGAATCGAGAGACTCTTAGTTGGTTGAACAGGAATGATCGTGAAGGTCATTCATAACGTAGCTGATAAGAAATTATCTACGCCCTATAGTGCTAAAGCTCAACGATAGAGATACTTTTATTAAAGTTGCTATTTTCACGCACACTCTATTGTTGAGTGTGCGTTTTGTTGTTTTACACAGATTGCTTTGCAATCTGTGTAAAACAATACAAGGCGATTGAAAAGAGCGTTGTGACCTAAGTTTGAATCACTATGATTGGCTGCGGAGCAGACAGAATAGATGATGAAAAATCCAAAACAGTTAATAACATCGAGCTAGCAGAGAAAAAACAGCACAACCAACCACCTCAACAATTATTGAAAAGTTCCATCGTTTTATCTAAAAAAACATTAAAAGAGAGGAAGAGTCACATGGAAGACCCCAGTCATTCGAGCAATAAAATAAATGTAGCCTTCATCTTAGAAACGATGGAATCAAGCAGAACTATTCCTTCCACTTTCTAAAAAGATGAAGCGGGCAAAATTTTCTATTTCATAATAATAGAAAGCTTACCCCTTACGTTAGAGGAGGAAAAAGGAAATGATGAACAAAAAATCAGCAGAATTGAAAAAAGTAACCAAAGATCAAGAACTAAGAAAATTAGCAATGTTATCTGAGCGGGAATTGATGATGGAACTTCGTACTTCTGAAAAAGGCCTGTCAGAAGAAGATGCTAGAAACCGTTTAGAAGAATATGGACCAAATGAAGTTTCAGCTCAAAAACCAACGCCGGCAATTATTATGTTTTTAGAAGCATTTAAAGACCCGTTTGTTTATGTATTGGCCTTATTGATGGTCGTTTCAACTGCAACAAAAGACTTTGAAGCGGCAATCGTTATGGGGATCATGATTTTAGCCAGTGTGATCATCGCATTTATTCAAGAATATCGTTCTCAAAAAGCCAGCTTGAATTTAAAAGAACTGATCGAAAATACGACAGCTGTCACGCGTGAAGGTCAAGTCAAAGAGATTCCAATGGATGAAGTAGTGCCAGGAGATATCGTAACCTTGGCAACAGGAGATATGATCCCAGCGGATGCCGTATTGATTTGGACCAAGGATTTATTTATCAATCAATCTTCACTAACAGGTGAATCAATGCCGGTAGAAAAATTTGTTGACGCAGGGATCGACAAAAATTCTGATACTGTTTCCGCGCTGGATATGCAGGATTTGATCTTTATGGGCACCGATGTTTTAAGTGGACAAGGAAAAGCCATTATTTTAAAAACAGGTCAAAATACCTTTTTTGGAGATATTGCTAAGAATGCGACAACGCAACGTGGTAAAACCTCTTTTGATATCGGATTGACCAAAGTCAGCAAGTTTTTATTACGGATGGTCATGGTACTATTTCCAGTAGTATTTTTGATCAATGGGATAACCAAAGGTGAATGGGGCGATGCGTTTTTCTTTGCCATCGCAGTTGCTGTAGGCTTAACTCCTGAAATGCTGCCAATGATCGTGACAAGTAATTTAGCAAAAGGTGCGTTGAGCTTGTCAAAACATAAAGTGATCGTAAAAGAACTGCCGTCTATTCAAAACTTAGGCAGTATGGATATTTTATGTACGGACAAGACAGGAACGATCACAGAAGATCGTGTTGTGTTAGTACAGCATTTAGATCCACTAGGTGAGATCAATGATCAAGTGTTAGATATGGCTTTTTTGAATTCTCACTATCAAACGGGCTGGAAAAATTTAATGGATATCGCGGTAATCAATTTTTATGAGGAAAATAAAGTTGAAAGTCCTTATAAGAAAGTGACGAAACTAGATGAAATTCCGTTTGACTTTTCTCGTCGTCGTTTGACTGTCGTGGTAAATGCGGACGGCCACCAATTTATGATCACTAAAGGTGCTGTGGAGGAAATGGAAGCAGTTTGTACACATGCTGAGATCAATGGCGAAATTGTTCCATTGACACCAGAACTTCAAGATAGAATGCGCGAAGTGAATATCCGTATGAATGAACAAGGGATGCGCGCAATAGCTGTGGCAGTAAAAATGGATGTTCATAGTGAAGCGGTTTATAGCGTAAACGATGAACAAGGAATGACTTTGATCGGTTTTATGGGCTTTTTAGACCCAGCTAAAAAATCTGCGATCACAGCGATCAAGTCTTTACATGAACATGGAGTCAACGTAAAAGTATTGACTGGAGACAACGATATCGTTGCAAAAAAAGTTTGTCGAGATGTTGGGATCGAAGTCTCACACGTTGTGCTTGGTTCTGAAATCGACAATATGTCTGATGCACAAATGAAAGAAGAAGTCGAAAAGACGAATTTGTTTGCTAAATTAAATCCGATGCAAAAATCAAGGATCATTGAAACTCTACAAGGAAATGGTCATACGGTAGGATTTATGGGAGACGGTATCAATGATGCCCCAGCATTACGTAAAGCGGATGTGGGTATTTCTGTTGATACAGCTGCAGATATTACAAAAGATGCAAGTTCGATCATTTTACTAGAAAAAAGCTTAAATGTATTAGAAAACGGAGTCATCGAAGGCCGCAAAGTTTTCAGTAATATGATGAAGTATATCAAAATTACGATCAGTTCCAATTTTGGTAATGTCTTTTCCATTTTGATCGCTAGCGCCTTTTTACCATTTTTACCAATGGTATCTATTCAACTATTGATTCAAAATTTGATTTATGATATCGCACAACTTGCGATCCCATGGGACAACGTAGATGAAGAAGATTTGTTGAAACCAGTTAAATGGGAAACAAACGGTTTGATGAAATTCACGTTATGCATAGGACCTGTCAGCAGTATTTTCGATATTATGACGTATTTGGTAATGTGGTTTGTCTTTAGTGCTAATACGGTTGGCAGCCAACAGTTATTCCAAACAGGTTGGTTCGTCGTTGGATTAGTGAGCCAAACATTAGTTGTTCAAATGGTACGAACAAGAAAATTACCGTTTATTCAAAGCATTGCATCACCTGCTGTGATCCTTTCCAGCTTAGGAGCAGTTCTGATGGGATTTGTGATCGTTTTGACACCGATTCGGGACGTTTTCGACTTTGTGAAACTTCCAGCTAATTACTGGGGCTGGTTTATTTTGATCATTGTACTATATTTGATCACTGTAGAAATCGCCAAACGAATTTATATCCATCTGACCAAAGAGTGGATCTAAAAATTAAAAGTAACCAATTGAATTTTTAAGTGAAGCATTTCGTTCAAACACTTATTAAGGAAATAAATGAAATTTAAGCGCTAATAACGAAATATTTCAACGATCAGATTCAATATATTCGTGAAATTTATTTAAATAGAGAATAAACGATTAAAACATTCGTTTTTTAAGGATATAAGAGAGACAGAAGAAGTTTCTCCTATATCCTTTTTTTGCCGCTTGAAACAAATTTTAGAAAAGAATTTCTGACTTGTCTTTTATCTGTAGCATAACAATATAGCAGACGACTATAACAGAGGCTTGTCAAAGGATATGATTCCGAAAGCTTTTTATAAAACGGTTTCTTCTTTGTGATGTTTATCACTAACCTTTGATATGAAAGGTTTTCGGTATTTTTGTGAAATTTTGACAAATACTAACTTTTTACTTGCGCTTTTGATCGATTAGTGATAATTTGTAAGTGTAGTCGATAAAAAGTAATACAGTTTTAGATGCTGTTTTATTTTTATTCGAAAAAAAGAAACGTAACAGAGAGGATTGTGTGACAAAATGGCAAAGGCAAAGAAACAAAAACCTATTGACTTTAAAGCACTTATGGAAAAAGTCGACGCAGATTTCCCAACATTTCAAGTTTTAGATAAAGATGGGAAAATCGTAAACAAAGATGCTGTACCGGATTTATCAGATGACGAACTAGTAGAATTAATGACTCGTATGGTTTGGTCACGTGTGTTAGACCAACGTTCAACTGCCTTGAACCGTCAAGGTCGTCTAGGATTCTTCGCTCCAACTGCTGGACAAGAAGCAAGCCAGTTAGCAAGTCAATTCGCAATGGAAAAAGAAGATTACCTATTACCAGGTTACCGTGATGTGCCTCAATTGGTTCAACATGGCTTACCATTGGCTGAAGCTTTCCTTTGGTCTCGTGGACATGTAGCGGGTAACCACTACGCTCCTGAGTTGAATGCTTTACCACCACAAATCATCATCGGCGCACAATACATCCAAGCAGCAGGAGTTGCTTTAGGAATGAAAAAACGCGGCAAGAAAAATGTTGTCTTCACTTATACAGGTGATGGCGGTTCTTCACAAGGTGACTTCTATGAAGCAATCAACTTTGCTGGTGCTTATCATGCAAATGGTGTCTTCATCATCCAAAACAATGGTTTTGCGATTTCAACACCACGTGAAAAACAAACTGCAGCGAAAACTTTAGCACAAAAAGCTGTCGCAGCAGGAATCCCAGGAATCGTCGTTGACGGAATGGATCCATTAGCTGTTTATGCGATTGCTAAAGAAGCACGCGAATGGTCTGCAGCAGGTAATGGTCCTGTCTTGATCGAAACATTAACTTACCGTTATGGTCCACATACATTATCAGGTGACGATCCAACTCGTTACCGTTCAAAAGACATGGATGACGAATGGGTACAAAAAGATCCATTAGTTCGTTTCCGTAAATATCTAGAAGACAAAGGTCTATGGTCTGAAGAAAAAGAAAACGAAGTAATCGAAAAAACAAAAGAAGAAATCAAAGTAGCAATTGCAGAAGCAGATAAAGTTCCAAAACAAAAAGTATCTGATTTCTTGAAAAACATGTTTGAAGTTCAACCTCAAAATATCAAAGAACAAATTGCATTCTACGAAGCGAAGGAGTCGAAATAATCATGGCACAAAAAACAATGATCCAAGCAATTACAGATGCCTTAGCTCTTGAAATAGAGAAAGACGAAAACGTACTAGTCTTTGGTGAAGACGTTGGTAAAAACGGCGGAGTTTTCCGTGCAACTGAAGGCTTACAAGAAAAATTTGGCGAAGACCGTGTTTTCGATACTCCTTTAGCGGAATCTGGAATCGGCGGTTTAGCATTTGGTTTAGCTTTAGAAGGTTACCGTCCAGTTCCTGAAATCCAATTCTTTGGATTCGTATTTGAAGTCTTTGACGAAATCGTTGGTCAAATGGCTCGTACACGTTACCGTATGGGCGGTACTCGCAACATGCCTATCACAGTTCGTGCGCCTTTTGGTGGAGGCGTTCATACACCAGAACTTCACTCAGATAACTTAGAAGGATTGATCGCTCAATCTCCAGGTATCCGTGTGGTTATCCCATCAAACCCATATGATGCAAAAGGACTATTGATTTCTTCTATTAGAAGTAACGATCCAGTTGTTTATTTAGAGCACATGAAACTTTACCGTTCATTCCGTGAGGAAGTGCCGGATGAAGCATATGAAGTTCCTTTAGATAAAGCGGCTGTGACTCGTGAAGGTACAGACGTATCGATCATCACTTACGGTGCAATGGTTCGTGAAGCAATTAAAGCTGCTGACAACTTAGCAAAAGACAATATTTCTGCTGAAATCATTGACTTACGTACTGTAGCTCCTTTAGATGTAGAAACGATCATCAAATCAGTTGAAAAAACAGGTCGCGTAGTCGTTGTTCAAGAAGCACAAAAACAAGCTGGCGTTGGTGCTATGGTTGTTTCTGAAATTTCTGAACGTGCTGTATTATCATTAGAAGCGCCAATTGGCCGTGTATCTGCTCCAGATACAATCTTCCCATTTGGACAAGCAGAAAACATTTGGTTGCCAAATGCTAAAGATATCGAAGCGAAAGCAAGAGAAATCGCAGAATTTTAATTAGAAACTGAATAGATTTGCTCTAAACGGCATGCCTAAATTTTCACGTGAATTTTTCATGTGGAAATTTAGAGCTGTTGTTTTCCGCAATTTGCGAGTTAAACAGATACGATAAAGGAAGGGAAGGCTTAAAAAATGGCTTATCAATTTAAATTACCAGATATTGGTGAAGGTATTGCAGAAGGCGAAATCGTAAAATGGTTCGTTAAAGCAGGAGATACCATCAATGAAGATGATACATTATTAGAAGTTCAAAACGATAAATCTGTAGAAGAGATTCCATCTCCAGTTACAGGAACAGTTAAATCAATCGTCGTACCAGAAGGCACAGTAGCAAACGTTGGAGATGTCTTGATCGAAATCGATGCACCTGGACATCCTGAAAATGATGCAGCACCTGCAGCTCCGGCTCAAGAACAAACGCCTGCACAACCAGCAGCGACTCCAGAAGCACCAGCAGCTGATAATGGCGGCGGTGTGTTCCAATTTAAATTACCAGATATCGGTGAAGGTATTGCAGAAGGCGAAATCGTAAAATGGTTCGTTAAATCAGGCGATACAATCAACGAAGATGATACATTATTAGAAGTTCAAAACGACAAATCTGTAGAAGAAATCCCTTCACCAGTTACAGGAACAGTTAAAAACATTGTTGTTCCAGAAGGTACAGTAGCAAACGTTGGAGATGTATTGATCGAAATCGATGCACCAGGACATAATTCTGCACCAAGTGCATCTGCTCCTGCAGCAAGTGCACCTGCTCAAACAGAACAAGCAGCTCCTGCACCAGCAGCATCAACAGGTGTTGTGGCAGCAGCAGATCCAAACAAACGCGTCTTGGCTATGCCATCAGTACGTCAATTTGCTCGTGAAAAAGATGTTGATATCACACAAGTTGCACCAACAGGAAAAGGCGGCCGTGTCACAAAAGCGGATATCGAAGCCTTCATTTCTGGTGGTGGACAAGCAGCAGCGCCAGCACAAGCTGAACAAACTGCCGCAACTCCAGCAGCAACAGAAACAGCAGCTGCACCAAAAGCTCCTGCAAAACCATTTGTATCTGATTTAGGTGAAGCTGAAACACGCGAAAAAATGACACCAACACGTAAAGCAATCGCAAAAGCAATGGTCAACAGCAAACACACTGCACCGCACGTTACGTTGCATGATGAAGTTGAAGTGTCTAAATTATGGGATCACCGTAAGAAATTCAAAGATGTGGCAGCTGCGAATGGTACAAAATTAACATTCTTACCATACGTTGTAAAAGCATTGACAGCAACTGTTCAAAAATTCCCGATCTTGAATGCTTCAATCGATGATGCAGCACAAGAAATCGTTTATAAAAACTACTATAACATTGGTATCGCAACAGATACTGATCATGGTTTATATGTACCAAATGTTAAAAATGCGAATACGAAGAGCATGTTCGCAATTGCAGATGAAATCAACGAAAAAGCAGCTCTTGCAATCGATGGTAAATTAACTGCTGCGGATATGCGTGATGGTTCAATCACGATCAGTAATATTGGTTCAGTTGGCGGCGGCTGGTTCACACCAGTGATCAACTACCCTGAAGTTGCAATTTTAGGGGTTGGTACAATCGCTACTCAACCAGTTGTAAATGCAGACGGAGAAATCGTTGTTGGACGTGTCATGAAACTTTCAATGAGTTTTGACCACCGTATCGTTGATGGTGCAACTGCTCAAAAAGCAATGAACAACATCAAGCGTTTATTAGCTGATCCAGAATTATTATTAATGGAAGGATGATTATCAGATGGTAGTAGGAGATTTCGCCATTGAATTAGATACAGTCGTAATTGGTTCAGGCCCTGGAGGATATGTTGCAGCGATTCGTGCTGCTGAAATGGGTCAAAAAGTTGCGATCATTGAGCGTGAGTTTATCGGCGGTGTATGTTTGAACGTTGGATGTATTCCTTCTAAAGCATTGATCGCTGCAGGACATCACTATCAAGAATCACTAGACTCAACAATGTTTGGTGTAACAGCTAAAGGTGTTGAATTAGACTTTGCAAAAACACAAGAATGGAAAGACAATAAAGTTGTTAATACATTGACAAGCGGTGTTGGTTTCCTTCTAAAAAAACATAAAATCGAAATCATTGAAGGAGAAGCTTTCTTCGTTGACGAAAACACATTACGTGTGATCCATCCGGACTCAGCTCAAACTTACTCATTCAATAACGCGATCGTAGCGACAGGTTCTCGTCCAATCGAAATCCCAGGATTTAAATTTGGCGGACGTGTCTTAGATTCTACTGGCGGGTTAAACTTGAAAGAAGTTCCTAAAAAATTCGTGATCATCGGTGGCGGTGTCATCGGTGCAGAACTTGGTGGGGCATACGCTAACCTAGGTTCTGAAGTAACGATCTTAGAAGGTAGCCCTTCAATTTTACCAACCTATGAAAAAGATATGGTTAAACTTGTAACTGATGATTTCAAGAAGAAAAATGTTACAGTTGTCACAAAAGCAATGGCTAAAGAGGCTGTTGATAATGGCGATAGCGTGACTGTTAAATATGAAGTAGACGGCAAAGAAGAATCTGTAACTGCTGATTACGTAATGGTAACAGTTGGACGTCGTCCAAATACAGATGATCTAGGTCTTGAACAAGCGGGCGTTGAAGTTGGCGAACGTGGTTTAGTTACTGTCGACAAACAAGGTAGAACTAATGTATCAAACATCTTTGCAATCGGAGATATCGTACCAGGTGCTGCTCTTGCTCACAAAGCAAGCTACGAAGCAAAAATCGCTGCAGAAGCAATCTCTGGTAAAAAGGTAGAAGTTGACTACAAAGCAATGCCTGCTGTAGCCTTTACTGATCCTGAATTAGCAAGTGTTGGTATGACGATTGCTGAAGCAAAAGAAGCGGGCTTAGAAGCAACTGCTTACAAATTCCCATTTGCTGGTAACGGACGTGCGATTTCTTTAGGTAAAACAGAAGGATTTGTTCGTTTAGTTACGACAAATGAAGATAATGTGATCATCGGAGCACAAATCGGCGGAGTTGGCGCAAGTGATATGATTTCTGAGTTATCACTAGCTGTTGAATCTGGCATGAATGCAGAGGATATTGCATTAACGATCCATCCACACCCATCTTTAGGGGAAATTACTATGGATGCTTCTGAGTTGGCTTTAGGTTTGCCAATTCATATTTAGCATAGATTGTCACACAAAAGAAAGACCGAGCTGGCCAGGCTCGGTCTTTTGTTTTGCTTTTAAATAAAAGACCCTAAAAAGTAATTTAAGCGTATCATTACTTTTTTCAGGGGTAAGATTATCTGATCTAGCGATGAAGCTCGCTATCGTCCTCTTCATCGATTCTATGAACCATTTCAAGCAAACCGCCATTTCCTTCATCTAAAATCCGTTTCACTCGAGAGATAGTCGTAGTACTGCTGCCGGTCGCTTCAGCGATATCGGTATACGTTTTATTTAATAGAAGTAATTTTGCCACCTCAAAACGCTGGATCATCGAATCTAGTTCCTTCAATGTCATCAAATCATCAAAATAATTATAACAATCCTCTAAAGTTTCTAAAGCAAGTAGAGAACGGAAAAACTCATCGCCATGACCGTCTTGAATTTTATCGATTTTCATAAGTCCCTCCTAAATTTAAAAGCGGAACAAATCGTTTAATCCTGTAGAAAATTAGGAAATTGACTTTGTGACGCTCTTTGTCACACTGACAATTTGTCTATTTTCCTAAGGATTGATTTGTACAGCTAGATAACACTAAAAACGGAACAGGCTCGCTCAGCTCTGACAGAAAAATAGGAAATGTTGATTGAGATGCTCTTTGTCTCACTCAACATTTGTCTTTTTTCCGAAGAGCTAGCCTGTGCAGCTGGATAACACAAATGATCAACACTTTCTTTGAAAGTCTTGTACTGTTCAACATCAGTTCATTTTATTCGCTGTGTTTCTCAGCAAAAGCGGAACAAGCTGACTATTGAACTCCATATTCATAAATCGTGCGTTATAAATATCGCAACCATTTTCCTATTATAAAACTTTTTTTTCTTTTGTCCAGTACCCAAGAGAAAAAAGCACGAAACAAGACTAAAGAACTCTTGTTTCGTGCTTTTTTGAGTTGTTACAGTGATTATTTTGCACCTAATTTAACTAATGTGTATTGTTTTTTCCCTTTTCTAACAATGATGAATTTACCATCGAATGATTGATCAGCTGTTACTTCAAAGTCTACTTCGCGAATACGGTCGCCGTTGATTGAAATAGCGCCATTCGTAACATCTTCACGTGCTTGACGTTTTGAAGGTTCGATGCCTAATTCGATCAGCCAATCAACAATATTTTGGTTGATTGCCTCTGTTTCAACTGTCGGCATATTTTTGAAGCCTTCTTCGATTTGTTTTGAAGTTAAGTTTTTAACGTTACCAGAGAATAGGGCTTCTGAAATGGCTAAAGCATCGTTCAAGTCTTCTTCACTATGCACAAATTTTGTCATTTCCGCCGCTAATACACGTTGTGCTTCACGTAAATGTGGCTCAGTTTCTACTTTGACTTCTAGCGCTTCGATTTCTTCTTTTGTTAAGAAGGTAAAGAATTTCAAGTATTTGATAACATCACGATCATCTTGATTGACCCAGAATTGGTAGAATTCGTAAGGGGTTGTTTTTTCTGGATCGAGCCAAACTGCCCCACCAGCTGTTTTACCGAATTTTGTACCGTCTGCTTTTAGCATCAATGGAATCGTTAAACCAAAGGCTTTCGCATCTGCGCCTTCTTTTTTACGAATCAAATCTAATCCAGCAGTGATATTGCCCCATTGATCGGCACCACCGATTTGCATGCGGACATTATTATTTTGGAATAGGTGTAAAAAGTCCATTGATTGTAGGATTTGGTATGTGAATTCTGTAAATGAGATTCCTGTTTCTAAGCGACTTGCCACGATATCTTTAGCAAGCATAGTGTTGATATTGAAAAACTTACCAAAATCTCTTAGGAAATCTAAAAGTGTTAAATTGTGTGTCCAGTCGTAGTTGTTTACTAAAGTCAATGTATTGTCCGTATCGACAGCAAACAGTTTTTCCATTTGGCGTGTCAAAGAATCGACGTTGTGCTGAACAGTTTCCATTGTTTGTAATTGACGTTCTGTTGTTCGACCACTTGGATCGCCGATCGTACCAGTCGCTCCACCGATCAAAATAAACGGATGGTGTCCAAAAGCTTGGAATCTTTTTAGCATCATAAATGGGATCAGATGTCCAATATGCATACTATCTCCTGTAGGATCCACACCGCAATATAGTGAAATGCTGTTGGTTTCAACGTACTCACGCAAACCTTCGCTATCTGTTTGTTGGTTGATGGCGCCACGCCATTCTAGTTCATCAATAATGTTTGTCATGTTTCTTCATCCTTTCCTATATAAAATAAAAAACGCCCCATAGGCGATTAGCCTATGGGACGAACTTCTCCGTGTTACCACCCAAATTGTATATGTAAAAACATATACCTCTCAAATCTGTATCGTAGATAGACGCCTACTTACGGTAGGAAACTAAAAGTGTAATTCACAAAAAATGTATATGCCAACTCTCACTAAATGCTGACTCTCTGAAATAGGGACATCTTTGCTACTTCGCTTTATTAAAGTTTGATATGTGATTTTGTGGTAATTCTACGACAAATCGATCGACTTGTCAAATCCTTCTTTTTTCTTTTTATTATTTTTAAATGAAAGGATTCTCATATTAGTGTAAATTACTTTCATTTAGATTTTTTTAAAAGAACTAAAGCTGAAATCATTTGTGACAAATTTAATAAATGAAGTGACTAATTGCTTTTTTTAAGCAGAAATACTTTAACGTAGTAAAGCGCTGACGCGCCGAATAGAAAATAAAAATGTTAAATAACGAGCTTTTTTTTTAATTCTGCTCTTTTTGACTTAGGTCTCTATGGTACCTATACTTTGAATGTGATTTCACATGTGGGAACAAAAAATAAATTTAATCAGGAGGTCAAACATGAATAAGAAATTGTCATTATTTGGATTGATTGGAATTACCATGGCCTTTTTTGGAACGGTTCGTAGTGTTCCAACATTAGCTTCGACAGGCTGGGCACAGATTTTTTATATGCTGATTGCTGCTTGTTGTTTTGCATTACCGATCGCATTGATTTCGGCTGAGCTGTCAACAGGCTGGCCAGAAGAGGGCGGTCCTCAGGTGTGGGTGCGCAATGCATTCGGTGAAAAATGGGGCTTTGTTACATCGTGGCTATTATGGGTCCAAATGTTTTTTGGAATGGTCATGGTTGCTTCAACGGTCGGAGTGTTACTTGGATATGTTATCAATCGTCCAGATTTAGGACATAACAATTTATTTATTTTCATTATGATCTTGCTTTCCTATTGGAGCATTACATTATTGAATTTGAAATTTGATATGGTCAAAATCGCTGGTGACTGGGGCGCTGTGATCGGTGTTTATATTCCATTCGTAGCCTTAGTTGTTTTAGGAATGATGTATATGGCAAAACACGGAATCAATCAAGACAGCTATTTAGGTCACTTTGAAGCAGCAAAACTGTTGCCTGATTTTAGCGATTTAGGTAGTTTACCAACGTTGACAGGGATCATCTTTATCTTTGCCGGGGTTGAAATTTCTTCGGTTCATGCCAATAACATCGATAATCCTAAACGGAATTATCCTATCGCAGTTATTGCGTCTGTTTTATTACTTGTTGTATTCAATTTGGTTGCGGGGCTAAGTGTTGCTGACAGTGTACCAGCTGGTCAAATGGAATTAGCTAACATTACACAACCGTTTGTGATCATGACTGAAGATCTGGGTATCCCAGCAATCTTTAATAATATTGTTTCATTGATGATTTTAATCGGTGTGTTAGTTCAATTGAGTGCTTGGGTTTTAGGGCCAAGTAAATCAATGATCAAAGTGGCAGATGAAGGGAACTTGCCGCCATTCTTCCAAAAACGTAACGCAAAAGGAATTCCAATCACTTTCGTGATGATCCAAGCAATCGTTATTTCTCTTGTTTCATTCTTATATGTTGTCGTACCTGATATAAGTGAAGCATTTTTGATTATTACAATTACTACAACGATTTTATATTGCGTCGTTTATCTATTGATTTCTTTATCCGCAGTTAAACTGCGTTACAGTATGCCGTCTGTTGAACGCCCGTTTAGATTAGGAAGTAAAGGCAATGGCTTGATGTGGGCTGTGGCTTCATTGGCAGTCGTGAGTGTGATCGTTACCATGTTGGTCAGTTTGATTCCACCAACCTCTGTTCCCCAAAGCGGTCATGTCGCATACGTGATTTTCCAAGTTGCTGCCACATTGATCATGATCGGCATTGCTTTACTCATTTATAAGAGAAAAAAACCAGAATGGAAAAAAACAAAGTAAACGGTACAAACAGTTTATCAAGAGGCTGATTAGTCTGACTTATTTTGAAACTATTGGAGGAAATATTCATGAAAAATTTCAATACAGATGATACAAATTTAAAAGCACTATTTATCGGTGATAAAGGTGAAAACGTTGATCTATTCAAAGAATTATTGAATAAAATGATCGATGAACACATCGGCTGGAGACAAAACTACATGCCCCAAGATATGCCTGTCATCACTCCCCAAGATAGAAGCTCTAAAAGCTTCCAAGAAACAGCAGACAACATGCGGACTGTCTTTAATACGTTATCTTCACGTTTACGTACAGAATCATTACCATGGCATTCAGCAGGTCGTTTCTGGGGTCATATGAACGCTGAAACATTGATGCCTTCGATTATTGCCTATTCAGCAGCGATGCTTTGGAATGGAAATAACGTAGCGTATGAATCTTCACCAGCAACTTCACAAATGGAAGAAGAAGTTGGGATGGAATTTGCCAGCTTGATGAGCTATCAAAACGGTTGGGGACATATTGCAGCAGATGGTTCGATCGCAAACCTTGAAGGTCTGTGGTATGCCCGTAACATGAAATCTTTACCATTTGCCATCCAAGCAGTTGCACCAGAAATGGTTGCTGGAAAAACAGAGTGGGAATTATTAAATATGTCAACAACAGAAGTATTGGATATCTTAGATAAAGTTCAAGATAAAATGGACGAAATCAAAGCTCATTCAGCCCGTAGCGGGAAAAATTTAGACAAATTAGGAAAATGGATCGTGCCTCAAACGAAACACTATTCTTGGTTGAAAGCAGCCGACATCATCGGTATTGGGTTAGATCAAGTGATTGCTGGTGAAGTAAACAGCGAATACCGCATGGATATCGAAAAATTAGAAGCACAAATTCGTGACTTAGCAGCGCAAGGAATCCCAACGCTAGGGGTAGTAGGGGTAGTGGGTTCCACAGAAGAAGGACAAGTTGACCGTATCGATCAAATCATTGCGTTACGTGAGAAGTTAGCCCAAGAAGGAATCTACTTCTATGTTCATGTCGATGCAGCTTACGGTGGTTATGGTCGTTCAATTTTCTTAGATGAAAATGACCAATTTATTGAATGGGACAAAATCGATGAAGTATACGCCAAACATAATATCTTCCAAGAAAAGAATGATTGGTTGACACAAGATATTTATGATTCGTTCAAAGCGATCGAACAAGCAGAATCCGTAACGATCGATCCACATAAAATGGGGTATATTCCTTATTCAGCTGGTGGTGTCGTGATCAAAGATATCCGCATGCGTGACGTGATTTCTTATTTTGCCACTTATGTATTTGAAAAAGGGGCAGATATTCCAGCGTTGCTTGGTGCTTATATTTTAGAAGGTTCAAAAGCGGGTGCAACTGCTGCTGCTGTTTGGACTGCGCATAAAGTATTGCCATTAAACGTAACGGGTTACGGTAAATTGATGGGCGCAAGTATTGAAGGAGCGTATCATTTCTATCACTTTATCGATGGATTAGAATTCCAGGTAGGAGATAAAACAATTGAGATCCATGCATTAACAAAACCAGACTTTAACATGGTGGACTATGTTTTCAATGAAAAAGGCAATACAGATCTTGTGAAAATGAATAAATTGAACCACGATTTCTACGATTACGCTTCTTATGCTAAAGGCGGCTTATACAACAATGAATTCATTACATCACACACAGATTTTGCGATCGAAGAATATGGCAATAGCCCATTTGAATTCGTAAATAGCTTAGGCTTTTCTCGTGCTGAATGGGAACGTGCTGATAAAGTAACGATTTTACGTGCTGCTGCAATGTCTCCATATATGAATGATAAAGAAACATTTGATGAATATGCAGTAAAAATCAAACAAGCGATCCAAGAAAAATTAGAAGCGATTTACGCAGAATAATCGTTTTTCAAAGAGCGTCTGCGGCGATTTTTTGCCGCAGGCATTTCTTGTTTTAACAGGTTGAAGGATTCTATAAGATGTGAGGAATGTATATGAAAAAATATCAAGTAAATTTTAATGAAGCAGCGTTTCTTTTGATTACTTTAGTTGTAATGATCGGCGTTAGTATTATTGGTTTTGATATCCCTGCCCATGTCGCTTTGTTGCTTGCAATTGGTTATTTGATGGTGTTTGCTGTTTATAAGAAATTTTCTTGGGATTTTATTCATGAGGCACTTGTTGACGGCGTCTCCTCCGGCATTATTCCAATTGTGATTTTTATTTTGATCGGCGCATTGATCAGTGTTTGGATCGCAGGCGGAACGATTCCAACGATCATGGTTTTAGGTTTTTCTTTTCTGTCTGTGAAGTATTTCGTGCCGACGGTCTTTTTCGTGTGCGGCATCGTAGGCGGTGCTGTCGGCAGTTCCTTTACGACGGTTTCAACGATCGGGATTGCTTTTTTAGGGATGGGCAGCTTGATCGGTGTTGATCCAGCGTTGACAGCAGGGGCGATTGTTTCTGGTGCTTTTTTGGGAAACTCGATTTCACCACTTTCAGATACCGTGAATCTCGCGGCAGCTATTGCGGAAGTAGATTTATTTGATCATTTAAAGAATACATATAAAACAGCATTACCAGCAGCTGTGATATCGGTCATTTATTTTTTTGTGACAGGCTTACGCTATGATGGTGCGTTGGATAGCCATAGTATTCATGAAATCGTCAGCACGCTGAATGAGTATTTTACTATTTCTTTTGTTTCATTGATCCCATTAGCCTTGCTCTTTGTCTGTGCATGGAAAAAAATTCCGGCGATCCCTACCTTATTAACAAGTATCGGAACATCGCTAGTTCTGATGTTTTTTACAACACCGCATTTATCATTGGTTGAAACAGCAACGATGCTGCAAAATGGGTTTGTTTCTCAAACGGGAAATATTCAGGTGGATGAATTGTTGACTCGCGGAGGGATCCAAAGTATGATGTGGTCCGTTTCTTTGATCATCTTGGCGTTATCATTAGGCGGCTTGCTAGTGAAAATGGAGATTATTGATTGTTTACTTCAACGTTTTGAAAAAATAATTGATTCTCGCCAAAAACTGATTTTGATTACAATGTTGAGTTCTGTTGGGATCAATGTATTGATCGGCGAGCAGTATCTGTCGATCATTTTACCTGGAAAATCATTTATCAATAAGTTTAAAGAAAAAAAAGTTCCTCTTACCTTGTTATCAAGAGGCTTGAATGATGCGGGGTCTGTAGTAAATCCGTTGATTCCATGGGGCGTAAGTGGTGTTTTCATTTCCGGAACGTTAGGTATTTCAACGATCGAGTATTTGCCTTATGCTGTTTTCTGTTATTTATTGCCAATTTTATCCTGCTTTATTACCTTAAATAGTAAGCGTCAGAAAAAGTAATTGAAAAGAGACCAAACAAAACTGATTGTTCGTTTTGTTTCGGTCTCTTTTACGTCGATCATTACTCAAATCTAAGTAATTTTTGTCAGTTATTCACCAAACGTTTTAAGTCCTGCTTCATATAAATAATCATCAATTTCTAAAATCGTTAGTCGATGTGAGAGCCCGTAGATGACCACTGCATCCCAAGGGTGTTTTGGATAGAGCTGAGCATAACTCGTTTTTTTCAGTAACTCATTGGTTTCTTCCAACGTTAAGGAAAAGCCGATCGCTAAAGCGATTATTTTTTCTCTGGAAGGATTTCGTTTGCCATCAAAATATTGGTAGCCTGTCGCTTCAGTGATCCCTGCTTTTTTTAAGACAGCACTTTTTGTTGTTTGTTTGGCCTCAAGCCATTGATTTAGGAATTTTTTAGCCGTTTGATCGATCGTATGGGGTGCCGTTTCTGCAAGCGCAGTTTGAAAATTTTCTGCTTTTTTTAATGAATGGAGCAGCTTTTCCGTATCTATTTCCAGCATGTCACGAGTCTCCTCTTTCTTAAACTCTTCACTTCATTATACCTCGATTTTACTAAAGTGAGAACGCATTTAACGGATTTCTTTGCTATAATGAAACAAGCAAACAAATAATGGAGAATGATGATGGAAAATGTAACAGAAGAACGAGTTAGTCTATATAAAGAAATCGAGCCTTTGACAGACAAGCCCAATGGTCCTGTTTTGGTCAGAAATAGGGAAACAAAAGAATTCTTTGTCAAAAAATACTATCCGCTATTTCTAAAAGAAAATTTGCTCACCCTTCAAGAACTCGATCACACTCATTTACCAAAAATCCAAGAAGTATTGGTTGAAGATGGGAAGCTTTTTTTGTATGAAGAATTTATTCATGGAAAGACATTGACGCAAATTATTCAACGGTCTGAAATGATCGAAATAGAAACACTCTTAAAAATGACGCTAGAATTGTTGGATGCCCTAATTGCTTTGCATAGCAAAGGGATCATCCATCGGGATGTTAAGCCCGGAAATATCATGTTGACGAATGATGGTCTATTGAAATTGATCGACTTTGATGCTGTTCGGACTTTTGACGGCGGAAAAGAAACAGATACTGTTCAGTTGGGGACGATCGGTTTTGCCTCACCGGAGCAATTTGGTTTTGCTGAATCAGATAGACGAAGTGATCTGTATTCTGTAGGGGTTGTGATGAATGTTTGCGCCACGAAAAAGTACCCGAAAGAGCAGTTAAGTACGAATAAATTTTTACGACCGTTGATTCTAAAAGCAACCAAGCTAGATCCTAACGATCGCTATCAATCAGCCTTAGAAATGAAGTGGGAAGTTGAAGAGCAGTGGAAAAAACTGAAGTTCAATTATCAGTCTGAGGAAAAAGAGACCAAGAAAGCTAGTCAGGAAGATCGCATAAGAGAAATTCTTGAAAAAAATGCGGCGAACAAAGAGCAGCAACAAAATATCTCACAGAAAGTTGTCAAGACATATCCTTCTTCTATATTAAGAAAATATGTGCCGGGATTTCGAACGGATATTGTATGGAAAAAAGTGATTGCAGTGATTTATTATGTATTCATTGGATTAGGTCTACCGTTGGATATTATGAGAAATGGAAGTTCTAATGGTCGATCAGGGCTAGTAGTTGAAGATCTGCTTTATTTTGTTCTTCCTGTATTTTTATTTACTAATTTTATGGATTTTCATAGTAAACTTCCTTTATTAAAGTCAAAAAAACGTATAGTTAGAATTTTTGGCTATATCTTACTGGGGCTTTTTTGGCTTGCACTTTGTTCACTACTTCGTGGTGAACAGCGAGTACCATAAAATAATTATTTCTAACTATGCTCGATGCATAAGATTTTCCTTTGGTTATTCCGTATGATCAAGATGTATCAACGGACTAAATAACAAAGGAGACAAAAAACATGAACATGAAGAAAATCGTTTTGATAGGTATTGGTGTATTAGTTGTGGGTGGAGTGTTAGTCAATATGGGCTCTGATGACAAAAAAGAGACGCCTTCCAAAAAAGAAGAAACAACAAGTACGGTTGTCAAAAACAAAGAGTCAGAAGCTCCAGCAGTGACAGATGCTGGTGATTTGGGTGAGTATCACGTAGCGATCAAAGAGTTTACTTTTGCTAAAGATTACAGTGGTGCAGATGTTGGTGTCGTGGAGTATGAATTTACGAATAATAGCGATACAAATGCAATGT
This sequence comes from Enterococcus wangshanyuanii, assembly GCF_002197645.1. NCBI lineage: Bacteria > Bacillati > Bacillota > Bacilli > Lactobacillales > Enterococcaceae > Enterococcus > Enterococcus wangshanyuanii. The sequence goes on along the minus strand of NZ_CP021874.1, from coordinate 1,252,310 downwards.
TTTTGACCTCGATCACAACGAAAGCTTTCCAAAATGGCGCGGCATTGCAATTGGCAATTATGGCTGAAGAGGGGTATGTAGATTCAATGACAGAAATTCAGCCAGGAGCAACACTGAATTTAAAAGTACCTTATAAGTTAAGTGATTTAAGTGCACCGGTTTCTGTAGAGGCAACGAAATTATTCAGTAATAAAGAAAAGTTGTCTAAAGAATTTATTCTACAATAAAAAGGGTGGTTCAGCTAGTGTTCTTGAAAAGGAACAGCCTAGTTTTTGCTTCAGAGGAAGCAAAGGAATTGATTTTCCTTATATATGGCAGTGTATTGGGATCTTGGACAGGTAGCTGAAACAAGCTAGTTATTTAGTCCGAAATCAATTAGTCTTTGCTTCCTGACTGATTTTCCAAGTACAAAAACCTGCTAAAACCACAAAAAAGTGATGAACAGATTAGTCTGTTCATCACTTTTTTTATATAGAATTGTCTAGTTGTTCGTTTGCTGAATGGATCGGTTTGACCTTTAAGATATCTAAAAAGAAGGTGAAAATCGGAATTCCAACAATCAACCCCCAAACACCAAAAAGTCGTTCACTGACCAATAAGATGACAAATGTATAAAAAATCGGCAAATCTGTTTTACTGGACATGAATTTAGGATTCAATACATAAGATTCAAATAAATGTACGATAAGAATCACCGCTAAAATATAAATCACATCATTGATCCCGCCTTGAGAATAGGCGATAAAACTCAACGGAATACAAGAAACGATCACGCCAGCTACAGGAATCAGACTTAAAATAAAAATCATGATCGCCAGACTTGGCAACTGAGAAAAACCGATCAATGCTAAACAAATCGTTGTGATTGCAGTATTAACGACGGCAATAAAAAATTGGGCTTCCATTACAACAACAAAGGTATTGACGAACTTATCTGCAAAATAGTAAATATCTTGGAAGAACCAATCAAAATCACTTTTAAGAAATAATTTAGAAAAATCAGCCATCTGTTTTTTTTCGATCATAAAAAAGAAACTTAAGATAAATGAAAGAACTACAGACAGTCCAAGTGAACCAATATCCTGAACATAACGCAAGAGCGTGCTGGCGCCATTTTGAATCTGAGACGTGAGGTTTGATTTTTCCAAATAATCATCAATGACTGCAAGCAGCTGATTATCGCTATTTGCAGGATTTTGATAAAAATGGACGACCGAATTATACATTTGAATGGTTTGTTTTGCTAAGACAGGTACATATTTAGTGATTGCCAGATAGACCAAAAAGACAATCAGAGAATACGTGATCAAGACAAGAACTAGAGATGGAATCTTCGCAAAGTGCTGAATGAACTTTACGAGATGAAGCGCCAAAAAAGTAAAAATAAAGGTCAATAAAATCATTGTGATCATACTTTTGGCTAAAAAAAGAATAAAAATAATGACGGCTAAAACAAAAAAACGTCTAAGACGGATATTGTGAATAAATTTTTCATAAAAAGACACATGCTTCACTCCTTAAGCAACTACTTTGTAAGATAACTATAAAGCTTTTTTTCTTTTTTAGATAGCAATTTTATCGATAAATTGAAAAAAATATAATATTTGTAAATTTAAAAAGATGTTCCCCTTTACAAAAAGAACGTACGTTCGTATAATTAGATTGTGTTAGAAACTGAATAGATGATTACCACAAGTCAAATAGAAGAAGGAATTTTTAATGCAGTCAATGGATATTCTAAGAAGAGAATTCGGTCATTTTGAACGATGTGATTACGAAAAACAGAATAAAGAATATGAGGGGGCAGTGTTTACTCTTAGTGAGTCCAAGATCAGAATTAGAAGTAGACTAGGCAAAAAAACACTTAAGAAGCCCGGGTACTTTGTTGCCTTTTGGGAAAAAGATGAGACACAAAAAAATAGACCTTTCCAAGCGATAAATAGTCCAGAAAAATTAGTGATCGTCCTATGTGATTCTAATAAAAGGGGAATGTTTATTATTCCTATAGAAGTGGCGATAGAAAAGCAGATCCTGTCTACTAAGGATCAAGTTGGAAAAATGGCTATGCGATTTTATCCACCGTGGTGTTCTGGATTAAACCGAACGGCTCTGGCTACACAAAAATGGCAATTGAATTATTTTAAAGACTATTCTGATACTGATTTTTAGAAAGAAATTAATTTTGAAGGAGGATAGTATTTTGGCTATTGAACCAATTGAATCAATTAGCTATGAGTGATGAAATGAATCAAGGAGAGGATTATGATGTTTTTTGAGTATGAAAAAGAACCTCGAAGGACGATTTTTTGTATAGATGTCAAGTCATTTTATGCTTCTGTGGAATGTGTTGCACGTGGGTATGATCCTCTTGAAAAAATGCTCGTGGTGATGAGTCATGCTGAAAATTCTGGAGGATTGGTGCTGGCTTCTTCACCAAAAGCAAAAGAAATCTTGGGCATTACCAATGTAACGAGAAAATATGATGTTCCCAATCATCCAGAACTTGAAATTGTTCCGCCAAGGATGAATGAGTATATCAAGGAAAATATGAAAATCAATGACATCTATTCTAACTATGTAGCAGATGAAGATTTACATATTTACTCGATCGATGAATCTTTTTTAGATGTAACTGCCAGTTGGAAATTATTTGGCCAATCGCCGGTCGAATTAGCAAGAAAAATTCAAAAACGAATCCAAAAAGAAACGGGACTCTATATTACGATCGGAATTGGTGATAATCCATTGTTAGCGAAACTTGCAATGGATATCGAAGCAAAACATACTGATGAGCGATTAGCTGAATGGCATTATGAGGACGTTCCTGAAAAGGTTTGGACGATCGAACCAATGACTGAGATGTGGGGAATTGGCCATCGTTTGGCAAGACGCTTGAATAATTTAGGGATTCGTTCCGTTTATGAGCTTGCTCACACCGATATCAATAAACTAAAAAGAAACTTAGGCATTATTGGTGAGCAGCTTTATGCTCATGCACATGGGATCGATCGCAGTCGGCTCTCTGAAAAATACATACCAGAAGAACGTTCCTTTAATAATTCACAAATTTTAATGCGGGATTATTTGAGACAAGAAGAAATTGAAGTGGTGATTCGTGAAATGGCCGATCAAGTAGCTGCAAGACTTAGAAAAGCACATTGTCAAACCGAATGTGTCCATCTGTCTGTCGGTGTTTCTAGAGGGACAAAACAAGAGAATACTGGGTTTTCACGGCAAATGAAGGTTCCTTTAACGAATAGCAGTAAACTATTGATAGATTACTGCCTGATGATTTTCAGACAATACTGGAGAGGCGAGGAAGTACGACATATTGGAATCACATATTCCAAATTAAACTACAATACTTATGTACAACTGGATTTATTTCATGAACCAACAGAGCAGCTAAAAGAGTTGGAGCTGGATCATGTGATCGATGATATCCGTCAACGCTTTGGCTATGTTTCTTTAGTTCATGCTAGTTCAATGACAAAAGGCGGAACAGCAATTTCTAGAGCATCATTGGTTGGTGGGCATGCTGGAGGATTGGAGGGCTTAGAATGAGCAAAGAAAGAGATTATTATTTTGAACAATACCAAGATCGAAAAATGAAAAAGTGGGCAGGCTTTTATTTATCCGAGCACACAGCAATTATTGCAAAAGAACAAAACAAACGGCCACCCGAACAAAAAGTACAAATGAGCTGGATCGAAATTGATGCTATATTAGCTAAAGCTTTTCAAGAGCAGCTTCTTGTGGCTATTCAAAAAGAGGAATTAGACAGTGAAGGAAACTACGGTGAAGACATTAAAGGATTGATCCAAGGGCATGACGAGTTAGGCATCTATATTGCTGACCAAAAAGTTGGATACGATGAAATCAGACATGTAGAGATCAGCTGAAAACGTGAGCGGGACAAAACCAAAAATCAGTTTTCTTTCACTCTCTAAACCTGATAAACGCCAAGAAAAAAAGCAGCCCCTTCTGATTCTCGGAGCTGCTTTTTTCTTGGTCTCGTTTTTAATAAACAGGACCTACATAAAAATAATCAAATAGAGTCAATGCGATCATCGCCAATACAATCAATCCGCAAATAATCATATGCCGACGTTTTCTCATGACAACGATTGCGATAAACTCTCGTAAAAAGGCATTAGGTAAAAAATAGAAAGCTGTTTTAGCCCCCACACCATTTGCATCTAGGTTAGCCATTTTAGCAAACATACCTGCACGGAATAAATGAAAATTATTCGTTGTGAAAATCGCTCGATACGCAGCCGAACCAACAGACTGTTTGATGATTTCTTTAGAAAATTTCATATTTTCCAAAGTATTTTTAGAATTTGCTTCAACAAGAATATCTTGTTCAGGTATTCCTTTTTCTAGAGCATAAGCCTTCATAGCAGCTCCTTCAGCCAAATGCTCATCGTCTCCTTTTCCACCAGACATGATGATTTTAGGTGCTCGTTGTGTTGCTTCTTTTTGAGCTTGGTAAAATTGAATCGCTTTATTGATCCGATTTCCTAAAAGAGGAGGTACTGTTTTCCCATCGATCAAGCCAGAGCCAAGTACGATAATAAAATCTTGGTTATACCTAGGTTGATTAAATTGATAGATGACAGAAATCGTTAAAAAGTTGTGAAAAACAACTGAAAAATAGATCAATATAGCTGGTAAAATACCAAATAGGGTGACTGCCCATTGCGGCAAAATACTCGTAGAGAAGTAACTAAAAATCAAAAAAACAGTCAAACCAATAGCTAGTAGTAAAGTCAGTAAATTTGCCAACGACCGGCCTTCTTTTTTCATGACTATGATCGCATTCCAATATAAAAAGACAAGCAATGCGTACAGCCCGATCAACAACAGTAAAAATAAAAAGACCCAGGTAACTACCGCCATGACAACTAGCAATGGATTAATTGTTCGGAGAACTAAGAAGCCTAAGTAGCTCATCCCGACAACTAAAAACAAATTAAACAACAATCCATTGACCAAGCGCCGTTTTTCTTTGAAATAACTAAATAGAAAGATCATAAGAAAGAGCGATGGAATCAAAAAATAAAAAGAATGTAGCTGGGCCTCTAAAAAGATGACGTAACAAATGAAACAAATTGAAAACCAAAGGATTTCAAAAAACTTCCAATCTTTGTCCACTTTGTTTTTGCGCCATTTTGGAATAATGACTGCACCAATCAAATAGATCAGGCCAAGTATGATCGTAAAATAAGTCCCCATAATAAAAACTCCTTTAATAACTGATATCTTCTTTAGTATAACGAAAATCAGGGAAAAACAATACTAAAAAACGTTGAATCAGTAGTATAAAAAAGCTGATTCAACGTTTCATCGATCAAAATAGATTTTATTGAGGCGGACGGACAGGAAGAATGATCAAAAAAGTTGTTCCTTGATTCGATTCTGACCGAACATCCAAGTACCATTCGTATTTGGCGATGATAGACGCTACTGCGAATAATCCAAGACCTGTTCCTTCATCAGCAGATTTTGTCGTGAAGAAAGGTTCGAAGATTTTTTCTCTAATGTCAGAAGGAATTCCTGGACCATTATCAGTAATTTCCAAAGTCACAAAATGTTTTTCTGATTGAATTCGTATATTGTCTTTCTTGATGTCTTCTGCAACTTCTTTAGGTGTTGGAGCTACAGTGACCTGAATTTTAGGAGTCTTTGACTGCTCTTTGGTTGCTTGGTATGCGTTTGTGATCAAGTTATAGATTAGATTTTGGATATCGATTTCTTCAAATTTGGCTGTACCGAGATTTTCTTGGATTGAAATCGATAATTGAACATTTTTAGGGATGATTTCCTTGATCAAATGGGTTGCAACACCGATCGCAGCAGAAACATCCAGCCATTCTTGGACACTTTGTTGTGTTTTAGAAAAGCGTAGGACATTGGCTGACAATTGTTGCCCTTTTTGTGCAGAATGAAGAATATCTTCTAAATCTTCTTCTAGTACCGGATCATCTGAATATTCTTCTAAAAGTAGTTGTGTATTTCCAATGATTGGTGTCAGAAAATTATTCATATCATGAACGATAGAAGTCGTCAGTAAGCCGACCGTTTCCATCTTATTTCGCTGATAAAGCTCTAATTCTAATTGATGCTGTAATTTTTGCTGCTTCTGCTTTTCGATCAGCTGTTTGTTTTCTTCTTCGATACGTTCTTTTTTTCTAAAATTATGAATAAATAGAGAAAAAATACCCACGAGTAAAAGTAAAACCACTAAAAGCAAGGAGAGCATGATGACAAAATTGATGATATCATCGTTTCGTTCATTATAATCAGCATTGATTGCGACGACCCAATGAGCTAATCCGACATCGATCCACTCAAATGCGCTGATTTTCAAGACTTCCTTAGGGACATCTTCATCCCACCAATAAGATTTATAGGTCAATTTTCCAGAAGAATGACTTAGTTGATATTTTTCTAATTTTTTTAAGTCAGAGTAGTCTAGATCAGGATAAAGTTTTTCACGATCATTGACGATATCTAGACCAACTTGCTCGGCAACAGGATGCATGACGACCGTCATCGACTGATCTTTGATCATTGGATAGCCTTTGTAATCTAGTTCAAAATCTTGTAGAAAGTTCTGATAGAACGTTTGTAAATGTAAAGGCAAAATCAAGTAGCCGTCCACTTTGCCATCCGCCGTTTTAATTTCCTGATAAAAATTGAGGTAGGCTTTTTTATCGATAAAATAAGAGGCGCTGTTTTGAGCTGTCGGCTTATCTAATAATTGCTTTAGAGATAAATCGTGATTGAGATAAGGCTGAATAGTTTGAGTATCTGTGATCGTTACAGTCTTTTTTTCTGAGTCCCAATGAAAGGCGTAAATCGGTGTTCCGTTAGGATCGATGTAAAAAAGAGCATCAGCTTCTCCGTTCAGTGAATCAAAGAAAGTCGTTAGAGTTGATTCACTGTTCTTTAAGTAAACGGCAGGATCATCGCTATTTTTTAAATTTCCGTCAATAGCCAAATAATTCAGTGCTTGATGACGGTTTTTCATAGAAAGCTGGATCACTTTGCCGACATACTCAGTTGATTGTAAAAGAAAATCTTGTCCGCTGGCAGTCGTCGTTTTACGAATGACCGAAAAACCACGGATCGCAAAGAACACGGAAACGATGATAAAAAGCGTCATTGCAATGATCATAAGGTTCACGATCTTATTTGTGCGTTTCATTTGGCTAGCTCCTTTTAAAGTATGTTCATATCATAACAAGTTCAAGTTGAAATTTGAAGACAATTCGGCTATTGTATAGGTATGTAAAATGGACAATGAGGTGTATATCGTGCGAAACGAAAAAATCTTAGTGGTCGATGATGATCCGGCGATCCGCCGTTTGATCTGGAAATCACTACAGTCGACGGGATTACTGGTCTATCAAAGTGATACGATCGAAAAAACCCTAGAGATCATGAAGCGGGTCGATTTCCAGTTATTTCTTTTAGATGTCAGCTTGGAGCACGAAAATGATGGCTATCATTTAGCACAATTGATTCGAGAGCATCAACCGTTGACACCGATCATTTTTGTCAGTGGGAAGAAAAGCGAACAAGATATTATCAGCGGTTTAGAGTCTGGAGGCGACGTGTATCTTTCGAAGCCGTTTGCGCCAAACGTATTAAGAGCTCAAGTTATCAGCACGCTGAATCGAACGGAACAATTACTGACTTTAAGAGAACATAGTGAAGAAGCAACGTTGACGGAAGGTATTTTTTCCTTCAATAAGCATCAATATCAGTTTAGTAAAAATGGTGAAGTAGTCAATATGACCTCTAAAGAGATCATGATGATCTTGTTCTTTATGGAAAATCCTCAGCAAGTGTTCAGTAAAGAACAAATCTATGCCAATGTTTGGAATGATGGTGAAATCGACAAGAACTTGATCACGGTGTATATTAACTATTTACGCAATAAAATTGAAGACGATCCTAAAAAGCCAAAATATCTTCAAACTGTATGGGGAATCGGGTATCTGTTCAATCCAGAAGGAAAAGAGGCTGAGACAAGCATTTGACTCTTGAAAGTAAAACAGCATTCACAAAAGTGATTCGTTCATTTTTGTGAATGCTGTTTTATTTCTTAAGTGTCAGCTTTTTCTTAGCCTCCAATTAACGTTTAAACAAGTCCTTCCAGCTGACTAAAGAAATAGCTTAGTGCGAGTAAATCAGCAGAGCCTCCCGGACTCAGATAATCTTGGATCAATGCTCGATCGAATGCGACTAGCTTACGCTCCAATTCATCGATAGAAGGATCTTCTGAAAGCGACTGTGTCTGTTGCGCTGCCATCTTTTGGACCTGCTGCCAAGCACCGATCCCTCCGCGGTTGATCAAGTTAGAATCCTCAACGGTCGCCATTAAAGATAAGAGTAAAAGCAGAAAGTTTTTTCGTTCATTTGGCGACCGTCTTTGTCTTAAGAAGGGGAGCGCTGTTTCCTGAAGTGATGGATAGCCGGCTGCCGCTTCGCCTCTAATACCGGTAAAACCATGATCGAGGTATAATTTTTCACCATTCGTCAGTTGTTTTTTCTTCGTTAGGTTTGAAAAATCTCGGGCTATAAGTTCACTTGTCATTTGCTTCGTATAGTCAAAAACAGCTCTAGTGTCAGCTTCGGAAAAAGGGAGTGACAGTTGTTCATTTTGAAGCATGTTTCCAATACTGGCTAAAATCAATGCGAAAGAAAAATTAGCTCCTTTATGAGTATTGATTCCTTTGGTTTTTTTGAGCATCTCTTGTTCAGCCAACTGACCGGTAGAACGAACCTTTTGAAACAATGCTTCAGGTGTTCCTTGATGTGCTAGACCTAGTTCAAGATAATCAGTGAAAAAGGGTGCCAATGCTTGGCTGCTGTCAAGAAAAGTCCCGTAATCCATATCGTTATGAGCACCCGAACTGATCGGGTCAACGAGACCAGGTTTAGGATATAAAGCTGCTTCAAAAAGTAAGGACTGTAAAGCGAAATTACTAATTTTTTTTAGAAGTTCCAGATTAGTTGTTTGAGTCATTTAAATGTTTTTCCATTTCTTTGATAATAAAGGTTTGGGAATACGTTAGATGCTCCGTAATCAGCAATTCCAACTGCTCTTTTTCTTGATTTAGCATACAATAGTAAATCAACCAATGCTCCTTCAACGCTTTATCCCGACGTTCTTTTGAGCGAATAGAGATATCACGGAAATAGATCAAATATTCTCTAAGTTTCATTACGATCGATTTAAGTCGGCGCATTTGGCTTTTTTCATAGATCAATTCATTGAAGTCTGAAAATTTTTGCAGCACTTGATCGATTTCATTGGCTTCGTTCAACCGTTCAGTTTCCTCTAACAATTCTCTCAACTCTTCAAAGTCCGCTTCATTCATTTCGTTCATCGCAGTCAAGGTAGCTAATACATCTAATGATTTTCTGATGGCATAAATTTCATGTGCATCGTTGATAGATATTCCTTTGACGATGATACCAACACCGGGAACATGATCCACTAAATCTTCTTCGACCAGTTTTTGTAGAGCGTAGCGGATCGGTGTGCGGCTGATATTCATGACTTCTGAAAATTCTTTTTCATTGATCCGCTGCCCCGCTTGAATTTCTCCTAAAATAATTGTTTTGCGAAATGCTTTGTAAACCAACTCTTTTAGTGGTTCATTAAGACTTAGATCTAGATTTTTTCCGACAGCCTCTGATATTGTACTCATCTTCCAGTACTCCTTTTGCTGATATAGTAGGAAAAATATACACTTCTTTTCCTTTAGACTCCTTAAAAAGAACTAAGAAATCTAAGAAAGTTTTATACATGGCAATGTCATTATTGAGGGATGTATAACGGCATATGACCAGTTAGAACGATCGTCACAACAAAGATAATGAAAATTCCCAAGGCCCATTTTGCCGCTTCTTTTTGCCATTGTCCCATGTCTAAACCTGTTAAACGAAGTAATAGATAGATGAAGGCAACCAATGGACTCAATAAGTGGAACGCTTGTCCCATCAATGATGCTAACGCCATTTGCATATCTGTAAATCCATACGCACGTCCAGCTTCTGCTAATACAGGCAGTACACCGAAGTAAAAACCATCATTTGAAATAAAGAAGGTACCTGGTGCTGAAATCAAGGCGATGACTAAGCCCCAGAAGCCAGCTAATTGATTTGGAATGATTTTTGTGAAACTTTGAGCTAATGCATCTGCCATACCAGTACCTTGGAACAAGCCCATAAAGACACCGGCTGCAAAGACTAAAATAACGACTTGAACGGCATCTCCGCCGTTAGCACCGATCCGCGATGATTGATCTTTTAAAACAGGGTAGTTGACCATCAAAGCAATGACCGTACCAGTTAAGAATAAGAATAACGGTGGTAAACCAAGTCCAACAAATGAATCTGTTACTAATAAAGCAATCAAGCCAATCGTCAAAATCGCATTGAATAGCCAAATTTTTGGACGACGAATCGCTAATGTTTCTTCATCTGTCACAGTGGTCATTTCATCGATTTCAGCATCTGTCAGCTGCTTGACACCCAAACGGGCACGTTCTTTTCGTCCCATTGAAGGAGCAACAATGAAGATGACATATAAAAGAGCAATGATCATACCAGGAATCAGATAAGCTAAAATTTCCGCTCCAACATTTAAAACACTCATTGCACGAGCAGTAGGTCCGCCCCATGGTAGTAAATTCATGATCGTATTTTGTAAGATAACCAAAACACCCAAATTCATCAATTTCATATCCAGCTTTTTATAGATAGGAATAAAAGCAGAACAGCAAATCAATGTAGTCGTTGTTCCGTCTCCGTTAAGAGAAACAGCAGCAGCAACAACCGCCGTTGCGATCAATACTTTCATTGGATCACCTTTGGCAATGTGGATCATTTTTTTAGTGATCGGATCGAACAAACCAGCATCCAACATGATTGAAAAATAAAGAATCGCGAACAAGAGCATAATACCTGTAGTAGAAGTTGTCTTGATTCCTTCCATTACAAAGTCTCCGATAGATCCTTTGTTTGAAACACCAGTGAAGATGGCGATCAGGGCAAAGATCAGTGGAATCAAAACTAGTGCTGTAAACGGTGACATTTTCTTTTTCATGATCACAAACATAAAGACGATGATCATAACGTAAGACAAAACAGTAAGTAACATTTTTTCTCTCTCCTTTGATAATAAAATTGTTGTCTGAAACAATCAGAGAATTAGAATAGCAATTGAAATAAGATAACAATATAACTGATTATGAAAACCCTTTCTTGTTTCGTTTAACAAGCTTAGTGTAAAGGAAGTCTGTTGAGATAAATAGTTGGCAAGGAGAAAAAGAACACCAAAAAAACAGGAATGATAACGGTTTCTTAAAGAGATGTTAATAAGATGTTAATAAAATATTAAATGCTTGGAAACGCTTATATATCAATGTTTCCTGTAAGTTTGCTCGGAAATGTCTACTAAGAAACAACAAAAGAACAATTTGAAAACACTGATATTGTTTTTTTGTCGGAAATTTTACCTATAATGAATTTATAAGCAGAAAGGATGTGAGTTCATGGGTCTGTTTGAACGGCTGTTTAATAAAGAAAAGACGGAAATAAAAACGGATGAAGTACGACTTTCTCCTATTATAGAAGAACAAAATGAATGGCAGGAAGTTGCTGGCTACATTCCAGTAGAAAGCGCAGAATATCAAATTGTTTCACTGATCGCCACAGCAATTGCTGCTGGAGATCAACCAGAGAGTGAGTTTATTGTTAAGCGAATTTCAAAAAGAAACCCAGAAGCACAACTGGTTTCTGTGATCGCTACCAGTATTGCATCGGCTGATCACGCAGAGAATCAGTTTGTCATTCGATCGATCAAGGAGAAAAGAACGAGTTAGTTTTTAGATCACTTGATAGCATCGGTCAGTTTGTCGGGAAAGAGAAACGAGTGAATGAAGCAAAAAGAAGTTGCGACATAGTTATCAATTTTTCAATCGAACCAAATCGAGCCCACTATACTTTTAATTTTAGGAGGAAAAAAATGTTACGTAAGTTTAAAATTTCAATTGATGGAAAAGAGTATTTAGTAGAAATGGAAGAAATTGGTGGAGTGCCGCAAGCACCAGTTGTTGCACCAACAGCTCCGGCTGCACCTGTAGCAGAAGCAACACCAACGCCTGCACCCGCACCTGTTGAGCAAACCGAACCAACAACAAGTACACCAGCTGGCAGTGATGCAATGCCGTCACCTATGCCTGGAACGATCTTGAAAATTTTAGTAAATGTCGGGGATACGGTACAGGAAAATCAACCGCTGATGATTCTTGAAGCAATGAAAATGGAAAACGAAATTGTTGCTGGAAAAGCTGGTACAGTTACAGGTATCCATGTTCAACAAGGCGAGATGGTCAACCCAGGAGAGCCGTTGATTACAATCAAATAAATAGAGAAAAAAGAGTTTAATTTTAAAAGAGGAAGTGACGTTTGTGGAAACATTAATTGAAGGTGTAGTAGGGATGGGACAGGAACCTGGTCGTATTGTCATGATGCTGATCGGAGGCATCTTGATGTACTTAGGGATCAAAAAAGAGTACGAACCTACCTTGCTAGTACCAATGGGATTAGGAACGATGTTAGTTAACTTTCCCAACACAGGGGTATTAAGTGCCGGCGGAGAAGCTGGTCCATTTCAAGTATTGTTTGATATGGGGATTTCAACGGAATTATTTCCATTGTTACTATTTATCGGAATAGGCGCTATGATCGATTTCGGGCCGTTATTACAAAATCCATTTTTATTATTGTTCGGTGCAGCCGCTCAATTTGGGATTTTCTTTACGATCATTGCTGCAGTACTATTAGGGTTTGATTTAAATGATGCCGCTTCTATTGGGATCATTGGAGCAGCAGATGGACCAACATCTATCTTTGTTGCAAATACATTGAATTCAAAATATATGGGCGCGATCATGGTAGCTGCTTATTCATATATGGCCTTGGTTCCAATCATTCAACCTGTAGCGATTAAAGCTGTTACAACGAAAAAAGAACGTAAGATTCGTATGACTTACCGCGCCGGTGAAGTTTCACAGACAGCGAAAATTTTATTCCCGATCGTGATTACGATCGTTGCTGGCTTGGTGGCACCCGTTTCTCTACCATTAGTTGGGTTCTTGATGTTCGGGAACTTACTACGTGAATGTGGCGTTTTAGATCGTTTATCTGTTACAGCGCAAAATGAGCTAGTAAACATCATCAGTATTGTATTGGGACTGGCGATTTCAGTGAAAATGCAGTACGAAGAATTCTTACAAGTTGATACCTTGATGGTTATTGGTCTTGGCTTAGTTGCCTTTGTGATGGATTCAGTTGGCGGTGTCTTATTTGCAAAATTATTGAATCTGTTCAGAAAAGAAAAAATCAATCCGATGATTGGTGCGGCTGGGATTTCAGCATTTCCAATGTCAAGTCGCGTGATTCAAAAAATGGCAACAGATGAAGATCCTCAGAACTTTATTTTAATGCATGCAGCCGGTGCGAATGTATCTGGGCAGATTGCGTCTGTTATCGCCGGCGGATTATTATTAGCCTTGCTTGCGTAGGATTTTATAGAAAAAAGGGAGAGGAGTTTGTTTATGTCAGCTGATTTACTAAAATCATTAGAGCTATTGATTTTTGGTTGGGGCGGCGTGTTTGTTGTCATTTTTGTGATCTATTTTGCGTCTTCGATGTTGAATAAATTATTTCCGCCAAAAAAGTAGGAAGTGATAAGCCATGAATATCAGAAGAATTTGGCTCGACCGAGATCCGTCAGGCAAACAGCAGTGGGCAGATTTTTTGGTAACTGCGGGTCTAATCCCTGATGAGCAGTTGGATTATACGATTGGGATCTACGATCAGGAAAAGCTGATCGGAACAGGATCGATCTTTAGGAATATTTTAAAATGTATAGCCATTGACGCTTCTTATCAAAATGAAAACCTGCTTTCTCAGATTGTTCAAGCGTTACGAGAACGACTGCGGGATATCGGCTATCAACATTATTTTTTGTATACAAAGCCAAAAACGAGTCGATTGTTTCATTCTTTAGGATTTACTGAAATCACGGCAACGACAGATTTAGTTTTTATGGAGCAGGGCTTTCCAGATTTTAATGACTATTTAACAGAGCTCAAAAAGCAGCAACGAAAGACAAAAAACAATGCAGCAATTGTCATGAATGCCAATCCGTTTACAAACGGTCATTTATATTTAGTGACAGAAGCTGCTAAAAGTGTTGAAACAGTTTATCTGTTTGTTTTGTCTGAGGAACGTTCGCTATTTGATACAAAAACACGTTTTGAACTGGTAAAAAAAGGAGTTAGTCACTTAGAAAATGTTGTTGTTTTACCGACGCGAGAGTACATGGTATCCAGTGCAACCTTTCCATCTTATTTTTTGAAGGATCAGGCAAAAGCTAGTATTGCACAAGTCCAGGCTGTTTTGGATGCCACGTTATTTAAAGAAAAAATTGCTTCTGCCCTGTCGATTTCTACTAGATTTGTGGGAGAGGAGCCCTTTTCTGAAGTAACAGAAATATATAATCAGGCGATGAAAAAGACCTTTGGATCTGCACTAAAACTAGTTATTTTACCAAGAAAAAAAAGTGGTGAAGAAGTGATCAGTGCCTCTAGAGTTCGTGCTTTAATGGATGAGAAAAATTATGCAGCGATCAAGGCTCTTGTTCCGCCTGCAACTTTTGAAGTAATAACCAAACAAAAAAATAAGTAATGAGGTGTACACTTTGGAAATCAAACAAAACGCATCTGCTGGAACAACTGAATCAAGCGATATCATGATTACAATTGGAAAAAATAGTGGACAAGGAATTCTAATTGAACTGGACAGCAGTGTTGAAAAACAATTTGGCCGTCAAATTCGTGAAAAAATACAGGAAACCTTGGATAAACTATCTGTTACTGACGCGAAGGTCCAGGCAGTTGATAAAGGTGCATTGGATTGTACGATTCAAGCTAGAACAGTAGCTGCAGTTTATCGAGCAGCTGCTGAAGAAAATGTAGACTGGCAGGTGTTAAATACATGGAACGCTTAAGAAGAACGATGATGTTTGTACCAGGAGCTAATGCCTCTATGCTTAGAGATGCTACTTTGTATGGAGCCGACTCATTGATGTTTGATTTGGAAGATGCTGTTTCGTTAAAGGAAAAAGACAGTGCACGTTTACTTGTCTACAATGCCTTGCGGACATTCGATTATTCAATGGTGGAGACCGTTGTGCGGATCAACGGCTTAGATACAGTTGGTCATCAGGATATCGAAGCAATGGTTTTAGCTGGCGTAGATGTCATTCGTTTACCTAAAACAGAAACGGCTCAAGATATCATCGATGTAGACTATGTTATCACCGAGATGGAAACGAAATATGGGATCAAAATCGGCACCACCAAAATGATGGCAGCGATCGAATCAGCGGAAGGTGTGCTGAATGCACGTGAAATCGCTAAAGCTAGCGACCGGCTGATCGGTATTGCATTAGGTGCAGAAGATTATGTGACGAATATGAAAACACATCGCTATCCTGATGGACAGGAACTATTTTTTGCTCGCAGCTTTATTCTGCATTCTGCCAGAGCGGCAGGAATTGCCGCAATCGATACGGTTTACTCAGATGTTGATAATACAGAAGGTTTCTTAACAGAAGTTGAACACATCAAACAACTAGGCTTTGATGGCAAATCAGTGATCAATCCACGCCAAATACCTTTAGTAAATAGTGTTTATGAACCAACTGCTAAAGAGATCCAACAAGCTAAAGAAGTGATCTGGGGCATCCGCGAAGCCGAAGCCAAAGGTTCTGGTGTTATTTCAGTCAACGGAAAAATGGTCGATAAACCGATCGTTGAACGAGCAGAACGTGTCATTGCTTTAGCGATCGCAGCAAAATTGATTTCTGAGGAGGAAGTCTAGAATGAAAAATAATGTAGGCAAAGAAATTCCAGATAATTATGCTGAAAATTATGGTGTGTTTTCCGGTGAGTTCACGAATATCCATGAATACAAAGAATCAAGCCGAACGATCCAGCCGGTTAGACCACGTGATACAAAATTACTTGGAAGCTTAAGAGAAGCGATTGAAAAAACAGGACTAAAAGACGGAATGACGATTTCATTTCATCACCATTTCCGTGAAGGTGATTTTGTCATGAATATGGTTTTAGAGGAAATCGCAGCAATGGGGATCAAGAACTTATCGATCGCACCAAGCTCGATCGCCAATGTTCATGAACCATTGATCGATCATATTAAAAATGGAGTCGTTACAAATATCACTTCCAGCGGTCTTCGTGATAAAGTTGGAGCAGCGATTTCAGAAGGTATTATGGAAAATCCAGTTGTTATTCGCTCTCATGGTGGTAGAGCCCGCGCAATTGCTGCAGGAGACATCCACATCGATGTTGCCTTTTTAGGTGCACCAAGCTCGGATGCGTATGGCAATGTCAATGGAACAAAAGGAAAGGCAACTTGTGGTTCTTTGGGTTACGCGATGATCGATGCGAAGTATGCTGATCAAGTAGTGATTATTACGGATAGCTTGATGCCATATCCGAATACACCGATCAGTATTCCGCAAACAGATGTCGATTTTGTTGTTGAAGTTGATGCGATCGGTGATCCAGCAGGGATCGCAAAAGGTGCTACTCGTTTTACTAAGAATCCTAAAGAACTTTTGATTGCAGAATATGCAGCGAAAGTAATCACTCATTCACCTTATTATAAAGCTGGTTTTTCATTCCAAACAGGAACAGGTGGAGCAGCATTAGCTGTATCTAGATTTTTAAAAGAAGCGATGATCAAAGATGGGATCACTGCAAGCTTTGCTTTAGGCGGTATCACGAATGCAATGGTCGAGTTGTTAGAAGACGGATTAGTAGAAAAAATCATTGATGTCCAAGATTTCGATCATCCATCAGCAGTATCATTGGGTGCTAATGACAATCATTATGAGATCGATGCAAATATGTACGCATCACCACTAAGTAAAGGATCTGTGATCAATCAACTCGATACAGCGATTCTTTCAGCGCTTGAAATCGATACGGATTTTAATGTCAATGTTATCACCGGCTCTGACGGTGTAATTCGCGGAGCATCTGGCGGACACTCAGATACAAGTGCTGCTTGTAAGATGAGCTTAGTTATTGCTCCTTTGATTCGCGGCAGAATACCGACGATCGTTGAGGAAGTCAACACGGTTGTTACACCAGGCAGCAGTATTGATGTTGTGGTAACAGAGATCGGTATTGCTATCAATCCAGAACGTGAGGATTTAGTGAAACATTTTGAAGGACTTGATGTGCCTAAATTTACAATAAAAGAACTGCAAGAAAAAGCATACAGTATCGTTGATCGTCCAGAAGCTATTCAATACGGAGAAAAAGTCGTTGCCTTGATCGAATACCGTGACGGTTCGATCATCGATGTGGTCAGAAATGTGTAGAACTTATTTTGAAGGTGAAGAAGTTGAACTGATCTATATGCTGGATGCAAGAGAAAAACGCGTATCGATTCAGCGTGAACTTTTAGGTAAGCATCCGCATGAAACATTGTTGAGTGCAACCATGAATATTCCTGGTCCTGTAAAAACGAATGAGCAACTCAAAGCCGCTTTTTTAACTGTCATTGAAGCAATCGATCGGCTGATTCCTCCTGAAAAAAGAGTTGCACGTAAATACCGTGACGTAAAAACAGGACCTGAATATTATTTGGTCATTAGAGAGACACCTGAAGGATTAAAAAAACAACTGATCGATTTAGAAGAGAACCATCCTTATGGTCGCTTGCTGGACTTAGATGTTCTCTATCAAAAAGAGCAACAACTACTTTCAATTAGTCGGACAGAGTTGGGTTATCCTGTGCGTCATTGTTTTATCTGTGAAGATGAAGCAAAGATTTGCGGGCGCCAACGACGTCATAGTATAGAAGAAATGCAGCAAGCAATTAGTCAACTCATTGAGAAAGGAAAGATGAAATGACAAAAGAAATACTTTTTACAGAAACCGTTCTGCGTGATGGGCAACAAAGCCAAATCGCTACACGGATGCCGACAAGTGATATGCTGCCAATTATCCAAACTTTGGATGAGGCTGGTTTTCATGCATTAGAGATGTGGGGCGGCGCGACTTTTGATGCGTGTATTCGCTTCTTGAACGAAGATCCGTGGGAACGATTACGAGCAATTAGAAAGGCCGTAAAACATACAAAATTACAAATGTTGTTAAGAGGACAAAATTTATTAGGGTATAAAAACTATGCAGATGATGTTGTTGAAGCCTTCGTACAAAAATCGATCGAAAACGGAATCGATATCATTCGCGTTTTTGATGCATTGAATGATACTAGAAATCTGCAAACATCGATTGAAGCGACAAAGAAATATGGTGGACACTGTCAGCCTGCAATTTCTTATACAACAAGTGAGTTTCATACAATCGACTATTTTGTGAATCTAACCACTGAACTTGAAAAAATGGGAGCAGATTCAATTTGTATTAAAGATATGGCAGGAATTCTGACACCAGATGATGCGTACCGTTTAGTAACAGAAATCAAAAGCAACATTCAAGTGCCTTTAGAAGTCCATACACATGCGACAAGCGGGATCGCTGAAATGACATACTTAAAAGCAGTTGAAGCGGGTGCAGATATTATCGATACAGCAATTTCCTCTTTCTCAGGAGGGACTAGCCAACCGGCAACAGAATCTATGGCTTTGGCTTTAGAAAATCTAGGCTATGATACACATTTAAATATGAATAAAGTTGCAGAAATCGCAGATTATTTTAATCCGATTCGCGATAGTTTTAGAGAAGAAGGCCTTTTGAATCCGAAGGTCAAAGATACAGAACCTAAAACATTACTTTATAAAGTACCTGGCGGCATGCTGTCTAATTTGTTGAGCCAATTAACAGAGCAAGGACTTGTTGATAAATATGAAGAAGTATTGAAAGAAGTACCGAAAGTCCGAGCTGACCTTGGATATCCGCCATTGGTAACGCCATTGTCACAAATGGTGGGAACGCAAGCGGTAATGAATGTTATTAGCGGTGAACGCTATAAAATAGTACCAAAAGAAATCAAAGATTATGTCAAAGGTTTATATGGGAAACCACCTGTAGCGATTTCTGAAGAAATGACTAAATTGATCATTGGAGACGAAGAAGTGATTACCGTTCGTCCTGCAGATTTACTAACACCTGAGATGTCGACGTATGAAGCAGAAATCAAGGAGTATGCGAAATCAACAGAAGATGTCTTGATGTATGCCTTATTCCCGCAGCAAGGAAAAGACTTTTTAGGTAGAAGAGAAGACCGTTTTTATGATATTCCGATTCAAGAAGTCACTGTGACATTGGATATTTAAAAATCTGGCAAGACTAAGAAGTGTTTGATTTGGATATATGGAGTTGATATTTGTCTTTAGAGGTTGAAACAGAAGTGTTGGACTCAAAAAATAAGCTGGAGTTGCTTCTGTATCCGCCATTTATTAAGTTTTAGAGTGCGAAACAAAACTGATCGTTAGTTTTGTCACGCACTCTTATTTTTACTACAAAAATAAAAAAAATTCATCTTACATGAAATTGATAAAAATACATAAGACTAACTGAAATACGTTCCAAATGATGTAAACTAAACCAAACAAATATCCGGGACACGAAAAATGTATATATGGTTAAAATAAAATGTGTAAATCATGTAAAATAGCTAATTTTAAAAGGTCGTATAAGTGACAAATGCCTTTTTTTAGCATTTTTATGCCTCTCTCTATCTTACGTAAATCTGACATAGTAAAGTTAATTAACCTAACTTTTCTCATTTGTTTAAGGGTTTACATTCAGTTATAATGCCGTTATAATAGCTAAAATTAGATAATGCATAAATACTTCTAATCAAAGATTAATGAAAGATGTCACAAATTTTTTCTTTGTTTTACAGTAGAAGTGCTGCACAACGTGCAAATTTAGGAGGGATGATTTTGATTTCTAACCAGCAATCGGCAGAAACATTTTTTTACTATGGTGATCAAAAATATCATTATTATGAGTTAGCTTCACTTGAGACACAACAAAATCCATTTGTTTCAAGCTTGCCATTTAGTATTCGGGTACTATTAGAATCTCTACTGCGGCAGAAAAATGGAACTGGCATCACACAGCAGCATATCGATCAACTGGCAAAATGGTCTGCGAAAGAAAAAAATATAGGAGAAGTCCCATTTAAACCTGCGCGTGTGATTCTTCAAGATTTTACTGGCGTTCCAGCTGTTGTCGATCTAGCGTCATTAAGAAAAACGATTGCGGATTTCGGTGGTGACCCGACTGCGATCAATCCAGAAGTACCTGTTGATCTAGTGATCGATCATTCTGTCCAAGTTGATGTGGCAGGCGTCAAACAAGCCTTACAGCTTAATATGAACATGGAATTTCAACGCAATCAGGAGCGGTATCGCTTTTTGAGCTGGGCACAAAAAGTTTTCGATAACTACCGTGTTGTACCGCCAGCAACAGGTATCGTTCATCAAGTAAATATCGAGTATCTTGCTTCTGTTGTGATTCAAAAGAAAATGGACGATCGATCCACTCTTTTATACCCAGATACATTGGTTGGAACAGACTCACATACGACGATGGTCAATGCTTTAGGTGTTTTAGGCTGGGGAGTTGGCGGTATCGAAGCTGAAGCAAGTATGTTAGGCGAACCTTCTTATTTTCCGATTCCAGAAGTTGTCGGTGTACGATTTGTCAATGAACTTTCCCGGGGAGCGACTGCGACAGATTTAGCTTTAAAGGTAACACAAGTGTTACGTGAGCAAAAAGTCGTTGGTAAATTTGTAGAATTCTTTGGCCCAGGATTGGTAAATTTGAGCTTAGCAGATCGGGCAACCGTTGCGAATATGGCACCGGAATATGGGGCTACTTGTGGCTTCTTCCCTGTAGATGATGAGACGATTCGTTATTTGCGTTTGACCGGAAGAGAAGAGCATGCAGTGAATGTCGCAGAATATTATTTAAAAGAAAATCAGCTATTTTACGAACCATTAAATGACCCAGAACCAAGCTACACTAATGTCATCGAAATTGATTTAAGTAAAATAGCAGCAAATTTAGCTGGTCCTAAAAGACCTCAAGATTTGATTCCCTTATCAGAAATGAAAAGTAGTTTTGAAGAAGCGATCAATGCACCAAATGGACTTCAGGGATTTGGTCTGTCTAAGGAACAGCAAGAACAATCTATTCCTTTAGATCTAGAAGGAGAACACCATGAATTAAAGCCAGGTGTATTAGCGATCGCAGCGATCACTTCTTGCACGAATACATCTAATCCTTTTGTGATGCTAAGTGCGGGTCTAGTCGCTAAAAAGGCTGTAGAACTGGGGTTAATAGTACCTAATTATGTGAAAACGTCATTGGCACCAGGTTCAAAAGTCGTGACGGCTTACCTTGAAAAAGCTGGGTTGCTCCCTTATTTGGAGACATTAGGGTTTCATCTTGTCGGTTATGGTTGTACTACCTGCATAGGAAATTCAGGGGCATTAAAACAAGAAGTAGAAGAAGTAATTAAAGAAAATGACTTGCTGGCTGCTGGGGTCTTAAGCGGAAATCGTAATTTCGAAGGGCGGATCCATCCTTTGGTCAAGGCGAACTACCTTGCCTCACCACCGCTTGTTGTTTTATATGCATTAGCAGGAACTGTGGCTATCGATGTGTTTAATGAACCAATAGGAATCGATAATAACGGCATACCAATCTATTTCAATGATTTATGGCCTTCTAGAGAAGAGGTTCAGCATTTGATCGATCAGTGTGTCACACCTGAATTATATAAACAGGAATATGCAGGTGTGTTCAATGACAATGAAGAGTGGAATAAAATTCAAACGACTGCAGAGCCCTTGTATGCTTGGGATCAAGCTTCAACATATATTGCAAATCCTCCTTATTTTGAAGGAATGTCTCAGGAAAGAACCGTACGAGAACCATTAAAAAATCTAGCAGTTTTAGCTAAATTTGGAGACTCGGTGACTACTGATCATCTTTCACCAGCCGGAAATATTCAAAAAAATAGCCCAGCAGGACAGTATTTGACTGAACAAGGGGTCGAAGTTCGGGCGTTTAATTCTTATGGCGCAAGAAGAGGCCATCATGAAGTAATGATGCGGGGAACACTAGCCAATATTCGAATTCGCAACCAGTTAGTACCAGAAATAGAAGGCGGTTATACCATATTCCATCCTACAAAAGAGACAATGCCGATTTATGATGCAGCAATGAAGTATCAGGAAGAAGGAACCAAGCTTGTGATCTTAGCTGGCGATGATTATGGAATGGGTTCTTCTAGAGACTGGGCAGCAAAAGGTGTGCAGTTATTGGGTGTAGAGGCTGTGATCGCCAAAAGTTATGAGCGAATCCATCGTTCGAATTTGGTGATGATGGGTGTATTGCCGTTACAATTTTTAAAAGGTCAAGATGCGAATAGTTTAGGTTTAACAGGAACTGAACAATTCGATATCGAGATCGATGAAACAAAAGGGATTTTAGATACAGTGAAGGTCATAGCGAGAAAAAGTTCGGGTGAAACGATTGAATTCGACACACTGTTGCGCTTTGATTCCGCAGTTGATATTACGTACTATCAGCATGGCGGTATATTACCGATGGTCATTCGTAAAAAGCTGGAACAAATGGCTGAAAAATCTAGCTAGCCTCTCGGAAAAAAGATAAATGTTGAGTGAGACAAAGAGTGTCTCAATCAACATTTCCTATTTTTCTGTCAGAGCTGAACGAGCCTGTTCCGCTTTTGCTGAGAAACACAGTGAATAAAATGAACTGATGTAGAACAGTACAAGACTTTCGAAGAAAGTGTTGATCATTTGTATTATCCAGCTACACAAATCAATCCTTAGGAAAATAGACAAATTGTCAGTGAGGCAAAAAGCGCCTCAAAGTCAATTTCCTAATTTTCTACAGGATTAAGCGATTTATTCGGCTTTTACTGTTATCCAGCTACACAAATCAATCCTTAGGAAAATAGACAAATTGTCAGTGAGGCAAAAAGCGCCTCAAAGTCAATTTCCTAATTTTCTACAGGATTAGACGATTTGTTCCGCTTTTATTTTAAGGAGGGATTTGGATGGAGATCCATAGAGGTTTAGATGGTGTCGTGGTTTCTGAAACAAAGATCAGTTCGATCGTCGAAAATCAGTTGTTATTTGCTGGTTTTAATATCGATGATTTAGTTGCTGAAAATGTTCAGTTTGAAGAAGTGATTTATCTTTTATGGTATCTTAAAGTGCCAAATGCTCAAGAACTGTTTAAGTTTAAACAGGATTTAGCTGCTGCCATGCCGATCTCAGACACAATAGTAACCTGTTTGAAAATCCAGACACGGCAAAATCTTCATCCGATGAGTGTTCTTAGGTCGACCATTTCACTTTTAGGAGTATTTGATCCAAATGCAGAAGAGACAGATGAATCTTCATCCTACCAACAAAGTATCGCTTTGCAGGCTAAAATGCCAACGATTATTGCGGCTTATGCACGATTAAGAAAAGGTCTGGATCCAATCACTCCTAGAAGTGATTTATCGATCGCGGCAAATTTTCTTTATATGCTCACTGGCAAGGAAGCGAAAGCTATACAGGTAGCAGCAATGAATCAAGCGTTGGTTTTGCATGCCGATCATGATTTAAATGCCAGTACCTTTACTGCGCGAGTCTGTGCATCGACATTGTCAGATGTTTACTCTTGTATTACCGCTGCGATCGGTTCTTTAAAAGGACCGCTTCATGGCGGAGCGAATGAGCGAGTGTTTGATATGTTGATGGAAATTGATTCTGGTGATTTAAGTGTTAAAGAGTATTTGAATCAAAAATTAGATCGTAAAGAGAAAGTGATGGGCTTTGGACACCGAGTGTACAAAACGGAAGACCCAAGAAAAAAACATTTGAAAAAACTGGCAAAAGAACTAACAGCATTGACTCAAAAAGAACAGTGGTATTTTTTATCCTGTCAGGTTGAGTGTTATTTAAAAGAAACAAAGGGATTGATTCCTAATGTTGATTTTTACTCAGCGACCGTTTATCACTGTTTAGACATTGAAAGTGACCTGTTCACATTGATTTTTGCGATGAGTCGAGTTTCCGGCTGGTTGGGTCATATTTACGAACAGAAGCAAGAAGATTGTTTGATTCGCCCGCGATCACATTATGTTGGGCCAAAGAATCTGACTTATCAGGCACTTAACGAAGAATTACGTTCAGGAGGAGTAGAAGCATGACTAAAGGGGAAAAACTTGTTTTCAGTAACGGCCAACTTGTTGTTTCAGATTATCCGATCATTCCATTTATAGAAGGGGATGGCATTGGACCGGAAATTTGGCAAGCGGCTAAAACTGTCTTTGATGCTGCTGTAGAAAAGGCTTATCAGGGGAAAAGGAAAGTTGTTTGGCAAGAGGTATTAGCTGGAGAAAAGGCGTTCAATCAGACGGGAGATTGGCTGCCGGAAGAAACGTTAGAGACGATCAAAAAACATTTAGTTGCAATCAAAGGTCCACTTACGACACCGATCGGCGGTGGTTTTCGTTCTTTGAATGTCACATTAAGACAAGAATTGGATCTGTATATTTGTTACAGACCTGTCCGTTATTTTACTGGTGTGCCTTCTCCGCTAAAGCATCCGGAACATACAGATATGATGATTTTTAGAGAAAATACAGAAGATATTTATGCGGGGATTGAATTTCCTGCTGAAAGTTCAGATGCGGAAAAATTGATTAGCTATTTAAGAACAGAATTTGGGGTTGAAAAGATCCGCTTTCCTAAAACATCAGCGATTGGAATCAAACCTGTTTCAAAAGAAGGAACAGAACGTTTGGTTCGGGGCGCCATTGAGCACGCGTTGAAACATCAGCGTAAATCAGTAACACTTGTGCACAAAGGCAACATCATGAAATTTACTGAAGGTGGATTTAAAAAATGGGGTTATACATTAGCTGAAAGAGAGTTCGGTGATCAAGTTTTTACTTGGGAAACTTATGAGAAAGTTAAAAAAGAACTGGGAAAGACAGAAGCTGAACATCAATTGTTAGAAGCCGAAAAGGCAGGAAAATTGATCATTAAAGATCGGATCGCAGATATTTTCTTACAAGATATTTTATTGCATCCAGATAAATATGATGTAATTGCAACCTTGAATTTAAATGGAGATTACATCTCAGATGCTCTGGCTGCTCAGGTTGGCGGAATCGGAATTGCACCTGGCGCAAACTTAAACTTGCAGACGGGTCATGGCATTTTCGAAGCAACCCATGGAACAGCACCTGAATTTGCTGGTTTGAATCAGTTAAATCCATCCTCATTATTATTATCCGGTGCACTGATGTTTGAGTATCTTGGCTGGGATGCGGTCAGTCGATTGATCACCGAGAGCATTGAACAGGCACTTGTGAACAAAACTGTAACAAAAGATTTCGCTGATCAAATGGATCAAGCAACGTTGTTGAGTTGTTCCGGTTTTGGTGAAGAGTTAGTTCGTTTCATTCAGACAACATAAAAAAAGCTGACGAGTAATCGTCAGCTTTTGAGTTTACTAAGGTTAATTATGCTTTGTTAACGTTAGTAGCTTGAGGTCCACGTTGGCCTTCTTCTACGTCGAAAGTCACTGCTTGACCTTCTTCTAAAGTTTTGAATCCGTCGCCTTGGATAGCTGAGAAATGTACGAATACATCGTTACCGTTTTCTGCAGTGATAAATCCAAAACCTTTGTCTGAGTTAAACCATTTTACTGTACCTGTTTCCATAATAAAAAATCCTCCTATGTGTGTATACACGTATTTTGCAATTACTTGAAAGGTGAAAATGTGGAAGATGTTTATTTGAAACAGCTACACATATATTACCGACCAAAAACTACACTCTTATAATAGCATATTTCCTTGTTCTTGACTAGTGATATCTCTTTGAAATTGTAAAAATTTGTTAAGAAATAAAGATTAATTGTCAAAAAAAACTTAGTTCTGTTATAGTATAGAGGTATTAAGCGTTAAATATGAAAGTAATGATAGAGTTATATCGTTGAAATCTATTCCGAAGGCGCAGTCTTGGAACTGCATAGATTTGAAAGTAGGAAGGGTTCAAATTGTATAGATGAGAATAAGGTTATCCTTACTAATAGATAGTTTCACTTGGTTTATAGCTAACAAAATATTTAAACATCTTAATTAAAGAGCCGCTCAACGCGTTAGTTGAGCGGCTCTTGTCCATTTTAGCTACTAATAACGTAAAATCGCAACTAAGGATTTTTCATCAGGTGAGGCTTTTTGATCTAGAATGAATACTTTACCACCTGTTTTTAAAATTTTATTTGTCACTTTATTCAAGACTTTTCTACGGTCAAATTCTTCGTTAGACATTTCGGTCGTTTTATCAACGAGATTTGCTGTTGAGATAAAGAAATGTGAGATTTTTCCCTCTTCTGCAGCAGGAGCGATGTCTGCAAGTTGATCTACGTATTTTTTATCTAATAGGAGATTATAGGTTGTTGTCTCATTTTTTTCTAAGTCTTGATTGATTTTTTCCGCCGCTTTCTCAATTTCAGTGATTGAAGCTTGAGCTGG
Organism: Enterococcus wangshanyuanii; assembly: GCF_002197645.1. NCBI lineage: Bacteria > Bacillati > Bacillota > Bacilli > Lactobacillales > Enterococcaceae > Enterococcus > Enterococcus wangshanyuanii. The sequence continues at coordinate 1,225,631 of NZ_CP021874.1, read as the reverse complement.
AGAAGAGGTAACAGCCGTATCTGTTTTTAAATAAGCGTTTTTGGCAATTTTTTTGAATAGGGTTTGATTTTCAGGCAACGCATACAGACGGATCGGCAACTGGTCAGGGTTGACAAATGTATCTTTTAGGTAATTATCGATTGCTTGATAATAGTTTGTCCAGTCGATCTGCACCTCTTGATCTTTTGTATTGACACCGTGATAGGCTACTCCTTCTTTAGAAGAACCATTATAACCTGAGCCGCCTTTAGTGGAGTAATTTAAATTTCCGCCGGTCAATTCATCACCTAGGGTTCCAACTAAATCTGTCGGAGCATCCTCAGGTAATTCAACTTTTGTCACATGACTATTTTCAACTAGGTATAGCTGCATCGAATCACGATTTAGCGCCAGTAGATAATAACGATAGTTGAATTGGTTGTTTTTGATGATCCCTAAAAGATAAGGTCGATCGTCAACATAATATTGGTCGTTAACAGGAACATCTAAACGATGGATAAACACATCATTTTCAGTGAAAATGATCGACACACTTTTCGTTGCATTGCGCCAAAATGAGGAATCTGCAAGTAACGCATCGATCTTATCTTGGAACGGTGCCCATGAGCGTGTCGTGTATTTTTTTTCAAAGCGGACTTTTGCAGCTTTTCCAAAGTTTTTGAAAGCTAGAGAATCTTTTTCAACATCTTGATGTGCAACGTGTGTGTTTAAAATAAACGTTACAAAGGGACCGTGAACATCATCAGAGAATAAAACAGAAAGTGTGTCTTTTTCTTGATTTACCATAATACATTCCTCCTAAAATTTAAAAGCTGAATGAGCTAGTTCAGTTTAAGCTGGCTTAAAAGTAAAATAAAAAGCGGATCTCCGCATACTCATTTACGTTTTCAGCAAAACTGGTTCATGGAGCTAGTGACATTGAAACGGTTGATTACTTCTATTAAAAGTGTAGCACAGCCTTATCAATGTTGGAACTAATATGGTTTATAAACGCAAGTAGAATAAGTTGGTAAAAATTGCGTTATATGAGTATTTACTAATGGTTTTTTTATGAAATACAAAATAGCTGTTCATAATTATTTTAGATGAGGATGTTAATATACTTTCATGCCAATTATCCCGAATTGGTTTTTCATACTTACTCCTACCAAGAGTAAATAACAACCTTCATTTCCACCACAGACGACGGTCGTGGTGGTTTTTTTTATTGTTTTGAATGAAATAAATTGGCTTACTCCTAGATAATGGATAAGCGCGGATGTAGTTGAATCAAAAGAGAGCGGGCAAAACTAAAAATCAGTTTTGTTTCGCTCTCTAAATCTGAATAAACGGCGAAAAAAAAAGCAGCTACTACGCTACGCTTCGAATACATCAAATTCTAAGTGCTAAAGTACTAAGAGTTGAAGTCTTCGGAAATAAGCCGAAATTCACAAAAAATTGAAAAGCAATTTTTGTGAATTCCTTCTTAATTATCGGAGCTAAGCACTTTTGTCTCAGCCTCTTTTAGTTATAAAGCCTCAATAAACCGATTTGTTTTGAAAAGCCTTGTTTCCAGATTGGTGCCAAGTTCGATCGCTGCCCGTTGCCCTTTTCCACTAAATTTATAACGGATTGCATCAGCATTCATTTTTGCTGCAACAAAGGAAACACCAAAGTTCGCTTGCATGGTTTGAATCAAGCGGACGTATAAGGCACTTTCAGAAATCCCAAAATGTTGCGACAACTGGGCTAAATTCCAGCCGTCCTTTAAAAAGCGGAATAAGACGACATCAGGAACGAGGATAGCTGATGCACCGATGTTTGCCTGAAATTCATGAAGCTCTTCATTATAAGAATAATGTAAGCTACGTTCAGTATCTGTGAAAATTGTTTTGCCGTCACCCATATGAAATAAATAATGAGTGATTTCATGGCTGATCGTAAATTTTTTTCTCTTCTCACTCATATGTTGATTATACCCAATGGTTGTTTCTAAAGCATCTTGGACGATCATACCAGAAATGCGGTCTTTTGCTACACCGTCGAAAGGGAATCCTCGCATATAGACTCCTTTTGATTTAACATAATCCCACAGATAGGAACAGTTATAATGTTCATAGCCGATATTATTAGCAACCATCACAGCAGAAATATAATCGTTGATTTGATCTGAAAAACTAAGGTATTCATCAATTTGCTCTGTCATCCAATCACGCCTTGTCGTCTTGTTTTAGTTCGCGTTCACGCTCGATTTCAGACCTCCTGAATCGAAGAAAACGGTCCACTTCATCTTTCAATTCATCTACCTCAGCTTCTGACAGCCCTTCAGTATTCATTCGAAACATGATCTGCGAAGAAAGAGCATCTTCAGGAAGTTGTTCTTCAAGTGCTGGAGTATTTGATCTCCCTAGTAGATAATCTGTAGAAACATCAAAATAATCAGCGACCTTTTGAATGTTTTCTATTTTAGGAGAAGAAGTGTCCCAACGGCGGATTTGTCCATTAGAAATTCCTGTATTCCGTTCAATTTCAGCAAAAGTAACTTTCTTTTGATCAGCCAGCTCTTTGATTCTGTAAGTTAAACTCATGTTTTTCAACCTTTCATAAGCCTAAATGAAAAATAAATTAGCTTTTAAGCTATTTTTAATTGACAATTAGCTTTTAAGCTATTATACTGTTCTTATAAGCTAATTTATAAGTAAGCAGTTACTCAAGCGATTCCTTTACCTGACCGCAAAAATAAAAAGTGGTGTAAGTAGAAATAAGCTTGTTTAACTATACCTATATAATAGCGTAAATGCTATTTAAAGTCAATTTTTTTACTTAATATTAGCAAATTCACTAAATTGATGAAGATAAAAATGATTTTCTAGGAGGTGTACGAGATGAATAAGCGAAGAGTAAAAAGTAAATTACTTGTTTACTTTTTACATTTAGCAGAATTAGGTGATCTGCAAGCAGAAGCACAAGCAAAAGAATTGGCAAAAGAAATTTTCTATGAGGAACAGCAAATAAAACAGACAAAAGAAGTTTTACCAGATCAGCTAACGTTAGAAGAAGACTAATTATAAAGGAGAGGATAAATGATGATATTATTTCCCGAAATCGATCGAAAGAAAACGAAAAAAAAGGTTCATGAGCTGTTGAGTACCTACCGCTCATTATTGAGAATTGCCGGAGAGAAGAATGTTCCTAAAATCACTGCTTCTTATGTATTTGAAGTGAACCAAAATACGAATAATCCAATACAACGAGCTGAAACGATCATTGACCGAAAAAGACTGGCTGCTAATGAGTTGACAAAAATTACGAATGCAATGAATCAATTAGATCGATATGATCGGCAATTGCTCTATGACAAATATATGGATCGTCAGTTTACCACAAATATTGCATTATATATGACTTACCATATGAGCGAAAGTAAGTTTTACCGTGAGCTGGATAAGGCAATGATCCGTTTTGCAGAGTCTTATGAAAGTGGGCAGCTATTGATAGAAAAATGACATGATTCTGGGAGAAAAACGGCAGCCGGATCGAATGAAAAACAGGTAAACTAACAGTACCCATTAGCAAATGAAGAGAAAGAGACTAAAATAAGGCATTCATTAGACTATTGGAGAATCTTATAAATAAAGAAAAGGTGGTAATTATGAAAATGTTTGAGTATTTAGATCGTTTTCTAGTAGATGCTGATCACAAAGCAATTTATGTGTTGGCTTTGATTTGTGTTGCAATGATCATAGATTTTTTAAGCGGTAGTTTAGCAGCTAAAATCAATCCAGATATTCATTTTTTAAGTAAAGTGGGGATCAATGGGATTTTAAGAAAGATTGCGAGCATGGTATTGCTCATGTTTTTTGTACCATTGGCTCCGCTGATCCCTGGCGGAACAGGAGTTGGTTTGATTTATGTATTATATATCGGCTATCTATTGATGGAATTGAAGTCTATTTTAGAAAACTATAAAAAAATGGGCATCGGCACAGAGTTATTTGAAGACTTTCTTAAAAATTTCAAAGATGACAAAGACGAAAAGTAATCATGGGCGAACTGAAAAAAAGGAAACTGAAGCAGAAGTCCTGCAGTCAGTTTCCTTTTTTTAGTTTTAATGAACGATAGAACGTCAATCCCAGTGCTGATAAGCAGAGGATAAATGAACCTAGAAAAGTTATTCGCATACCGAAAATAAAAATATCAGGCCGCTCATTGATGTAAGTTGTGACACGAGCGCCATACGCAACACTCATCGAATGATACAAAATAGTTGTTGCTAAAGCGATTCCCAGAACCATCCCTAAATTTCGAGCAAATGAATTCATGCTCCCAGCGACACCAAGATCCTCTTTAGCAACACTGCTCATGACAGTCGTATTATTTGGTGATTGAAAAAGCGCATTGCCAAGTCCCATGATGCCGGTCGCTAGAATATAGTACCAGATCGGTGTTCCTTGATTTAGGAACATATACATCAAAGAAGTAATGGATAGTAAGACCAATCCAGCAAAAGTTAACAACTTTGTTCCGATTTTATCTGTCAAATAGCCGCTGATCGGAGAACCGACGACCATCAGTAAAGGAAAGACCATCATCAAAAGTCCTGCTTTACTGGCAGGCAATCCTCGTGCATTTTGTAAGTAAAAAGGAATGACGACATTTACAAAAAAGTTTGAAGAAAAAATTAAAACAGCTGTGATCAAACTCATGGTAAAAACTTTATTTTGAAAAATCTTAAATGAAATAAGTGGTTGTGCGATTTTCTGTTCTATACGTAAAAAAGCTATTAAAGTAACTAGTGCTAAAATAAATAAGCTGAGCGGCAATAAAGCAGTGAACCCAAGTTCCTGCCCAATAAAAATAGCACCAAAAAAAGTCATGATAAATGCCGCAAATAAACCAAATCCGACCATATCAACCTTTTTCCCGCTTTTTGTGATATCCTTTGGCAAGAATTTTTCACAAATCAAAATCGTGATGATCCCAACTGGAACATTGATCCAAAAAATATACGGCCAAGAAAATTGCGACAAGATCAATCCGCCGATTCCAGGACCTGCAATTGAGCCTAATGAAACAAATGCACCGATCGATCCCAATGCTCGTCCACGTTCTTTTAACGGAAAAACTTCTGTGATGATTCCGGAATTTGTTGCCATCGTCATACTCGAGCCAATCCCTTGAACCATTCGCGCAAATAAAAGAAACCCTAGTGAATGGTTGAATCCGCACAACAATGAGCCAATCGTAAAAATGATTGTCCCAATTCGGTAAACTTTGATTTTTCCAAAGCTATCCCCAATTTTCCCAAACAGTAGTAGACAGGCACAAACGATGATCAAATAAATTGAAACGATCCATTCGGATTGATTCATCGGCACACCCATATCTTTTGAAATCGTTGGTAAAGCAATGTTGACGATACTGGCATCCAAAGTCGACATAAATGTAAACATGGCGACAGAAACCAAAATCCACCATCGATTTTTTTGAACGATCGGATTTTCTTGAAAACTATTTACTGATTCCATTTCTTCATCTCCTTAAAAATAATCCGATTCTATAGTACTCCTTTTTTCTAATAAATGTCAGTAAAAATGAAAAAAAATAAGTAATGTAAACTAATAAGAAGCTATTTTAAAATAAAATGGGAAAAATTGCCTGACGGATTGACCGTTGTTCGTCTATTTATGACTTCTGTTATAATAAATGAGGAAAAACTGTACTAAAAAGTTCCATTTTTTGTTATACTTTTTTTAAGAAGTCGATAAATAGGGAGTCAAGACTGTTTTAGTATGGAGCTATTAGGAATTAAAACAGTGTCTTTTTATGAAAACTAGTCAAGATGAGTTGAAGAAATAGAAAAGTGGATAGATGCTTAAGAACATAGCGTTTTAGGAGGATATTATGGCGACAAAACACGATCAAATATTAAAATACATTGAAGGTTTGCCGATCGGCGACCGCATCTCAGTTCGAAGTATCGCAAAAAATCTTGGTGTTAGTGAGGGAACGGCCTATCGTGCCATCAAAGATGCCGAAAACATCGGATTAGTTTCGACTATTCAGCGGGTTGGAACGATCCGAATTGAGCGGAAATTAAAAAAGCATATTGAAAAGTTGACCTTTGGTGAAGTAGTTCGAATCATTGAAGGCGATGTGTTGGGCGGATCTGCTGGTTTAGATAAAGTTCTGAATAAATTTGTCATCGGTGCGATGACAGAAAAGGCGATGACGCGTTATATTACACCTGGTTCGCTGATGATCGTGGGGAACCGCCAAGGGGTGCAAAAGCTGGCACTGGAAAATGGCGCAGCAGTGTTGATCACCGGAGGCTTTGATACAGAAAAAGAAATTGCTGAACTAGCAGATGAACTAGAAATGCCTGTACTTAGAACGACGTATGATACATTTACAGTTGCCACGATGATCAATCGCGCGTTGAGTGATCAATTGATCAAAAAAGATATTATGTTGGTCAGTGATATTTATACCAGTTTGGAGAAAACGAATTATTTGTTTTCAACAAATACGATCGCCGATTATCAAAAATTATCTGAAAAAACCCATCATTCCCGATTTCCTGTCGTGAACAAGAGTTTACGTTTAGTGGGAATCGTCACAGCCAAGGACGTTCTTGGAAAAGCGGAGACCTTGACAATGGACAAAGTCATGACCAAAGATCCGATCATCGTCAAAAAAATGATGAGTGTCGCAAGTGTGAGTCATCAGATGATTTGGGACGGACTAGAAGTGATGCCGGTCGTTGAAGATGACTTGTCGTTGGTTGGATTCGTTTCTAGACAAGATGTGATGAAAGCCATGCAGCTCGTTCAAAGACAGCCTCAAATCGCAGACACGATCTCAGATCAAATTTCGGGAGAAGTAATGCCGGTCGATGATACAGACAAGAATGAAGAGGGGCAATTTAGATTTACAGTGACACCGCAAATGGTCAACAGCGTAGGAACAATTTCCTTTGGTGTTTTAAGCGAAATCATTTCAAACGTGACACAGCGAACGATGATTACTAACCAGAGAAGAAATGTTTTGATTGAACAAATGAGCCTGCACTATTTACGTTTGATTCAACTGGAAAGCGAACTTGATATAAGACCGCGTGTACTGGAAATTGGACGACGTTCAGCAAAGCTTGATATCGAGGTGTACTTAGAAAATGCACTAGTGGCGAAAGCAATCGTGGTTTGCCAAGTCATGGAACGAACATAGGAGGAATGAAGATGGATGTTTTAAAAGAGATTTTAACAACGATCAAAGCATATGAAACAATTATTATACATCGCCACCAGCGACCTGATCCAGATGCAATTGGTTCCCAGGTTGGGTTGGCTGAACTATTACGTACTAGCTTTCCGGAAAAAAAGATTTACCAAGTCGGCGGACCTGTTGAAGGATTAGAATTTTTAGCCACGATGGATGAAGTTTCTGATGAAGACTATGAAGATGCACTTGTGATCGTCACAGATACAGCCAATTCGCCTAGAATCAGTGATGACCGCTATAAGCTAGGAAAACAATTGATCAAAATCGATCATCATCCTAATGATGAGCCTTATGGTGATTTGGTTTGGGTCAATACAGAAGCTAGTAGCTGCAGTGAAATTATTGTTGATTTTTATCATCATAATCAAGCGGAGCTAACGATGAATGATGAAGCAGCAAGACTGCTATATGCAGGGATCATTGGCGATACTGGCCGATTTTTATATCCGGCAACGACTTCTCATACTTTAGAGGTAGCAGCAGAATTAATGACCTATGACTTTGACCCAACTGATTTAAATCGTGAGCTGGAGCAAATGCCTATGAATGTTGCCAAATTAGCAGGTTACGTGTACCAAAATATTGAGGTTGACGAAAATGGTGCTGGAAAGGTCATCCTACCGCAAAGTTTGCTGGATGAATATGGCATCGTTGATTCAGAAACTGCGGCTATTGTCTCTTTACCTGGAATGATCGATGAAGTGCTAGCCTGGGGAATTTTTGTACAACAGCCAGAAGGCTATTACCGTGTACGCTTAAGATCAAAAGGGCCTGTGATCAATGAATTAGCGAAAGAGCATCATGGCGGTGGCCATCCTTTGGCTAGTGGAGCTAATGCTAAAGACGCTGCTGAAGTTGCTGTAATCTATCGTGAAATTCAACAATTGTGCAAAAAGTTTAAAAATAACGTATGAAAGCATTTACAATTTATTGATAATCCATTATACTAATGTTAGTTGAATAGTGGATAGTGATTGTCTTAGACAAGCTAAACCTGATTATACCAAGTATTTTTATTTGGGATAGTTGGGTTTTTTTTCTTTTTTAAAGGGACGGTTACTGTTATTTCTATTCAATAAAAAATAATGTTTAGGATAAAGGAGAAAGAAAAATGAAATTGAAAAAATTGTTTGTTGGAGCAGCATTAGTATCAATGGTATTAGCAGGATGTAATAGTGGAACAGCAACAGAAGAGAAGAAAGCAGATACGAAAGAAAATAAAAATTCTGAGGTCGTGATTTATCTTGCTCGTCATGGGAAAACGATGTTGAATACGGTCGATCGTTCCCAAGGCTGGATCGATGCACCTTTAACACCAGCAGGAGTTGAAGTAGCTGAGCATTTAGGTAAAGGGTTATCGGACGTAAGCTTTGATAAAGTCGTAACTAGTGATAGTGGTCGTGCGATCGAAACGGCTGAGTTAGTCCTGCAAAATAATGGACAAGAAGATATGATCAAGAAAATGACAAAAGACAAACGTTTAAGAGAATATAATTTTGGTACCTATGAAGGATTGATGAATGAAGAAATGCTGACAGCAGTTGCAAAAGAGCAGGGAAAAACATTCGAAGAATATAATGAATGGATGCAGGAAGTCGGTTTCTATAAAGGAATTCTTGATTTTGCAGATGTGTTATCTAAGTTAGACAAGAAAAATGTTGAAGAAGGTGTCAATTGGCCCGCAGAAGATAGCCAAACGATTATTGATCGACTGACAAATGCGTTGGATGATTTAGTGAAAGACGCTCAAAAAGAAGGTGCAAATAATGTTTTAGTCGTGTCTCACGGGATGAGTATCATCACTTTATTGGGAGAATTGGATTCAAATGCTGACTTACCAGATGGCGGTTTAAAAAATGCGAGTGTCTCAAAAGTCACCTACAAAGATGGCAAATATTCAGTTGACAGTGTGAATGATCTTTCCTATGTAGAAAAAGGGCAAGAAGCAAAATAAGTTGTAAGCCACTACGGCTTCCCGCGGGGCTTTCCTTTCACTACAAAATACGATAGAATAAAGAAGAATGAGGGCAATCAGGTTGCTATAACTGGTTGCTTTCTGACTGATTAGTTAAAGGAGAAATGAAATGGAAAATTTACCAAGTTGCCCTGAATGCGGCTCTACTTATACTTATGAGGATCGCGGCATGATGATTTGTCCAGAATGCGGACATGAATGGTCGACAGAAGAAGCTGCTGAAGATACAACAGCTGTAATCAAAGATGCTAATGGAAATGTATTGGCAGATGGTGATAATGTCACAGTCATCAAAGATCTAAAAGTCAAAGGTGCCAGTGGTGCAATAAAACAGGGAACGAAGGTCAAAGGCATTCGTTTAGTTGCAGATGCAGCTGATGGACACAATATTGATTGTAAAGTAGAAGGCTTTGGTCCGATGAAATTGAAATCGGAATTTGTGAAGAAGAATTAGGAATGTGATAATTTGTTTATAAGATTTCATTGAGTAATTAGATAGCTATCTAGTTACTCTTTTTTGATATTTTATGTTTTGATAATACAAGATATATAGTTAGTTGTATCTTGTAGCAACTCTATATTTTTTATTGTGTACTATGTCCAATGGAGTTCGAATGAAAAATGTATAGTGATATTATCTATTCATTTCTATTTTACGAATTAAATATACTGAATTGAATACCCTAGCTCAACGGGAACAGAAGAAATTTTTTGAATTTTATTTTCATGAAAAAATGTGAATAGTGCGTAATTAATAGGAGAAAGCGAGAGCGTATTGTTTCTCGTTTTTTTTAGCAAATGTCAGAACCTATTAATTTTCATATCTCGACCAACCCCACCAATTAGGAACTAACTCTTCAAGTGTAATCGTTTCTCGTTTCTGATAATCAACCATGATTTCTGTCTCTTTATTTTTAGGAGAAAACTGTAGCAATAGTTCTCTACAAGCGCCACACGGCATTCCACCCAGTCCTTCAGGTGCTTCACTACGAAAGGTTATGATGCGTTTTATAACGGTTTGACCACTATTCATATACATATTTAATGCGGCTGTCCGTTCAGCACATAAATCCATCACGCCACTGCAACTTTCAATACAAAAACCAGTGTAAATTTCACCGTTTTCGCTTTCTAAAGCACTGACTACATGGTGCGCATAAATAAATGAGGTGACTTCTGTGGGATAATATTCTTTTTTCGCTTTTTCGTACAAGGTTTTCCAGATATCCATAAATTTACCTCTGTTATTTAGTGATAATCTTAATTATAGCAAGTGGCTACTATAAAAAGCAATGAAGGGTTATAATTAAAAAAGGCTGGAATGGAGACGTATCTTCATTCCAGCCACATACTTTCTATTTATTTTTTAATTGGATTCATCACGAAAAGACTTTACCCTCTTTACACCTCTCAAGAGATTGAGAATTGCCAACACTGCACCTAAAATAAGTGGAAGCCACAATAATTCTGGTGAATAGCCTAATTTTTCTAGTTGTTCAGTGGCATGATTTTCTTCTAACGTCCATAATCCTTGAAGGACTTGAAAACTGAAAGCCATCATAAAGACTCCGATCAATAAAAGGACAAAACCGATGTAATGAATCTTACTTTTTTTCCGAATAATAGCGAAAATAATATATAAAAAGACTAAAAAAACAGGAACGCCAAAAGCAAAATAAGCATTTAACATAAAAAAACCTCCTCGAATAAACGTTCATAGAACGGGCTAAATAATTATATCAGGCTATCTATTTCAATCATACTGCAATTTTTTTGATTTGCAAAATATATTTTTTCTTAAATAGACTTATTATGAATGACAAAGTAGTCATTTTCTACTACACTGAAAGTGAGGAAGTGAGTCGACATGTCAGCTTATACAGTACCGATCAAAACGGCAATGATCGTTTTTCCATTCTTAGCATTTGCGATTTCGTTTGTTCTGGTGATTCGAGAGTACCGCAAATACGGCACATTTTTATTATGGCGGGCAATTATTCTTTATTCATTTGTCTTTTATCTTCTCTGTGCCTATTTTTTAGTTATTTTACCCTTACCGCCTAGAGCAGAGGTTGCTCAATATACGAGTCAATATTTAGAGTTACGTCCGTTTTATTTTGTAGAGCGTTTCTTGAATGGAACAGTGTTGAATATCCATGAGCCAAGTACATTTGTTCCTGCATTAAAACAAGGAGTTGTGTTGGAGCCTGTATTTAATATGTTGCTTTTGATGCCTTTCGGAGTGTATCTGCGGTACTATTATAAATTTTCCTTTAAAAAAGTTGTGCTTGCTAGTTTTCTGCTCTAGTTATTTTTTGAATTGACTCAACTGAGTGGTCTGTATTTTATTTATCCTAGGCCTTATCGCTTAGCGGATGTGAATGATTTGATCAACAATACATTCGGCGGTATCTTGGGCTATGCGATCACACCGATGCTGACCTTTTTATTTCCAACGAGAGATGAATTGGATGAAACAGCCTATGAAAAAGGACAGTCTGTTAGTCTGTTTAGACGTTTTGCGGCGTTTTTGATCGACTGGTTTGTTATTTCGATCGTTCAAGGTGTGCTGATCTTTTTACTCAAATTGATTCCTGAATATCGGACTCTTTTGTCAGAGTATCCGTTTCTGGAAGATCGTATTTGGTTTTTTGTGATGGTTTTCGTTGTATTTATGATCCTTCCAACTGTGACAAATGGCGAAACGCTTGGTAAAAAGATCGTACGAATCAAAATCGTACAAGAAGGACGTGAGAGAATCAGCTTTAAAGCGTTATTCGTCCGCTATGGCTATTTGTATTTTGTCTATGGTTTAATCAGCTTATTCATTTCCGGACCAGCTGGATTACTCAACTCGTCGAATCGGATGCTTCAGTTGGTCACACTGATGCTGTTTCTTTTCTGTCTATTTTTACTATTTTTATTCGCAATAAATGTAGTTTATGTGCTTTTTTCTAAGAAGCGACGTCTGTTTTATGAAAAAGCCAGTCATACGTATACGATCAGTACGATAAAAAGAGAGAAAATGATCGAAAATGACTAAGGCTTAATGGATTTTATGGTATAATGCATGAGGACTTAGACAACAAGGATAGAAAGCGGTGAGAAAATGAGTTCATTTAAACAATTTCAATTCAATGATTTTATTATGGAAGCATTAGCAGATAAAGGGTTTGAACAGCCAACAGAGGTACAGGAAAAATTGATTCCTGTAATCAAAAAAGGCAAAAGTGTGATCGGTCAATCTCAAACAGGAAGTGGAAAGACCCATACATTTTTACTACCTTTGATGAACAAAATAAACCCTCAATTAGATGAGGTACAAATCTTGATCACAGCGCCAAGTCGTGAACTGGCGAATCAAATTTATCAGGAAGCAAGCCAAATTGGAAAATTCAGCCAACCAGAAATTCGTGTGACTAATTTTGTTGGAGGAACTGATAAACAGCGTCAACTGGCTAAGTTGAAAAATCAGCAGCCGCATGTTGTGATCGGTACACCAGGAAGAATTTTGGATCTGATCAATGAGCAGGCCTTAAAAGCACGCACAGCGTTTGCCTTTGTCGTTGATGAAGCGGATATGACTTTAGATATGGGCTTTTTAGAGGATGTCGATCAAATTGCTGGTCGCTTGCCAAGTAATTTACAAATGCTGGTCTTCTCAGCAACGATCCCTGAAAAATTGAAACCATTCCTTAAAAAGTATATGGAAAATCCTGTCGTTGAACACATTCAGCCAAAAAATATTATTTCTGAAACGATCGATAACTGGTTGATTTCAACGAAAGGCAAAGATAAGAACCGTTTGATTTATCAATTGTTGACAATCGGTCATCCCTATTTAGCGATCGTCTTTGCGAATACGAAGCAGCGTGTGGATGAGATCACGGAATACTTGAAAGGTCAAGGCCTAAAAGTAGCAAAGATCCATGGTGATATTTCTCCAAGAGAACGTAAACGCGTGATGCGTCAAGTTCAGGATTTGGAATTTCAATATGTTGTGGCTACTGATTTAGCGGCACGAGGGATCGATATCGAAGGCGTGTCCCATGTAATCAATGCGGAAGTGCCAAGTGATTTGGATTTCTTTATCCATCGGGTGGGAAGAACAGGTCGAAACGGACTTGACGGAATTGCAATTACACTCTATTCACCAGCCGATGAGGAAGCAATCTCAGAAGTAGAGCAGCTGGGCATCAAATTCCAGCCAAAAGAAATTAAAGACGGTGAAGTCGTTGATACTTATGACCGTAACCGTAGAACAAAACGCGAAAAAACGAAGGATGCGCTTGAAGATCCAACATTGATCGGTTTAGTTAAAAAGAAAAAGAAAAAAATCAAACCTGGCTATAAGAAAAAAATCGATTGGGCTATTTCCGCCAGCAATAAGCAAAAGCGTAAAGTTGAACGTCGGCAACAAACAAGAACAGCCAAAAAGTCAAAAAAAAATAGTTATAAATAGTCAGACTGAGATAAAGGTGATCGTTACTTTTATCTCAGCTTTTTTGTTTTTAAAGAGAAGCACCATGTGATGAAACAGTTGGTGATTTTTCTTAATGAAAATCCTTTTCAATGGTATACTTGAGGTAACTGACAGTTTTATAGGAATGAGGAGGAGCCGTTTTGGAGCTATTTGAACAAATTGAATGGGCACAGTGGAAAAAATTGACCGATACTGAAAAGACAGCTTGTTTGCAGCAATTATTAATGTATTTTATTCCTCCGAAAGTAGATATTACGATGATTGAGCTTGTTGATTTTGAGCTCTATGGGATTAAATGTCGTACTTTTGAAATTGAGCTAGATGGAGAGTTATTTGTTTTTATTCCTAAAAATAGTAAAGCGATCTTAGGTTGGGATTTAGGGGCAGAAGGATTGCGCCCTCATGAGCTTTTAAATTTTGATGTTACAAGTCTTGAACAAACACAATTTAAAACAACATTGACGAATGAAGCAATCGATTCTAATGCTCAATGGCTTGAGCCAGAAGAGCTTTATGATTTGCATACGCTAGAAGGCATTTCAACTTATATTAATGACCATACAACATCGCTAAGAAAAGCAGAGGTTCCTGCGATGTTTGTGCAAAAATATGCCTTACCAGCCGGCACGGAGTTTTTAGGCATTATCGATACGATCACTGGTGCCTTTGAAGGAGAGGTTGAAGCGTTTGCTTCTTGTGAAAAGAAAATTTGTGAGGCCATCTTTCCTAAACTAACAGCAGTCGAAAGTTTGACCTGGTCTTTTCCTCAAACGGTTTTAGAAGAAAATCAGTTTTATTTAGAATTTGTTCCTGATGCGGAATGCTATTTTGTTTATGATCACAAAGCCTATACGCATTCACAGCTAAGAACGGCGATACAGCAGCAAGGGTTTGATCTTTTAACAGAGGATCAGTGGGAATTTGCTGTGGGAGCAGGGACTAGACGATTGTTTCGTTGGGGAAATGAGTTACTTTTACAAAACAATGAATCCGGTAGGAAAATCAAAGAAAAGATGAATGGCTCTAACATGTTTGGCTTGGTGGTGGATACACAAAGAAATCGGTACGAACTTACTCAAGATCCAGCTGTTTCAAAACTGAGTGTTCAATCAAATGGAAGTCATTTGATTGAACAGATGCTGCCGCTGTCTACTTATTACTGTTCCGAGCATTTGGTGCAGCCTGATCAAGAATTAGATCCAGAGAAATATCTTTATCGTAAAAGTATCATCGTTGACTTATAAGTGAAAGGCAGGAACGGTTATGCAGGAATTTTTGACCAGCTGGATGAATTTATTTAGATATACCGACAGTATCGTTCACAATGGCTTATTGACCCTTTTTTATGGATGGTCGATGTTCTATTTTACTCGTTTATTCATTGATCTAGGAAAAGATCTCAAACTAAAACGAGTTAGTTTAAAAAGGCGGATCCCTCAGCTGATCAGTGTTTTCGTTATAAATATATTATTGGGCTCGTTTCTATTAGCCTTGTTACAGCCTTCGTTTTTCAAAAAGTGGCAGTTTAACGGCTGGTTATTTAATGATGTCATGCTGGGGATCATTTATGGTGTGATACTTGTAACGTTTATATTTATGCTGCATTCATTGTTTAAAAAGAATAAAGCAGGGGTCAAAAAAAGCATACAAATTTATACTATGGTTTTTATTGTTGAATTTCTAGTAGCAACATTTGTGATGACTGTTTTTGCTGGCGCTTTTTCGAGGATCGTTTTTGAACAAGATGCTCAAACGATCGTGACGAAAAATAAAGCAGGCAACTCGATATCCATCAATAAAATCAGACAACGAATTCCTAACGGCAGATCCAGCTCTGGAATTTCTACGAGTATGACTTACTTTTTGATTACTGCAGTGGATTTAAAAACGGGTGAAACGGCGTGGACAAAACATTCTAAGTGGCAGGAATATCTCATCGGCAGTACACAGGACGGTCTATTTACAGTCGATAGTAAAAAAGAACGGCTCTATTTTATTGATGAGGCAACGGGGAAAATCCGTCTGACTGAACAAGAATGGTTGGCAGAAATCCCAGAACTAAAGGATAATTTAAGCTATCAGCAAACAGACTATGCGATCATCGATGAATCTTCGATTTATTTTTATGGCTTAGATGGTCACTATTATAAAGTTGATTTAAAAACAAAAGAGGTCATCAAAAATTCTGACTATGAAAAAATTGTAGATCAGTATAATGGTTTCATGAAAGAACATTGGAATTCATTAGATACTCAAAAGGAATTAGCAGCACTTGAGAAATTATATCCAGATTTTCTTGACGTTGAAGTTGAACCTAGTATGAACGAACAAGATATGGCTTTTGTTGTTTATAAAGCAAAGCGGCATTCAAAGGAAAAAATCTTAGCTAAGGTATCCTTAAAGAAAGCACAAATTTTCTGGCGGACTGTATTGGATCAGGATACCGACAGTGAAGATCCGGTGATGCTTTTCAAGGAGAATAATGCGGTCTATGCGGTAACTGGACGTAAGCAATATAAGATAGATGAACAGAATGGGCAACTGCTCTATCTGTATGATTATCAATATAATGAAAGACAAAAATAGCTGATTTTGTTGAGCAAAGACATAGGCAAAAGGATAATTCCGGCTGCTTATTGACAAAACAGTCAAAAATCCTTATAATTTCAAGTGTCTAAAAGAATGGATTGACCAAAAGTACGCGGATGTAGAGACATTTCTCCTGGCTGAAAAGAAATGCCCGTATGTGTTGATTTTGCTCTCTTTTAATAATCGTGCTGGAAACAGTGCCGCATATCCTGCGTTATCGGATCGTTTAAGAGGTAATGAATGTCAGGCGGCTTCATTGCAAACAAGGTGGTACCGCGAATTATCGTCCTTGTGTTGCAATGGAGAGCGCCTTTTTTATTGCGTCAACCGACAAAACTAAGCAAAGCAAGAAAGAGGTCATCAGAGAATGAAGGAATTATCAAGTAGTCAAGTGCGTCAAATGTATTTAGACTTTTTCAAATCAAAAGGTCATTCGATCGAACCGAGTGCATCATTAGTGCCTGTCAATGATCCTACTTTATTATGGATCAACTCAGGTGTTGCCACATTAAAAAAATATTTTGATGGATCAGTAGTTCCAGAAAATCCAAGAATCACGAATGCGCAAAAATCAATTCGGACAAATGATATCGAAAATGTTGGGAAAACTGCGCGTCATCATACGATGTTTGAAATGCTGGGAAACTTTTCGATCGGCGATTACTTTAAAAAAGAAGCGATCCACTGGGCTTGGGAATTTTTAACAGCACCAGAATGGATGGCGTTTGATCCGGAAAAATTATATGTCACAGTTTATCCAAAGGATACAGAAGCAAAACGTATTTGGCATGAAGAAGTGGGCTTATCAATGGATCACATTATCGACATCGAAGATAATTTCTGGGATATTGGTGCAGGTCCTTGTGGTCCCGATTCTGAGATTTTTTATGATCGTGGAGAAAGCTTCAACGATGTAGCAGAAGATGATCCAGAAAATTATCCTGGCGGCGAAAATGAACGTTATTTAGAAATTTGGAACCTTGTATTTTCTGAGTTCAACCATCAAGCGGATGATTCCTACGAGCCATTACCACATAAAAATATTGATACGGGCATGGGGCTGGAACGTATGGTATCGATCGTTCAAAATGCGCCGACCAACTTTGAAACAGATTTATTTATGCCGATCATCAAGGCAGTAGAAAAATTAAGTGGACAAGTCACTTATGGTCAATCACCGCAAACAGATATTTCATTTAAAGTCATTGCTGACCATATTCGTGCATTATCGTTTGCGATCGGTGACGGTGCGCTTCCTTCAAATGAAGGCCGTGGCTACGTGTTACGTCGTCTATTACGTCGTGCAGTCATGCACGGGAAAAAGCTTGGCATCAATGAAGCTTTCTTATATAAACTGGTTCCAGTTGTTGGCGAAGTGATGGTCAGCTATTATCCGGAAGTATTACAACAAAAAGAATTCATTGAAAAAGTTGTGCGTACAGAAGAAGAACGTTTCCATGAAACGATCAATGAAGGATTAGACATTTTAAATGAACTTCTAGCTAAAGTTAAATCAGCTGATGAAGATACATTGAATGGAAAAGACATTTTCAAACTTTACGATACGTATGGTTTCCCAGTAGAATTAACAGAAGAAGTCGCTGAGGATGAAGGGTTGAAAGTCGATCATGCTGGCTTTGAAAAAGAAATGGAAGCCCAACGTGAACGTGCTCGTTCTGCCCGCAGTAAAGAAACATCGATGGGCGTGCAATCTGCTGTTTTAACGGATATCAAAGTAGAAAGCAAATTCGTCGGTTATACAGAACTACAAGCATCAAGTCAATTATTGATCATTTTAAAAGACGAAGAAATCGTGAATGAACTTTCGGACGGTACTGCCCAATTGATTTTTGCAGAAACGCCTTTCTATGCTGAAATGGGTGGACAAGTTGCGGATAAAGGAACGATCAAAGATCAAAATGGAACGATCGTGGCTCATGTGGAAAATGTCTTAAAAGCACCAAACGGACAATTCCTGCACACCGTTCAAGTGACAGGAACAGTAACTGAAGGAGCAACCTATGAACTGCATGTGGATGAAAAAATGCGCAATCGTATTTTGAAAAATCATACGGCAACTCATTTATTGCATCGTGCGTTAAAAGATATTTTAGGCGATCATGCAAATCAGGCAGGATCTTTAGTCGCACCTGGACATCTACGTTTTGACTTCACTCACTTTGGACAGGTGACACCTGAAGAATTAGTGCAGATGGAAGCGATCGTCAATGAAAAAATTTGGGCAGCTCTTCCAGTTGAAACGATCGAAACGGATATCGATACAGCGAAAAATATGGGAGCAATGGCACTCTTTGGCGAAAAATACGGCAAGGAAGTCCGTGTCGTGAATATTGACGGTTATTCAATTGAATTATGTGGTGGAACGCACGTGAAAAATACAGAAGATATCGGTATTTTCAAAATCGTTTCTGAATCAGGGATCGGCGCAGGCGTTCGCCGGATCGAAGCTGTAACAAGCAAAGAAGCCTATGAACTGATGAATGAAGAAGAACAACAATTGAAAACTATTGCTGGAATCGTTAAGTCACCTCAACTAAAAGAAGTTGTGTCAAAAACAGAGCAATTACAACAGCAATTACGTGAGCTGCAAAAAGAAAATGAGCAGCTTGCAGGAAAATTAGCCAATCAACAAGCGGGAGATATTTTCAAGGATATCAAAGAAGTTGCGGGTACGACGTACATTGCGGCACAAGTCAACGTGAAAGACATGAATCAATTACGTCAACTAGCTGACCAATGGAAACAAAAGGAATTGTCAGATGTATTGGTTTTAGCGACAGCACAAGATGAAAAAGTTAGCTTGCTTGCTGCAATGACTAAAACAGCAAATGATAAAGGCTTGAAAGCTGGAGATTTGATCAAAGCGATCGCGCCGAAAGTTGGCGGAGGCGGAGGCGGACGTCCAGATATGGCACAAGCTGGCGGTAAAAATCCAGCGGGGATTGTGGATGCGTTGAACGAAGTCACTAATTGGCTGACAAAATAATAGCTATTAATTTTTATTCTGAAGAGGATGGGACAGAAGTGTCAAACTCCGAGAAATAAGAGGGAATTCACGAAAATTGCTCTTCAAATTTTTGTGAATTTCAGCTTATTTCCGAAGGAGTTGCTTCTGTTTCCACCGTTTATTAAGATTTAGAGTGCGAAACAAAACTGATTTTTAGTTTTGTCCCGCACTCTTTTGTTTCGTTGTTTTTTATGATTCAGAGGTCTATTTCTTTCTTTTTTTTCATTTTGTTGTTAGATTTATTTTAATAAGTCTCATTTATATGTAATAGAGAGGTGCTTAGAAAGTAGATTCACGGCTATATTTTCAACGAAAGTATTTTTTGAAAATTTCTTTGAAAATAGAAAAATAGGTATCCATTGATCAAAATAATCAACATTTTTATAAGAGAGTGAGGTTGAGCGAAATGAGTTCTGAAAAACATCAGGCACGATCTTTTGAAACAGGCGAAAATTTCACCAGCCATACTTATTTTGGTTGTCATCCAAAAACGGTCGATGGCAAGCAAGGCTTTGTCTTTAGAGTTTGGGCACCGAATGCGCAGCAAATTTGGTTGGTAGGTGATTTTAATGAGTGGGACCGCTCGATACCATTGACAAAGACGGAACAACCGGCGATTTGGGAAGGATTTAGTGAACGTCCGCAAATTGGGGATCTCTATAAATATTTAGTAAAACAGAAGGATGGTCGAGAAGTCTATAAAATAGACCCATTTGCTGTTGCATTTGAAAAAAGACCGAATAGTGCAGCGATCATTCAAGTTGTAGTTGAAAGAAAATGGATCGATCATACTTGGCGAAAAAGACAGAAAAACCTGAATTCATCTGAACGACCATTGAATATCTATGAAGTACATGCTGGTTCTTGGCAGGTGAAAGAAGATGGTACTCCATTGACGTTTAAAGAGCTTAAGGAGACATTGATTCCATATGTGAAAAAGCTGGGTTACTCTCATATTGAATTTATGCCCTTGATGGAGCATCCGCTTGGCGCGTCGTGGGGATATCAACTAACTGGTTATTTTGCTGTTTGTTCAATTTATGGAACCACTGAGGAATTTCAAGCGTTTGTAGAAGCTTGTCATTTAAATGATCTAGGTGTCATTATTGATTGGGTACCTGGGCATTTTTGCATCAATGATGATAGTTTGGCTTATTTTGACGGAAGCGCCCAATTTGAATATGCTAACGAGTTACAAGCTAAAAATATCCGTTGGGGTGCGTTGAACTTTGATTTAGCTAAGCCAGAGGTACAAAGCTTCTTGATTTCCAGTGCCCTTTATTGGATCGACACTTTTCATATCGATGGGATTCGGGTAGACGCGGTTTCGAACATGCTTTATCTAGATTATGACGAGCCGATTGAGGCTGCCATCGGCTCGGGTGATCATCGCAATTGGGCTGGTTTTCATTTTTTGCAGAAGCTGAATGCGGTGATAAAACAGAAGCATCCTGAGATCATCATGATTGCAGAAGAAAGCTCCTCCGAGATAAAAATTACTGGAAACATCTCAGACGACTCGTTGGGCTTTGATTATAAGTGGAATTTAGGCTGGATGAACGACACGCTGTGCTTTTATCAAATGGATGCAGCTTTTCGGAAGTATAATTTCCAGCGATTGACTTTCTCACTGATGTATATGTTCCAAGAAAAGTACATTCTTCCACTTTCCCATGATGAAGTCGTTCACGGTAAACGGAGCTTGATGCATAAAATGTGGGGCGATCGTTATAAGCAATTCGCCCAACTTAGGAATTTATATATGTATCAAATGACTTTTCCGGGGAAAAAACTGTTATTTATGGGAAGTGAATGGGGACAATTTTTAGAATGGAAACATGATGAAGCGTTGGAATGGATCGATTTGAATGATGCGTTGAATCAGCGTATGCAGTATTTCACAGAAGTGATTAATCGATTGTATACAGAAGAAAAAGCCTTGTGGGAGTTGGAGCATTCCGAAAAGACGATCGAAATAATCGATGCAGACAATGCAGAAGCAACGGTTTTGAGCTTTATCCGAAAAGGAAAACGGAAAAAAGATTTTCTGATCATCGCCTTAAATTTTTCGCCAATCGAGCACAAAGAGTTCATTCTAGGCGTTCCATTTCCAGGAATCTATGAAGAAGTACTTAATACAGAAATGAACGTGTTCGGAGGGACATGGATAAGAAAAAATCAAGACTGCCAAACACAGAAAAAAAATTTCAAAAGCTTTGAGTATCAAATCCAAACGATCGTTCCTGCTTTGGGAGGAATCATCATAAAACCAAAAGAAATCAATACTCGTATCAAATAATGAACCTTTTAGAATAAGTCATCAAGGATTTACTTGTAAAATAATCAGACCTTGAAAGGGGAGAAGGGTGATTTTTGCCCGCAGACAAATGAGTACAGAAATGCTTGCAATGATTTTAGCAGGGGGACAAGGGACCCGTTTAGGAAAACTGACAAAAGAGATTGCCAAACCGGCAGTTCCATTTGGCGGAAGATATCGAATTATTGATTTTACTTTAAGTAACTGTGTAAATTCCGGCATCAAACATGTAGGTGTAGTCACACAATATCAGCCGCTGGCATTGAATCATCATATTGGAAATGGCGCTAGCTGGGGCTTGGATGGGATCGATTCTGGTGTAACTATTTTACATCCTTATTCTAGTACGGATGGCGAAAAATGGTTTGAAGGAACGGCTCATGCCATCTACCAAAATATTTCCTATATCGATCAGATGGACCCACGATATGTGTTGATTTTATCAGGGGATCATATTTATAAAATGAATTACGAAGCTATGCTGGAGGAACATATCGCAAATGATGCTTCTTTAACTGTAGGTGTCATTGAAGTGCCATTAAAAGAAGCTTCACGTTTTGGGATCATGAATACAGATGAAGAGGATCGAATCATTGAATTTGATGAAAAGCCTGATGAACCTAAAAATAATCTGGCATCAATGGGCATCTATATTTTTAATTGGGATCGGTTGAGAAGTGTATTGATGGATAGTTCTTCTGATGACGACCATTTGCTAGATTTTGGGAAGCATGTGATCCCTTCATATTTAGAGACGGGAGAAACGGTTTATGCTTATCGTTTCAACGGTTACTGGAAAGATGTCGGGACGATCGACTCCTTATGGGAAGCAAGTATGGAATTTATTCAGCTGGATAATGAATTGAACATGCGAGACAAAAGCTGGCGGATGTTTTCCAAAAATATGATTTCTCCGCCGCATTTTTTAACAGAAACAGCATCTGTCAGCCATTCTTTGATCGTTGATGGATGTTATGTTGCAGGAACTATTGAGAACAGCATTCTGTCGACAAATGTGGAAGTAAAAGGTGGTTCCACTGTTAAAAATAGCGTCATCATGCCAGGCGCTACGATTGGTAAGAATGTCTGGATCGAAAATGCGATAATCGGAGAAAATGCCATTATCGGAGACGATACCGTGATCCATAAAGAAAATGAAATCAACGTCGTTGGCTATTCCGAAGTAGTGGGAGGAAAACAAGATGAAAACCAATAGCATGTGTGCTGTTTTAGGAAATGTTTCAAGGTTTGAAGGACTGTGGCCTTTGACCGAAAATCGACCGCTGGATACATTGCCTTTTGATTGTAAATATCGCCTGCTCGATTTTCCTCTTTCAAGTATAGCGAATGCGAATATTCATTCGATTTTAATGGTATTCAATGAAGGAGAGACTAGATCCGTATTCGATCATATCGGCGGGGGGAAAGAATGGAACTTAGATTCGGTTCAAAATAGCTATTTCGTGTATTTTTATCAAGACTTTTTAAAACAAAAAGCACAAGGGTTGCCATTTTTTGCTTCAATGATCGAGTATCTTCAGAAGGCTGAATCTGAGTATACAGTTTTTCTAGGCAGCAATCATTTATGCAATATCGATCTCAAAAAAGTCTTAAAGCAGCATCTAAAACAAAATAATAAGATGACGGTAGTCTATAAAAAAATGCCTAAAGGAAAGGTTTCTTTAGATGCCTCTATTATCAAATTGAATGATTCGGCGGAAGCATTGAGCGTAGACAGATTAGATGAGCAAGGACGTGAAACAGAGTTCGTAAACCTTTGTATGGATATGTATATTGTTCAAACCGATTGGCTGATCAAGCAATTAGAAGCGGGGCAAAAAAAAGAGGATTCTCCAAGTATTTATACTTTTTTACAGCAAAAAATCAAAGAAGAAACGACGACTGCCTATGAATATACTGGTTATTTAAGTGACATCTATAACGTCAATTCGTATTATCAAGCGAATATGGATATGCTGGATCCAAAAAATTTCAAGGACTTACTGTATACAGGACAAAAAATTTACACAAAACTTAAAAACGAGGTACCAACCTTTTATTCACAGGATTCTAAGGTGAAAAATAGTCAATGTGCTACCGGTTGTATCATTGAAGGTCAAATAGAAAATTGTTTAGTATCAAGGCGTGCTGTGATCAGAAAAGGGACAGTTATCAAACATTCGATCATTATGGCCAATGCTAAAATCAATGAAGACGTTCAGATCGAATATGCTATTTTAGATAAAAATATCACGATCGAAGCAGGCGTAAAAATTATAGGAACAAAAGATCGGCCAGTGATCATTCAAAAAAATCAAGTTGTGACCACTGATATTATTGGAGGTGAAATGGCATGAAGGTTTTGTTTGCCTCTGCAGAATGTGCTCCATTCTTTAAAACCGGAGGATTGGGAGATGTTGCAGGAGCATTACCTAAAGAACTGGTACAAAAAGGAGTGGAGATTTCAGTTGTACTGCCTTTTTTTACAAAGATGCCCGAAACATATAAAAACCAATGTGAGGAGCTTTGCGATTTTTATATAGAAGTAGGCTGGAGACATCAATATTGTGGGGTCAAGCGCCTAGTAATGAAGGGGATTACCTACTATTTTATTGATAATCAGTATTATTTTGATCGTGATCATCTGTATGGCTATCAAGATGATGCGGAACGTTTTGCTTTTTATTCATTAGCGATCATTGAAATGCTGCCTAAACTCGAGTTTAGGCCGGACGTGATCCATGTCAACGATTTTCACAGTGCGATGGTACCATTTTTACTAAAAGAAAAATATCAAGGGACAGACTTTTACCATTCTGTGAAAACAATGTTGACGATTCATAATATCGAATTTCAAGGTGCGTACAGCAAGGAGTTATTGCCAGATCTATTTAATTTAGAGTTAGAACATTTTTATAATGGTTCTGTCCGTTTAAATGAGGGCATCAATTATTTAAAGGCTGGAATCGTTTATGCCGATCTTGTGACCACAGTTAGCCCAAGCTATGCGGAAGAAATTCAAACTAAGGAATTTGGTTTTGGGCTGGATGGTATTTTGCAACTGGAAAAAGACAAATTAAGCGGTATTTTAAATGGGATCGACACGCAATTATATGACCCACTGACAGATGAGCAACTCGCCTATCATTTTTCGATTTCTGATCTAGCAGGCAAGAAACAAAATAAAAAAATGCTTCAACAAAAAATGAATTTACCACTTCGACCGGATGTTCCGTTGATCGGGATCGTGAGTCGATTGACTCGTACAAAAGGGTTTCACTTACTTTTAGAAGCGCTAGCTCCTTTATTAAAAAAAGAGATTCAAATTGTTTTGCTAGGCACCGGCGAACCTGATATTGAACAATCTTTCCGCTCTTTTGCTAAGAGATACCCGCATAAGCTGAGTGCGAATATATTGTTTGATGTATCTTTGGCTCAGCTGATCTATGCCGGTGCCGATTTATTCATGATGCCATCAGCTGCAGAACCTTGCGGCTTATCTCAAATGATCGCGATGCGCTATGGGACATTGCCAGTTGTTCATGAGGTTGGTGGATTGAAAGATTCAGTCATTTCTTTTGATCCAATTACTAACTCTGGTACAGGGTTTAGTTTTTCAACGTTCGATGCTGATTCTTTGTTGTCTACTACAGTGACAGCGGTGAACATCTATCAAAATGATCAAGAAGTCTGGGCGAAAATGATGAAGCAGGGGATGGTAAAAGATTTTAGCTGGAAAAAATCAGGACAGAGCTATTTAGAGCTGTATGAGCAACTCGTAGATAAGGAAGAAGAGTAGTAAGCTTTCAGCTATGCTGAGAAAAAAATGAATCATTGCTACTGATTTATTGCTGGAGACTATTGATTTTTATTGACGAGATAAAAAAAACAAGGTATACTCTTAGCGAGAAATGAATAATCAAAGAAAGCCATAGAGGTGTTTTGGTGAGTGTAAGTATTTAACCTAAGGAAATGAATAGCTGGAGAATAAATGACCATTTTTAGATGGCTTCTTTAGCGTACTTATGTTTGATACCTATCTTACCTCTTATCAATGGCCGATCAACTAGATGATTTATGGTCTGTATTTATTGATGTTTTTGGGATGAAGGGAATCTTCATCCCTTTTTTCATGAATAAATACGGAAATAATATAGAAGGCTAAATTTTTTGATCTATTCATTTAAAGATGGGTGTCTCTAAAAAGAAGGAGAAACCAATGAATAAAGAAACCTATATTAAAACACAATTTACGACAATCAAAGAAAAATTGATGACTTATGCAATCAGTTCTTACGGCAAAGAACGAATCGAGCAATTGAAGCCGAGCAGCCGGATAGAAGTTGTTGAAAAACGCCTTCAGGAAACAGCGGAAGCCAAAGCATTGCTGATGGCAAATCTGCATGTTCCATTCATGGGGCTGAATAATATTGAACATTTAACGAAACAAGTCGAAAAAGGCTTTGTGTTAGAGCCTAAAGAATTAGTGAGCTACGCGGACTTTATCCGCAGCAGTCGTTTGATCCAATCCTTTATGCAGAAAAATCAATTCATTGCTCCCTTACTGGCGAAATACAGCGAAACGCTGCAAATTTTTCCAACGATCGAAGATGAAATCTACCAAGTGATCCGTAATAACCAAGTCGAAACAGATGCTAGTCGTGAGCTTCGTAAAATTCGCAAAGGGCTGCAGGAATGTGAAAAAGAAATTGAATCAAAACTGAATAGTTTTATGCGGAATACACAAAATAAACCGAAACTTCAAGAAGCGATCATCGTTAAGAAGAATGACCGTTTTACAGTTCCAATCAAAGCCAGCTATAAAAATCAAATTGCTGGTACTATCGTTGAAGCATCTTCCAAAGGAACGACTGTTTTTATCGAACCAGCCGCTGTAGCCAAGCTGAATGATAAATTGTACCAACTGAAAATGGAAGAAGCGACAGAAGTTTACCAGATCCTTTCGACCTTAACTGGCATGATCTCTGAACAAATGCAGAGCATACAGTCAAACATTGAGGTAGTCGCCCATTATGACATGATTTTCGCTAAAGCAAAATTTAGTCGGGAAATCAATGGGATCGAACCTAAAATCAATACAGATGGGATCATTGAATTTGTCAATGTAAAACACACTTTATTGGGAGAAACGGCGGTTCCATTGAATCTGTCACTAGGCAAGGAGTATCGCGGACTAACGATCACTGGACCAAACGCTGGAGGTAAAACGGTCGTCTTAAAAACGGTCGGGTTGATCAGCTTACAAACGATGATCGGTCTGCAAATCATTGCGGATGAGGGCACGAATATTGCTTTGTTTGACCAAATTTTTGTCGATATCGGTGATCAGCAAAGTATCGAAAATGCTTTGAGTACCTTTTCAGGTCATATGCATAACATCTCTGAGATTCTTGCGAAAACCAAGAAAAATAGTTTGATTCTATTGGATGAAATCGGTAGTGGGACAGAACCTAATGAAGGTGCGGCTTTAGCGATCGCCATTATGGAAGCTTTTTATCGCAAAGGCAGTCTGCTGATCACAACGACGCATTATGGGGAAATCAAACGTTTCTCTGAACTGCACGAAGATTTCTTGACTGCGGCAATGGCCTTCGATTCAGAGCGCTTAACACCAAAATATCAACTGATCCTTGGTGAAACTGGAGAGAGTAATGCATTTTGGATCGCGAATAAAATGAAGTTGGATGCTAAAGTTGTGCAGCAAGCACAAAAATATCTATATGACCGCAACTATCAAACGGAGAAGACCATATTTGTCAGCAAAGAGAAAAAGCAAATTGAAACCCATTTTCCTACCTATGAAAAAGGCGATCGAGTATTTTGGACAGAGCAAAAGAAAATTGGTTTGGTTTATGAAATTCCTGAAATGTCTGATGAAGTAGTTATTTATGTAGATCAACAGAAAATCACTGTTCACAAGCGACAGTTGAAATTAGATCGAAGCGCGAAAGAATTGTATCCGTCAAACTATGACTTGGATTCTCTATTTGAAAACTTCCAAGAACGGAAAAAACGCAAAGACTTAGAGCGAGGTTCGAAAAAAGCCCATAAACAGCTTAGAAAAGAAATGCAGGAAAGACAAGCCAAAAGAGCGGCAGAAGAAAAGCGTTAAACGAAAAATAAGCGTGTAAAATAAATAGCTTCTACGTTTTCTTCCTCATTTTTCAATGGTATAATACCCATGGAGGATTAAGACGAATGAATGAAAATCAATTATCAAAACGTTTGGAGCGTGTAGGTGAATTAGTACCTGAACATAGCCGCCTGGCAGATATCGGTTCAGACCATGCATATTTACCTGCCGCGTTAGTATTACAAAAAAAAATCGCATTTGCAGTTGCCGGTGAAGTAGTAGAAGGACCGTATCAAGCAGCCAAAAAACAAGTACGAAAGAATGGCTTAGAAGAGCAAATCACTGTTCGTTTGGCGGATGGATTAGCTGCTGTAGAAACGGCTGACCAAATTTCAGCTGTGACGATTTGTGGAATGGGCGGCGCTTTGATCCGCGATATTTTAGACGCTGGTTGGAAGAACCAGCGTCTAGCCGGAAATGAGCGTCTGATCCTACAACCTAATATAGGAGAAAAAACGCTTCGTGATTGGTTGACAGTACATGGCTATACTATACTTGAAGAAGATATCATAGAAGAAAATAAAAAAATCTATGAAATCATTGTGGCGAAAAGAGAGACGACTAGAATTGCTTATTCTGAAAAAGAACGACGGTTTGGTCCGATTTTACTAAACAAGCGTTCAGAAGTGTTTCAAAAAAAATGGCAGCGTGAGCTGAAACAAAGAGAAACTATTTTGGCGCAGCTGGAAAAAGCTGCTGGAGACCCGCAAGAAAAAATCGTACAACTTCAAAAGGAAATCCTTGAAATTCAGGAGGTATTGTCGAATGAGTCTTAATGGAAAAGAATTTATCGAACATTTTGAAGCTTACTGCCCTCAATGGTTGGCGGAACCGGGAGATCCAGTTGGCTTGCATATCGGCACATTGAATAAAGACGTCAACCGAATCATGGTAACGTTGGATGTGCGTCCGGAAGTTGTAGCAGAAGCGGTCGAAAAGCAAGTGGATCTGATCATCGCTAAACATCCGCCGATTTTTAGAGCGGTCAAGCGTCTTGATACCGATGATCCGCAGACAAAAATGTATGCTGATTTGCTTAAGCATGACATTGCCGTATTTGCGGCACATACGAATATGGATATTATCGAGAATGGGTTGAATGATTGGTTTTGTGAATTACTTGAAATCGAAAATACAACCTATCTGACAAAAACACATACGGTAGCATATAAAAAATTAGCCGTCTTTGTACCAGTCGAGGATGCACCGAAAATGCGCCAGGCTTTAGGCCGAGCAGGAGCAGGCACACAAGGTGATTATCAGAATACTAGCTATTCATTGATTGGAACGGGCCGATTTACACCGCTTGAAGGAGCTGATCCGACGATCGGCCGCATCGGTCAGGAAGAAGCAGTTCAAGAGGCAAAAATCGAAGTGATTTTTCCAGAAATGATTCAAGCAGACGTTATTGAAGCTATGCTGAAAGCCCATCCTTATGAAGAACCTGCTTATGACGTGTATACGATCGAAAATATGACGAAGGAGTTTGGTCTTGGACGTGTCGGTGAGCTGCCAAAAGCAATGATTTTTAGTGAGTTTGTTGAGAAGGTAAAGCATGTTTTTGACTTAGAGGGTTTGAGAATTGTTTGCGCGAATGAGGAACAAATGATTCAGCGTGTTGCGATCTGCGGCGGCAGCGGTGAAAAGTTTTTCCGTGATGCGATCAAAAAACAGGCAGATGTCTATATTACAGGGGATGTCTACTACCACACGGGTCATGATATGCTGACTGAAGAGTTAGCTGTCATCGATCCAGGACATTATATCGAACAATTGTGTAAACCAAAATTGGTCGAACTATTCAATCAATGGAAAAAAGCCTATAATTGGGATGTGACCTTCATTGAATCACAGGTGAATACCAACCCATTTCAATTTAGATAAAAAGGAAAGAAGGAACTGAATCGATGTATGAAAATCTATTACCACGCTTTTTGCGTTATGTAAAAACAGAAACACGCTCAAATTCTAAGAGTGAAACAACTCCGTCTACACAGACTCAGGTTGCATTTGCTCAAACCTTGAAAAAAGAACTAGAAGAACTCGGCATGAGTGATGTCACGTACAACGAAACAAACGGTTTTGTGATTGCTACTTTACCAAGCAATATCGAAAAAGAAGTTCGTTCGATCGGCTTTATTGCACACATGGATACAGCAGATTTCAACGCTGTCGATGTGAATCCGCAAATTCTTGAAAACTACGATGGTGAGTCAACGATCAAGTTGGATCCAGAAGGAAAATTCACGTTAAATACAACCGATTTCCCCAACTTGAAAAACTATGCAGGTCAAACACTGATTACAACAGATGGTACGACATTACTTGGTGCTGATGATAAATCAGGTATCGCAGAAATTATGACTGCCATGGAAATCTTGATCAAAAATCCATCGATCAAGCATGGGACGATCCGCGTTGCTTTTGGACCAGATGAAGAGATCGGTGTTGGCGCAGATAAATTTGATGTCGAGCAGTTCAATGTTGATTTTGCCTACACGATGGATGGCGGTCCAGTAGGTGAATTACAATACGAAACCTTCAATGCCGCACAAGCAGATATCACGATCCAAGGAAAAAATGTCCATCCTGGTACAGCTAAAAATACAATGATCAATGCGTTACAATTAGCGATCGATTTTCATAATCAACTGCCTAAAAATGAAGTGCCGGAAAAAACAGACGGCTATGAAGGATTTTTCCACTTAGCAGAATTGAGCGGAACGCCCGAAGAAGCTAAAATGACGTATATCATCCGTGACCACGACCGCGAAAAATTTGAAGCGCGCAAAGCCTTGATCACAAAGGTTCAAGAAATCATTAATCAGCCTTTTGATCAAGAACGTGTCCAAATCAATTTGTATGATCAATACTACAACATGGGAGAGATCATCGAAAAAGATATGAGCATTATTGAGTTAGCTAAAAATGCGATGATCGAATTAGAGATCGATCCTGTGATCGAGCCTGTTCGTGGCGGGACAGATGGCTCTAAAATTTCTTATTTAGGCATTCCTACGCCAAATATTTTTGCCGGCGGCGAAAATATGCATGGTCGGTTTGAATTTGTTTCATTACAAGCTATGGAAAAAGCAACGAATGTGATTGTCAAAATCGCAGAAAATAACGCTAAATAATTGCTAACAATAGCTAAAAATTGAATTAGGGAGTACAGTTACATAAACGTGACGTACTTCCTATTTTGATGGAAGAAAATCCGGAAGGAGAGGAACGCAATGGAACGTGTAATGATTCTTTTTAGTGAAACCTCAGGAAAAGACGAAGGGAAAGAGCTGGCTGAAAAATTTGTCGACTATGCTAAAAATCATGGACAAACGAACGCACAATTTTTCTTAGAGCAAGTAGGACCAGATTGTGATAGTGATAAAACGGTTGAAAAAGCCAAAAATGAACACATTGACACGTTGATTTTTATTGGCGGGGACGGCACGATCAATCATAATGTAGCAGACTTTAAGGAGCAACTGCCTCATTTGAATGTTGGCCTGCTTCCAGGAGGAACAGTCAATAATATGGCTAGAGTTTTAAATATTCCATTAGAATTTGAAGCCGCCGCAGAAGTGATCCTAAACGGAAATACCCGAAAAATCGACTATGGTATGATCAATGATAAGGTGATCGTGAGCACGATGACGATTGGGATCTTAGCAGATACAGCGGCTAGAATCAGTCAAAAAGAAAAACAAAAATATGGAAAGTTGATCTTCATTAGAAATTTTTTCAAGCTGTTAGCAAAGAAAAAACGATATCGCTTGTCAATCAAGACGGAAAAAGAAGAATGGCGTGGGAAAACACAGCTTGTCACAGTCACGATGACGAACTCAGTTGGCGGATTTACTAATTTCGATGACTCTGCTTCGCCGGATGATGGGCTATTTCATATGACGATCTTGCCTAAATTGAACTTTTTCAAATTAGCATTTTATTTACCTAAAATTATTTTGGGAAAAGTCTATGAAATCCCGGGCATTTATTATCTCACTGCATCGGAAATCAAGATTTCCAGCTATTCAGACAAAACCGTAGGCACCCGTGTGGATGGCGATCCGAGTGAAGATTTGCCAGTTTCTATGAGTGTGGTCAAGCATGGAATGACTGTACTTGTGCCAGAAAATCTGGAAGCCTAAGTAGAGATAATTGTTTAACACCCTTTACAATTTGTATCCTTTCAGGGTATGCTAGTAATAGATTGGTTGTGGAGGAGAAGGGATGATAGAGTTGTTGGGGCATTTGCCGTGGGTTTATTTATTGATCGTTAATGTATTTGAGTTTTTTGCAATGTATCTAGATAAAAAAAGAGCGGAGAAAAAACGCTGGAGGGTTCCTGAATTTGATCTTTTGTTTATTGGGATCATCGGCGGAGGAATTGGAGGATTGCTGGCGCAGCAGTTGTTTCATCATAAAACGCGAAAATTACGCTTTTATTTTTTCTTTATCTTTGGTACACTTGTAGCTATTGCAATTATCTGTTTTTGTTATCAAGGATAGTAGTGAAAACAATTGTTAGTTGGGAGAAACTATGAAAAGCAATTCTAAAACAAAAATTTTCTTGAACATCGGTTTGTTGGCTATTTTCGTCGGAGTCATTATTTATGTGATGGATAATTCGTTGAGTGACATTTTTGCTCAACTAATGGAAACAAGCTGGCTTGTTCTGCTTTTGGTTATTATTTTAGGTGTTGTCTATCAATTTGTGGAAGGCCGTTCCATCAAGGAAATTGCTGGGCACTTTCAAAAAGATTTCACTACGAAGGATGGTTTTTTTACTTCCTGTTATGTTGCCTTTTATCGAGTGATCTCATTTGGGACAGGAACGTTACTTTCAGAGATTTATTTTTATAAGAAAAAAGGCTTAGCCGTTTCCCAAGGGATTGGCGTAACAGCTTTACACATGATCATGTACAAGCTTGCTGTGATTTTTTGGGCAATTCTAGGACTGATTTTTCAATTTTCTTTGTTCTATGAACGTTCCCCTAAAATGATTCCATTTATTTTAGCAGGCGTGATCTTAACCTTTTTGATCATTCTGTCTTTATTGGTACTATCAAGTAGTATCAATCTGCAGATCCTTTTAATCACTTGGGCAAATAAGTTTTTTAAGCGTAAAGGCTTACGTGATTGGGTGGATAAGTGTAATTTACAAATTTATTCATTGAGAGAAACAGTCCAAACGATTATCAAAGATCGCTCGGCAATCTTACGAATTTTTGGTTGGAATGTCGTCAAATTGCTGTTTTGGTATGTGATTCCATATGTTGTTTTGGTAGAGAATCATCCGAATATTGATTTCCTGTTAGTCTTTTCATTTACTAGCTTTGCTGTCATTTTATCTGGTGTATTTCCAACGCCAGCAGGAATTGGACCTTTTGAATTTGTTTATTTGTTACTATTCAAACCATTAGTAGGTACAGTTGATGCCGTTTCATCTTTATTATTATATCGTTTTGGTAGCTTTGTCCTGCCATTTTTGATCGGTTTTATTTTTGTCGTGGTTGAGAAAAGAAGAGAGATTCAATCAGAGCTGCATGCAGTAAGAAAAGAAAAAAGAGAAACACTAGAAGATGAGTAAATAGTGCCTATTTTATAGTGAAATGATCGCATAGCCATTTTAGCTATCAGGAGAAGAGTGCGTCTAAAGTTGAGCCATGAACTTTGATGGGCTCTTTTTTTGTGGAATCAAATAGGCTAAACAGGCTATATTTTAATCATTTAATAGAAGACCACGATGATTGAAGGGCTTGCTCAGACTGAAACGTTCCACTCGAAATCCAATAGAAATAAATAAAAGCATCTGATAAGCAAAGACCCTATCTAGAGGTGAACATAAGAGTCACTCGTTAGTTAGGGTCTTTATCTATTAATTGTGGTATGTCTGTTTATTTCTGTTTATAAGAAAAGCGATGGAACCAATTAACAAGCAACTGCCGCTGATCAGGAAAAAAAGAGAAGGTCGTTCCCCAGTTTTTGGCAAGCTGTTTGAACGACTGGTTGAAGCATTTGTCGTAGTCGTTTTTGTTTCTGGATAGGAACTACTAGTGCTTGATGTTTGAGTGGTACTGCTTGTTTCGCTCGTCGTTGATTCGGTCGTGCTGGATTCAGAAGGTTGTTCCTCTGAACTAGTGCTTTCAGACGGAATATCTGTGGTTGTTTCTTCTGTTTCTTCCGTTGTTGACGTCTCACTTGTTTGAGATGATTCTCCAGGTTCCCCTGTGCCATTACCGCCTCCACCGATAGCAGGAGTTTCTGCATCGATGATTACAGGTTCTCCTTCACCATCTGCCTCAAGAATTGCTTTATTGCGGTAAGGTAGATTGGGATCAGCTAATTTAGTTGAAACAAAAGTGAGTGAAACGGCATGATTCAGTGTACCTAAATCAACGACGAAACCATCCGCAGCTGAACTGATCTGAGCTGGATCGATTGCTTCTAGTTCTTGGAAAACTTGGGTTGTTTTATCATAGGAGCCCAGTGCTGCTTGGATTAAAAAGCCTTCTTCAAACTGTTGATTAGTTCCAAGAATATCTGTTAGTAAGACATTTGTAATATAGTGTGAATCAGGATTGATGATGACATTCCAAACGGCCGAAGCATTGTCATAGCTATTCCAGCCAACCATGTTCATGACCCAGTCTGAATTCTCTATGGTGCTTGCTCCCCGAGCGTAAAAGAGGATTTCACCTTGGCGATTCGTTGTATGTGATTCGTAATAAGGACCAAAAGTGGCTGTGACTGTATTGGTCAGGTCATCTCCTGTGATCGTTAGGATCAATGTTCCGTCGGCAGCTGTAATATCATATGAAAAGCTGGAGGCGATCAGACAATTTGCGGGAACCTCTAAATTCATCGTATCGCCCGAAGTGATAGCTATTTCATTAGGAACAGAGTAGGTAAACGTAAGTGAAACATTTTGATGATAACTGATTTCTGTGTTCTCATCGACCACTGTATCGCCGACCATAATAGTAGGACTTGAAATATACAAGCTGCCGAAGTCGACATTTGCATAAACAGATGGATTAAAAAATAGACTAAAAAGGAAACATGAAATAAGTGGTAAAACTAAGTGTTTAATGCGCATTAGTGACCCTCCAATGTATTTTAAAATAGATTGATCAATCAATATTTATACTGATTAACTGAATGTTCTTTAGTATAAGTGAACGAGTACTCAGGTACTTGGGCTGTTGGATCTTCATTGATTTGGTAGAGGTAGTCTGAGATTTTTTTGGACACTATTTGTTTATTTGTTCCGGTTAGCTGTACGTGATGGTCAAGTATGGAAAGGATTGCTCTAAACTCAGAGGAGAGGGATTCTTTCTGGTCGGAAAGCAAACCGCCTTGTAATTGTTCGAGAAAGTGTTCATCGATCGCCTGAGTAAATGTAATCGATTTTCCATTACTGATGAGCCCAGTACAGATAAAGGCTTCTTTTTTTTCATGATAAAAAGTCACAAAAGTCGCTGCATCGGAATCGTGAGCAAAAATTTGCTGAATCTGTTTGATCTTCTCCTGAGATAGTGTTAAATCACATAAACTACTTTTTAATTCAGATAAAAGCTGCCTGTTCTTATCGTTAACTAAAATAGGTGTAACAGAAGACTTTGTTAGATAAGCTAGCTGGGATTGTTTTTTTTCTTCAGTCTTAGTCTTATTAAAAATCAGCCCAATTAGTTTACCGAAAACAATGCTGATTAAAATAATAATAATTGGTAAAATTGAAAATAATCGCTCGTCAAATAATTGATTTATTTTACTTAATAGAAACATTTTCGTCTCTCGATGTTTTAAACCAGGAGTTTTTTCCTAATAATTGGCGGCTGAACGCTAAAAGAATACTGGGAATCGTAAAAAAGATATAAATATACATAAGCATTCCTCCTAGATAGCTTCTGATTTTTGGCGAGTTTTCGATTAGGTCAATTTTTTTTACTGCTCGGATATAACGTTTGGTAAAGGAAAGACCAGGATAAACCGTAACGATAAACATGATGCCTATGGTAAAAAATGAACGTAAAGTGGCACCATCTATCAAAGCGTGACCAATAAGTTGGATCGAAACGATCAAAATAATACTGTTGAGTAAATTGAGATAAGGCTGTATCAAGAAAAATAGCATCTCGATTTTTCCAGTTGTACTCAATACTGTTGATGTAGTGACTTTTCTGATATAAGAATGACACTGCAAACTGCCTTGAATCCAGCGGCTTCTCTGCTTTATATAACGTTTATAGCTGGTTAACCCTTGTTGATAGATGATCAGCTGCTCCGAATAGACAAGGTTTTCTTGATTTAATAATAAACGTATTGTCAGATCATAATCTTCAAGTAAACAATCTGTCCACGGCGCTTCAGGCAGTTTTTTCAAGGTAGACAAACGAGTAAACTGTCCATTTCCCCCTAATCCAACGGTTTTCGTTCTCATTCTAAATTTTTGCATAGCCCCAATAACCTCATAAAATTCGATATCCTGCAGTAAGGAAAGCAAGTTTCCATTTTTAAAATTATTGATGATTCGAACTCGCGCTTGAATACCGTGGATCGTCGAATGACTAAAAATTCGATCGGCTATTTCAAATGCTTCGGGACATAAAAAGCCATCTGCATCTAAAATAGTCACAATGATCTTTTCCGCATCCGCCTCAGAAAAATCTCTAAGGATTTGCTGATACGCAATATTCAAGGAGTGCCCTTTCCCTTTTTGGGCATTTGGTCTTTGTTTTTTGATCAAGTTGATTTTAGAATCGCAAAATTGGCTGACTATTTTTACTGTATCATCAGATGAATCATCATCAATGACGTAAATAGACATATTGGTTAATGAAAACTCCAACAGAGAAGAAAGTGTTGCTTGGATGACTTTATCTTCATTAAAACAAGGGATTACGATCACGTAATGGAGATCTGGACTCGTTCGTTCGTCACTTTCAATGTAGACTTCCTCTGCATGTTTTATCATTGTTATATAGATATAATAGATACTGATTAAAATTAAAGAAATAACATAAATAATAGGCAAAGGGTGCCTCCTTTTAACGGTTATAGGGTTCATGTGATGCAAAATATGTGTTGGTAAGTCGACTATATGTATGATATCACATAAAATTAGAATAATTTATCAGTTTATTTGTTAATTAATTAAATTAATGAGAATGTATTTTTGTTTATTATTTTATGCTGATTGTTAGGTTCACTGACTTACAGAAGAAAGTTTGTTGCGTTCTTTAAGCTGAAAGCTTTTTTTAAAGTACTATTCTAATCAGTCTATAGAATCGAAAATGTTATTTCTTAGGCGAAAAGCAGAATCGAAATAGTTAAAAAAGAAAAGTCCAGATAGGATCAGGATTGGCTGCATAATAAAGAAAGAACAGTTTATTTTTGAAAGAAAATCGGCAGGAGTCCTTGAATATATGATTTCCACGAATCTATTTTTCGGAAAAATTAGAAAGATGATGATTTGGTGAGTACGAGAAGACGGAAGCTTGATTATGTTTTATGCCGTTCTATTAAAGCTTTTCGGAAGGGGTGAATTAGATTTTCAAAGGGAATAAACGTTTTAAGATTAAAAAAAACGATTGTATTATTATTAATCTAATAAATTGCTGATAAAACCGACGTTTATCCAGAGAAATGCTTGTTTAACGATTTGAAAATGATTATGATTAAAAGGATATTTTATACTTTATATTGAATTGGAGTGGTTAGATGGAACAAAAGCAATTACGTTGGTTTACCGTAGGATTAATTGCTTTCAACATGGTTTGGGGATTAGGAAATGTTGTGAATAACTATGCACAACAAGGAATTTCGGTTGTCACATCATGGATTTTGATTTTGGTCTTATATTTTATTCCCTATGCGTTGATCGTTGGTCAATTAGGTTCAACGTTTAAAGACAGTAGCGGAGGCGTCAGCTCTTGGGTGCAAAATACGAGCACTAAGCGTTTAGCGTATTATGCAGCTTGGACCTATTGGGTCGTACACATCCCTTATTTAGCACAAAAACCGCAATTAGTTTTGATTGCTTTTGGTTGGGCGATCCAAGGGAATGGCAACATTGTAAGTAATTTTTCTGTTGTGGGGATCACGTTGATTTCCTTAGCGATCTTTTTGATCTTTTTACTATTATCAACAAGAGGTTTGATGACCTTAAAAGTCATTGGTGGAATGGCCGGAACAGCTATTTTTGTCATGTCTATGCTGTTCATATTATTAGCGATCGGAGCCCCAATGATGAACTCAACAGTTGAATTTGCAACACCTCATATGGATAAAGTCAGTACGTATATTCCTAAATTTGATTTTAGCTATTTTACGACCGTCTCTATGTTGGTTTTTGCAGTCGGAGGAGCGGAAAAGATTTCTCCTTATGTCAATTCGATGAGAAACCCATCTAAAGAGTTTCCTAAAGGAATGATCTTCCTAGCAGCGATGGTCGGTGTGTCTGCTGTTTTAGGGTCATTTGCGATGGGGATGCTGTTTGCAAGCAATAATATTCCAGAAGATTTAATGGCGAATGGGGCGTATACAGCTTTCCAACTTTTAGGCGAGTATTATGGCGTTGGAAATCTACTAATGATCATTTATGCGATCACAAATGGTATTGGACAAATTTCAGCATTAGCCTTTTCAATTGATGCACCGCTACAAATTCTTTTAGCAGATGCTGATCCTGATTTTGTACCGGAAGCTTTACGTAAAAGAAGTAAAAAAGGCACATTAGTCAATGGATATTTATTAACGGGTATTCTTGTAAGTATTATCATTGTATTACCAATGTTTGGTATTGAAAATATTCAAGAACTTGTAAAATGGCTGACAAACCTGAACTCTGTTGTAATGCCGATGCGTTATCTATGGGTATTCTTTGCCTACATGATGTTGAATAAAGCATATAAAAATTACAGTTCAGAATATAAATTCATCAAGAATCCGAAAATCGCCTTTGGTTTCGGTTTGTGGTGTTTCTTGTTTACGGCCTTCGCTTGTATTTTAGGTATGGTGCCAAAAATCGACTTTGCGGCAAATCCTAAAGCATGGTTTTTCCAGCTGGCTTCAAATGTGATTACACCAGTCGTGCTAATTTTGCTGGGTATGATTTTACCTGCACTTGCACGTCGGGATAAAAAGAAAGCAAACGCATAAGCGGAATGAAAGAGAGAAGATGCTCAAATAGAGTATTTTCTCTCTTTTTTATTTAGTATACATCAGCTAAATAAAGGAACCGAAGTGAAAAAATAGAAGCGTGATGTTTGAGACGATTAGGATAGTTAAACATTTCTGATGCAGAAGCTAGTCAATGGACGAAAAAAATGAATAAATGTTGTTTAAATGTATGTATTATCTGTGTTTTTCGTTTAATTGAAGATATTTGTAAAAAAATGAGAACAATTTTACGAATTTATCGGTATAATAGAATAGAAAGTGTGTTCTTTTTTCTAAAAAAATGATACGATTTATAAAGGAAAAAAATTGAGGAAGTGAGAACGATTAGTAAACGACAACGTCAATCAGAAAAAGAAGAACGGTCAACAGTTCTTTGTAAAGAGGTTGATCCGGATTATTTAGGCCGTGAAATCTATGCCGATGATGTAGAAACCCCATACGCCTTTTACCTGGTTCGAAAGTTGAATCTGGCAAAAGATTATCAAAATTTAGCTGAAGGTGAAGCTTTTTTTGATGCGATTTGTGATAGCTGGGATGAAACGGAAGAATTTGAAGAATTAGTGGTAAAAAAAATCTACATGTATGTTGAAACAGAAGTAATGTACTATACATTATTGATGGGTAGTTTTGAACCAACTAGAAGAGAATTACGAATGAACTTGAAAAAGTGGTTCGAAGAGATCACGCTGGAGTCATCAGAGCGTTCTCTTGTTTCTAAAAGTCAGTCAGAGTTGAACACAGGTGAGATTCAGGGAATGATGAAGCAAATGATCGAAACATCGAATGAGATTTTTCGTTTGCGTAAAATGATCAATGAGCTGACTGAAACAATTCATTCAGGTCAAATTGAGTTGCAAAGTAAACAAACTCATCCGATCATATCAAGAAGTATCCAAACTATCCACTTAAAACGAGCACAGCCTCTAGTGATCGAGGAAGAAAAAAAGGATACTGAGAAGCCTGAGAAACAATCAGAAGTTGCTGTAGAAGCCGAATTGATCGATGAGACTGAAACAGCTGAGAAAGTGCAAGAAAGCCAAACAGTAACAGAAGATGAGGCAGTAAAAGAACCTGAAAAAAAGTTGGCGAACGAATTGGTGGAAAAACCAGTTCAAGAAGATTCCCCAACAGAAGAACCTACAATTTATCCAAATCAAGAAGCAGAAGATAGGACAGATCGAGCGGAGAGTTTCGTTTCTAAAAAAGAACGAAATACAATGAAGCTAAAACGCAATAAATCAATCACAGATCAGGAACTTGTGGTCAAAGAAATTGAGACAGAAAGCACAGCGTTTAAACCAGTTGACCTCTCATTGCTAGTCTTCAAGAAAAGAAAAACGAAAAAAGCTACACCAAGTAACTGGCCACGTTTTTCAAAACTACTGAAAAGTAGTAAAACAATTGATGCACCTGCTAAAATTCCCAATTTCTCTAAAACGGAGATGGAGAATTTAGAAGATGAAATTTATTTACGCTTTATGAATAAACGGATGCGCTTAGGAGCTAAGAAAAATCATGTGCAAAAGAAAAGCATCTTGCGTTCTGAATTATTAGCACAAATCAATCAGGCAGAATATTTAAATTATTCTTGGGGGCAGGTCGTTCGTCTGCGCAAAGAAGATGTTTTGATTTGCGGGCGTCTTAGCTGTGCCAGTTTAGTTTCTTCTTTAGA
Organism: Enterococcus wangshanyuanii; assembly: GCF_002197645.1. Taxonomy (NCBI): domain Bacteria; kingdom Bacillati; phylum Bacillota; class Bacilli; order Lactobacillales; family Enterococcaceae; genus Enterococcus; species Enterococcus wangshanyuanii. Next base: position 1,184,969 of record NZ_CP021874.1, on the reverse strand, counting down.
TGAATTTTTACAAGAAATGCGTGAACTTGCTTACAGCCGTTCTTTATTTGGAAAAAAAGTTCGTTGTTCTGTGGATCTATTACGCCGTTTAGAAGGGTATATTTTGATGGATCAATATATGCAGAACTTAAGCCTGATGCCTGTCGAAAAATAAATTTCTAATAGCATTCAGCCTAAAAATGACAGATGGTAGTCAAAAGACCTGAGAGATAACGGAACACGTTGTCTTTCAGGTCTTTTTAATTTCTTAAATGCTATCAACTAAGACTAAAAAAAAATGTCGTTTTGTAGTATAATCGTCAAGGGTAGAGAAAGGCGGGGAAGCAATGAAAAAAAGTCAAATATATGCAGTGGTCGATATCGAAACAACAGGTACAGATTCGTCAATTGACCGAATCATCCAATTCGGCTGCGTGCTGATCCAAGACGGAAAAATCATTTCCCGATTTGCAACAGATATCAACCCCAATCAAGCTATTTCTCCACAAATTCAAAAACTTACAGGTATCAGTAATAGTAGAGTCCAAAAAGCGCCTTATTTCGAAGATGTTGCACTGACGATTTACAATCTTTTGGCAGATACTGTGTTTGTCGCTCATAATATTTATTTTGACTATTCGTTTTTGGCGCAGGAGTTGGTTCGCTGTGGAGCACCAAAACTAGAAATTCCCGGAATCGATACAGTGGAACTGGCACAAATCTTTTTACCAACGGAAAAAAGTTTTCGATTAGGTGATTTGTCTGAAAGCTTGGGATTAGTTCACGATAACCCGCATCAAGCCGATAGTGATGCACAGGTCACTGCGGAATTACTATTGCTGATCGAAGCGAAGATGCGCCGATTACCACTGATCACAATGGAAGCTATTGATAAGTTGAGTCAGCAAACCGGCATGGATACTAGCCGTTATATCCATTATATTTACGAAGAGATGAAACAGGATATTTTACCGTTATCTAAAGAGTATCGAGTCGTTTCAGGAATCGCATTAAGAAAAAAAGAAGTTCCGCTTTTTGAAGAAAAATTGTATGGTCAGGCGACATTTCCAAAGAAGAAAAAAACCAAAGAAAAGCTTTTTGGACAAACGATAAGCTATCGTTCGGAACAAAGTCGTATGATGAATTTGGTGTATGAGCATTTTACTCAGGATGAAAATAAAGATTTGTTTATTGAAGCTGCGACAGGTACTGGGAAAAGCTTAGGCTATTTATTTCCTTTGAGCTATTTGGCAACACCGGAAAAACCGTTGATCATTAGTACGGTCTCGATTGTTTTACAAAATCAATTGGTGGAAAAAGACATCCAACTGGCCAATCGAATTTGTCCTAAACCTCTACAGGCAACGATCATCAAAAGTCATCGCCATTATATTGATTTACAGCGTTTTAAAGCGACATTGAAGAATCCGTTACCGCAAAAGCAATATGCTCTTTATCAAATGGGCGTTTTAGTGTGGCTCTTAGAAACGGTAACAGGTGATTTAGACGAATTGCAGCTGATCAATTTTAATCATATTTTTTGGCGTGATGTTGCTCATCGAGGCATAGATTTTCTATCCAATCAAGATGCACTGTATCAGGAAGACTTTGTCCGCTTTCTTTATAAAAAAGTCAAACAAAGCAATGTGTTGATTGTCAATCATGCATTTTTAGCTCAGGAATCGCTCAGAGAAACGGCACTTTTGCCAAAAAGTCCTTATTTGATCATCGACGAAGCGCATCATTTGCCGGACATCGCAGGTAAAATTTCTCATCGTCAGTTTAATTATGCGTCATTTAAAAAACAACTAGCACTTTATTTAGAAGAAGAGCAGCTATTTGACCAAGTCACGAATATTTTCGACAGGTCCAAAGAAGAACAGCGCTTGTTGCGGATCTATTGTAATGCAGCTAATGATCTAGTTGAGGAGTTCAGCGATCTTTTTTACGAAATCAATGCTTTATTTCCAAAGCAAAACCGACAATCGATGGAGACAGAACTGTTGGTCAAATCATTGTTCGATCAGCTTTCTTTAGAAGGAGAAGCATCAATTCAAAAAATCGATATTTTATTATCTGAAATGAAAGAGATCCAAAAAAGAATTCAGCATTCGATTGAAGAGCATTTAGAAAAGTATACTTCTTCTGATCGCATTATTTTTGTCCGTTTGCTGCAGTTTTTTGAGCAAATCGACCATTTACACGAGTGCTTTGACATTTATGTGAATGAATGGCAGCCGCGTTGGATCAAGGAATATAGCCGGACATCGCAAGGGTACGGTACGTTAGCTGTCAATGATCTTGAGGCGAGTATTTTGCCTACAACAACTTGGTATGAGCGGTATCAGCATATTCTATATACTGGCGGAACATTAAAATTTGGTAGAGATAAAAAATATTTACCGAATAAATTAGGTGTGCCCGACGCCTTATTCAAGACGCTGCCCGATCCTTACGACTATGAACATCATGCACGTTTATATATTCCAACAGATGGTATTGCAGTCAATCAAGTGAATAATGCTGAATTTTCGGCCTACATCGCAACGGTTATTCAGGAAATTTCACAGCAGAATCGTTCTATCTTGGTGCTATTTACCTCTCATGAGATTCTTTCGAGCGTTTATCATCGTTTACATCAGCCTTTTCTTAATGATGGACGGGAACTTTTGGCTCAAGGGATCAGCGGCAGTCGAGAAAAGATCTTGAAACGATTTATCCATTCTAAAAATAGTATTTTGCTCGGCGCGGATAGTTTTTGGGAAGGTGTAGACTTGCCAGGAGATACCTTATCTCTTCTGATCGTTACTCGTTTACCTTTTGAAAATCCTCAGCGGCCGTTTGTGAAAGCACGTTATGAGTACTTGGAGGAAAAAGGAATTCAAGCATTTACCCATGAAGCATTGCCAAAAGCAACTTTACGTTTACGACAAGCATTGGGTCGCTTGATTCGTTCAAATAAAGATAAAGGTGCGATGATCGTATTAGATCGACGTTTGATCACAGCAAAATATGGGAAGCAAATGATCAAAGCTTTACCAAAGGATCTACCTGTGAAAGAAGCACCTTTAAATGAAATAACGTCGGAATTAGCAGATTTTTTAAATAGCTGACAAAAAGAAATTTACTTACTGCCTATTAAATTAAAAATAGTTTTCTGCTATAATGATAGCCAGTAAGTAAGGAGAGGACGAGGCGATTGCAAGGGAAAAAAGAACAAAATGAAGTGAGAAAGACAAAAATTCTTTTAGGAATCATTACAGCCTTATTAGTGGTGATCGTAATGGTTGTCATTTTCTATGTACGGGCAACTCATCCGTGGAAACAAGCTGAAAAAGAAGCCACAGCAATCGCAAAAGAGTATGCTCAACTTGAATCAGTTGATAACTTTTACTGGTTTACTAGGAAGGAAACCTCCTTTTCTGTGACGGGAAAAGATGCTAAAGGAGAAGAATTAGTAGTCATCATTCCGAAATCAGGGAAGAATATTACTGTACTAAATCAAAAAGACGGAGTAGAAGAGGGACAGATTCGCCAGATCATGAGCACGGATTATAAAGAAAAAGACATACAAAAAATCAGCTTAGGTCTATACGAGGATAAACCTACATGGGAAGTTATTACTAAAAACGATGACGGTTCCTTGTCCTACTATTTATTGTCATTTGAAAAAGCAGAAGAAATCATGATCATAAAAAATGTCTGACGAGACGATTTATGCTAGTGTAAGAAGTACAAAAGTATGTAGAGCAGTACATGAAAAATGAAGAATAAAAAATGAATGGAGTAAATCGTATGGAGATATCAACACGTGCACAAAAATTAGAACCTTCAGTTACCTTGGCAGCTTCCGCCAAAGCGAATGCCCTAAAAGCTCAAGGAAATGATGTATTGAGTTTAACGGTTGGAGAACCAGATTTTACGACACCTAAGAATATCCAGCGGGCAGCGATTCAGGCGATCGAAAGTGGTCAAGCTAGCTACTACACACCCTCTGCCGGCATTAAAGAATTAAGGCAGGCGGTCGTAGAATATATTCAACGCAATTATCGATTAGAGTATCAGATGGAAAATGTTATTATCACCGATGGCGCTAAATTTGCTTTATACTTACTGTTTCAAGCAGTCTTAAACCCGTTGGATGAAGTCATCATTCCAGTCCCTTATTGGGTGAGTTATGGCGAACAGGTGAAGCTAGCTGAGGGAGTACCGGTATTCATTACGTGTGCACAGGAAGAAAAATTTAAAGTAACTGTTGAACAATTAGAAAAAGCAAGAACAGACAAAACCAAAATCTTGATTTTAAATACACCCTCTAACCCTACAGGGATGATTTACACAGAAGAAGAATTACAAAAAATCGGTGACTGGGCTGTCTTACATGATATTTTGATTGTCTCAGACGATATTTATGGTAAATTGGTCTATAATGGAGCTGTCTTTACCCCAATATCAACCTTATCAAAAGAAATCCAAAGGCAAACGATCATTATCAATGGCGTCTCTAAAAGCTATGCGATGACCGGCTGGCGAATTGGCTATGCGGTGGGAGATCAAGCAATCATCAGTGCAATGAATGACATCGCTTCACAATCAACGAGTAATCCGACCGCGGTCAGTCAATATGCTGCAATTGAAGCGTTGAGTGGGGAGCAGGATACCGTAGAAACAATGAGACAGGCTTTTGAAGAGCGTTTAAATAAAATATATCCACTTTTTGCAGCAATTCCAGGATTTAAAATGGAAAAACCGCAAGGCGCATTTTATCTATTTCCAAATATCAAAGAAACGATGGACCTTTGCGGCTATACGGATGTAACGAAATGGGTAGACGACTTATTAGCTGAAGCCCATGTCGCATTAGTCACAGGAGCAGGCTTTGGCGCACCCGAAAATGTTCGGATCAGCTACGCAACAGATTTACCAACATTAGAAGAAGCGGCGAAACGAATCACCGCATTTATTGAAGCAAAATCAACCAAATAAATACTCAATTCGGGATGGCAAAAAAGAAATGAATGGAGAGACGATTGTGGAACAAATTCAAATTATTGATTCAAAACATCATGTGGGGGAAACCGTAAAAATCGGCGCTTGGATCGCCAACAAACGTTCAAGCGGAAAAATCGCTTTTTTACAATTACGTGATGGAACAGCTTATTTTCAAGGAATCGTTGTCAAAAGTGAGGTACCTGAAGAGGTCTTTCAATTGGCGAAAAGCTTAACGCAAGAAACCTCTGTCTGGATCACTGGCGAAATCAGAGAAGACAGCCGCTCAAAATTTGGTTATGAGATCGGTGTGACTGGCATCGAGGTGATCGGTGAAAGTCATGAATATCCAATTACACCGAAAGAACATGGGACAGACTTTTTGATGGATCACCGTCATTTATGGCTGCGTTCATCCCGTCAGCATGCAATTATGCAAATCCGTAACGAAATCATTCGTGCGACCTATGAATTTTTCAATAAAAACAACTTCGTAAAAATCGATCCACCGATTTTAACAGCAAGCACAGCAGAAGGCACAACAGATCTATTTGAAACCAATTATTTCGATCAAAAAGCGTACCTATCCCAAAGTGGTCAATTATATATGGAAGCAGCGGCTTTAGCTTTTGGGAAAGTCTTCTCATTTGGACCAACTTTTAGAGCAGAAAAATCGAAAACACGCCGTCACTTGATCGAATTTTGGATGATCGAACCTGAAATGGCCTTCATGCATCAAGAAGAAAGCTTGGAAGTCCAAGAGCAATATGTAGCCTTCTTGGTTCAAAGTGTGTTGGATAATTGTGATTACGCTCTTGATGTTTTAGGACGTGATAGAGAAGTCCTGAAAAAATATACACAATTACCATTCCCTCGTATTTCTTATGACGAAGCGGTTGAATTACTGAAAGAAAATGGGTTTGATGATATCGAATGGGGAGATGATTTTGGCTCACCGCATGAAACCTTTATCGCGAACTCTTTTGATCGTCCTGTATTTATTTTAAACTATCCAAAAGCAATCAAAGCTTTTTATATGAAACCACATCCTACGCGTGATGATGTTGTGATTTGTGCCGATATGATCGCACCAGAAGGCTACGGTGAAATCATCGGCGGTTCTGAACGTGCTGTCGATCATGATTATCTATTAGAGCAAATTCGCAATCATAACTTAGATGAAGCAGAATACGCTTGGTATTTAGATTTGCGTCGCTATGGTTCAGTACCGCACTCAGGCTTTGGTTTAGGTCTAGAACGTACTGTGACTTGGCTTGCTGGGATCGAACACGTTCGTGAAGCAAGTCCATTCCCACGCTTATTGAATCGTATTTATCCATAAGAAATTCTTATGAAAAACCATCGAGGCAGAGTAGCTACTTTGCTTCGATGGCTTTTTTTGCGAAAAACATCTCTTACTTTGCGCAATGAAAAAATGAATAGACATAAAAGATCAGTAAGAAAAAAGAAAAGTTAAGGCAAATTGTTTAGAAATCCAGTAATTTATGGTAGAATTGACAGAAAGTACAATAAAAGGACTGAATCCAATGGAAAACCCAGCGCAAATCAAAAGAAAACATTTTCGTTTTCCAGCTTATGATGATGATTTAGGTGTAAAACTCGTTTCAGAGAATAAACGTACATTGTTTCAAGATGAACCAATGTTGACAAATACAACTACTGTACAACCACAGGCTCCTGTGATCGATCCAATCACCGTGCAGCCGACAATGACGAAACAACCAACACAAACAAATAATAGCAATGTATCTCATAGTCCGGAGCAGATGGCGGAGCTTGCGCAACACAAATCGAATTTGCCAAATTATATGATGAGCCATAATAAAACGACAACAAAGCAAAAACCAAATTTATTTGGTAATATGCCTAAAAGAAGTAGTTATGGATTTGGCAGCTCATCGACTAACCGAGATAAAAAAGCAACGTCAAGAGATTATACGTATGAAGCCCGTTCTTATTTTGTGCCAAAGTATATCCCGGCATCCGTGATCCCGGAAAAAAAAACGCCAGCGTTAACAGAACAAGAACTCGCAACAGCGATGAAAAAGGATAAAAATTCTTATCTTTTGTTTGATGATGAACCAGCAGCATTTCAAGTCAAAGGAAATGAAGATCCAACGGTCAAAAAATTCAACATCCCCAAAGAAACACCTGAGATTCCTGTAACAAGACGTCAATATCAACAAATCAAGCCTGATATGGAACGTTTTGGTCAAGAAGATATCAGTCAAACACTGCCGCGTTCTAGAAAAGAGTTAAAAACAGCAAAAGCCAATGCGAAGAGCCAAACAGCCTATGGTCAAAAAGTTGCTGAGGCTGAAAGTGAAAAAAAACGGGGTATTTTAGATAAGCCGTTAAGTGGTATTATTGAAGATTCAAGTATGGAATTAGAAAATAGCAAGTATTTTAATTAGTAGCATTCTGAGGATGGGACAGAAAGGTCAACTTATTTCAGAAGCCTTCAAAGAGTGCGAGACAAAACTAAAAATAACTTTTGTTTCGCACTTAACTTTTTGCGTCTTTTTTAACGCTATGGAAGATCCACTGTTTTTGGGTTGATTATTTTAGAAATTTGTACGATAATGGGTAGCATGCATTTGCTGACTAATATAAGAAATCGCATTTTACATAGAGATTTTAGGAAAAGAGGATTATAATGAGCAATCAAGAAAAATTACATCATTTTGTTGGCATAAAAGGATCTGGAATGAGTTCATTGGCTCTTGTTTTATTTGAGAAAGGCTATCAGGTACAAGGATCTGATGTAGAAGAGTATTTCTTTACACAGCGTGACCTAGAAAAAGCTGGAGTGAAGATCTTACCATTCAACGCAGACAATATCACAAAAGATATGGTTGTTATCGCTGGAAATGCGTTTCCGGATACACATGAAGAATTAGTTCGTGCAAAAGAGTTAGGTGCCGAAATCATTCGCTATCATGATTTTATTGGACGGTTCATTCAACCTTATACAAGTGTTGCTGTGACTGGTTCTCATGGGAAAACAAGTACAACAGGTCTGCTTTCACATGTGTTGACAGGAATAGCACCAACAAGTTATTTGATTGGTGATGGGACAGGTCATGGCGATCCCAAAGCAGAGTTCTTTGCTTTTGAAGCTTGTGAATACCGTCGTCATTTTCTTGCTTACTCACCGGATTATGCGATCATGACGAATATTGATTTCGACCATCCTGATTACTATAAGAGCATTGAAGATGTTTTTTCAGCATTCCAAACAATGGCAGCACAAGTGAAAAAAGGTATTTTTGCTTATGGTGATGACAAATATTTACGTCAATTATCAGCTGATGTGCCGATCTATTATTATGGATTGAATGATGATGATGATATTCAGGCTAAAAACATTCAACGAACAACAGAAGGTTCTTCTTTTGATGTGTACCATAAAGATCAATTCGTAGGACACTTTGTTTTACCAGCTTTTGGTCAACATAATATTATGAATGCACTTGGTGTGATCGCAGTTGCTTACTTTGAAAAACTGGACATGTCTAAAGTTGCAGCAGAAATGCTAACTTTTTCAGGTGTTAAACGTCGCTTTACTGAGAAAAAAGTGTCAGATATGATCATTGTTGATGATTATGCTCATCATCCAACTGAAATCATGGCGACGATCGATGGTGCACGTCAAAAATACCCTGATAAAGAAATTATTGCTGTTTTCCAACCTCATACCTTTACGCGGACGATTGCATTGATGGATGAATTTGCAGATGCTCTAGATTTAGCGGATCATGTGTACTTGTGCGATATTTTTGGATCAGCAAGAGAACAAAAAGGCGATGTAAAAATCGAAGACTTAGGTAATAAGATCGAAAAAGGTGGTCAAGTGATCAAGGAAGATAATGTTTCTCCGTTACTAGATCACGAAAATGCTGTGATCATTTTTATGGGTGCCGGTGATGTTCAAAAATTTGAGCAAGCCTACGAAACATTATTAAGTAATACAACAAGAAACGTTCTATAATTTATTGTTCAAGACGATAAAAAGAAGCTTTGGCAAAACGCCAAAGCTTCTTTTTAACTTGCCTTTTGTCGTCATTTTGGTACAATAATCTTATCATTAGTGGAGGTGTACTAATTTGAATATCGGAAAACCGAGAAAATTAGGCAAAACCATCGAAGATATTGAGGAAGGTGATTCGCTGTCTTTAACCGAATCGATCGAAGATAAAGATTTACTTCTTTATTTGGGCTTAACCAATGATGCCAATCCTTTGTATATCCAACATGATTATGCCCAAAAAACAGAATATGGCAGGCCGATCGTTCCATCGATCATGCTGATGGGGATCATCACCAGTGCAATTTCAAAGCATTTACCGGGACCAGGCTCTCATGTGGTCAATTTTTCGGTAAACTTTGTCGGACCTGTCTTTCATTACGAAACACTGACCTTTCAATTTGAAGTGATCAAGGTCGATAAAATGAAAGATGTTGTGACGATTTCGATCGAAGCTGTCAATGAAGAAGATGATCGTGTACTTGATGCAGTTGTCATGGTTCAGCCGCCTCAAGTAACAATAGACGAACTAGAAGAGAAAGAAGGAGAAATGAATGAATAACGGAGCAGTAGCAAATGTTGGTTTGAATAAGTTTTATTCAAAAATTTACGCGTTTTTAGCGATGGGAATCGGTATTAGTGCGTTAGTATCATATCTAATCTTGAATGTATATTTCCTTGAAGTTGTCATGTTTTTATACAAATACCCGATGGCGTTTTACGGATTTTGGATTGCAGAATTAGCCTTGGTTGTTTTCTTAGGTTTTAAAGCAGCTAAAAATCCAACACTGGCAATCAGTGGATTTGTTGTTTATTCGATGTTGAATGGTGTTACGTTGGCTATAACATTAGCAATGTATACAGAAGGAACGGTTGTAGCGGCTTTTGTTAGTGCAGCAGCTACTTTTGGAGGAATGTCATTAGTCGGGATTTTTACAAAACGTGATCTTTCTGCGATGGGGCATGCAACGTACAGCGCATTGATCGGTTTGATCATTGCGATTTTCCTAAATGCGTTTATCTTAAAGAGTGGTCCTGTTGATTACTTGATTTCCATTTTGATGGTCGTTATTTTTGCAGGTATCACTGCGTATGACAATCAAAAAATCCGCACTTTATACACGCAAACAGGCGGACAACCTGGAACAGGAATAGCTGTTTTCATGGCTTTACAATTATATCTTGACTTTATTAATTTATTCTTAGCGTTTTTACGTATCTTCGGTAAAAACAACTAATCTAAAACATCTTAAAAAGTACTCAGATTATTCTGAGTGCTTTTTTTGTTTTTAATATTCGTAAATATACCCATTTTATGTATAAAAATACTTTTAAAGGTGATGTTTTGCATAAAAATCATTGACTATCGTGATGCGTTGATTTATACTTTTAGAAAATCAGAAAAAATAGATCAACTAAAAAGGAACTAAAAATCATCGCTCACAGTAAAAGCAAACGGGAATTTTGCTGTGGAATGTTTTTTAGAAGTTGGCTCTTTTGGAAGGGTGTAAGTGATGGGAATAGATGAAAAGATACCAGAAGGATTTAAATTTTACGGTACGCATGTCGGCATCAAGAAAAGAAGAAAAGACTTTGGTTTGATCGTAGCAAATCAAATTTGTCATGCGGCGGCTGTTTTTACTAAAAATACGTTTTGCGGTGAATGTATACCGATCGGTAAAGCACATGTTGAAAATGCCGAATTACAGGCGATCGTAGTAACTAGTGGTGTTGCTAATGTAGCCACTGGAAACGAAGGGCGAGAAAATGAGTTTCAGATTTTAGATAAAATTTCCTCTAAACTGGCGATAGCTCAAGAAAATATATTGCCTTCATCAACAGGTGTGATCGGGCCTCAATTACCTATCGAAAAAATCAATGCTTTTTTAGAGACACATTCACTTGAACTAACAGAAAACTATGAAGAGTTTGCTGAAGCTATTTTGACAACAGATCAACGGATCAAGGTACAAAGTCTGGATGTAGGTGAGGGAAAAATTTTAGGTATCGTCAAAGGATCAGGGATGATCGAACCGAATATGGCGACCATGCTGGCATATATTTTAACAGATATAAAAATCAGTAAGGAAGATATCTATTCAATGTTGAAACTTGCGGTTGACCAGTCTTTCAATACGATCAGTATTGATTCAGATACGAGTACGAGTGACACGGTTGCACTCTTAGCAAGCGGCCAGAAAACAGCATCGATGGAAGACATGCAAGCCGCTTTAAACCAGATCTGTCATGCATTGGCATTAGATGTTGTGAAAGATGCCGAAGGAGCAACAAAAACGATGTTCGTAACAGTCAAAAATGCGATGAGCCAAAAACAGGCCAAGGATGCTGGAAAATCAATAATCAATTCGCCGTTAGTGAAAACAGCTTTATTTGGCCACGATCCTAATTGGGGACGCATTGCAATGGCACTTGGGAAGACAGAGGGACTTATTTTTGATCCTAATAAGGTCGAGATTTCTTATGGCGAATATCCGATTTTCTCTGAAAACCATGAAGAGCTGCAAAATATGGAGCAGATCGCGACATATATTCAAGAAAATGAGGATATCTATTTGACGGTCGACCTACATCAAGGAACACAGGATTTCCAAGTGATTGGCTGTGACTTGAGCTATGAGTATGTCAAAATAAACAGCGATTATTCTACATGAATTTAAAAATTGAGAGAGCGTATTGAAGCATATCCTACTAGGCTTCAAATACTCTCTCTTTTCATTTGCGAATGTATGTTCTATAATGGAGAAATGACAGGTGGGAAAAAAATGAAAGATAGACAACGGATCGCAGTCCGCAGTTTAGTAGAATTTATTTTGCGTAGAGGCAGCATCGATGCACGACATACAAGTGAACATACGGCAGTAGAAGGAGCGAAAATCCATCGTAAATTACAAAAAGCGGCTCCAGCTGGCTATAAAAAGGAAGTCAAGCTGGCGATCGATGTAGAGTTGAATAAGCAAACATATATCATTGAAGGACGTGCTGATGGCATTTTTACGGATGAGGATAAGGGATTCGTCATTGATGAAATCAAAAGCTCAGAACCTGATTTTTCTGAGTTGCGTGAAGAACAGATCGATATGTACTGGTACCAAGTCATGTGTTATGGGCACATCTATTGTCAACAAGAAGAGCTAGAAACGATTACATTACAGTTGACCTATTTTCAAACAACAACGGAAGAAATCACGCGAACAGAAAAAACATTTACAAAACAGGAGCTGCGCGACTTTTTTGATGATTTGACCAGCAAATACGAGCAATGGCTGATCTTTAAAATGAATTGGCGAAAGATCAGAAATGACTCTTTGAAAGAACTTCCTTTTCCGTATGGTGATTATCGTAAAGGGCAAAGAGAATTAGCTGTCGCTGTTTATAAAACGATTCTTAGTGATCAAAAGTTGTTTGTAGAAGCACCGACAGGAACTGGTAAAACGATCTCCACATTATTTCCAACACTAAAGGCAATTGGTGAAGAGCAAGCAGAACGTGCATTTTACTTAACAGCGAAAACAATTACACGTCAGGTAGCAGAAGATGCAGTAGAAGCGATGAAGCAAAAGAACCTGCAATTGAAAAGCGTGACGCTAACAGCAAAAGACAAGATTTGTTTTTTGACTGAACGAAATTGCACACCGGAAGCCTGTCCTTTTGCAAATGGATACTATGATCGGTTGAATGAAGGATTATGGGATCTGTTAAATAATGAAAATCAATTTACAAGAGAAGTTATTGAACGCTATGCAAAAAAACACACTCTCTGCCCGTTTGAGTTATCATTGGATGTGAGTTTATGGTGTGATCTTGTGATCTGCGATTATAATTACTTATTTGATCCCAGCGTATATCTAAGACGTTTCTTCGAGGAGCAGCAAGAAGAAAAAGAAAATATCTTTCTAGTCGATGAAGTCCACAATCTAGTGAATCGTTCAAGAGAAATGTATTCAGCTTCTCTGGCTAAAAATAAGTTTATTTCACTAAGAAAAGCACTTGGAAAAGAACAGCAAAAACTGACACGTGCTATCCGAAAAATTGAAAAAGAATTTGAGAAGATCGAGCAGATCTGTAAAGAAGAAGAGAAGGATTTTTTGCATCAAAATGCACCCATCGATTCGCTCGTAAAAGCGGCTTACATATTATCTGAGAAGATTGGTGAATGGCTGCCGGAGAATCAAGCGCATGAAGAGTTGAATCAAGTGTTATCAGTTTATTTTGATTTGTTGAATTATACAAAAATCAGTGAAAGTTATGATGATCATTACTGTACATACGTTGAGTGTCAGAACTACGACATAACTGTAAAGCAATTTTGTATCGATCCTTCCTATTTATTGGAGCAAAAATTGGCTAAAGGCAAAGCGAGTATCTTATTTTCTGCTAGTCTGACTCCTTTAGATTATTATCAAGAAGTTTTGGGTGGAGGAGATCAAAGTTTAAGATACCGTATTCCGAATCCTTTTACTAAAGATAATCAGCTTTTGGTCGTTGAAAACCATATTCAGACCACCTATAAGGAACGAGAACGGAATTATCAAAAGATCGTTGAAAGTCTGACAAATATGGTTCAGCAGCGAACTGGAAATTACTTTGTCTTTTTTTCATCATATTCCTATATGGATATCGTGTATGATCTATTCAGAGAAAAAAATCCAGGAATCAAAACCAAATTGCAGGCCTCTTTTATGAACGAAACTGAAAGAGAAGCTTTTTTAGCTGATTTTGTTTCTGATCCAGACGAGACCTTGTTAGGCTTTTGCGTTTTGGGCGGGATTTTTTCAGAAGGAATCGATTTAAAAGGGACGAGATTGATTGGGACAGCGATCGTTGGTGTGGGCTTACCACAGATCAATCACGAACAAGAATTGATCAAACGTTACTATGATTTAGAAAAAAATCAAGGGTTTCAATTTGCCTACCAAATCCCTGGTATGAACAAAGTGCTGCAGGCGGCTGGACGTGTTATCAGAGATAGTGAAGATCGAGGGGTGGTATTACTGTTGGATCAGCGTTTTTCATCTGCAGCAGTACGGCAATTTTTTCCACCACACTGGGATCAAAGTCAAACGGCTTATTCTGCAGAGCGCTCAAAAGAATTGCAGCAGCAATTTTGGCTTTCAACGAATGAATCAACATAGAAAAATACGACGTTTACTGTTATACTGAAAAAGCAAATCTTCATAAGAAATAAAAAAGTAGTCGGGCGATTTGTCGGCTCTTTTTTAGAGAAAAGATGAATGAGAATCATACGTGAAAAGAGGCTAAGAAATGAAAACTATTCTTGTTTTGCATACAGGCGGCACAATTTCCATGTCTAAAGAGGCGGATGGCAATGTAGCACTCAATACAATGAATCCATTACTTGAACAAGAGGCTTTACTGGAGGGCAAAGTGAACTTGATCGTTGAATCGATTTTCAATATTCCGTCTCCTCATATGACCTTAAAGCGTATGCTGGAGCTAAAAGAGCGAATCCAGCAAGCACATACTGAAAAAATCGATGGGGTCGTCATTACTCACGGTACGGATACTTTGGAAGAAACGGCTTATTTTTTGGATATCACGCTAGAGAACAAAATCCCTGTTGTTTTGACTGGTGCAATGCGTTCAAGCAATGAGATCGGGACAGACGGCTTGTATAATTTCATCAGTGCTGTATGGACCGCTTGTTCGGAGGATTCTCAGGGCAAAGGCGTTTTAGTGGTGATGAACGATGAGATCCATACAGCTCGTTATGTAACGAAGACGCACACTACAAATGTAGCAACATTCCGAACACCGACTTTTGGACCGATTGGTATGATCGCCAAAGAAAGAACCTTCTTTGCAAGTGAAGTTCGTCCGCAAGAAATTTGTGATATTCAAGAAGTTGAAGGAAATGTCTATGTCATCAAAGCTTATGCTGGAATGGATCAACAGCTGTTTGATTTAGTGGACAATGACCAGACGGATGGTTTGGTCATCGAGGCTCTTGGTGCAGGAAATCTTCCACCGCAAACCTTACCTGCGTTAAATCGACTGCTGCAAAGAAATATTCCGATCGTTTTGGTTTCCCGTTGTTCGAATGGGATCGCAGAGGATATCTATGATTATGAAGGCGGCGGCGTGAATCTTAAAAAAATGGGCTTGATTTTTTCAAGAGGATTAAATGGTCCCAAGGCTCGTATTCGATTGATCGTTGGGTTGAATAGCGGAAAGAGCATGCAGGAGTTAACGGAATTTTTAAGTGAATAGACAGTAAAAAGAGCCAGATTTTCTTTTAGTGATCGATCAAATAGTCCATTTAAGTTTGGATTTTTTGTTCATCACTAAGAATCAGGCTCTTTTTTTGCGTTCAGATAAATAAAAGAAGAGAGTAACTGAATCAACGATAGTTCGTAAATTGAAGCTCTACGGGTAAATCAAGAGTTCTAAGTAAGGTAATGACTTTTTGTAAATCATCACGACTTTTTCCGGTCACGCGAATTTTGTCTTCTTGAATTTGTGATTTGACTTTAATGCCGGAATTTTTGATTGCCACATTGATTTTCTTTGCATTGTCTCGGTCGATACCGCTGATCAGATCACCATATTGACGTACATTTCCGCCGAGGGCTTTTTCGCTGTCGGAAAAATGGATATTTTTAATTGGAACTGCACGTTTCACTAGCTTACTGAATAAAACATCTTTGACTTGTTCCACTTTGTAATCGTCTTCTGCAACAAGGACTAATTTCCCATTTTCTAGTTTAATGTCTGCAATTGATCCTTTAAAGTCAAAACGATTTTTGATTTCTTTCAGTGCGATCTGGATCGAATTTTTGACTTCTTCCATATTCATTTCAGAGGTTACATCAAAGCTTGCTTCTTTAGCTGCCATTAGCCAACCGCCTTTCATTCATTTCTTACTTTTATAGTACCACTAAATAGGGAAGAAACAAGTCCTAACCTTTTTTGAGATAGAAACATAATAGAATAAAAGAATCCTCATTTTTAGCTTTTTTTCTTTTCTTTTTTTAGGCAACCTGTTATTCTAATTCGTGGGATTTGACTTGAAGAAACAAGGCATAGACTGTTCAGTCAGTGTTTTTGTACTAGGGAGGAATTATGTTGGGGAAGCGAACTGTTTCATACAAACAAAGTGAATTACTGAAAAAATTTGCTGTTATTTTTATTACGGGTATTTTAGCAGCAGTCGGGTTGAATTTCTTTCTAATTCCGGCGAAGGTCTTTTCTGCTGGAATGAATGGAGTCGCACAGATTATTGCAACATTACTTCATACGCATTTTTCGATTACGATTGACACTGGTTTGTTTATTTTACTATTAAATATACCGATTTTTATTCTAGGATTTGTTAAGTTAGGTAAAGAATCAACAATTTTTAGCTTTCTAAATGTTGCTTGGATCTCAGTTGTGACGATGTTTTTACCGATCGTCGTGATTACGGAAAATCCATTGATGAATGCGATCGTTGGTGGTGTTCTGATTGGAATTGGTGCAGGACTATCATTGAAGATGGGGTTTACGACTGGTGGGATGGATGTTATTTCGTTGGTCTTATCAAAGACGACAGGTAAAACCGTTGGAAATTATATGTTTATGCTAAATGGAATTATTGTGGCTGTGGCAGGTGTTGTGTTTGATTGGGAGAGTGCATTATATACGATTATTTCGATCTATTGTTTAACACAGGTTGTCGATACGATCCATACGAGTCATCAAAAGATCACAGCGATGATCGTGACTGTGAATCCTGAAACGGTTGCTCAGGCAATTTCCAAAGAGATGGTTCGTGGGATGACGCTACTGCCGTCCATTGGCGGATATTCAGGTGTAGAAGGTCGAATGATCATGATGGTGATCACTCGATACGAACTCTATGACCTAGAACAAATCGTTTATTCAGTTGATGAGAATGCGTTTATGAATATTTTGCCTACGCAGTCGGTCTTAGGTCGATTTGCCAATGAAGATGAACAAAGGATCTTTAAAAGTACTGGATCATTTCCTGAGTTGAAAAAACATAAGACGAAAGCAAAATAAAGGAAAAATGGTTTCGTTTTAAATAAAAAAAGAAGTGCAAATAGAAGTTTATTTCCAATGGAAGTACTTTTGTCTGGATTTCTTTTTTAGACAAACGAAACTAAGTGTCCATGCTTTTGTGAAAGTCTGGACAAAAATTTTCTGAAAAAGGTAATTTTAGTAGAAAAGTACTAAAAAGTCTGCTAAAATGTAACTGTTAGTTAAGGATAGACCTTAACAAATAAAGTTTTTTTAAAACTTAGGAGGAATTTTATTATGCCATTAGTATCAGGAACAGAATTTCTTAAAGCAGCTCGTAAAAGCGGCTACGGTGTTGGCGGATTCAACACAAACAACCTAGAATGGACAAAAGCGATTTTAGAAGCTGCAGAAGCTAAAAAAGCGCCAGTGTTGATTCAAACTTCTATGGGTGCTGCTAAATACATGGGCGGATACCAAGTATGTTACGATTTAGTAAAAGACTTGATCGATTCAATGGGAATTACTGTACCAGTAGCTCTTCACTTAGATCATGGTGAATATGAAGATGCATTAGAATGTATCGAAATCGGCTATACATCAGTAATGTTTGATGGCTCTCACTTACCATTCGAAGAAAACATCGAAAAAGCAAAAGATGTTGTAGCGAAAGCTCACGCTAAAGGTGTTTCTGTTGAATGTGAAGTTGGTTCAATCGGCGGAGAAGAAGATGGAATCATCGGTTCAGGCGAATTAGCTGACGTTCAAGAATGTGTACAAATGGTTGCAACTGGTATTGATTACCTAGCTTGCGGAATCGGTAATATCCACGGTTCATACCCTGAAAACTGGACTGGATTAGCTTTTGACCACTTACAAGAAATCGCTGACGCTGTTGGTGACATTCCATTAGTCTTACACGGTGGTTCTGGTATTCCTTTAGAACAAGTTCAAAAAGCAATCTCAATGGGCGTTTCTAAAATCAACGTTAACACTGAGTGTCAAGAAGTATTTGCAGCAGCAACTCGTAAATACATCGAAGAAGGCAAAGACCTTGAAGGTAAAGGCTTTGACCCTCGTAAATTATTAGCACCAGGAACAAAAGCTGTGACTGAATTAGTAGAACAACGTATCGAATGGTTCGGTTCTGCTAACAAAGCATAATTTAATTCTTTAAAATTTAAGAGATCGGAACAGAAGTGTCTATTTCCGAAATAGTTTCTTCTGACTTCTAACTTTTATCCAGATCTGAAGCTCAAAACAAAGCTGATTTTTCGTTTTGTTTTGAGCTTTTTCATTTTTCTAAACGCATAAAATTCGTTTCTTTTTCGTTTTAAAATCAAATAAATCATGAGAAAACAAAGAAAGAGAATACATGTTGGCTTTTTTATTGTCTTATGATGTGTTAGA
Organism: Enterococcus wangshanyuanii; assembly: GCF_002197645.1. NCBI lineage: Bacteria > Bacillati > Bacillota > Bacilli > Lactobacillales > Enterococcaceae > Enterococcus > Enterococcus wangshanyuanii. The sequence goes on along the minus strand of NZ_CP021874.1, from coordinate 1,166,545 downwards.
ATGGTTTGGGTATATCACAAAAAATAAAACTATTTGTTTTACATAGATAGGTGAGAAGATAAATGAAAAAAATTGTAATCAATGGGAATCGTCCGTTAACGGGAGAAGTTTGTATCAGTGGGGCAAAAAACAGTGCAGTGGCGTTGATTCCAGCAGCTATTTTAGCGGATTCACCAGTCATATTGGATGGGGTACCGGATATTCAGGATGTCCATTCATTAATTGAAATTTTAGAAATTATGGGTGCAAAAACAACATTTGAAAATAATACATTAGTGATCGATCCAACGGAAATCGTATCCGTACCGATGCCGAAAGGAAAAATCAACAGCCTTCGTGCATCTTATTACTTTATGGGATCGTTATTGGGGAAATTTGGTGAAGGAGTAGTTGGCTTACCAGGAGGTTGTTATTTAGGTCCTCGTCCGATCGATCTTCACATCAAAGGCTTTGAATCTCTTGGTGCAACTGTGACCAATGAACATGGAGCGATGTATCTAAGAACAGAGGACGGTCTTCATGGAACAAGAATTTTTATGGATATGGTGTCGATCGGTGCAACAATCAATGTTATGCTGGCGGCTGTAAAAGCAGAAGGTAAAACAATCATCGAAAATGCAGCTCGTGAGCCTGAGATCATTGACGTAGCTACCTTATTGAACAATATGGGTGCCAATATCCGCGGAGCCGGTACGGATATTATCCGTATCGAAGGGGTAGAAAAACTTCACGGCTGCCGTCATTCAATCATTCCTGACCGTATTGAAGCAGGAACCTATCTCGCTTTAGCAGCGGCAATGGGCGAAGGAGTCACTGTTCGTAATGTTATTTATGAACATCTAGAAAGCTTTATTGCAAAATTGCAGGAAATGGGTGTGAAAATGACGATCGAAGAGGACAAGATCATCGTTCATCCTTCCCACGATTTAAAAATGACAACGATCAAAACCTATCCATATCCTGGCTTTGCGACAGATCTTCAACAGCCGATCACGCCGTTGATGTTGAAAGCAAAAGGAACCGGCGAAGTGATCGATAGTATTTATACACAACGGACAAAGCATATTCCAGAGTTAGTGCGAATGGGAGCAGATGCATCGATCGAAGGCAATATGATCGTCATCAATGGGCCTGCTAAATTACATGGTGCTGAAGTAGTAGCTTCTGATTTACGTGCAGGTGCTTGTTTAGTGACTGCTGGACTGATGGCAGAAGGCACTACGACGATTTACAATGTTGAATACATTTTAAGAGGATACGATCACATCATTGAAAAACTAACAGCCTTAGGTGCTGATATCCAAATGATCGAAACAGAAGAAGAAATCGAGGTGACTAAATGAGTGACTATTTAACGATGGCGGAGCTTGAAAATAGTACCTTAAAAGACATTTATACTTATGCGAAGGAATTTAAGATTCCTTATTACAGCCAAATGAATAAAAAAGAATTGTCATTAGCTGTGATTAGAGCTCAAGCTGAGAAGCAAGGTTTCTTCTTTATGGAGGGGATCTTAGATATCGTTTCCCAAGATGGGTATGGTTTTTTACGTCCAATCAATTATGGACCAAGTGCTGAAGATATTTATATTTCCTCTTCTCAAATCCGCCGCTTCGGGTTACGTAACGGGGACAAAGTTGCTGGAAAAGCACGTCCGCCAAAAGAATCAGAACGTTATTATGGCTTGATGCATGTTGAAAGTGTGAATGGCAAAGATCCGGAAGAGGCAAAAGAACGTCCTCATTTTCCAGCCTTAACACCACTCTATCCAGAAAGACAAATCAAATTAGAAACAACGCCTGGCAGATTATCAACTCGTATGATCGATATTTTTGCTCCTGTAGGTTTTGGGCAACGTGGATTGATCGTTGCACCACCTAAAGCTGGGAAAACGAGTGTCTTAAAAGAGATCGCCAACGGCATTACTGAAAATTATCCTGATGTAGAATTGATTTTATTATTGATCGATGAACGTCCAGAAGAAGTGACTGATTTAGAACGCAGTGTCAAAGGGGATGTCGTTTCGTCAACATTTGACCAGCAACCTCAAAATCATACCCGAGTTTCTGAATTAGTATTGGAACGGGCGATGCGTTTAGTTGAGGATAAACGGGATGTGGTGATTCTAATGGATAGTATCACTCGTTTAGCTCGTGCCTACAATCTGGTTGTACCGCCTAGCGGACGGACATTGAGCGGCGGGATCGATCCTTCTTCTTTTTATAGACCAAAACGCTTTTTTGGTGCAGCGAGAAACATTGAAGAAGGCGGCAGCCTGACGATTTTAGCAACAGCTTTAGTTGATACAGGAAGCCGAATGGATGATGTGATCTATGAAGAGTTCAAAGGAACAGGGAATATGGAACTGCATCTGTCACGTGATTTAGCAGATCGTCGTATCTTCCCAGCAATCGATATCAAAAAATCAGGGACACGTAAAGAGGACCTGTTGATGTCTTCTGAACAATTGGAAGAGACATGGAAGCTACGCAATCATATGACAGGCGATTCGTTAGAATACACGGAGCAATTTGTTAAGTTTTTACGTAAAACAAAAAGTAATGAAAAATTCTTTGAAGATTTCCATGATGTATCTTTCGGAAAACAAAGCAAAAGAAATGTAAAAAGATAATTGCATCGACGAATGAATCATGCTATTATAGTACTGTTGTATACCGACAAAATAACTCTGATGCAGCAAATGGATCAGGGCAAAGGAGCGAAAAGACTATGAAACAAGATATCCATCCAGAATATCACCCAGTCGTATTTATGGACTCAACAACTGGTTTTAAATTCTTATCAGGTTCTACTAAGCACTCTGAAGAAACAGTTGAATGGGAAGACGGAAACACTTACCCAGTAATCCGTGTCGAAGTAACATCTGACTCTCATCCATTTTACACTGGACGTCAAAAATTCACACAAGCAGACGGACGTGTGGACCGTTTCAACAAGAAATACGGTCTCAAAGACGAAAACGCTGCAGAGTAATAAAAACATTGAGTATAAAATGTTTGGCAGATCACATTTATCATGTGATCTGCTTTTTTGTTTTAAGTGAATCATTCGGTTGCAGCAAAAGTTGATTTGTATTTCTAAAGCAGTTAAAATGTACATAAGTGAGTCATTTTATAAAGTTAACTTAACATTTATCTATAATGAATATGTGAGAATAAAGTACTGAACTGGAGGGGATGAGATGTATAAAATTGCTTTATGTGATGATGAAGCGTTCCAAAGTACAAAGCTAGAGAAAATGATTGAAGTTCATTTATCTGAACAAAATATTGAATTTGAAATTGATATTTATGAACAAGGAGAATCGTTGTTGAGAGCCATTAAGCAACAAACCACCGTTTATCAAATTATTTTTCTTGATATAGAAATGTCAGGAATAAATGGGATAGAAACAGCGAAAAAAATAAGAGAGCATGATGAACATGTTCTTTTGAACTATATTACAAGTTACGATAAATATAGTTTGGCCAGCTTTGAAGTATCTCCGTTCAGGTACTTATTAAAACCAATTGAAAAACAAAAAATAAACTTCTTATTGGATTCTGCAATTGAAAAAATCAATTTGGGTAATCATTATCTATTTTTTAAATCAAATAGGAGACAGTATCAACTGTGCCATGACCAAATTATAATGATCTCTTCTGAAAAAGGGAGACAGATTCGGATTGAACTGACTAGTGAAGAGCAAGATATTGTGTTTTATGGAAAAATTAAAGAATTAGAACAGACGCTTAATCTTTTGATTTTTGTTAAAGTCAACCATGGAACAATCATCAACATGAATTGTATAAAGAGTGTTGAGGATCAGTTGATCCATCTAATTAATGGGAAAAGTGTATCGATCAGCAGAGGAAAGAGAAAACAATTCTCAGAAGCGTATAATCATTTTATTGAAAGGTCAATTGGCATATGAGTGATTTTCTATTTCTTTTATTAGCAATCTTTTTAGTTGGTCTTCAAGGGTGGTATATAGCTGTTTATTTAACGAGTTTTTTAGAATTGAAATTTAGTAGGAAGCGATTTTTTCTTTTGTGTATCTTGGCAGTGTTAAGTACTAAGATTACGGTTAATAACGGAACCGAAATGATCGAATTTAGATATATGATTTTTTTGATCATTGCATGTCTAGTCGTTTTTTGTTTTTTTGGATCAATTGTCCAAAAGATGTTTCATTACTTTTATATCGTGTTCTTATTTTTATTTCAGAATAAGCTATTAGTGTTATCTCAGGGAAAATCTGATCCAGATGAGGTTTTAATTCAATTTATATTTTCATATAGTTCGATCACAATTTTGGCGATATTAATTGTTGGATTTTTGTACTATTTTAAAAATTCTAATGAAATAGGGTTGGAAAATAGAGAATATTTAATGTTATCAGTTGCTCCATTCCTATCTATTTTACTATTTATGTACCCATTTGATTTTAGTGTCTGGGAAGAGATTTTTTTTAGTCTGGCGATGATGGGTATCAATATGATGAACATTTTTTTGTATAATTATTTAACTGAAAAAACATATCTATTACAACAACAAATTTTAGTTGGTGCACAGAATCAGCATTATGAAGATGTTTTAAAAAAACAGCAAGAATTACGTACACTTAAACATGATTTAAAGAATCTATTGCTTGGACTGAACTATCATGTATATAATGAAAACCTCGTGGAAGCTAAGTTATTGTTGAAGGAAATCACTGCGGGTTCAATTGATACATATGTATCTTATACTGAGTGCTGGCCAATAGATACAATATTAAGTAGCAAAATTAGTCAGATGAAGAAGCAAAACGTTCAGTTTACATTAGAATTGAAAGTACCAGTAGATTTAATGATTGATGACAAAGTAGTAGATATTTGTGCGATTTTAGGAAATATTTTGGATAATGCTATTGAAGAATGTGTCCGAATCGAAAGTGAGCTACAAATAAATATTTGTATTTATTATCATGAAAAAAAATTGATCTTCAAAGTAACGAATCCTACAAATATCAAAGATTTAAATATTTCAAATAAACTAATAAAATCCTCTAAAAAAAGAGGAAGATACGGTTTAGGGATCAATAGTATCAGAGAGCGAGTAAAAAGGTTAAAAGGATATTCAGATTTTTCTTGGAAAGCAAATGAATTTAAAGTGATTATCGTTTTGCCAATTGGATAAGAGAGTTTTTGACATATTGAGGATCAATAGTCAAAAGCTCTTTTTTTTGTACTTCATTATCTCATCAACAATTTGATACATAAAAGCATACAAATTACTACATAAATAGTATGAAGTGACTAAAAAGCACATATACTAGACATACCAATTACATTGTAAATGATAAGAAAGTTTGTCATTGGTAAATATGTTCTTAAAAGGAGGTGGAAAGCTATGTTACTATTTGCTTCTAAAAAAGGGAAAAAAGCTGGTTGTGTGTCAGTAGGAGCTATTTTTTGTGCATCTGTAGGTCATTATATTAAAGAAATTAAGAGCGATGTTTAACAAAAAAATGATGCTTAAAGATAACGGTAAAAAGGGAGAAAAACTTTTTTACCGTTGTTTTTGAAAAGAGGTGATCAGAATTAAGAATATAGAGTTGAAACTAACTGAAAAGAAGTTGCAGACACTATTCATTAGTGTAGGGATATCTGTTGTGTCAGGTGTGGCATTGTTGATTGTGGTCTTAATAATGAATATTTTGCCTACAAAGTCTGGAATCTTATTAAGGATGACGTTACCTACAGTTATTTCTCTTGTAATAATTCCTATTGCTTTGGCAAAGTTCTTGAACAAGACAGAGAAAGTGTTTTTTAAATGGAGTAAAAAAGAATTATGGATATCATCGATTTTAATCATTGCTTTTTCTATCATTTACTGTAACCTTAATGCAAATTTATTTGGTAAATTTACAATACTTTTTCTACTTGCTCATTATTTTCTTGCAGCATTTTCAGAAGAATTTTTATACCGAAACATTATCTTAAACGAATTGTTGGAGTCGTGGAATACCTTTTACAGTGTCTTATTATGTGCACTTATTTTTGCAGTGATTGGACATGTAGGAGAGAGTCCGTTAGATAATTTAGTGTATCGTTTCCCGCTAGGAGTAGTCTTTTCAATCGTAAGATTAAAAACAAACTCTGTATTATATACGTCTGTTATACATGCTTTTTATAATTTGTTGCTGATTGCAGGCTGATTATTTTAGAAAGAAAAGGAGTGGATCGTGTTGAGCATACTTAGAGAAAAGAATATTTATATTGCTCCTGTCATTTTCTTAGGTTTGTGGATTTATGTTGTTATGGCAGTTAGTTCTTTTAATTTCTTATCTGCATTTGCTTTTATTGTTATTGTTCCAGTATTGCTTTTTTCAAGTTCGGTTGCACTTATAGTTAACAAATTGAATATAAGAAAAAAAATAGAAAATTATATCATTTTTGTTGCTTCTGGTTTATATTCAGTTGCTTTCTATCTGCTCGTGAACACACTGATTAGTGAAACGGTTGTCTCTAAAATTATTAATAACACCAAAGATATTGTTGGAGATGCAGAAAATTTGAGTATTAGCAATGTAAGTTTCAATAATAATTTATCCTCTGGATTCATGGTATTTTTGATGGTTTTGGTTTTTACAAAAATCGCTCAATTTATATTTAGAAGAAAGTTGGTGAAATAATATGTACATAAATACACATACAAGTAGTTCAAAAATCAAAGGAATCAACATGATTTTCAATTTTGATAATGGGGTTGTAGCAGGAATTGACGCGAGAGGAGCTACATTTTTTAATGAAATAAAAAAAGGAAAAGCTGTTGAAAGGGATCTATTAACGGAGGAAGAGAAAGTTTTTTTAGACTTTCTTTTGGACAATGAGTTCATTTCGTATGCGCCCTTAAAGAAGAAAGAACAAGTAATGACAGCTTATCTTCATTTAACTAATCAATGTAATCTGCACTGTGTTGGTTGCTATTCATTCGATGATAAAAGAAATAGCGCAGATGACATGAATTATGAAGAAATTTGTCATTCTATAAAACAATTAGCGAGTGCGGGAATCCAGAATCTTGTATTTTCTGGTGGGGAACCGTTATTACGAAATGATTTATTGGATATTGTTCGATATGCGAAAATCAACTGTGATCTTCCCAATATTGTTTTGATCACGAATGGAACGATTTACAATAAGGAAAAACTTGCTGGTCTATCAAGATACGTGGATACAGTTTCGGTTTCAGTAGATTCATACGCTGAAGACTGCCCTTCGTTTATACGAGATGAAGGCATCTTTAAAAAAATTATTCGAACAATCAACTATTTAAAAGAAACTGGAAGTAATGTAAATATTTTGCCGACGGTTCATCATTTGAATGCGCATAAGTTAAGTGAATATGTTTCACTTGCAGATAAATTGGGTGTCACGATGAGTTTTAGTATCCTTACAGCTTGTTTCGAAGGGGAAATGAAGAGCTATTTACCACAGGCAGAAGATATTCAGAAAATCAGTGATTTTATGCTGGATACAGATTTAGCTATTGAAGATACATCGATTGGTGGAGAACAGCTTCAAGCAGAGAATTATTGTGGTGCAGGAAAAACGATGATTTCTATAGGAACTGACGGGAATGTTTATCCTTGCCATATGCTGATGTACGATGAGTTCTGTATAGGAAATATAAAAAGTGATACTGTTACGAATATGCGTAAATTTTCTAAAAAGGCACAACTTTTTTCTTCCTTACAGGTAGATAAATTGAATGGCGGATGTAAAGAATGTCAATTTAAATACTTATGTGGTGGAGGATGTCGAGCTAGAGCCTACTTAAAACATGAAGATATATTAGCAAAAGATCCGTATTGTAATCTTTTTTATAACTATTATGAGGAGACCACTAAAACATTTCGTTAAAAAATAGGATAATATAGGAATATTTTCATCATTAAGGAGCATGTAATGAACAGAATCGTAAGAAAAGAGAAAAAACTTGTTATTGTCTTTTTAGTGCTTTCGTTTATTGCAAGTACTATTGAAATTTCATTTGCACCAATTATTCAGAGTTTTATCGATGCAATAACCAACAAGGATTTTGGTGTATTTATTCTATCTATCTGGCTTTTTTTTCTTTTTATTGTGTTTAATTTTTTCTTTCATTATATGGCTTCAATTTTAGAGGCAACAATATTAAAAAAAGTCCATCTTACATCAAAAAATCAAGTGATGGAAAATTTACTTGAGCTAAAACCTTCTGAATTTGGAAAGAGTACAATGGGAGAGAAGATAAATATTTTTGAATATGATTTGGAAGTTTATGAACACTATTATTTGGAAAATCTATTTTTAGTTGTTCAAAACATCTTTGTTATTGTAATGGCATTTGCTTATTTACTGTCCGTAAGTGTGTTGGTTACAGGAGTCATTTTGCTGTGTGCAGTCTTATCATTCATCATACCTTCCTTAGCTGGTCGCAAAATAGATTCCTTAACTGAGAACAATTCTAAGCTGAAAAGCACCTACTTAAATGAATTGAAAGAGATTTTTGGTGGTTATGAGGTAATCAAATCATTTAGAGTAGAAAAAAATTTTAATGCTAAGCATTTGACTGCGTTAACTGATTTAGAAACAAATAGTCAAATGTTGAAGGTCCAAAATACTCGATTCAATTTGATTATAGGATCAACTCAATATCTAATTCTGATTATTTGTTTTTGCGTAAGCGGTTATTTAGTCATTCAGGGGAGATTGTCTTTAGGTCAAATGGTCGCGATAACACAGATAACAAATATGGTTATACAGCCCTTGCAATTATTAGGTGGAGCTATTGTGGAGATTGCAGGCAGTAAGACAGTCAGAGAAAATTTAGAAAGATATGTCCAAAAGCACCCTAATGATGTAAAGAGTGATGACATTACAACGAATGATTTTTGCTCCTTAGAGCTAAAAGATGTTAGCTATTCTGTAAACGAAACACATTATATTCTACAAACGATAGATTTACTGTTTGAAAAGGGGAAAAAATACGCCATTGTTGGGCACAGTGGCAGTGGAAAAACGACACTGCTAAATATTATAGGACAACTACTGGATGACTATTCAGGAAGTATTTTATATAACGGAAAAGACGTAAAGAGTGAACATCATATTAAATATGATGTTGCATTCGTTCATCAAGAGACATTTATATTCAGTGAAACATTAGAAAAAAATATTACACTATTACAAAATTATTCAGACGCGACCATTGAATATGCGATTTCTTTTTCAGAGTTAGAAGAAAAAAGTAAAAAATTAGGGAATACGATTATCAAAGAAACAGGTGTAGAACTTTCTGGTGGTGAAAAACAAAGAGTAGCAATCGCTAGATCGGTCGTAAGAAATGCTCCGATTGTTTTGATGGATGAAGTTACTTCTGCGTTGGATTACAAAACCGGAAAAGAAATCACTAAGAAGCTTTTGCTTGATCATGAGAAGACCTTGATATTTGTCACCCATGATCTTAGAAAATCGTTTTTACGTTCAATGGATCAAATTATATGCGTAAAAGATGGAAGAGTGATCGAAAGTGGAACATATATTGATTTATACAACAAGCAAGGCTTCTTTTATGAATTAAGCCATTCTATCTAGCATAAGGAGAAAAACTATGAGCACAATTTTAAAGGTTGACCATCTATATAAAAGATATGGTAAAGCAGTGATTTTAGATAATGTTTCTTTTGAAATCAATCAAGGTGAAATTATTGGATTACTGGGAAGAAATGGTTCAGGAAAGACAACACTCATGAAGCTGATTTTAGGTTTGACTTCATTTGATGCAGGACAGATTACATTTAAAGGAGATTCGGACTACTTAAAGAAATCAAATTTGATGGATGAATTTGGCTATTTGCTAGATTGCAAACTTTTTGAATATTTGAGTGCCTATGACAACTTGTACGTGATCGACAAGTATAAAAAATCTAATAAAAGTAAAAAAGAATTACATGATAAAATAATCGAGTTGTTAGCATTTGCGGATTTACCCAATAACAAAAAGGTGGTCAAAGGCTTTTCATTTGGGATGAAGCAGAGGCTAGGACTAGCCCTTTCATTGCTGGAAGATCCGAAATTCCTAATTTTGGACGAACCATTTGTAGGATTAGATCCTTTGGGGGTTGAAGACTTGCAAAAAACTATTTTTGAGATGCGGGAAAAATATGGCATAACTATTTTGATTTCTTCACATCAATTGTCAGAAATAGAACAAATGTGTGATCGCTATCTTTATATACAGGATAAGAAGATTCAAAAGGTATCTAAGATAGAAAATAAGCAGATAAAAATTCATTTGAAAACGCCAGCTAGCAAATTGGTTCAAGAATTAGAGCAACTAACCCCACTAAATAGAGATGTATTGATCTTGAACGACGATATTGATTTGTTGAATAAAATATTAAAAATAATTTACTTGAATGGTGGAGCAATCGAAAATATATCTATTGAAAGTGAAGACTTAAACAGTTTGTTTAAGGGGGATAGAGGATGAATAGTATTATTAAAGTCGAAATGTTTAAAATGTTTAAAAGAAGGATTTTTATTGGAATCATTCTTTTAAGTAGCTTTTCTTTGATTTATGCATTAGGAATTTACTTTAAGTGGCAATTTATACTAATCAATGGAAGGTTAGATGTCATTTCTTTTGCAACCAGTATGTGGGCGTTATTAATGATGTTAGGAATTCCTTTAGTGCTATTTTCTTTTTTAGGAGCGTCAATTTTAGGTGGAGAAATTAATGAAGGACAAATTCTTCTGGAAATTATTCGAACGAAATCTCGTGAAAAATTAGTAATAGGGAAATTTTTTGCCGTATCATTAGTGCTAATTATTTGCTACATGTTAAATATTGTATTATCAACGTTGTTTTATACTATATTTGTAGCTAACTCTGAACATGGGCAAGGACTACTTGTTGATTTTAAAAGATATCATTTACATTTGGTGCTTCAAAGTGCAGCAGGAGGCATTTTTTTACTCCTGTTCATTACTGTAGGGATGTTTTTTTCAATAAGCTTTGGCACTTTTAGGGCAGTTATATTTTCTATGTTACTTTTCGTTGGATTAAAGTTCATTGCAAATATTGATTCAATCAATAAATGGTTGCCAGGCTATTATACTCTTGTAGACGACAGTGATTATTCAAGCCTTGTCATGATTTATCAACTAGTTTTAATAATAGTGTTATCGATTTTAGTACTAATTATGACAAACAGACAGATGGGAAAGAAGGATTTGTAAATATTGTTATTAGGCAATTTCCAAATAAATTCTCAATAAAAGATTCTAACTTTTCAGGATATTGAAGAAAAGTAAATAGAGATTGAAAATAAGCTGAAGATTTGTTTCAGCTTATTTTTATTGTTCGGAAGAATAAAACTAGGGACAATTATGATGGAACATAATATAAAATACAATAAAAATAACAAAAATACTGAATTTCGGCTATAATAAAAGAAGAAAATAACGCAACAAAGAAAGGAATGGAAGCGGTGGAAATCACACAGAAAGATTTTGGCGAATCTACAATTTTGTATTCGCTTACTAATAATAACGGGATTACGTTATGCGTATCTAATTTAGGTGCACGAATCGTTGATTTGATCGTGTCTGTGGCTGGTGAAAAGCGAAATATTGTTTTGGGGTTTGACTCCGCGAAAGAATATATTGAAAAAGATCTTTACATCGGTGCGACGGTTGGACGAGTAGCCGGAAGAATCATAAAAGGACAATTTACAGTCAATGATAAGAAATACCAATTACCAGTCGATCCACTTAATGGAAATACGCTTCACGGAGGAGCCAAAAGCTTTGAATCACGACTTTGGAAGTCTCGGACAGAAGAAACGGAAGAAAGAATTTCAGTGATTTTTACGTATGAAAGTCCTGATCAAGAGCATGGTTTTCCAGGGAATTTGAAAGCAGAAGTAATGTATTCTTTGACAAATGAAGATGAATGGATCATTGATTATCAGGCAACGACAGATCAGCCTACAATTTACAATCCGACAAACCATGTGTATTTTAATTTGACAGGCGATGTGACAAAAACAGTTGATCAGCATTCTCTATTTATTGATGCAGATCGTTTTGCAGTGGTAGATGAAATGACTTCTGTCACAGGAGAACTGCGTGATGTCACGGATACACCTTTTGATTTTAGAAACAATACTTCAATAGAACAAGTTTTTAAGACGAACTATAAACAAAATGTGATGGTTGATGGGTTAGATCACCCATTTCTATTAAATCAAACAGGTTTTGAAAAGCCGCAGGCGATTGTCACTTCACCTAAATCAGATGTATCGATTGAAATGTATACGGATCGTCCAGTTGTTGTTGTTTTTACAGCTCAATTTGGCGAAAATAGTCCAGAAATGAGAGGGACTAAGATGGTCAGTCATGGCGGAATCGCTTTAGAAACCCAAGTGAGCCCTGGTGCTGGTGTTTTTGATGGTTTTGGTGACATTTCATTATATCCAGATCGTCCATTTCATAGCCGAACTGTCTACAAAATCAAAAGATCATTATAAGGAGTGGGAATAAAGGATGAGAACGTTATTAGGAAGTATTGAAGCTGGCGGCACAAAATTTGTATGTGCTGTTGGAACAGATGACCTAGAAATTTTAGAAAGAGTGAGTTTTCCGACAACGACTCCGGAAGAAACAATGGCTTTGGTCATCGATTTTTTCAAGCAATATGACCTTCAGGCGATCGGTATTGGTTCGTTTGGACCAATCGATATTCATGAGGATTCGCCAACATATGGTCATATCACTTCTACACCAAAGTTGGCTTGGCAAGAATATGATTTCGTCGGAGAGATGAAGCGGCATTTCGATCTTCCTATTGCTTGGACAACAGATGTTAATGCTGCGGCTTACGGTGAATATGTTAAAGGTCATGGCAAAGGGCTATCTAGCTGTGTGTATTATACGATCGGTACGGGCGTAGGAGCTGGTGCGATTCAAAATGGTCATTTCATTGAAGGATTCAGTCATCCTGAGATGGGGCATACCACGCTTAGAAGACATTCAGACGATCTGTTTGAAGGAAGTTGTCCTTTTCATGGCGATTGTTTGGAAGGAATGGTCGCAGGGCCTGCAATTGAAAAAAGAACAGGGATCAAAGGACAAGATCTAGAAGAAACGCATCCATTCTGGGAGATTGAAGCATATTATATCGCACAGGTCGCCTATAACACAACGCTGATGTTTTCACCTGAGGTCATTATTTTTGGCGGTGGCGTAATGAAGCAGGACCATATGCTGGAAAAGGTGCGTCAAGAGTTTGAAAAACTTGTAAACGGCTATGTTAAAACACCTCCGTTGAAAGAATACATTGTTACGCCTGCATTGGTAGATGATCCAGGCACGATCGGGTGTTTAGCTTTGGCCAAAGAGAAAATAAGATGATCAAAAAGTACAAAGAATAATTTTTTTATACTATATAAAGGTCATGTTTCCTAAAAAAGCTAAATATTTGTGGCAACCTCAAAATGGTGCTATTGTAATAGTGTAGTAAAAAATATTAGGAGGGATTTTGACATGGCAGATTTAAATGGACGTTTAGATGATGCAAAGGATAAAGTTGAAGGTACCGCTAAAGAAGTTCAAGGGAAAGTAACCGATGATAAAGGGAAAGAACTTGAAGGTAAAGCACAATCAACTTTTGCAGATGCAAAAGATAAAGCTCGTGATGCCGGTGACGATATCAAAGAGGGTGCTGAATCACTTGGTGACAAGATCAAAGAAGGCTTTGAAGATATCAAAGAAAAATTCCACAAACATGATGATAAGTAGTAATTTGAAAAACTAAGAAACAGATTTTAACTGACAAAGTTTACTTGTATAATCAAATAATAGTGAATAAGGGTGAGACAAAAGCGTACGTTTCGTTTTGTTTCACTCTTATTTTTGTTGTAAAGCGTAGTCATAAAATCATTGATATGATAAAGTTAAGGGAGTAGAGTGTGGAAGGAAGGGATATGAGTGTTTACTGACTGGTTATTATCACTGGAGGCTTGGCAGCAAGCGTTGGTAGGAACAGGATTTACCTATTTCATGACTGCTTTGGGAGCAGCATTGGTTTTTTTCTTTAAGGAAATAAAAAAAGATATTTTGAATTTAATGCTGGGGTTTGCCTCAGGGGTGATGATCGCTGCGAGTTTCTGGTCTTTGCTTGACCCGGCTATCAAACAAGCAGAAGAAAACGGCAGTATTGCTTGGCTGGTCGTAAGTTTCGGGTTTGGTTTAGGCGGATTGTTTTTATATATTGCTGATAAGACGTTGCCCCATATGCATTTTGGCCCGAATCATGAAAAAGAAGGGTTGCCGAGTCATCTAAAACGTACGATTTTACTCGTTTTCTCTATTACATTACATAATATTCCAGAAGGATTAGCAGTCGGAGTAGCCTTTGGCGCAGCAAACTCAGCAGATGATCCAACAAAAGCTGTCTTGGCGGCAGTTTCTGTTGCTCTAGGAATCGGGATTCAAAATTTTCCGGAAGGTGCAGCAGTGTCGATTCCTTTACGTCAAGAAAATCTAAGCCGGAAAAAGGCCTTTCTGTATGGTCAAGCTTCAGGAATTGTCGAACCTATCGCAGGGATCATTGGAGCTATCTTGGTAACGAAGGTCACCATGCTATTGCCCTATGCACTGGCTTTTGCAGCAGGAGCAATGATTTATGTAGTAGTTGAAGAACTGATTCCAGAAGCGCAGCAAACAGTAACTAGCAGAAGACACTTTGCAGTCTTTGGCGTAATGCTCGGTTTCATTATTATGATGATATTAGATGTGGCATTGGGATGAAACTTTTTATCAAAAACAAAAAAACAAGAACGTGGATCAATCCAAAGTTCTTGTTTTTTGCTAGATTAAAGTACTCGTTCAAAAGGATCTAAGCTGATTCCTTTTTCTAAAACGATTTTTGCATATTCTTGTGCAGAAAATAAAGAGTGATCTTTGTAATTTCCACATTCTTTTGCAGAAACAGCAGGAACGAAATCTGTTTCAACAATAAAATTAAGCACGTTTACTAACGCATCGCGAATTTCTTTTGGTGAATGTTCATTCCACATGATCATATAAAAACCAGTGCGGCAGCCCATTGGAGAGATGTCGATGATTCCTTCTAAATGATCACGTAAGTTTACTGCTAATAGATGTTCTAGTGTGTGAACTGCAGCTGTCGGCAATTCATCTTCATTTGGCTGTAAGAAGCGTAGGTCGTACTTTTCGATCAGCGCTTCCCCATTTTTTTCTGTACCAGCTAAGCGCACATAAGGGGCTTTTACTGTATTGTGGTCTAATTCAAAACTTTCAACACGTGCCATGGTATTCACTCCTTCAAATTAAGTAAATGTCGCTTTTAACTATAACAAATACGTTTCAAATGTCAATAGATTGACGCAGGGACTTCTTTGACGATGAGTAGAATGAATTATTTCAATAAAATGGAGAAAAATCACTTTACTTCCTATGTAGTAATAGTCGATACTATGGTAAAATGGAAAAAGCAACTTTCTTCAGGAAGACGAGAGGAGATAAATAAGTATGAAAGAAAAGTATAATGTTGCCATAGTAGGAGCAACTGGGGCTGTTGGAACAAAGATGATCGAAATGTTGGCTGATTCGACATTGCCGTTGAACCATGTCAAACTTTTGGCATCGAAACGTTCTGCTGGTAAAGAACTAACATTTAAAGGACAGACATTAGTAATCGAAGAGTTAGTTCCTGAGTCATTTGAAAATGTCGACATCGCTTTGTTTAGTGCAGGCGGAAGTATCTCTAAACAATTTGCTCCTGAAGCGGTAAAACGAGGAGCTGTGGTTATCGATAATACGAGTCATTTTAGAATGGATCCAGAAGTTCCTCTAGTAGTTCCAGAGGTCAATCCGCACGCATTGAAACGTCACAAAGGAATCATCGCTAATCCAAACTGTTCAACGATCCAATTGATGGTGGCACTTGAGCCGATTCGTAAAGCGTATGGATTGGATCGGTTGATCGTATCGACCTATCAGGCAGTTAGCGGAGCTGGTATCCATGCAATGGAAGAGCTAAAATCACAGGCGGTAGACTACATCAATGGAACACCAGCCGATCAGCTTAAAGCAACGATTTTACCGAGTGGTGGAGATAAAAAACATTATCCGATCGCGTTTAATGCGTTGCCGCAGATCGATGTTTTCTCAGATGAGGATTACACATACGAAGAATGGAAAATGATCAATGAAACGAAGAAGATCATGGAAGATGACAGCATCAAAGTTGTTGCAACATGTGTACGGATTCCGGTATTGTCTGGACATTCAGAATCTGTCTATATCGAAGTCAAAGAAGATGGCGCAGATGTGGCTAAAATCAAGCAGTTGATAGCAGAAGCACCTGGCGCTGTATTACAGGACGATCCAAGTCAGCAAATTTATCCGCAGGCTTTGACAAGCATCGATCGTAAGGAAACTTTTGTTGGACGGATCCGCAAAGATATCGATATCGATAAAGGATACCATATGTGGGTCGTCTCTGATAACTTGTTAAAAGGAGCAGCGTGGAATTCCGTTCAAATTGCTGAAACATTGCATGCAATGGATTTGGTTGGTGTTGAATAAATCGCTCCAAAAATTGGCGCTTTGGAAATTGGAAGCTTGTTATTATCCAGCTGCACAAATCAATCCTTAGGAAAATAGACAAATTGCCAGTGTGACAAAGAATGTCACAAAGTCAATTTCCTAATTTTCTACAGGATTAAGCGATTTGTTCCGCATCTATTGTTATCCAGCTGCACAGGCTAGCTCTTCGGAAAAAAGATAAAAATAGAATGAGACAAAAAGCGTCTCAATCGATTTTTCCTATTTTTCTTTCAGAGCTTGACGAGCCTGTTCCGCTTTTAAATTAGGAGGAAGTAAGTATGAATTTAGAAAATGCAACGATCATCACAGCTATGGTCACACCTTTTGACGAAAATGGTGCAATCGATTTTTCTAGATTGCCTCAATTGGTGAATCATCTGCTTGATAATCATACAGAAGGAATAATTTTAGCAGGTACAACGGGAGAATCCCCTACTTTGACTCATGATGAAGAAATCGAGTTGTTCAATGAAGTGATTCGTTTAGTTGATGGGCGTGTACCGATCATTTGTGGTGTGGGAACCAATGATACACGTGATTCAGTTGAATTTGTCAAAGAAATTTCTGCTATTAGAGGGATCGATGCTGGTTTAGCTGTTGTTCCTTATTACAATAAACCAAATCAAGAAGGATTATATCAACATTTTAAAGCCATTGCTGAAGCAAGTGATTTACCGATCATTTTGTATAATGTGCCGGGAAGAACGGTTGCCAGCCTTGATGTAGCAACAAGTTTGCGTTTAGCAGAGTTGAAAAATATCGTGGCCATCAAAGAATGTTTTGGTTTAGATGCCTTAACTGAGTTGGTTGAGAAAGCGCCAAAAGACTTTTTAGTGTATACTGGAGAAGATTCCTTAGCTTTTTCAAATAAAGCGATAGGTGGACAAGGGGTCATTTCGGTAGCCAGTCATGTTTTTGGTACGGAAATGTATAACATGTATCAAGCACTGGATCAAGGAGATTTAAAAAAAGCAGCAGCGATTCAACGGCAATTACTGCCTAAGATGAATGTACTGTTTTCAGTACCATCTCCTGCGCCAGTTAAAGCGGCGTTAAATCATTTAGGCATTGCTGTCGGTGATTTACGTTTACCTCTTGTATCTTGTACTTCTGAAGAAAAGGCGAAAATTTTAAGCATATTGGATCTATGATCTGGTATGAGAATATAGAGAGGTGAAACTAGTGAGTACAATAAAAATCGTTCCCTTAGGCGGCGTTCGTGAAAATGGTAAAAATATGTACATCGCAGAAGTGGAAGATGAAATTTTTGTGCTGGATTGCGGATTAAAATATCCAGAAAATGAACTGCTGGGGATTGATGTGGTCATTCCTGATTTTACGTATTTGGAAGAAAACATTGATCGAGTTGCCGGGGTTTTCTTAACACATGGTCATGCAGATGCGATTGGAGCGTTACCGTATCTGTTAGCCAAAGTTCATGTACCAGTTTTTGGTACGGAGTTAACGATCGAGTTAGCTAAATTAAACGTAGGTGATCATGCTGAATCAAAAAACTTTGATGATTTTCACGTAGTTGATGCACATACGGAAATCGATTTTGCGCATGCAACAATCAGCTTTTTCAGAACCACACATACGATTCCTGACTCAATCGGAATCAATCTGAAAACCAAAGAAGGCAATATTGTCTACACAGGTGATTTCAAATTTGATCAAAGTGCAATACCGATGTATCAAACTGATTTTGGGCGTTTAGCAGAAATCGGAAACGAGGGTGTTCTTGCCTTATTGAGTGATTCGTCAAATGCTGAAAATCCTTCACAAGTTGTTTCTGAACTTCAAATTGCAGATGAAGTATTCGATACGATTCGTTACTGGGAAGGCCGTATTATCGTAGCTTGCGTGGCAAGTAATTTGCAACGTGTGCAGCAAATTTTAGACGCTGCCCATCGCTCTGATCGCAAGATCGTTTTAACAGGACAAGATTTCCAACGAATCATCAACACAGCGATCAAGTTAGATAAGTTAAAGTTACCAAGTGAAGATTTGATCATCGGTGTCAAAGAAATGAAAAAATATCAGGCGGAGCAACTGATCATTCTGGAAACAGGAACGATGGGTGAGCCAATCAAATCGCTGCAGAAAATGGCGAACAAAACCCACCGTACGATCAAAATCCAGGAAGGTGATTTAGTTTACATCACGACTACGCCAACAACAGCGATGGAAACAGCTGTTGCCAAAACAGAAGATATCGTTTATCGTGCTGGCGGTGTTGTCAAACAAATCTCAGATAATATGCGTGTGTCTGGTCATGCTAGTCCGACAGATTTACAGCTGATGTTAAACTTGATCAAACCTAAATATTTCATTCCTGTACAAGGAGAGTACCGGCAATTAGCAGCACATGCTGACTTAGCACATGAATTAGGTATTCCTTATAAGAACATTTTTATCACAGGTCGCGGTGATATTCTTGAATATACGAAGAATAAGATGACAGTAGCTGGTAGTACAACTGCTGAAAATATTATGATCGATGGAATCGGTGTTGGTGATATCGGTAATATCGTTCTACGCGATCGTCGAATTCTATCAGAAGATGGTATTTTTGTTGCTGTTGTGACGATCAATCGCCGTGAAAAGCGGATCGTTTCTCCTGCTAAAATTACCTCAAGAGGCTTTGTTTATGTTAAAACAAGCAAAGACTTGATGAAAGAAAGTAGCAATATCGTGACTGAGATCGTTGAAAAACATCTCGAAAGCAGCGATTTTGAGTGGAGTAAGTTGAAACAAGACATCCGGGAGCAATTGAGCCGTTATTTGTTTGAACAAACGAAACGTCGTCCAGTGATCCTACCAGTTATCATGGAGGCTACTCAAAGAAAAGGACGCAAGGCATCAAATTAGCATCTAACAGTCACTCAGTTAGCGTAATAGCGGCTGAGTGATTTTTGTTTATCATGACTGAATTTTTTTACAGATACACTTTTTTTAGATACAATTAAATGGATGATGGGAGGGATAGATTTGGAAAAGAAACAAGAAACACGCTGGATCAAATTTCTTGGGGGAAAAAATCTGTTATTTACGCTCGTAGCTTTACTGTTATTAGGTGCAGTGATTTTCATTTTTCACCAAGTTGGCTTTATCTTTGGTCCGATCGGGGTTGTATTTAAGACGATTATAGGTCCAACAATTTTAGCATTGATTTTATATTATTTATTTAACCCGGTTGTAAATTGGCTGGAAAAGCACAAGGTAAAACGAGTGTATGGTGTATCAGCTATTTTTGTTGTATTGATCACATTGCTCGTTGTTGGGATTATTTTGGTCGTTCCAATCATCCAAAAGCAAGTGGATGGTCTGGTCAAAAGTTTTCCTCAATATATGGAAGATCTCAACAAAATGGTTGCTGACTTTTTCCATAATTCCGCATTCGAAAAGCCTTTAGCAGATGCATTAGCTAGTGTTCAAAATTGGTTCGACAATGTGTCGGATAAAATCGGTAGTTATTTTTCAAAAGCAGTTGAAGGAGCTTCAACTGTGTTTTCAACACTGACTGGTTTTGCACTTATAATGGTCACGGCACCGATCATCACTTTCTTTTTACTAAAGGATGATCAAAAATTCTTTTCATTTGTGTTAAGTATTATACCGCCTCGTTTTAGAAAAGATGCCAAAGAAATCGGAGCAACGATGAGCAGTCAAGTAGGTGCCTATTTAAAAGGTCAAATCCTAGTATCGATCGCGATCGGTATTTTGACCTTCATCGGTTTTTGGCTGATCAAAGTACCTTACTCAGGTACACTATCGATCATTGTTGGTGTGACAGCTGTGATTCCTTATATTGGTCCAGTGATCGCGTTTATTCCAGCTGCGATCGTTGCTTTAATGGTTTCGTTTGGAATGTTTATCAAAATGAGTATTGTCTGGATGATCGTCCAAATGCTGAATGGTCATTTGATTGCGCCGCAAGTGATGGGAAAACGTCTTGTTGTCCATCCATTGACCATTGTGATCGTTTTGTTAGTAATGGGTGATTTACTCGGCATGTTTGGGTTGATTTTTGGGATTCCGATTTATGCGATTGCTAAAGTATTGGTTACTTATATTTTCCGTAAATTCAAACAACGTTATAATCAGTACTATGGAGAGAGTGGAGAGTACGAGGATACTGAATTTTCCAAAGAAGAATACTTAGATGAATAAACTAAAAAAATGGACTAGTCAAACTTGTTAGAGAGAAAGACTAGTTCGTTTTTTTCTAGGATTTGTTCAAATAGAGTTCGTATCTTTTGTAATACAAAATTTTAGGCGGTACAATTTAAATAAGATAAAAAAATGCAGGTTTATGAGGAGAGATAATTATGAGGCGATTTATAAAGATCCTATTTGGATTGATCGCATTAGTACTTTTCATTGGAACGCTAGGGTTACTTAGCCAAGTACTCCAAATTCCCTGGCTATCTTCAATAATTGGGAATTTTATCATTGGTCATTTGTGGCTGTTCTCGTTTTTTGAGTGGATTTTGGTGATTTTAGGCGGTCTTTTGACTCTTATTTTATTGTTTGTCTTATCTGTTTCTGCGCGCCGCAAGCGATTGGTTGTAAAAGATGGGCTGAACCGTACGGAGGTTCTTAGAAGCACCCTTATTCAAATTGTGCAAAATGCCTATGATTCAGTGATTCATCCAGATAAAACAAAAGTAGTTGTCAAGATCAAAGGAAAAGAAAAGGTCGTCGTTAAACTGAAAATCGACGTTCGTAGTAAGGAAGACTTTGCCCCAATGGCGGATGAGATTAAATTACGGGTGGAAGAAGCGTTGGCTAAGGCGTTAGAATCGATCGAAAGTAGTGTGACCGTTTCTTTAAAGGAAAAAGAACCAACAAATTCTACTTCATTTGGAAAAAAACAATCACGAGTCGTTTAGGGGGGAACAATGATGGAGCAAAAACAAAAAGAAGAGTGGATCAAACGGCTTAAACCGTACCGCTTTAGAATCATCTGGACAACCTTGTTTTTCTTATTGGCAGTACTTTTCCTTTGGATCGGCTTTGGGAAAACATTGGTTCTGCTGATTTTTGGTGCAGTAGGATATCTTATCGGTAAAATGCGGGATGAAGATTTGGATATCTATTCCTTGATCGATGCAGTACGCGGGATGATAGGAATTTAAACAAAAAATTTTGAAAGGGGAAAATAAAAATGACAGAAGAAGTTAAAGAGAATGTGGCTCAATTAAAATCGAAGTTGACTTTTGATGATGTCGTGATCAAAAAAATCGTAGGCGTTGTTATTTCGGAAGTTGACGGTATTTTAGGTCTGAGTGGAAATTTGTTTACGGATTTTGCAGAACGTTTTAGAGATAATGAGGATTTGACAAAAGGAATCGACGTTGAAGTTGGAACGAAACAAGTAGCCGTTGATGTTTCTGTTATTTGTCAGTACGATGTTGATATTTCTATGTTATTCGACAAAACAGTTGAGAAGATCAAACAAGCGATCCATTATATGACTGGGTTGGATCTTGTGGAATTCAATATGAATGTCGGTGATGTGATGACCAAAGAACAATATTTGGAAAAGTATCGAGGAAAAGAAGCGACTGAGACTGTTAAAACTGTAAATTAAATCAAGCTAATAACATGACAAAACGTGTGGAACCTATAAAATTGAGGTTTCACACGTTTTTTAATTAAAAAATAATATGTTCGATCGTTAAGAGAGTTTGTTTGATGCTTAACCCCTCTTGTTCAGCGCTACCTAAATAGCCTGTCAGCTGTCCGTTTTTACCGATCACACGATGACAGGGAATAATGATTGGAAGTGGATTCTTACTATTCGCTTGGCCTATTGCGCGAACAGCTTTTGGGGAATCGACTGCACTAGCGATCTCTAAATAACTACGCGTTTCACCGTATGGAATCTGAGTAAGAGCCTGCCATACCTTTTGTTGAAAGACTGTGCCAGTTTGAATCGACAAAGGTACACTAAAGGACGTTCGCTTTCCTGAAAAATAGTCAGCCAATTCATCTGCCGCTTGCCGTGTATATCGATTGTCGTGGTGTTCTGACAGTTCAGTAAAAGAAATTTTTGTCAGACCTTGATCATTTGCATCGAGCCAAATGAAACCAAAAGGAGCGTGTACTTTCATTTCGAGCCTCCTGTATTTTCGTTGTTACTTTATTATACTTCATTGATAAATGTTTGAATACCAATCAACCTATTTCTTATGAGATGGGAGCTTTTTTATTTGCTATCTTTTTTATATCTTACATTATGTGTTAAAATGTATTGTACATCATGTTGTTTCAGAAAGTGAGGAGAATTAGTGAAGAAATTGTCTGTAATATTAGTAGTTCTAATATGTTTAATTAGTCTGAGTAGTTGTAAAACAGAAAAAAAAGAGGAGACTACAGATTTGTTTTTAAAGACTTGGGAAGGCAAAAGAGAAGACTCGAGATATGAATTGAGTCTTGTTAAATCGGAAAATAGACATATCATCGCAGAATTGTTGGAAAATAATGTGCAGAAGTATAAGTACATTTGCGTTATAGATACAGTTACTAAAGATACCTTAATTCTCAAATATGAAAAAATAGTTTTAACATTCAAGCTATCAGATAATGAAATGATATATACAAAAAGCATTGATGGAACTGAAGGCATTGAGGGGACTAGTAAACCAATCCAATTTTACAAATGAATTATTTTTACATATTGTCAATTTAATATTAGTAAGGAGTTTTACATGAAGAAAATAATTTTGTCAGTGTTGCTTTTATTTGGAGCAGTTCATTTCAAAATGTAACTGCAAACGCTACCGAAGGTGCAGATGTCATTGTTCAAACTGAATCCCCTTTGAATACCATATCAAAAGAAAACTATAAATAGTGAAAATATCCGAAAACTGCGGTACAGTAACAATTAGATGAACAAAAGAGAATTAGAGGAAGTTGCAATATACTTCAAGTCTAAATATGGTACTATACTTTTATATACTGAATTTTGGAGGTGCTATGATGGAAGAAATCGTCATCTTTCACACAAATGATCTACATTCCCACCTAGAAAACTGGCCAAAGATCAGACGGTATCTGACGAGTCAAAAAGAGAAGTATCTCCGTACAGGAAAAACAGTTCTAACAGTTGATCTTGGGGATTTTGTTGATCGCTGGCATCCATTGACTGAAGCGACTGATGGACAAGCAAATATTGAGCTGATGAATACGATCGGCTATGATGCAGCAACAATTGGGAATAATGAAGGCGTAGGGAATTCTAAAGAACAGCTGACCCATTTGTATGATCATCGAAATTTCAATGTGCTGCTGGCAAATTTACAAGATAAAGAAACTGGAGAAACCCCGGAGTGGTCAGAGCCATTCAAACTTATAGAAACAGCAGGCCATACTAAAATTGGGCTGATTGCATTAACAGCTCCTTTTCCTTTGACCTATGAACCAAATGGCTGGACGATCCACACGGCTAAATCGGTTTTACCATCGTTACTTACAAAGGTTCGTCCCATGTGTGATATTTTGATATTGATGAGTCATTTAGGCATTGATGAAGATATCAGACTGGCCAATGAATTTCCGGAAATCGATATTTTATTAGGCTCACATACACATCATTTATTTAGACATGGAGAAAAAATCAATCAAACGCAATTATCTGCAGCAGGAAAATTCGGTCACTATATTGGAGAGGTCCATGTAATGGTCGAACAAAATAAAATCATTCATAGTACAGCAAAAGCCTTACCCACAGCTGATTTACCAGAAGAAGTAGATGATCGAAGAGAAATCGAGGATTACTTAGCTTTAGGCCATCAATTACTGCGGGAAGAGCAGCTTGCTGAGATTCCATATCCACTTTCTATCGACCTAAATACTGAACATTCATTGATGACGATAGCTTTAAACGCATTAAAAGAAAAAGGCGGAACAGAAGCTGCTGTATTGAATAATGGTCTATTTTTGACAGATATCCCCAAAGGTATCGTTGACAAAGATCAGTTGCATGAAAGCTTGCCGCATCCTATGCATTTGATTCGAGTAACTCTTTCAGGTGCTGATTTTGTTCGGATGTTGCAAGAAATGGAGAAAAATCGACATTATTTACGTAAATTTCCTATTTCTGGAATGGGTTTTCGCGGTAAGGTTTTCGGGGAGTTATATTATGATGGTTTTTCTTATGATAAACAAACGCGGCAAGCCCTTTGGCAAAATCGGCCGATTGATCTACACAAAAAATATACCTTTACGACGGTCGATCATTTTATGTTTATTCCATTTTTCCCGACCATTGAAATAGCTGGAGACATTGAATTTATCTTCCCGGAATTTTTGCGAACAGTTTTAGGGGACTACCTAGCTGCCCACTATCCAATCCAGTAAAAACAAGGTATAATAAAAATCAGGTGGTGTAAATATGACAGAAAAAACGAAGAGACCATATAAATCGGCAAAGCCGGTAAAGCATAAAGAAGAAGCAACCTTAACCGATGAACTTACAGCAGTTATCGAAGAAATAAAAGAAGAACCAGTTAAAGAAAAGAAAAAAGGCGAGATCGTGACGCTTATCGACGATGATCAGTTGATGATCGGTGACCGTCAATACCAACTGGTAAAGAACCATCGTGATGCATTCGACGGTGAGCGTTTAGGCGAACGTTTCAGTGATGTATTGTCAAAATACGACTTTATAGTTGGCGATTGGGGCTATGATCAGCTACGATTAAAAGGTTTTTTTAGCGACGCAAACCGAAAAGCGGCGCCAGAACAGCGCATCGATACCTTAGAGGATTATCTTTATGAGTATTGTAATTTCGGCTGTGCTTATTTTGTGATCGAACGAATTGGCGGAAAAAGAGAAAAACAACAAACTCGTCGTAAAAAGAACAATAAAAAGCCTGCAAATAAAAATCAGGCACATACAGAAGAAAAACGTACACCGGTACCAAATAAAACCAAACCAGTGATCAAAAACCGTAAAGAAAATGAACAGAAAAAACCAGTGGTTGGCAAACAGGAAAGTACTGGCAACCAAGGGCGTTCATTTACGATTCGTCAACGTGAGGAGTAATCATTTGTGGAAAAACATTACAAAGGCTATTTAATTGATTTAGACGGTACGATTTATCTTGGAAAAGAAGTGATTCCGGCAGGTAAACGGTTTGTAGAAAGATTGCAGGAGCTAAATTTGCCGTTTCTTTTTGTAACTAACAATACGACTAAAGCACCCAAAGCGGTCGCGGATCGACTAGCACAAGAATTTGATATCCATGTGCCGGTTGAAACAGTTTATACAGCTAGTCTTGCAACGATCGATTATATGAAGGAACAGAAAAAAGGCCAGCGAGTCTATGTCATCGGAGAATCAGGCTTAGTTGATTTGATTTTAGCAGCTGGATTTATCTGGGACGAAAAAACACCAGATTACGTAATTGTTGGGTTAGATACAGAGATTACTTATGAAAAATTTGCTATCGCTGCACTTGCTATTCGAAATGGTGCGGTGTTCATAGGAACGAATCCAGACAAAAGTATCCCGACAGAGCGGGGCTTATTACCTGGAGCCGGCTCATTTATTTCATTGGTTGCTACAGCTACCCAAACGACACCGATCATGATCGGTAAACCGAACAAGATCATTATGAATGAGTCGCTAAGAGTCTTGGGTCTTGAAAAAGAAGAAGTGATCATGGTTGGTGACAACTATGAAACAGATATTCAGTCAGGTCTTCAAAATGGCATCGATAGCTTACTTGTATTATCAGGTTTTACTCCTAAAGAAGCTGTTCCTGATCTACCAGCAAAACCAACGTATATTTTAAACTCGTTGGATGAATGGACATTTTGATATGAGGAGAAAGGAAACCAGCTGGATTTGGCTGGAACGCTTGGGAATTTTATGTGTGATTTTAACGATCCTTTCTTTGAGTATCACATTGACGATCAATTTTAGACCCCTTTATGTTTGGGACATTAAAGCGTTGAACATACTTGATCAAGTAACGATCAGTCAATCGGAACTTTTGAAGAACTTCGGTCAGTTGATGTCTTATTTGAATAATCCTTGGAACCAAACATTACAGCTCTCTGACTTTCCAGTTTCTGCAAGCGGAGCGTTTCATTTTTATGAAGTGAAGCGACTTTTTCTCTTGTGTTATGGGGTCTTGCTTGTGACGATCATTCCAAGCTGCCTGTTTATTTATCGTTTGTTCAAAATAAGAAGACTATGGCGTTTGATTCGACCGTTTCAATGGGGGATGATCATTCCAGTATTTTTTGGCCTATTGATGGCGATTGGCTTTGATCAGTTTTTTGTGGCTTTTCATGGTGTCTTTTTTAACAATGATGATTGGTTGTTTGATCCAGCAACAGATCCGATCATAAATGTCTTGCCTGAGGAATTTTTCATGCACAGCTTTATTCTATTTTTTATCTTGTTGGAAGTCTTTTTCTTGATTGGAATAATCCTTGGTAAGCGCGAACTTAAAAGAATATGATTTTCATGAACATCGAAGGTTGCTGTGAAGGCAGCCTTCGATGTTTCTTTTAGCAGGGGGCTGTCTATTTCTATATATGTTTATTGATTGAAAGTATTGACATTTATATCAGGTACCTTTATAATATAGTTCAGGTACCTGAACTATATTATTTTTTTGGAGGAATCGATTATGGAAGAACAAACATTAATGGAAGAGTTTCTAAGATTACAAGCAATGATGCAGCGGTATTTTATGAAACGTCGGAGAGAACATGGACCATTTGGTAATCCTCATAGAGGTCAGGGACGTGTATTGAACTTACTAAAACTAAAACCAGAAACGACTCAAAAAGAATTATCCTATTTACTAGATATGCGTCCTCAATCGCTAGGTGAGTTATTAGGAAAATTAGAGAAAAAAGGGTATATTAGCCGCGAACCACTAGAAAGTGATCGAAGAGTTATGGTCATTCGACTTACAGAAGCAGGGATAACTGCTGCAGATAATAGCCGAAGTGAGGAAGAAACGATTTTTGATGTTTTGTCAGAGGAAGAACAAGCATCTTTCAAAATTATTATGGATAAACTTCTAGGAGCTTTAGAAGCAGAAATTCCAGAAGAGGAAAGAGGCTTTGGCGGTCCGCATATGCATCGTGGTCCTGGTCGAGGACTTGGCGGCTTTGGGAAAGTTGATCCGACAAATGCGGAACGATTTGATCCTCATGGTGACTTTAATCCGAACGGCTTTCCAAAAAGAGACAAATTTAGCTTTAATCCTTTTGCACATGGGATGGAAGAGGACAATGGCTTTAACGATTTTTAATAACTACTAAACGAGTTGAAAAAACAAGCTTTTATTTCATTGAGAGCTTGTTTTTTTGTTATTTTCAATCTAGTTGTGATAACTAGATTGAATGTTTTTTAAAATAATGTTAAACTGTTTTTGTAATAAGAAGGAGGAATAATGTGAATAACATAAAATCTTCTTTACAAACATGGGGAGAAGAATTAGTGGATGTTCATTTGCCAAGGTGGCATGAATTACCAGAGATAGACCTGTATATGGATCAGGTGATCACATTAGTGGAGCGCTATCTATCTCCCATTATTTTGAAAGAAAAACACACATTGCTGACCTCTTCGATGGTCAATAATTATGTCAAACTAGGATTGATTCCAGCACCTAAGAAAAAGCGTTACAATCAAAAGCATTTAGCTTTTTTAATTGCTATTACTTTATTGAAACAAGTCTTAACGATTCCGGAAATCAAACAGGGAATTCTTTACCAGGGATCAGCCGTAGGGATTAGAGAAGCCTATGATCTTTTTTGTAACGAGCAAGAAGCAGCACTGGCCGTTGTCATTTCTCAAGCAATAGGCAAGCAGCCGATCGCAGCTTTTGATCAGCCGATCACTGTGGACTATTTAGCTGTAAAAGGAGCAACATTGTCTTTTGCAACGAAGCTATTTACTGAAAAAGTCATTGAATTAGAACAAAAATACTTAGAAGAAAATGGAGAACAAACCTATGAATAAAGAGAAAATCGCTTTATTAGTTGATTCAGGGACAGATGTACCGCAGGAGCTGATCGAACAATATGGGATATACATGATTCCATTACAGATCATCTATAAAGACCGAATTTATACGGACAAAGTGGATATCACACCAGAAGAAGTCTATGAACGTTTACCGATAGAAATTCCAAGTACCTCATTACCTGATGGAGAAACCATTACAAAGATTTTTGAGCAAATCAAAGCAGATGGCTATGAAAAAGTTTTAGCGGTCACTATTTCGAGTGGATTAAGCGGAACATTTAATGTAGTTCGGCTGATTAGTGAAGATATAGAAGGCTTGGAAACGTTCGTCTTAGATACAAAAAATATTGGGATCGGCAGCGGCTTACAGGCGATTGAAGCAGCAAAATTGATTGAAGCTGGAGCAACGTGGGAAGAAGTCATAGCAACGATGTCAAAAAATGTTCAAAAAGCGAAAGTTTTCTTCAATGTAGCAACATTAGAGTATTTACAAAAAGGTGGAAGAATTGGTTTAGTAGCTTCTATTTTAGGAAATGCCTTAAAGTTGAACCCAATTATTTCCTGTAATGAAGAAGGAATCTACCATACAGTGGCGAAAGCACGAGGTAGAAAGAAAAGCTTGGATAAAACATTTGAGCTGGTCAAATCATTTATTGGAGAGCATAAAAAAATTGTTCTGGCAGTTGCTCAAGGGCAAGCAGTGGAAGAAGCAGAACAGTTTTATGAAAGGCTGAAGACGCATTTTCCACAAGCTGAAAAAATCTATTTTGGGACCATCAGTCCAGCTTTAGTTGTTCATACTGGACCAGGACTTTTAGGGATCGGTATTCAGTTATTAGATTAAGTAAAAATACCAACATTTATGCATGCATCAGGTGCCTAATGTTGGTATTTTTTTTATATTCCTTTTATGATTATGTTTATCAATTATATTTCTTTTTACTCATGGCTCTTTTTTTGAAATCTAATTGAAACTATCATGAAATATTTCATTTTTTGTGATAATGTAATAATGAACATAATTTAGGGAGGAAAAGTTATGAAAAAAGCAATTGCAGAATGTCTTGGAACATTCATTTTAGTTTTCTTTGGTACCGCAACTGCCGTTTTAGGAAATGGGATGGAAGGAATCGGTACAACTGGAATCGCTTTGGCATTTGGGTTAACAATCATTGCAGCGGCATACAGTATTGGGACTGTTTCTGGTGCACATTTAAATCCAGCTGTTTCATTAGGCATGTGGGTCAATAAACGAATTTCTTCAATGGAATTCATTTACTATATCGTAGGACAAGTCGTGGGAGCGATCCTTGCTTCATTTACACTATTGTCTATTTTAAATGCTGCAGGCTATGAGACAACAAGTCTTGGCCAAAATGGTTTTGGTGATTTAAGTGCTGTCGGTGCTTTACTAGTAGAAATTATTTTAACATTCATTTTTGTTTTAGTGATCATGACAGTCACAAGTGCTAAAAAAGGGAATGCCAAACTTGCAGGAGTTGTTATTGGTTTGACTTTAACGATGATTCATTTAGTAGGTATTCCATTAACAGGAACATCTGTGAATCCAGCAAGAAGTTTAGGACCAGCGATCTTTGTTGGTGGAGATGCTTTATCTCAACTTTGGGTATTTATCGTAGCTCCTCTGATTGGTGGCGTGCTTGCAGCATTAGTTGCTAAGTACTTGCTTGATACAGAAGCATAAATGAAAAACAGTCTAGCGATCGAACATCGTTAGACTGTTTTTTGTTTACATATTTTCATGCCTGATTGATAATGTGCAAACAATGGACCTGATAATTGAAACTGAAACGTATCACGATCAACTGCGCCGACAACTTCCTGACTATGATAAAGAGTCAATAAAAATTGTGCCATTTCTTTGGGTGTATGATACATAGAAAAGGCCTTTGAGTAGTCATAGGTTTTCGAATCATTGGCGATTTGAGCAAATTCAGTTTCTGTCGTAGCAGGAGCAAGGACTTTGGCTTGAAGCGGGGCACCTTTTCGTTCTAATTCTAAAGCGATCCCCTCAGTGAAGGCACTGACGTAAAATTTTGATGCACAGTAAGTAGCTGCATTAGGAACATTTTTATACCCTCCAGCTGAAGAGATATTGATCAACTGTGCGTATTCTTTATTTTCATGATCAGTTACAAAAAGAGTAGAAAGAATCGTTAAAGCTTCAATATTGACCGCCAGCATTTGATCGACCTTTTCTAAATCCTGATTTGAAACAGAGTGATAGTAGCCAAAACCTGCATTATTGATCCATGTGTCGATCTCATACTTTTTCAATTGATCATATAGATTAAAAACAGCTTTACGCTGAGATAAGTCAACCACTTTGAGGTCGATATCCAGTTCAGGATGTTCAGCCAGAATGTCAGCCTTCAATTGATCGAGACGTGCTTTTCTTCGAGCAACCAAGATTAGATTTTTTCCTAAAGAAGCAAATGCCTTGGCGGCTTCTAAGCCGATACCAGAGCTTGCTCCTGTAATTACAACATAGTTCATCTTTTTTTCCTCCTAAATTTTTTTGGTGGTACAATGAAAGTATAGGGTTTAGAGACGACTCTAATGCAAGAACAATTTAAAAGGAGGTGCTAGATATTTATACGATCAGTGAATTTGCTAAAAAAATCGGCATTAGTGAGCATACACTACGTTATTATGAAAAAGAAGGATTGATTGAACCATTTAGAGATGAACATAATTATCGACTGTATGGTAAAGAAGATATCGAATGGGCTACATTCATCATCAAACTAAAAAACACTGGAATTTCTTTGAAGGAAATCAAGACATATACACAACTAAGAAAAATCGGTGATGCTACAATCACAGCCCGAAAAGAATTATTGTTGAAGCATCGCTCAAAGATTTTAGCTGAATATGAAAAAGTTCAAAATCATTTACATTTACTGGACAATAAAATTTCTTTATATGAGGAGCTGGAAGAGAAGTACAACCAATAAAAATCCACCGTCGATTTCATTCAGTAACAGAAATCGGCAGTGGATTTTATTGTTAAAAAAAGGTCAATTGTTTTGTTGTAGTATCAACGGTCACACGATCACCGATAGGGATAGTAAAGATCGGTTGTGTATGCCCGAAATTCATATCATAGATCACTGGTATTTCCTTTAACAAAGGATACTTACCTAAGATAGCTAAAAGACGTTCTTCTGTCATGCCAGTTTCTTTTGGAAAACGTCCAATCAATAATGCTTTTGGATGTCTTACTACTTGAAGTAAAGAGGCTAAACCACGCGCAAAGTCATGGTAATCGTTCTCTTCTGCATTTTCTACAAATAAAATCGATTGTTCAAGCTCTGGAAGAAACGATGTACCAAATAGTAGTTGAAACGTTCCTAAGTTTCCGCCGTAACAAATGCCAGTAACAGGTGTCGATTGGTTATAAACCTTCCATTGATTTCTATGCAGCTCTCTTTTAGGCTGAGGCAAATACCATTTATCTTGACTCCAAGATTTCGATGCACGAACGTCAAAAGCTTCTTCTTTCATGGTTGCTAATTCAAAATTTTCTGTCTGATAGTCTTGCAGCTCATCCATTTGGAAACTAGAAAAATGAGGACCAACATAGGTCAAAAGGCCAGTCTTCGTCGTGATTGCATTACATAAGGCAGTAATGTCGCTATAGCCGCAAAGCACTTTGGGGTGGCGTTTAATCAATTCAAAGTCGATATAAGGTAAAAGTTCATTGCTGTTAAAACCGCCGATTGCCGTTAAAATACCTTTCACTTCAGGATCTAAAAAGGCTTCATGTAAATCTTTGACACGGCTCAAAATAGAGGAAGAGCCTAGGACATCTTCTTCATTCGTATGCTCAGCATATGTGACAATAAAGCCTAATTCGGTCAATTTCTTTTCTGCTAGGTTGATCCCGAAATCATTTAAACGGGCAAAGCTGCTGGAGGGGGCAACAACACGAATCTGATCCCCTTTTTTTAATCTAGGTGGTTTCATTTTGATCGCTTCCTTTAAAAAAACTTATTCTTTATTATAGTCATTCTTTCATTATTTTAGCAATATCTGAATCTTAAAAAATAGTGCCTTATGAGCTAGAGATGAAACAGTGGACAAAATAAGGTATAATAGGAGAAAATGTATTTGATTAATAAAAAGACAAATGAAAAAGAGGTGCCTCTTAGATGAAAAAAATCTTAGTTGTAGATGATGAAAAACCAATTTCAGATATTGTAAAGTATAATCTTACCAAAGAAGGCTATGAAGTTTTTACGGCTTATGATGGAGAAGAAGCAGTAGAGAAAGTCAAAGAAGTAGAGCCTGACTTGATCATTCTTGATTTGATGCTGCCAAAAATGGACGGGCTGGAAGTTGCTAGAGAAGTTCGTAAAACATACGATATGCCAATTATTATGGTGACAGCAAAAGACTCTGAGATCGATAAAGTTTTAGGCCTTGAGTTAGGTGCCGATGATTACGTCACAAAACCATTCTCAAATCGTGAACTTGTTGCGAGAGTAAAAGCAAACTTGCGTCGAGGAGCAACGAGTGCAAAAGAAGCTGAAACGACAACACAGTCGGAATTGATGATCGGTGATTTAACGATTCATCCAGATGCCTATATGGTGTCAAAAAGAGGCGGTAAGATCGAGCTGACTCACCGTGAATTTGAACTGCTTTACTATTTAGCCAAACATATCGGCCAAGTCATGACTAGAGAGCATTTGCTGCAAACCGTTTGGGGCTATGATTACTTTGGTGATGTTCGAACAGTTGACGTAACCGTTCGTCGTTTAAGAGAAAAAATCGAAGATAGTCCAAGTCATCCAACCTATTTAGTGACACGCCGTGGTGTTGGTTATTACCTTCGTAACCCTGAACAGGAGTAGTGATCTATGAGGAAAAAAGTTCACTTTTTTCAATCGGTAAACTTTAAGATCGCCTTATCGTTTATCCTTTTGTTATTGATTGCGATCCAAATCATTGGCGGCTATTTTATCCGAGAATTAGAGTCGACCACAATCAATGACTATAAACAAAATGTTGATTCCCAAACAACACAGCTTGCTAGCACGATCAGCAGCAAATTAGGTGAAAAAAATCAAGACCGAACAGAAATCGATGCGAATTTGAAGAAAACGCTCAATGATTTTGCTGGTTCTGAAACAATTGAAGCGCGAGTTGTTGACGATAAAGGAATCGTTCGTGCGACAAGTGATCTGAATCGTCAAGGTATCGTCGGCAAGAAGAATGATTACCGTGATTTGAATGATTTTAGTGCAAAGAAATATTCGGCAATGGATCAGGATAAACGCGTATACATCAATGTTGTGCCTATTCAATCCCCGACTGGCGATACAGTCATCGGGGTTCTTTATGTTAAAAGTAATATAGAAGGTAAATATCAAGAAATCACGGATACCGCAAGAATTTTCTTTACGGCTTCTTTGATCGCAGGTGCTATTTCAATCATTGTCACTTTATTGATTGCTCGTTCGATCACACAGCCGATCGGTGAAATGAGAGAACAGGCTCTGCGGATCGCTAAAGGAGACTATACTGGAAAAGTCCAAGTATATGGAAAAGACGAGCTTGGACAATTGGCTGAAACCTTCAATCAATTATCCGAAAGAATCGAAGAAGCGCAAGAAACGATGGAAGCAGAACGAAATCG
Organism: Enterococcus wangshanyuanii; assembly: GCF_002197645.1. Taxonomy (NCBI): domain Bacteria; kingdom Bacillati; phylum Bacillota; class Bacilli; order Lactobacillales; family Enterococcaceae; genus Enterococcus; species Enterococcus wangshanyuanii. The sequence continues at coordinate 1,132,206 of NZ_CP021874.1, read as the reverse complement.
TCTAGATAGTGTGCTTGCTCATATGACAGATGGTGTCATTGCGACTGATCGACGAGGAAAAGTAATCACGATCAATGAAATGGCGCTGTCTCTGTTAAATGTAAAAGATGAAGATGTGATCGGTTCATCTTTGCTAGAATTACTAGATATTGAGACGGATTATACTTTACGTAAATTATTAGAAGAGCCGGAAGAAATTTTGATCGATCGTTCGACTTCATCTGAGGATCAAATGATCATTCGTGTTGATTTCGCGATGATCCGCCGTGAATCAGGTTTTATTACGGGCTTGGTTTGTGTGCTTCATGACGTGACCGAACAGGAGAAAAATGAGCGGGAGCGCCGTGAATTTGTATCTAACGTTTCTCATGAACTTAGAACGCCTTTAACAAGTATGCGCAGTTATATCGAAGCATTAAGTGAAGGTGCTTGGGAGAATCCGGAAATCGCACCCAATTTCTTAAATGTGACTTTGGAAGAAACCGATCGAATGATTCGAATGATCAATGATCTCTTGAATCTTTCACGGATGGATTCGGGCAATAATGAATTACAGCTGGAATATGTCAATTTCAATGAGCTGATCAATTTTGTTTTAGATCGGTTTGATATGATGGTGGAATCCAATGAAAAAAAATATACGATCCATCGTGAATTTACAAAACGTGATCTATGGGTAGAGCTAGATACTGATAAAATCATTCAAGTGCTGGATAATATTCTAAACAACGCAATCAAATACTCTCCAGATGGCGGAGCAATCACCTGTCGCTTGCTTGAAACACACAATAATGTTGTGTTTAGTGTAACGGATCAGGGATTGGGAATTCCTAAAAAGGATATCAACAAAGTCTTTGATCGTTTTTATCGTGTCGATAAAGCTCGTGCTAGAGCACAAGGGGGAACTGGGCTCGGTTTGGCGATTTCAAGAGAAGTGGTCAAGGCCCATAATGGCGCAATTTGGGTAGAAAGTCAGGAAGGTCAAGGCTCAACCTTTTATATATCCTTGCCTTATGAACCTTATGAGGAGGATTGGTGGGAATGAAAACAACAGAAAGAATCATTCGAATCGGACTGATTTTTTTAGTGCTGCTTAGTTTGTATTTTTCATTTAGTATTTGGCTCAGCTCTGCAAAAAAAGAACAGCCTATCAAAAATGATCAGCAACTCGCAACCGCAGTAGTCAATGAACGTCTTGATACAGATGTCTTTTTACCATTACGCTTGATTCGAATGCAAAATGGTGTATCTGAAATGAATAATAGTGAGAACCTGATCACAAATGTTCAAAATGAAATCAGGCAAGCAACCTTTGGCAAACTGACTCAGGTCGTTAAAGCTGATGCTAGTCAGTTTGAAAATTATTTGACGATGGATCAGGGCTTTGAGCTATTGTATGAAGGACCATTTTTATTAAGTGAATATATGTCAGTTTATGATTTGGACATCGATTTAGAAGATATTGCAGATAGCGATGACATTCATTTCACCTGTATTCAGGTAAATTTAAAGCAAAATAAACTGCGCTTTCTAAATTTTAGCTCAAATGACATTTATGAAACATCGATTTCTATGGATAATGAAAAAGTCTTGAATTTAATGAATAAGGTTGGCGTTCAATATAATCCAATCTCTGAACAACAGTCTCTTGCACAAAAGCACTATTATTTGTCTGATGACTTGAAGATGAAAAAATATAGTTATATTTTAGCCTCACAGCCAGTAACTAAATTCAGAAATGCTTTTTTCACAAACACAGAAGATATTCAAACAAATGAAGATAGTCAGGATTTGTCCTATGCCAGTCGTAATGAGCGTTTGATTGCAGATGAAAAGCTTGGAACGATTCATTTTAGCGGAGATATCGAAAATAGAACAGCTCAAGATAACATATTCTCTGACAGCTTTTCCTACATCAAAAAATTAGGAACAAGCATGGGTAATTTACGTTATTTTGATCGTACAAAATCTGAAATCAATTATCGAACATTTGTCGAAGGATTTCCAGTCTTTAGTGAAAATGATAAAGGACAAGTTCATATCACCATTGGCAATGATAAAGCAGAAAAAAGCAGCGTTGTGATCGAGACAAGTGTTGATACGATTCAGGTTCCGATTCCTTCAGAAGAGGAAGTTCAATTGCAAAGCACGGAAAGTTTATTAGAGCAGTTAGCATTGAACGGAGCGGATTCAGAAAAAATCGATTCAATGGTGATTGGTTATACATGGCATAAGATCGAAGAAGTCACTCAAGTCGTTGACTTAACTCCTGAGTGGTATATCCGCTATGATGGTCAGTGGTCCTCTGTTCCTGAGCTATTGGAACACTTAGCGAATGCGGAGGTGGAATAATGGACTTTAAACGAATCGAATGGATTTTTTTCCTGGCCTTTTTAGGATTGAATATGTTTCTTTTTGGGATCTACCAAGAGGGAGTCAAAGAAGAGAATAATGTATCCTTTTCTGATCAAACGGATAGTATCGAAAAACGATTAGCCAAAGATGATATCACGTATAAAGAAAAATTGACAGGTGAAAAAAAAGAAGGCTATTACCTAAGCGGCGAACAAACCAACTTCTATGATGCAATTCAAAACGAACGGGAAACGAGAGATCGGAATTTTTTTAAAAATGGAGTAGAGTTAGTCGACAATTCAATTACTATTTATCCTCAAATGAATTACACACAGACTAGCTATTTCATTGATGAGAAAAATGTTGAAAAGTCATTAGAGACCTTTTTAAAAGATCGTGATAGTGTTCTTTTTGGCGCAGAGTATCATTATATGCCTGATTTTTCTAGTTTGGAAGGTGATTTTCCTGAGCTAGTTGCTTCTCAAGCTTACAAAAATATTCCTTTTAAGGATGATACCGCTCAGATTTCGTTGAAATTAGAAAACACGGGCGAGTCGGACGGCATCCATAAAATCAATAAGTATACTCAAACCCACATTCAAGGGATTGAGGAATTACGAGATAAAATGGACTTGTTTTCTGATCGGGATGCGATCGAAACTCTTTATATCAATAACAAGATACCGAGTAGTTCGAAAATCACGTTCATGGAATTAGCGTATACAAGAATTTATAAGATTCGCGAAAAAAATGTTTATGTACCTGTTTGGTTCGTTGGAATCAAAGCGAAGGGAAGTAATTTGCAAATTGAACAAGTCAATGCCATGAGTAATACGATCATTACAAATAATACGGTTCCAAAGGTGGAAAATCAGTAGTGATGGTTGTATAATAAGTAGCTGTAGACTAAAGAAGGGAAGCGAAGAGAAAAAATGAGTCAAGAAACAGCTTTTAACATCAGCATTCTTGCCAGCGGCAGTACAGGTAATTCCCTTTTTATCGAAACAGAAAACAAAAAGCTACTTGTGGACGCTGGATTAAGCGGAAAGAAAATCACATCATTATTAGCAGAAGTCGGCCGTAAACCGGAAGATCTGGATGCAATTTTGGTCACTCATGAGCATCGTGATCATATTCATGGTGTCGGTGTTCTTGCTAGAAAATATAAATTAGATGTTTACGCGAATGAGAAAACTTGGGCAGCGATGGATCCTATGATCGGTAATGTTGCAACCGAGCAAAAACATATCTTTGATATGGGGAAAGTGTTGACCTTTGGCGATATGGACATTGAAAGCTTTGGGGTTTCTCATGATGCAGCTGCACCGCAGTTTTATCGATTCTATAAAGATAATCGCTCATTTGTGATGTTGACAGATACTGGCTATTGTAGTGATCATGTGCGTGGTACGATCAAAGATGCGGATGCTTACTTGATCGAAAGCAATCATGAACTGGAAATCTTACGAATGGGACCTTATCCTTGGAGTCTGAAACAACGGATTTTGGGGGATAAAGGACATTTATCTAATGATGATGGCGCTTTGACAATGGCTGAGGTGATCGGTGATCATACCAAACGAATTTACTTAGGTCATTTAAGTAAAGAAAACAATACGAAAGAGCATGCGAGAATGGCCATGGAGTCTATTTTAGCTGAAAAAGGCTTGGGCGTTAATTTTGATTTTAATGTCTATGATACAGATCCAGATGCTGCTTCTGAATTGTTTGCTCTTTAATTAAAGTGTGAAGATCAAAAGCTTGGAATGAAACGATTTAAGTTTTGTTCCAGCTTTTTTTGTATGTAAAGGCTAGAGAAAAGTTAAGTTATCTTTCAGGACTTGCTTTTTCATAAAAGGCGCAGTATAGTTAACTATATTTTGGACGAGTGAAAAATGAGAGGTTTTATTTGGGTTTATTTTGTCGTAGTAGGAGGAAGTTTATGTTTGAATTTTTACCACATTCAGTGTTACAAATGGGGACGATCTTCTTATCGATCGTGATCGAAGCGTTGCCGTTTGTTATGTTAGGGTGTGTGATATCTGGTGCGCTGCATGTCTTTTTAACTCCAGAGCGAGTAAAAAAACTATTGCCGAGAAATAAATTTTTATCGATTTTGGTGGGCAGCTTCTTGGGTTTCTTTTTCCCTTCGTGTGAATGTGGGATCGTACCGATCGTCCATCAGTTTGTAAAAAAAGAAGTCCCAACGTATACAGCTTTTGCTTTTATGATAACGGCTCCGATCATCAATCCAATCGTGCTGTTTTCGACGTATATCGCTTTTGGAAACTCTATAAAGTTTGTTCTCTGGCGTGTTTTAGGTAGTATGCTGGTTGCTTTAGTTGTTGGGCTTTGGTTGGCTTATGTGAACAAAGAATCTATTTTAAAACAGGAAATCAGTTCTTTTTCATGTGAACAAGGTGAAGAAGAACATACTGAGAATATAAAATTTTTGAACAAATGCTTGTCAGTATTGACGCATGGGATCGATGAATTTTTTGATACAGGCCGTTATTTGATTTTTGGTTCTCTTTTAGCTGCAGCAATGCAAACCTACTTGCCGACAGGAGCCATTTTACAATTAGGTCATACAAAAATTTTAGCCATTCTAGTTATGCTTGTATTAGCCGCAACCCTTTCTTTATGTTCTGAAGCGGATGCTTTTATTGGCTCATCTTTATTGAGTTTATTCGGTAATGGACCAGTTGTCGGCTTTTTAGTTTTTGGTCCAATGGTCGATATCAAAAATTTATTAATGATGAAACGCTATTTTAAGACATCGTTTATGATGAAATTTGTGGGTATTGTGACAGTAGTTGTTACTTTTTATGCTTTAGCAATTGCTGGATAAATGCGTGTTTTTTTGATTGAATATAGAGAAAATCTATTTCAATGGATTTGTTCTGCTTTTGCTTTATCTAGCTGCATGAGCCAGTCTCTCGAGAAAAAGATAAAACCTGAATGAGGCCAAAAGAGCCTCAGTCATGTTTTCCTATTTTCTAGTCAAGACTAAACGGGCTCATTCCGCTTTTGCTGAGAATCACAACGAAAGAATTTGAGTTGATGATGAACAGTACAAGACTTTCGAGAGAAAGTGTTGATCATTTGTATTATCCAGCTGCATGAGCCAGTCTCTCGAGAAAAAGATAAAACCTGAATGAGACCAAAAGCGCCTCAGTCATGTTTTCCTATTTTCTAGTCGAGCCTAAGCTGGCTCATTCCGCTTTTATTTTAAGGAGGAATATACATGATTCGTTTTTTAATACTCGTCGGTTATAGTACCTTGATGATGTATTTACAGGTTTCAGGTAGATTAAATCAATATATAAATGTTCATTATCGTTATCTGGCTGTTTTGTCTATGGTCCTTTCATTCGTGTTGGCGATTGTTCAGCTGATTTTATGGAACAAAGAAGATGAGCAAAAAGTTGATCATAATGAACATGACCATAGTCATGAAGATCATGATCATGGTCTCGATAAGCCTTATCAACGGGGGGTGGCTTATGTACTTCTAGTATTGCCTTTGATTGTTGGTTTTTTGTTTCCTACAGTTAGCTTGGATACATCGATCGTTGAGGCAAAAGGCTTCAATTTTCCTTTGAGTAAGGAATCAGTTGGTGATCCAGATGTAGAAACGCAGTATTTAAAACCTGATACCAGCATCTATTTTGATAAAACTGATTATGACGCTCAAATGAAGCAAGCATTATCGAAGTATATCAAAGATGATCAAGTCAACGTTTCAGAAGAAAATTATTTAGAAATAATGGAACTGATCTATACTTATCCTAGCGAATTTGTTGGAAAAACGATCACCTATGAAGGCTTTATATTCAATTCTGCACAAAAAGAGCAGGAAGCTATTTTTGTTTTTCGATTTGGAATTATTCATTGCGTTGCGGATTCAGGCGTGTTTGGTTTATTGACTCATATGCCGAGCGATCGATCTTTTAAAAATAATGAGTGGGTAAAATTGACTGGAACCATTCATTCTGAATATTACGCCCCTTTTAAACGAGAAATTCCTGTTGTTGAAGTAGGAAAAGTAAAAGAAATTCAGGAACCGAAAAACCAATACGTGTATCGCTCCTTTTAAAAAGGATGAGAGAAAAATCGTTCAAGAAACAGTCTGGGTAAAAAATCAGAGTAGTATTCATCGTTTATAAAAAAAGAGTCCGAAACAAAACTGTATTTTAGTTTTGTTTCGGACTCTTTTTAGTTATTGATTACTTTTTCCAAATAAGCTGATACTCTAACTCATCATTTGCATCTATTTGTTTATCGATAATTTGGAAATCATGCTTAAGATAAAAGGCCAACGCTTTTTGATTTTTTTGATAAACGGAGAGGCTCAACTGTTTATTCACTGATTTTACTTCATTCAGTAAAGACGCTCCAATTTTTTGATTTTGGTATGCACTTAAAACGAAAATACCAGCAATATATGTGTTATTCAATCCCAAGAATCCGACGATCGTATCATTTTCGATCGCAAGATAAAGATCTGCTAGTGGTAATTGCTCTTTCACAGATTCTAAATGCTCAAGCCAATAGCTTTTCGGAATAAAAAAATGTGCCTCGATATTGACAGTTAACCAAATTTCTAAGATTTCTTCTAGTTCTTTTGAGGTTAGTTTTTCAACTTTTTTGATCATCGTTTCTGTTATCCTCTCTAATGTAAATAGTTGAAAGAATCATTTGAACACTCATCGATTCACCTCCACAATCATTTAATTATTTTTCCTCTTTTTTGCGAATCAAGCTTAGTATTTCTCGTTTTTCTCTAAAATTACGGATATTGTGGTTCAGGACCTCCGACAAGACAAGTCCTAAAGCAATCGCTCCAGCAATCATAATTGCTTGTACAGCAGCATCGATCGCTATTTGATAATTACCGATCACTAAGTTACGAACAGCTTGGTAAGCAAGACCTCCGGGAACTAGAGGAACCATGCCTGGAATATTAAAGATCGTTACCGGCAATTTCAGCGTACGTGAACAGATAAAACTGACAGCAGCCACACTTAAAGCGCCCAATAAAGAACCCAGAGCGGCATTAGCACCCAGTTGTATCGCCACCCAGTACATCATCCATCCAGCTGCACCTGATAGACCGCAAGCAATCAAAGAACGTCTGGGAACATTGGTGATGATCGCATAAGCACTAGATGCTAAAAAACTAAAAGAAAATTGAATAAGTATCGTAATCATAAAAAGACTCCTTAAAAGTAAAAATGAACCAACTGTTTTCAGTGTTGAAAGAAATAGGACGTGTTTCTTTTTGTAGATTCATTAAAAATAGTAGGACTATTAATAAAATAATTGAAAAACAAAAGCAATCGCAAAACCGATCATTGAAGCTGTCATCATTGCTTCTGTTCCTCTGGAAACGCCGGAAAGATAATGTCCTGCCAATAAATCTCGTAAAGCATTGGTCATTTGAACGCCAGGTACAAGCGGCATAACACAACCGATAATGATCATATCTTGATTGATGCCTAGTCCGAGTTGACTGCTTAAAAGAGCCGCACAACCAATGAAAAAGGCCGCAAGAAATTCAGAGAGAAATTTGATTCTCAGAACTTTTAAGCTTGAATAATAAAGAATATATCCAAGCCCTCCTATGAGACAAGTCAGAAATAAGTCTGACCAGACACCACCAAATAAAATCATGATTGTTCCACTGACCACCGCAGCACTAATGAAGCGCAGCCATAGAGGAAAAAATTTCCGTTCCTGTTCTAATTCTTTTAATTTTGTTAAAAGTTCATCTAATGTATAGTCGCCCATCACATACTCACGGGATAATTGATTGATATTAGAGACTTTTTCTAAGTTTATGGAACGATTTAAAATTTGTACCATTCGAATCGTAGAAGTCCCATCCAGTCCTACGAACAGACCGGTTTGTGTGACGTAGCTAACGAGGCGGTAATCTCCTGAAGCTAGAGCGATCCGGCTCATCGTATCTTCTACACGATACATTTCGGCATCACTTTCCAACATGATTTTTCCTGCTAAAAGACAGGTCTCTAAAACTTTTTCTATATCAACAGTTGCCATTAGCAAACCTCACTTTTTAGTTGTTTCTGTTTCTTTAAATTAAGTATAGTTGATTACACGCTGAAAAAATAGCCAGAACACTAAAAAGTTGATGATAATTAACAGAAGCAACGTTTTGAAGAAAGAATTTTGATCTATTTTTAGTATGATCGTCAATAATAAATATCGTTTTTTAGCGTCTTATCGTATAATAGAACAACAATGTGGCTTTGTGATCATTGGGACAGAAAAAATGAAATGGTTGGAGTGGAAAGTATGATATTATTTGGTTCGTTAGTGAATGGTCTAGCGATTATTGCAGGCAGTTTGATGGGCTCTATTTTACGTAATATTTCTGAACAGATGAAAGATACTGTTACGAAGGGGATTGGACTTGGTGTTTTAGTCTTAGGAATTCAAATGGCATTTAAGACATCTTCGTTCATCGTCATTTTGATTAGTTTATGTCTTGGGGCGATGATCGGAGAAGCTGCAGGGATCGAAGACAAGATGAATGATTTTGGATTGACATTAGAAAAAAAGTATGCGAAGCCTGGCAGTAATTTTGCAGAAGGTTTTGTGACAGCCACATTGATTTTTTTGATTGGTTCAATGGGGATCATTGGTGCTATTGAAAGTGGTGTGGCAAACAATCACCAAACGCTTTTGACAAAAGCTGTCATGGATGGTTTCATGTCGATCATGTTGACTGCGACATTTGGTGTCGGAGTCCTGTTTTCAGCAGTTCCAGTCTTTCTTTATCAAGGAGCGATCGCACTTCTAGCAAGCGTATTGATGCGATACATACCTAGCGAACTCCTTGACTTATTGATGAATGAAATCAGTGCAATTGGCGGATTGATGATTTTAGCGATCAGCTTGAATATTATGGGATTAACAAAAATTAGAGTATCGAATTATTTGCCTGGGATCATTATTTTGATTGGCATCGTGACTGTCCAATTTTTTATGTGAAGAAAAAAATGCTCTAAATGATGACTAAATGATGTCATCATTTGCGTGTTATAGTCAACGCATATCTAAGAAGGAGTGGATAAACATGAGCATTTTCTTGAAAGAAAAAACGATCGCAGGAAAAATGATCCGAACAAACAATCAGCAGATAGAAGACATCATTGACTTATGGAACATGGTTCATTTAATGAATTTAACTGGGGAACTATATGCAGTTTATACAAATTATGAATCAAATTTTAAAGGAGATTATGATTTGTTGGTAGGTAGTGAGCAGGCAGAATGTAGTCAAAAGGTTATAATTAATTCTGGTGAGTATGTTGCAATTAAGGTCGATGGTCAGTCGCCAGAAGCGGTCGGGCAGGCTTGGCAGCAGATTTGGCAAGATGAAGAACTGGAAAAAAGAAGAACCTATCAAACGGACGTTGAACATTACCAGAAAGATGGAACGATAATGATTTATCTTTCTGTTTGAAGTCCTTTTTTGTTTAATTAGAAAAGATTGAGAAGCGCGCCTAAAGCGATTTCTCAGTCTTTTTTTGTATAAATTTTTCTTTTATGAATAAATATTTATTTTAAAGCATTTATTTTAATAAAAAACCATTGACTTGTTTGAGTCCAGAACGTATACTTATGAAAAGGAAATGTAAGAAGTAAAATATGTAAAGAAAAGAAGTGATCAGTTTGAAGGTTTCTATTATAGGAGTTACAGGCTATAGCGGGTTAGAGCTCCTTCGCTATCTAAAGCATCATCCCTTAGTGGATATTGTTTCTATCCATAGTCATTCGATGAATAAAAAATCATTAGATGGACATTACCCGCATTTAAAACAACTTACGGCGCTACCTTTAGAAGCCATTGATCCTGATAAAATCATGGCTATAAGTGAATTAGTTTTATTAGCAACTCCTTCTGGTATTTCAAAGGAACTAGCTCTTCCTTTTATTGATGCTGATTTTCCAGTGATCGATTTGTCTGGTGATTTTCGATTAAAAGAAGAGGGCGCATATGAAACATGGTATGGGAAAAAAGCAGCTCCGTTAGATGCTATTCATAAATTTGATTATGGACTTGCTGAGTATAGAGAAAAGCCCAAGTCAAAATGGATCGCAAATCCGGGTTGTTATGCAACGGCTGCTGAATTATCTCTAGCACCTTTACTAAAAAATAATTTGATTCTACTAGACTCAATTGTCATTGATGCAAAATCAGGACTTTCGGGTGCAGGCAAAGGCTTGTCTCAGGGGACTCATTTCCCTGAAAGCCACGATAATATGTCATTGTATAAAATGAACAGTCACCAGCATATCCCAGAAATTATGCAGCAATTAAAGGAGTGGTCGCCTGAATTAGAAGCCATTCAATTTTCGACCTCACTGATTCCAGTGACAAGAGGTATTTTTTTGACCGCGTATGTTAAAGTAGTTCAACCGATTTCTGACGAGAAACTAGTTGAGTTGTACCGAGAGGAGTATAAACAAGCACCGTTTATCCGTATTCAAGAAGTTGGATGCTATCCAGTGCTCAAGCAAGTGATCGGGTCTAATTATTGTGATATTGGGTTGGCTTATAATCCTAAAACGAAGATGATCACGATAGTTACAGTTATCGACAATCTAGGTAAAGGAGCTGCTGGACAGGCCGTTCAAAATTTAAATACTTTCGCTGGGTTCGATGAACAATGCGGCTTGGATCTTTTACCTATTTATCCATAAAAGAAATACAAAGTACATAAAAAAGGAGTGACCATAATGAAGAAGGTTATTGTTATTAAGATGGGCGGAGTAGCAAGTGATAACTTGACGAAAACTTTTTTTAGTCAAGTAGAACACTGGCAAAAAAATGGGCATAAAATCGTTATTGTTCATGGCGGTGGCCATTATATTTCAGAGATGATGCAGCGTTTAGGTGTTCCTGTCAACATTCAAAACGGTTTACGGGTCACAACAGAAGAAACACTGAAAATCACCCAAATGGTCTTGATCGGGCAAGTTCAACCGATGATTACAACGCATTTTCAACAAGAAGGATTTTCTGTTGTAGGGTTGAACGCATCCTGCGGACAAATCATTACGGGAAGCTATTTAAATCAAAAGCTGTTGGGGGCAGTCGGTGAAGTTGAACAGGTCGATACAGAGTTATTGGAGCATTTACTTGAACGAGCGCACATTCCGATCATTGCGCCTCTAGGTCTAACTAAAACAGGAGATTGGCTCAATATCAATGCGGATCAGGTAGCTTGTAAAGTTGCAGAAGAGCTACAGGCTGAAAAACTTTATTTACTGACAGATGTTCCTGGTGTAAAAAAAGAAAATCAGTGGCTGGAATCACTATCTATCAAAGAAATCAATGATTTAAAGAAAACAAACGTCATTACAGGTGGCATGCTGCCTAAGATCGAAAGTGCGGTAACTGCGATCCGCGGTGGCGTGAAAGAAGTTCACATTACGAATCAGCTGCACGTACCAGGTACAACGATTCAAGAGACGGAGGTCTATGCATGAGCTATCTATTTCCAAACTATCAAAGAAAAAAGATTCAATGGGTCAAAGGGATAAATAATACACTGATCGATCAAGATGGAAAAAGTTATCTGGATTTTACTAGCGGAATCGGTGTAATGAATTTAGGATATGGTGATTCGAACTTAAATGAAGTGTTGAGTGATCAGGCAGCAAATTTATGGCACGCACCTAACTTGTACGAAAGTAAACTCCAAGAAGAAACAGCTGAAAAACTTGCGAATGGAAGAGACTATGTCGCCTATTTTTGCAATAGTGGTGCTGAAGCGAATGAAGCGGCGATAAAGCTTGCAAGGAAAGCGACAGGACGTAGTAAAATCATCAGCTTTATCAATTCTTTTCACGGGAGAACCTATGGAGCAATGAGTGCAACAGGACAAGAAAGCATTCATCAGGGGTTCCAGCCTTTAGTCCCTGATTTCGATTACTTGCCATTCAATGATTTGGATTCTTTAAAACAAAAGATCGATAAACAAACGGCGGCGGTCATTCTTGAGTTGATCCAAGGAGAAGGCGGCGTGATTCCAGCTAAACAGGAGTGGGTCAAACAGATAGAACAGCTTTGTCGAAAGACTGGGACTCTATTGATCATAGATGAGATCCAAACGGGGATCGGGCGGACAGGAAGCTTATATGCCTATGAGCAGTATGAGATCGAACCAGATATTTTCACGCTGGCAAAAGGATTAGGAAATGGTATTCCTGTAGGAGCAATGCTTGGGAAAAAGTCATTGGCACAAGCTTTTGGTCCAGGAAGTCATGGCTCGACCTTTGGCGGGAACAATCTAGCTATGCGTGTGGCAAGTGAAGTGGTCGAACGAATCAATCAGCCGGAGTTTTTATTAGAGGTTCAAAGAAAAGGGGCTCTCCTGATGAAAGGGTTGAATCAGCTGGCGCTTAAAACAACGTTGATCAAAGATATTCGCGGCAAAGGATTGATGGCGGGGATCGAGCTAACAGATACAGATGTACTTGCCAGTACGATGGAGCAATTAAAAGAAGAGGGATTGATTACGTTAAAGGCGGGACAAACAGTTCTTCGATTGTTACCGCCGCTAACGATAACTGAAGAAGAGATAAATAAAGGATTAGAGCTATTGGAAAAAGTCTTATGTAAGGAGCAAACAAATGATTAATTCAATGTATGGAAAGAGTCTTTTAGATTTAACAGAGCTGACAAAAGCAGAGTTTTTATCGATCATTGAACTGGCGATTGCTGTGAAAAAGAAACCAGAGGATTATAAAGGTGCGTTATCAGGAAAAATTTTGGCGATGATTTTTGAAAAGAATAGTACACGGACAAGAGTCTCGTTTGAAGCTGGAATCATTCAATTAGGAGGACAAGCAATCGTTCTAGATTCAAAAAATACTCAAATGGGACGAGGAGAGCCAGTCAAAGATACAGCAAAAGTCATGTCTGGTTATGTCGATGCGATCATGATTCGAACCTATTCGGATCAAATGGTCGCAGAATTAGCAGAAGAAGCAACGATTCCTGTCATCAATGGTTTAACGGACAATCATCATCCTTGTCAGATTTTAGCAGACTTTCAGACGATCTATGAGTTGAAAGGAAAACTTGAAGGAATTAAATTAGCCTATGTTGGTGACGGCAACAATATGGCCCATTCATTTTTGATTGGGGGAAGTCTTGTCGGAATGGATGTTGCTATAGCTGCGCCAAAAGGCTATGAACCCAAGTCAGAGTTTATCGATATTGCTTTAAAAAATGCAGAAGAAAGCGGCAGCAAAATCGATATCACGAATGATCCTGCAGCAGCAGTGAAAGATGCTGATATTTTGATTACAGATGTATGGGCAAGTATGGGGGATGAAGGAGAACAAGCAGAAAGAGCAGAAGCTTTTAAATCATTCCAAATCAATAATCGTCTAGCAGTCTTGGCTAAAAAGGATTATAATTTCTTGCATTGTTTACCTGCGCATAGAGGAGAAGAAGTAACCACTGACATTATCGACGGAGCTCACTCTGCGATTTATCAGGAAGCTGAAAATCGTCTACATGCACAAAAAGCATTGATGTTGAAAGTGATGAAGGAATAAATAAGGCTCAGACAAAAGTTGTTTCTGATTACATCATGTATAAAGTTTTAGAGTGCGGAGCAAAACGGATTCTTAGTTTTGTACGGCACTCTTTTTTTGCGAAATTGCCGAAGTAGCTGATTTTCTGTTGGTACATGGTAGTTTATTCATGAGATTCTTCAAAAATAAAGAGAGGATTCGTTGTTTTTTGGTACTGCAAATATAGATAATCTAAGGTAGCAGATCGAAATGAATGACGTTTTTTGACTGGCTTACTGGATAATCATCAGAGTTTTTCCATCAAATTAAAGGAAATCTTTAATTTATCAGTGAAAATATCAAGTTTTGTTTGTAGTTTTGCTTACTTTTTAGTAGAATGAAGCTGTATGAATAGAAGAAAAGTGAGGTGTAGATAAATGGGTTTTACAGATGAAACTGTACGTTTTGATTTTGATGACAGTCGCAAGAAAGAAGTAAGTGAGACTCTGGCAACTGTGTACAAGGCTTTAGAAGAGAAAGGATATAATCCAATCAATCAGATTGTGGGCTATTTGCTTTCAGGAGACCCGGCCTACATTCCTCGTTATCAGGACGCTCGAAATTTGATTCGTCGTCACGAACGGGATGAAATCATGGAAGAGCTGGTTAAATTTTACTTATCTAATCATGGTATCACGCTTCGATGAGAGTGATGGGACTGGATGTCGGTTCTAGAACCGTTGGAGTTGCTGTCAGTGATCTATTGGGTTGGACAGCCCAAGGCGTAGAAATCATTCGAATCAACGAAGAACAGGAAGAATTCGGCTTTGAACGATTAGCAGAGCTGGTGAAAGAATACGAAGTGACCCGTTTTGTCGTTGGTCTGCCGAAAAACATGAATAATTCGATCGGGCCAAGAGCAGAAGCATCAATGGCTTATGGCAAAAAAATCGAAGAGCTGTTTGGGCTCCCAGTTAGCTATCAGGATGAACGTTTGACTACTGTTCAAGCAGAACGTATGCTGATCGAACAAGCCAATGCATCTAGAGCGAAGAGAAAGAAAGTTATCGATAAAGTAGCCGCAGTCATGATTTTACAAAATTATTTAGACAGCGCTGGCAATAAAATTTAAATGGCTTATAGTTTCACGAATATAAGCAAAAAGGAGAGCAAAGCAAATGGCAGAAGAGCATAACCATAATCACGATCATGATCACGAGGGACATGAACATATCACTTTAGTTGATGAACAAGGGAATGAAACCTTATATGAAATCTTGCTAACAGTTGATGGGCAAGAAGAATTCGGTAAAAATTACGTACTTCTTTATCCAGCTGGAGTTCCAGAAGAAGAAGATGTAGAATTACAAGCCTATGCCTACATCGAAAACAGCGAAGGAACAGAAGGCGAATTACAACAAATCGAAACAGATGCTGAGTGGGATATGATCGAAGAGGTCTTCAACACATTCATGGCGGAAGAAGAAGAATAGAATTTAAATGAAAGCTGAACCCTTGATATATGAGGATTCAGCTTTTTTTTGATGTAGATTTTTGCATGACAAGATAGTTGAAGACTGTTATGAAAAATGAATTGATTTATACTGTCAATTTGTAATGAATTTATTTTTTTATCTATAAGTATGATATATTAAAATAGGAGAATTTGGAATTGGATCATTATTCTGTTTTATATAACTATTATTTATCGATAGGAGGGAACCAATGTCAATTAACAGTAATTCCAGCATAGCTGGGAGTGTTTCAGCATCTTTTAGTCAATCTGCGAGTATCTTAAATAGTATTAGTCTTTCTGCCTCCTCTTCAAATACCAATGTTGCAGGTAATGCTCCAGCGGTAAAAACAATGAATGAATTTCAGCGAGGGCTAAAAGACCTTTCCACTAGCGTAGTTTCTGCTGGAGATAGTATTCATTCTGTCGCCAAAGAGTTTGATCGAATTGACCAGCACATTGTTCAACTAACAAAATTTAATCTTCCAGGAGGGCTTTCTTAATGGGGCTAGAAAAATTGCCAACCTTTGAAGAGAAGAATAGTCAATTCCGAATGCGACTAGAACAGTTACAAGACGAGCAACTTGCAAGTAAAAAGGAGCAACGGCGCGTAGAAGAACAGCAGGAAGCCTTTTTTGAGCTCCAGCAACAAGAACAAGTGGTATACCATTCTGTTTTATCCAATTGTGAACCAGAGGAACGAGCCTTTATCGAAGAACTTGGGGAGGATAGCTTACGGCTTGCGAAAAATGCGAAACTAGAATTTGATGAAGAGCTCCTTCAATTAAAGAAAGAAGAACGCCTATTATTGGATCAAGAAGAAGCCATTCTACAAGAGCAACAGTCCTTCTTAAAAGAAAGTAAGGAGGACGAACATGGGACTTAAATTTTATGTACATGAAGCACAAACACGCTCTTCACAAGCTTCTCAACTAAATAGTCAAGCAGGTCAAGCAATCGCTTCCTTACAACAAAGCATTCATTCTTTTTTATCTGCGCCGTTATCTAGTAAAGCCTATGACAGTGCCAAAAGCTATTTTCTGACGGTATACACGCCATTATGTCAATCTGCTATAATGACAGGAGAAGCAATGGAAGCTGCTCATAAACGTTTTCTTAGTGAGTATCAAGGATCAGTCAGTGGGATCGATACGGATGAAGACCTGATACTAGAAGAGATCAATCAACTTGAACGATTAAAACAAAGCTTAGATCAACAAATGCGTACAGCGAAAACACCTCGACCGGATTTAGAACGTCGTTATATGAATGCGTGTGATGTGATCGAAAAACGACGAGAGAAATTAGAAAAGTTTCATGCGTATAATGCTCTTTCTGCGAGTATTTTTTCAGAGTGCGAAGCGTGTCAGCAAGAATTTGATAATGGACTAGCACAAGTGAAAGACTGCAAGGCATGGAATCCAGCAACGGGTACCTTTGATATTAGTCGTTTAAACATGACTTGGGCTAAACCAATCAATGCTCGTTGGCAAGCTCGAGAGAAAATGAAACAAGAAGCAAAAATGAAAGAAGTTAATCAAGCGATCGGTAATTTAGATGGTTATACAATCATTTGTAGTGATTTAGGGACTAGTAAAAAATGGTATTTGATAAAGAATGGAAAGCCATTACCTATAAAAGACTATCCGCGATTATACGAGCAACTAGATAAATGTAAGGACTATTTGCAGCCTGGACAGTATAATATTGAAGACGTTCTTGTGATGAAAAATGAAATGCCGCTTGTGCCTGGAGTTGGAATGTTAGGAAATTTAGGTAAGGCGGGTAGAGTCTTCGATGTGATTCGAAAAGGAACGGAAGCTTTAAAGGTTGGTCAATCGATTTCAAACTTGGTGAATAATGCACCAACTATAAATTTGGCTACTGAAAGAGCAATTGATGATGTTTTGAAAGATGCAGAAGACACGACTACTAATAAAAGAAACGATCCTAAAAATTATGAAAAGACTGGTGACTATGCGGATGCTATAGATGATTTCAATTCGCTAGGTCTAGATGATGTGTCAAATTTGAGTAATGGAGATGGAATGAGTGGGACTTTAAAAGATGGTCGAACTGTAATTGTTAGGCCTACGAGTAAATCTGGTGGGGCAACAATTGAAATACAAAGACCAAACGGAAAACCAACAATCAAAATTAGGTACAAATAAGGAGGCTAAAATATTATGGAAAAATGGATAGATAGATTTTCTGGATTGATACCGCACTGTGGTCATGACTATTTGGTAAGTATTAAAAGTGGAGACATAGACGGCTTAGTTCTAGAATTAGAATACGGAAAAGACGAAAAAGAAAAGGTTGTAATTGATTTTTTTGCTACTAAGGCTATGAGAGTTGCTGATGAAGGTATGTATCTTAGAGAAATTTTCTGTGATGAAGAAATTGAGAAGTTTAAGGGGCAAGGATTTAAAAGTGTTATTTATGAGATACAAGATGGAGATTTTGGAAATTTTATAAAAAAAACCAGTGGTGGATTATATGAGCATTTGAATATGAAACACTATATAATAATTACGCTTAATTATGTTATTGACGTTATAAGTGTTGTTGATCCAGAGATTACGATTCTAAATGAATAGAATATGGCTATAGATTAAAATAAAAAAAGCAGTGCTCCTCAAAATTGAGTTTTTCTAAACTCCAAAATGAATGCCATTAGTCAAATATTTAATGATATTGGGTAATTGGCTATGAGTATTTTTTTCTTACAAGTTACTAGATGACGATAGATATAAAGCTATGAACTGCTATCATCATTCATGGCTGAAGAAGAATAGAATTTAAAAAGTAGCTGAATCCTTGATATATGAGGATTCAGTTTTTTTATGAATACCAGTATCAAAGTGTTTACTGATGTTCAGTGATTGCCTATGCTATATTTCTTCTTACAAATTACTAAATGACAAGAGAGGCAATACTATGAAATATGATCATCATTCACGCTGAAGAATTATTTTGAATCGATCTTTCATTCAGTACAGGATCAATGCTTCAATTCAAAGCACTATATCAAAAGCCATCTATTCAAAGTCCTGAAAAGATGGAGAAGCTCAACGTGAGCAGATAGCGTTTCAATAAAAATCCAAATGAAAGCTGAATAAAATAGAAACCCCACTATGATCATCATGATTTTATCTAATTATAAAAAATGAAGATAAATATAGTATAAATAAAAGATAATTTAAAACAATATGTTGAAAACGTTTGCTTTATTATGCTAAAATAAAATCAGGAATGTAACCTTTTGGGCATAACCTAAACTACTCATATCTATGAGCTGGTTTAGGTTTTTTTGTTTAAAAAGCAAGAAAGGAGTTTTTACGATTTATTAGAACGTTGATCAAAACTTGAAGGAGGAAGGGATTTGAAGAAATTTAAAAAAGCGATTCGTTGGGTTGGGTTGTTGCTTGCAGTAATCACATTGGGAGGGTGTACTCAGTCTGCTAAAACAGAAAAGACAAACGCTGATAAAAATGAGGAGACATCTGTTGTTCGGGAAACAGCTTTTGGGAAAGTAAAAGGTTATGAAGAGGAAGAAGCACTTATTTGGTTGGGTGTACCTTACGGCGGTGAAACCACAAAAGAAGCGCGCTGGAAAGCACCAACAGATCCAGAGCCTTGGGAAGGTGAACGCGATGCAACGAAGGCTGGAAGTGTTGCTTTACAAACGAGCGCAGATGGTGTCATAGGTTCAGAAGATGGGTTGAATTTGGATATCTATCGTCCGAATAATGATAAGAAAGAGTTGCCGGTTCTTGTCTATATTCATGGCGGGAATAATCAAACGGGGACAGCGGAAGAGATCTCAGGGGTTTCTTTTGTTCAGGCGCATGATGCAATTATCGTTTCCGTCAATTATCGGTTGGGTCCACTAGGGTTTAATCCACTTCCAGCTTTAAAAACTGGAACAAAAGAAGAAAATTCCGGAAATTACACATTGCTGGATTTAAGTAAGTCTTTAGACTGGGTAAAGCAAAATATTGAAAACTTCGGCGGGGATCAAAATAATATCACAGTCAGTGGTTTTTCTGCTGGCGGACGTGATGTGATGGCTATGCTGATTTCACCAATATTTGAAGGGAAATTTGATAAAGCAATCTCATTTAGCGGAGGAATGACTATTGCAGATGAGAAGAAGAGTCAGGAGGTATACGCTCAAGCAATTGCTTCATTAGTTGTGGAAGATGGGGTAAAAGAAGATGAAACAAAAGCGAAAGACTGGCTACTGAGCTCAGAGGAAGAGGTAAAGGATTATCTATACGCACTTGACGGAGATCGTCTAGTTGGACTAATGAGCAATGCAGGGATTCGGATGAGCGTATTCCCGCATTTATTCAATGATGGATATGTGCTTCCAAAAGAAGGATTTGACACAGAAAACTATCACTCTGTTCCTTTGATGATGCTGACTGGTGAGCAGGAATTCTCCTTGTTTGGGCGATTTGACCCGTATTTTTCTCAGTATTTAGAAGGTGGAGAAATTGACAATGATCCTGAAATTGCCAATCAGTATACGTTTATCAATAACTACGGCGGACAACTATACAGCTTGTTCAATGTCCAAGAATCTGCAGAAAAAATGAACGAGCATTATCAAGCGGCTATCTATGGCATGGAAATTGAATTCGGTGCTGATAAAGCTGTAGTGGGAGAAGAGATGGCTAAACTTGGCGCATTTCATGGTGTGTTTGTCCCATTGCTCGATACGGAAAGTAAAAATTATGCAGGCTTAGTTGGAGCAGGGTATGATAGTGAAGGAGCGAAGGAGTTAAGCAAAGTATTCCAAAATTATTTGTTTGAGTTTATTAAAAACGGTGATCCGAATGGTTCAAATCTGCCGAAGTGGGAAGACTGGCAAGCTGGATCGAAAGACAATCTCTTATTTGTAAATGCGGACAAAAAACAAGCATCAGCAAAAATGGGGCATAAAACCTATGATTATGAAAATGTTTTGGAAGCAATCGATCAGGATACAACAGTGTCAGAGAAACAAAAGCAAGAATTGTTGAGCAAAGTAATGAATGGCCGTTGGTTTAGCAAAAGGCTGGATGAAAAGTATGAGCAGCTTTCTGATTTTGATAAAGAATAGAAGGATTTGTTGTCCGTATAAATATAAGACTGAGAAACGTTGAAAATAATTTCCATACCCTACTATAAAAAAGTGCCCTATCAATTTTAGCGGGTTTAAGCTAAATTTGATAGGGCATTTTATTCATATCAGCATTTGCTGATCAAAGAGCTTGTTTTTCATTTTGATAGAACATGGAAAGAATCAATCCGATAGCGATAAAATTCGTCACATAAGCGGTTCCTCCCTGACTGATAAAGGGCAGCGGAATACCAGTTAAAGGTAATAATCCAATATTTGAACCGATATTTTCTAGAATATGAAACAAAAAATACATGATGACTCCAGTCGTGATATAGGCATAAAATTCTCGCTTAGCGGCTAAAGTACAGATCAGCATTTGATATATAAGATAGAAGAAAAGTAAAAGCAGGAAACAGCTCCCGATAAATCCATAAGCTTCAGCGATAACGGTAAAGATCATATCGGATTCCCGAACCGGGACGTAGACCTGTAAATTGGTCAGACCTTTTCCCGCTAATTCTCCTGAACCGATCGCGCTCAACCCTCTAGCTTGCTGAAATGCGATCGAATCCGCATACGCAAATGGGTCAAGCCAAGCATGAATACGGTCGAATTGATAAGGCTTGAAGTGTAAATAGGCGAGTATTTTTTGCCCTTGTTCCGTTAAAACTAATAGGATTGCGCTGATACCGAGCACGCTCAGACTGCCAAAAAGAGGAACTAAAAGTTTCCAAGAACAGCTTGAAACAAGTAAGATACCAAATAAAATCGATAGAAAAACTAAACTAGTCCCAAAATCCTTTTGATAAAACATCAATCCAAAAATAGGGATGCTCACGAGGAACAGTTTTCCTAAAAGAGCCAGCTCCTCTTTTAGCGAAGAGAATGACTTGCCACTTTTTGTCACGATGTAAGCTAGCATCAGGATGTACCCTAATTTTGCAAACTCGGAAGGTTGAAAGGCGAGCGGCCCAAGCCGAAGCCATCGTTTGGTTCCAGTAGCAACAGCCATCACAGGGTCATGAAATTTTACTAGCAGGCTCATCAAAATCAGGGAAGAAAAATAAAGATAAGGAGTTGCTTTCCACAAAAATTTTATTGGAAGCAGCATCGTCAAAAACATAGCAATCATTCCTAACAGTGTCCACAGCAGCTGTTTTATTAGTAATGGAGTGACTGCAGTGATCGTTGGATCAGCCATAAAAGCACCGTATTGTGCCAAGAAGCCAACTAAGATCAGTAGAAAAACTGGAAGTAAAAGTCCGTAATTGATTCGTTCATTCGATGTATTCCGAATTCGTTTCATTGGCTTTCACCTCGTGATCGTTGTTTTTCTCGCAGCTCGCTTGCACGAACATTCAGCGCAACACCTAGCACAAGGCTCAAAATCAATAGACTAGATCCACCATAGCTGATGAAAGGAAAAGTCAGTCCAGTCATCGGGATGTACCCCAAAAGACTACCGACATTGACAGAAACTTGCAAGAGCAACAAGACACCACAGCCAATGTAAAGGTAAGAATAGTAAAGACAATTTGCCTTTATCCCTAATAAAAGTAAACGCGCGACCATAAAGAAAACTAAAAATAGCATGCCTAAAGAAAAAATCAAGCCAAGTTCCTCTATGCAAATCGCAAAAATAAAATCTGTGTCAGGTTCAGGCAAAAAGCCTTTTTTCTGAATGCTGTTCCCTAAACCTAAGCCCCAAAATCCGCCATTATGGATCGCATAATAAGCATTGGACGTTTGGAAGCCTTTGCCCATAGGATCGATAAAAGGATTTTGCATGACTTCAAAACGTGTCACTAAATAACTGAACTTTTGCGGCAACCATTCTGTTGGCAAGGACAATAAGAGCATTGTTCCAAATCTCTTTGCGATAACAAATCCTATCAAAGCGAGTGACATGAACCAAGGGGATAATCCGCTTGTCAAAAATAAAACCAGCACTAGAATAAAAATCATAGAAGCACCCGCGATATTTGGCTGTAAAGCGACGAAGAACATCAAGGTGACCGAAACGATTATCGGCTTTTTATATGTTTGGAAAGAGAAAGGCGACACTGTTTCCGTTTTTGAGAATGCAAGAGCCAGATAAAGTACGAGAATAAATGGAACCAATTCTGAAGGTTGAAACAAAAGAATACCTAAATTGAGCCAACGTTTGGCACCACCTACGCTTGTTCCGATGACTGGTAATAAAAATAAGGAGAGAAACGTCAGACCAAGCAACAGACGAATAATCGCAGGCTTTCTCAAAACAGCTAAATTGATCCGATAGACAAACCCTAAACAAACAAGGCTGAAAATAAAATAAGATGTCTGTTTGAATGCTTTATGTGCTGGACTTAATTGGCTATCAAGCAATTGATAAGAACTGGCACTGTACACCATTAAAATACCGATCACACACAAAATAAGATAAGGGAGCAGGAGGTAAAAATCCAGATAAACGAATTTAGAGGGTTTTCTTAGCGTCTTCATTGATCTGTCTCGTCAGCTAAGAATTTGTGGATCGCTTGTGTGTTTTGCTTTTCATCGATTTCTAAAACACTGCCTGCTTCTGTATAATCGTTAAATGCCCAGCTCCCTTCAACTGGAACAGATAAGGTTTGAAGAGGTTTTACTTTCCCGCTTAAAAAATCCTTGGCTAAATCGATCAGAAGGTCAGCTGGAATATTCGTGTCTAAATACCCAACGGCTTCTCCAGCAATTTGAGGCAGCTGTAAAAGTGGTACTGCATTTTTAGCTTGTTTTGCTAGAGCATCCATCACTTGCTGCTGTCTTCTGACACGTCCGAAGTCTCCTTCACCATCCATACGGAATCTGGCATATTGCAGCAAAGTATTCCCATCCATTGATTGTTGCCCTTTTTTTATATCGACGTTGTCTAAGTTCAACTCTTTTTCTGCATCGATTTCGACACCTTTGGGGTACAGATCATCGATCAAACGAATAAAATGCTGAAAATCAACGGATATATAATAATTGATAGGCAAGTCAAAAGAAGTATTCAAGACTTGTTTAGTCAGCTCAGCTCCACCGTAAGCGTAAGCAGCATTGATTTTTTCTGCTCCGTGTCCAGGTATTTGAACGTAAGAATCCCGCATGATCGACAGCAGCTTTGGTTGTTTGGTTTCGCTATTATAATGTGCCACCATCAACGTATCTGCCCGACCGCCATCCTCGTCATCTTCCCGTCCGTCATCACCGATCAATAGAATCGTGATCTCTTTTAAATTTGTTTGTTCATCTGCAGAGAAGGTCGAATTTTTTCTTTTAGTGACATGTGTTTGAGCCATTTTTTTGCCCTGATGAAAACCAATAACTGCATAGCAGCCAAGAGCGGTAAAAATCAAAACAGTGATAAGACTAATACAAATCAAACTCTTTTTTACTAGATTCATTGTTATTCCTCGCTAATCATTTTATTGATCATCAAATAAATTGCGGCGCTAGGAATCGACAGATATGTCGGGATGACTGTCTTTTTAATGGCTATGTTGTTTGGATCAGGCTGATTTTTCACCTCCAAATGTTTCTCTGATCCAAAACAAAAAACCTTCGCTTAAAAAGACTCAGCGAAGGGGAGTGATTCCAGCACAAAAAAAGGGTCATCATTCTCATCGTTGAGTTTTAGCACTATGAAACGTAAAAAGCATTGCTTTTAGCTACTTTGTGAAAAGCCTTAATTCGACAATTCCTGTCCTACCCATGCCTGTCTTTCGACATTTTTGAGCAGTAGCCTGTGTTTTCATAGGAGCCTCACCTAACAAGTTATTTAGATCGCCACAACTATAATCAATTCAATAACAGAAGTCAATCGTTCAAAACTTAATTTTTTTCTAAGTAAAATGATCTATTTAAAGAATCTCGCTGGTACGATTGATGGAGAAGACTTATGGATCAACTAATTACATAGAAATATCAAGAAAAAAATCAACTGGAGTCTACTATAGTAAAAATCGAAAAAATTGTTTTTTCTTTAGGATTTTTTAATAAAAATAACAGCTAGAATGATTTGTTTAAAAGAAGATTCAAATTTTGTATCGCATCCAACTTGAAAACAGAGTAAGATAGAATAGTGGAAGAATACGCTTGCATTTTTTAGAAATGGAGGAAGCTAGATGAGCTATAGAATAATACAACAAGAAAATTGGATACTTGTTGAAAATGATCAAGGGGCAACCTTAGGTTATGCAGCAGATTCGGGAGTAACGTTGATTGAGCAGGATGGATTCGCTTTTAAAGATTTGAATAAAAATGGTCGATTGGATCCATATGAAGACTGGCGCTTGCCGATCGAAGAGAGAATCGAAGATTTAGTCACACACTTAAGTGTGGAGGAAATGGCTGGGTTGATGTTGTATAGCCGCCATCAAACAGTATCGAGAAGTGACAATCATTTTGTGCAGATGTTTTCCGGTACATATGGGGGAAAGACGCTAGCAGACTATGACGGACCGATTTCTGAATTGACGGATCAGCAAAAGGAATTTTTAACGAAGGATCATATCCGCCATGTCCTTTTGACGAGGGTAGAATCACCTAAAGCAGCCGCCCAATGGACGAATAAAATTCAGGCGATGGCCGAAAGCTTGGACTCGGGTATTCCAGTAAATATCAGCTCAGATCCACGTCACAGCACAAGTGCAGATACTGAATTCAACGCTGGAGCAGGCGGAGAGATTTCTATGTGGCCGGAGCAGTTGGGTTTAGCAGCAGCTTTTGATCCTGAGCTGGTGAAACAATTTGGAGAAATCGCTAGTCAGGAATATCGAGCCTTAGGAATCACGACCGCCTTATCGCCGCAGATTGATCTGGCAACGGAGCCGCGCTGGATGCGTTTTTCCGGTACTTTTGGTGAAGGGGTAAAATTAGTCACTGCTTTAGCTCAAGCCTATTGCGACGGTTTTCAAACGACTAAAGGAACAAAAAACGGCTGGGGCAAGGAAAGTGTCAACGCCATGGTCAAGCATTGGCCAGGTGGCGGTAGTGGTGAGGCTGGACGAGATGGCCACTACGGTTATGGAAAATACGCGGTTTATCCAGGAAATAATTTTAATGAGCATCTAAAACCATTTCTAGAAGGTGCTTTCGATTTGCAGGAGGGGACCAAAAAAGCGGCAGCAGTCATGCCGTACTATACGATATCTTATGATCAAGATCAGAAGTATGGTGAAAATGTCGGAAATGGTTTTAGCCAATTTATTCTCAATGATTTATTACGGGAGAAATATCGTTATGGTGGCGTTGTTTGTACAGACTGGTCGATCACGGCTGATCCGGTACAAATCGATCAATTTCTTGGCGGAAAAAGCTGGGGAGTAGAGGAGCTGACTGTGGAAGAACGGCATTACAAAGCACTTTTGGCAGGCGTTGATCAGTTCGGCGGAAATAATGAAATTGCCCCTGTTTTGGCTGCTTTTGAACTGGGTGCTAAAGAATATGGGATACAAGCAATGAAAGAACGATTCCAAGTTTCGGCTCGTAGATTGTTGAAGAATCTGTTTCAAACAGGTTTATTTGAAAATCCGTATCTAATATCAGAAAAATCTGAGGAAATCGTTGGGCAGCCGAAATTTATGGAAGCAGGCTATAAAGCACAGCAGAAATCTTTAATACTGCTAAAAAATAAACATAGACTATTACCTTTAGAAAAAACTGCTAAGCTGTATATTCCCAAGCAGCATATTGGTGCTTCAAAGGATTGGTTTGGTCATCCGCAACCAGCATTTGAAAAAGATCCTGTCAATCGATCCCTCGTTGAAAAATATTTTCAAGTGGTGGATTCGCCTGAACAGGCAGATGCTATTTGGCTATTTTTAGAGTCCCCTAAAACATATGGTTATTCTAATGAAGACAATGGCAATGGTTATTTACCGATCAGTTTACAATACAAGCCATATACTGCAAAATTTGCCCGGAAAGAAAGTCTTGCTGGTGATGATCGCTCTTATAAAGGAAAGAAAAATACGGCAAGTAATGGGCAGGACATCGAAACTCTGGAACGATTGAAGAAACAATACCCCGATGTTCCGATCATTGTGAGTCTGACATTGAAAAATCCAACGGTCGTTGCAGAATTTGAACCTTATGTCGATGCAATTATTGTCGATTTTGGTGTACAGACTCAGGCCATCCTCAGTGTTTTCAGCGGTGACTTTACACCATCAGGATTACTGCCGTTTCAAATGCCGGCAGATATGGAGACCGTTGAAAAACAACAAGAAGATGTCCCACTCGATATGAAGTGTTACTCAGATGAATTTGAGCATACGTATGATTTTGGGTTTGGTATGGATTTTGACGAGACGATCGTTGATGAGAGAAGAAAATTTGTCTGAGTAGTTAAAGAAAAGCGTCAAGGTTTGACGTATAAAAAAAGTTTATTGATCCGACCTTTACTGTTGATCGAAAAAGAGTCTTACGCAAACATGCTTTACACATTGCGCAGGACTCTTTTTTTATTTTGCAGCGATTTTTTTGGCTTTTTCGGTATTTGCAAAATGGAGTTTTGCGTATTTGCTCAGTAAGCTGATACCGCCTTTTTTTAAAACTTTTGCAGCAACCTGATCGGCAGTGCTGCCTGCTCCAGATGGAACTTTTAGACCTAATTCTTGTGATTCTTTCTCTAGTTCATCTAAAAAGGCTGCTCGGCTGATGATCGAAGCTGCGGCAACGGCAACGTGATATTGCTCACCTTTGGTTACAAAATAAAGTTTTTCACTTACCTGATTTTTTTCTGAGCGTACATATTTTTTATAATTCGCTTCAGGAGTAAACTGGTCGATCAAGATCGCTTCTGGTTTAATAGGGGCGATTTCATTCAATAATAAATGGATGGCTTGGTTATGCAGAGCAACTTTCATATGGACCGCGTTATATTTTGGTTGGATCTGATTGTATTTTTCCGGCTCAACGATCAACAATTTAAAGGGGATCAATTCCTTGACCACATTTGCAAGCTGTCTGATTTGCGGATCAGTTAACTCTTTGGAGTCTTTGACGCCGAGTGCTTTTAATTTTGCTACCATTGTTTTCTCTACATAAGCAGCGCAAACTGTTACTGGACCAAAATAACTGCCGTTTCCGACTTCATCGCTGCCTAAAACAGAAAGCTGACTGAAATTTGCTGGTAGGGAAGTGGTCGTTTTTGTTTTAGAGGTAGAAGCAGTTTTACTTGCAGTGGACGTTCCCCACTTTGCAGCAATCTTTTCTGCTTCTAGACCTTGAAAAACCACTTTTCCTGAGGTGTAGGCGGTGATCGTTGTTGTTCCTGATTTTGCTACGAATTCTGTATATGGAACATGTTTATTTAAGAGCGAGCGCTCATAAAATGACTTCATTTTTTTGATGGTATCTTTGGATACTTTGATGACTTGAGTTTGAGACATTAGACGGCTCCTTTCGCGAGTTCTTTTCTATAGTAAATCAAAAAGCTGAAAAAGTGAAGTGTATTTCCTACTCAAACAACGCGAGCAGATGTTGAGAAATGGCTTTATAATCACCTTCATTTGAGTTTTCTGAAACTCTGTGATATAATACATTACAAGTAATGATACTAGTCGGAGTGAGCGGATTTCTGCTCACTCTTTTTAATGGGGTAAGGCAGGAAAAGCACTGCTGTTTTACTTATACGCTAGTCCTCATTCTATAATTCCTGAAGGAGGCGAAAATTTTGAGTAGTGTTGTGGAAACTGTTACCGAGTTAGTCACACCAATCTTAGAAAAACAAAATTTTGAACTTGTAGAAGTAGAGTTTGTCAAGGAAGGGAAGAACTGGTTTCTCCGTGTCTTTATTGATAAAAATGGCGGCATTGATATTGAGGAATGCGCGCTTGTCAGTGAACAACTCAGCGAAAAACTTGATGCTATGGATCCTGACCCGATACCGCAAGCGTACTTTTTGGAAGTCTCTTCTCCGGGAGCAGAACGTCCGTTGAAAAAAGAAAGCGATTATGAACAAGCGGTTGGCCAATATATCCATGTATCTCTTTATCAAGCGGTTGAGGGAGAAAAGCAATTTGAAGGTACATTAAAATCAGTAGATAAAGAACAATTGATCTTGACAGTCAAAATCAAAACAAGAGTCAAAGACTATACATTTGAACGGAAAAACATTGCCAAAGCTCGTTTAGCAATCCAGTTCTAACATAGACATTCATAAAGCAAAACGATCCCGTTTTCGCTTATTACGGAAAGGTTTTTTCCTGAAGGATCGCCCTTCCGTTCATCTTTCATTTAAACAATAGGAGGAAATGACAACAAAATGAGCAAAGAAATGTTGAATGCATTGGATGCATTAGAAGCTGAAAAAGGTATTTCTAAGGATATCGTGATTGATGCGTTGGAAGCAGCATTAGTTTCCGCATATAAAAGACATTATGGACAAGCCCAAAACGTTGAAGTAGAGTTCGACGGCAAAAAAGGCAATATCCATGTTTATGCAGTAAAAGAAGTGACTGAAGAAGTGATGGATTCACAATTGGAAGTTTCGTTAAAAGAAGCGATGGAAGTTAACAAGGCTTATGAGCTTGGTGATAAAATCCGTTTTGAAGTAACGCCGAAAGATTTTGGCCGAATCGCAGCGCAAACAGCGAAACAAGTTATTTTACAACGTGTGAGAGAAGCAGAAAGAAACATTATTTACAATGAATTCAGTGCTTATGAAAATGATATCATGCAAGGGATCGTCGAAAGACAAGACCGTCGTTATATTTATGTAAATCTAGGCAAAATCGAAGCTGTATTATCAAAACAAGATCAAATGCCCAATGAATTTTACCAACCGCACGATCGAATCAAAGTCTATGTATCACGCGTTGAAAATACGTCTAAAGGCCCTCAAGTTTTTGTGAGCCGCAGTCATCCAGATTTATTGAAGCGATTATTTGAACAAGAAATTCCAGAAGTGTATGACGGAATCGTAGAAATCGTCAGCATTGCTCGTGAAGCCGGCGATCGTTCAAAAGTGTCTGTTCGTTCAACAGATCCAAATATCGATCCAGTCGGTACGTGTGTAGGGCCTAAAGGTCAACGTGTCCAAGCGATCGTTAATGAATTAAAAGGCGAAAATATGGATATCGTGGAATGGAATGAAGATCCAGCGATCTTCATCAGCAATGCGCTGAATCCAGCGCAAGTTGTCGATGTCATTTTTGACCCTAATAATAACAAAGCCTGTACAGTCGTTGTTCCAGATTATCAGTTATCACTTGCAATCGGTAAAAGAGGTCAAAATGCTCGCTTAGCAGCTAAATTGACAGGCTTTAAGATCGATATCAAGCCAGAATCTGAAATGGAAGAATTTTATGCGCAGCAAGAGAATCAAGAAGAAGCAGTGGAAGAAATTCACGATGAAATGATCGTGGAATCTGATTTGACAGCTGATGAATATGAAGCCCTTGAGTTTGAAGAAAAAACAGTAGAAGACGAAGAACAAGTCTAGCGGTTTGGAGGGAACAAGATGAAAAAAAGAAAAGTCCCGATGCGCAAATCTGTTGTCTCAGGTGAGATGAAACCCAAAAAAGAGTTAGTTCGAATCACACGATCTAAAGAAGGTGTCGTATCGATCGATCCTTCTGGAAAATTACCAGGTCGAGGTGCTTATGTCGCTCTTGAGCCAAAAGAAGTTCAGGATGCTTGGGATAAACACATTTTAGACCGTGTACTAGAAACAACATTGACTGATGACTTTTACCAGGAATTACTGGATTACGTGGAACACCAAAAAGCCCGTAAAGAGTTGTTTGGAAATGAATAAAGAAAAAGTTTTAAATTTATTAGGTTTGGCTATGAGAGCTGGAAAGCTAGTAACTGGCGAAGAGTTGACTTTAGCAGATATTCGCAGTAGTAAAGCAAAATTTGTTTTTGTTGCAGCAGATGCTAGTGAAAATACAAGGAAAAAAATCAAGGACAAATGTTCTTACTATAATGTTCCGACAGACGAGTCGTTTACCCAATCTGAGATCAGTCATGCGATCGGTAGAACACGTATGATCGTAGGAATCAATGATCAAGGGTTTGCGAGAAAGTTCAAGGAATTAATCAAAGGTTAGGAAGGTGATTGCATGGGGAAAAAAAGAATTTATGAATTAGCAAAAGAAATCAATCAATCAAGTAAAGATGTCGTGGAAAAAGCACATGCATTAGGTATGGATGTGAAAAATCACATGGGCGCAATTTCTTCTGATGATGAATCAAAACTTCGTCACGCATTTGGAGGAAACAAGCCAGCAAATTCACAACAAAAACCAGCAGCGAAGCCGCAACAAGCACAAAGTGGTCAAGCAAAACCAGCAAATCCAAAACCAGCTAACCAAAATAGCAATAAACCAACTCAAAACCACAACAAAGGGCAACAACAAAATCGTAATAACCAAAATCGAAATACGCAAGGAAGCAGCCAAAATATGACTCAAAATCGTCCAAATCAAGGACAGCAAAATCGTCCGCAGCAAAACAATAACCAAAATCGTCCTACACAATCAGGACAACAAAATAACAATCAAAACCGTCCTGCCCAATCAGGACAGCAAAATAATCAAAATCGCAACAATACCCAACAACGTACGACACAAAATACAAATCAAAACCGTTCGAATCAAGGACAAAGTAATAACCAAGGCAACCAAAATCGCAACAATAACCAAAACCGCAACAACAGCTTTGGTGGGGGTGGCCAAAACCGTAACCGTAATGGTGGCTACAACAATCAAAACCGTAACAGATTCAACAAAAAAGGCAAAAAAGGGAAATACCAAGAATCAACAAAACCTGCAGTACCAGCACGTAAATTCCGTGAATTACCTGATGTTTTAGAATACACAGAAGGTATGAACGTAGCAGATATCGCGAAGAAAATTCACCGCGAGCCAGCTGAAATCATCAAAAAACTCTTTATGATGGGTGTTATGGTCAACCAAAACCAGTCATTAGATAAAGAAACGATTGAACTTTTAGCTGTTGATTATGGTATGGAACCGCAAGAAAAAGTTCAAGTAGATGTGGCTGATATCGATAAATTCTTCGAACCAGAAGCATTAGTTGAAGAAAATCTTGTGACACGCCCGCCTGTTGTAACGATCATGGGTCACGTTGACCATGGGAAAACAACGTTGCTTGATACTTTACGCAATTCACGTGTAACGTCTGGAGAAGCAGGCGGAATTACACAGCATATCGGTGCTTATCAAATCGATATCGACGGAAAACCGATTACTTTCTTGGATACACCAGGACACGCGGCCTTTACGAGTATGCGTGCACGTGGAGCTGGTATCACGGATATCACGATTTTAGTTGTTGCAGCAGATGACGGTGTAATGCCGCAAACCATCGAAGCAATCAACCACGCAAAAGCTGCAGAAGTGCCAATTATCGTGGCTGTCAATAAAGTGGATAAACCAGGAGCTAATCCTGACCACGTGAAGCAAGAACTAAGTGAACATGGTTTGATTCCGGAAGAATGGGGCGGAGATACGATTTTCGTCAACATTTCTGCAAAATTCAATCAAAACATCGATGAATTGTTAGAAAATATTCTTCTGATCGCAGAAGTTGAAGACCTTAAAGCAGATCCAACACAGCGGGCGATCGGTACAGTGATCGAAGCTCGTTTAGACAAAGGAAAAGGACCTGTTTCAACATTACTTGTTCAACAAGGAACGTTGAAAGTCGGAGATCCGATCGTTGTCGGAAATACCTTTGGACGTGTCCGTGTTATGACGAATGACATTGGTCGTCGTGATAAAGCCGTAGGACCAGCAACACCAGTTGAAATCACAGGATTAAATGATGTACCGCAAGCTGGCGACCGTTTTGTTGTCTTTGAAGATGAAAAAACAGCGCGTCAAGCTGGTGAAGAACGTGGTAAACGTGCGGTTCTTGAACAGCGTTCAGCCAATAACCGTGTCACTTTAGATAACTTATTCGAAAGCCTGAAAGAAGGCGAATTGAAAGATGTCAATGTGATCATCAAAGCTGACGTACAAGGAACGGCAGAAGCCTTGGCTGCAAGTTTACAAAAAATCGAGGTCGAAGGTGTTCGAGTGAAAATCGTTCACTCAGCAGTTGGTGCGATCAATGAAAGTGACGTTACACTTGCAGCAGCAAGTAACGCGATCATTATTGGATTTAACGTACGACCTACGCCTCAAGCAAAACAGCAAGCGGAACAAGAAGAAGTGGATATTCGTTTACATCGGATCATCTATAAAGCAATTGAAGAAATCGAAACAGCGATGAACGGAATGCTTGATCCAGAATTTGAAGAAAAAATTACGGGTCAAATGGCTGTTCGTGAGTTGTATAAAGTGTCTAAAGTTGGAACGATCGCCGGCTGTTACGTAACAGAAGGCTTCATCCGCCGTGATAGTGGTGTTCGTGTGATCCGTGACGGTATTGTGATCTTCGAAGGTAAATTAGCCAGCTTAAAACGTTTCAAAGATGATGCAAAAGAAGTAAAACTTGGCTTTGAATGTGGAGCAATGATCGAAAACTTCAACGATCTTAAAGTGGATGACGTGATCGAAGGCTTTATCATGGAAGAAGTTAAGAAATAGGAAAACGTCAATATTTGAGAAAGAAGGAGAAACAGTATGGCAAATTATCGTGACCGCCGAGTGGGTCAAGAAATCATGCGTGAAGTCAATGATATCTTAAGAAAACGCGTAAGAGACCCTCGTGTGCAGGATATTACAATTACCGATGTTCGTGTAACAGGTGATTTGCAGCAAGCAACGATTTATTATAGCTTGTTATCTGATCTAGCTTCTGACCAACAAAAAGCGCAGCAAGGATTAGATAAAGCAAAAGGCTTGATTCGCAAAGAATTGGGTCAAGGCTTAACGTTATACAAAACACCAGAATTGATTTTTGAAAGAGACGAATCTGTACAATATGGCAACCATATTGATGATTTGATCCGTAAATTGAATCAAGGTGACTAATAAAAAGAGCTGGAAGATATTCTTCCAGCTCTTTTTAAGTAACCAAGAAAAATATCTGTTTTATTCCATCTTTGTAACAAAATTATTTCATTGTAACTAGATTGAAAGCTATTGTAATCTTTTTACCGATTATGAAGTAGAAAAATATGGTATGATTTTATAGCATAAGATTTATTTGAGAAATTGGAGGGGTATTAGTGAAGAAAAAAAGCTTGACCTTATTAATCGTTGGAATGATGACAGCTACGGGAGCTTTGGCACCAATCAGTGCAATGGCCGAGACAGCTGATAAAAAAATAGAGCAACAAGATAAAGAAATCTCTGCATTAAAAGAAAAACAAAAAAGCGTGACCACTCAAATCACTACTTTGGAAGAGGAAATCTCCTCTATTTACGATAAAGGAATTGAACTGAATAGACAAAAGACGAGCCTGACAGAAGAATCAGAGCAACTAAAAAAAGATATTAAAGCACTAGATGTTCGCATCAATAAACGGACAGAAGCGATTCAAAATCAAGGTCGAAATGTTCAAGTCAATGGACAAGGCACTCAAATTCTGGATATGATCCTAAACTCAGAATCAATTTCTGATGCGGTTGGTCGAGTGCAGGCAATTTCTTCGATTTTAACGGCAAACAACGATTTAGTTAAACAACAAAAAGAAGATAAAAAGCTAGTTGAAACCAAAAAAGCGGATATTCAAACGAATTTAGATGCTGTAGAAGAGGCAACAAAACAACTTGAGAAAGAAAAAGAATCTCTTGTAAGTAAGCAGGCGGATTTGAATGTATTGAAAGCTGAAGTTGATTCAGAAACTGCAGGTGCTGAAAATTCTAAAAATGAATTAGTGAAGAAACAACAAGAAGCATTAAAAGCGCAGCTTGCAGCTGAGGAGAAACAAGCAGAAAATAAAAAAGCTGCAGCTAAACAAGAGAAAACGACGACTCAAACAACAACAGCGAACGAAGAATCAACAGCGCCTTCTACCTCAGAAGAAGTAGCAGCACCAGAATCAAATAGCTCTGAACAAACTAATACGACTCCTAGTGAAAGTAATTCAACCGATCAAGGAAATACAACGCCATCAGAAGGACCGAAAGATCCAACACCAACACCGCCAGTGACATCTGCAGATGCTACTTTCCAAGCATTGAATGCACTGCGGACAGCGAATGGATTGAATCCAGTGAGCTGGGATGCAGGTTTAGCTGCTTCTGCTGGAGCTAGAGCATCAATGATGCAGGACTATCAAATTCCATCAGACCATTGGAACAGAGGGGATGAGGTAATTGCTTTCATGTTTGCACCTGGAAACTCTGTGATCATGGCTTGGTACAATGAAACGAACATGGTTTCACCATCTGGAACAGGACACCGTGATTGGGAAATGAATCCGAGTATGACACGTGTCGGTTTTGGGTACGCGGGTGATGTGATCGTTGGTCACTCTGCATAATAAGTTTTGTTAAAAACAAAAGAATAACTAGAAAGTGTGGTTCAAAATTATCTTTGGATCGCGCTTTTTTCTTTACTGAAAAAACAAAACAACAGTAAGAAACTTTACCTTACTTGACCTTGAAAGAATGAATTTTCATATGTTTCTATGTTATAATAAGCAAGTTAGTAATCTTAGTATTAGGGGGCTAAATTGATGGATGGTATTTTGCCTTTATGGAAAGAGCGTGGGATGACAAGTCATGACTGCGTCTTTAAATTAAGGAAAATTTTACATACAAAAAAAATTGGCCACGGCGGAACCTTAGATCCGGATGTTTCCGGTGTCTTACCGATTTGTATCGGCAAAGGTACCAAAGTGATTGAATATATGGTTGATTCAGGGAAAACCTACGAAGGAGAAATCACCTTGGGTTTTTCTACAACAACTGAAGATAGCAGTGGAGAAATAGTTGAAAAAAATAAATTAACAGTGCCTTTTACAACAACAGAAATCGATGCAGCAATGCAACAAATGACAGGCACTATCACGCAAATTCCGCCCATGTTTTCAGCGGTCAAAGTAAATGGTAAGCGTCTCTATGAGTATGCAAGAAATGGTGAAGAAGTAGAACGTCCCCAACGTACGGCGCAGATTCATTCTTTTGAACGAACATCTGAGCCGGTGTTTGACCCAATGAATGGCACACAGAGCTGGCGCTTTAAAGTAGTTTGCGGCAAAGGAACTTATGTACGGACACTGTCCGTTGATACAGGTGCAATTCTAGGCGTACCTGCCCATATGTCTGATTTAACAAGGACAGCAAGCGGAGGATTGATTGCTAGTCAATGTTTAACATTAGAACAAGTCGCAGAAAAAATGGCGCAAGAAGCTATAGATCAAGTATTATTACCGATCGAGACAGCGATTGGTGACTTTCAGCGAATCGATTTGTCTGATGAGCTATATCAACAGGTCAAAAATGGTGTTCGTTTGACGCAAAGTGAATTAGGCTTAAATGAAATGCCGGAAGATTTAGTCGCTTTATTTTATCATGATCAGGTTGTCAGTCTTTATATGGCTCATCCAACGAAAGCGAATGTTTTAAAACCAAGTAAAGTCTTACGAAATAATTAATAGAAAGAAGTTTTAATATGCAAGTGATTCCAATTCGTCATCCTTATCAACCAGAACAAATTCCGTCAGATGAAGTAGTGATGGTGTTAGGCTTTTTCGATGGTGTTCATCGAGGGCACCAAAAGGTGATCGAGACGGGCAAAAAATATGCCGAAGAACATAACTTAAAATTAGCTGTTATGACATTTAATCAACATCCTTCGATTGTTTTTCAAAAAGTATTGCCGGAAAATATGAAATATTTAAGCAGCTTAGAGCAAAAAGAACGGTTGATGGAGCGCTTAGGTGTTGATATTTTATATGTGATCGAGTTTACTTCTGCGTTTGCTCATTTAGCACCGCAGGATTTTATTGATCAATATGTTGTAGACTTACATGCTAAAGCGGCTGTTTCAGGGTTTGATTATACGTATGGACCTAAGGATATTGCTGATGTGGCTCACTTACCTGGTTATGCCAAAGACCGTTTTAAAGTGATCACTGTCAGTAAAGAAGAGTTAGCTGGCGAAAAGATCAGTTCTACTCGCATTCGTTCATTGATGGAACAAGGGCAAATGGAGGAAGCTTCTGAATTGCTAGGATATGTTTATGAAACAGATGGAACGGTCGTTCACGGGGATGCCAGAGGTCGTCTATTAGGTTTTCCAACGGCAAATATCAAAGTGAAAAGTACCGTTCGTTTGCCAAGGATCGGTGTCTATGCAGTGAAAATCAAGATCGGTGAACGATGGTATGTTGGAATGGGATCGATCGGGCATAATGATACATTTGGCGATGGCCGGGAATTGACCGTAGAAGTCTATATTTTAGACTTTCATCAAGATATTTACGGTGAACAGGTAACAGTACGCTGGAATCATTATTTAAGAGATCAAGTGAAATTTAATGGTGCAGATAGTTTGATCGTACAATTAAAACAAGATGAACAGGATACGGCTGACTATTTTTCACAACAGAATTGATTCAGATACCAAACTAAAAACTGTTTGAGCAAACGTGGTGACTGTTCAGTTTTTCGTTTGAGAAAACTAGATACTATAAAGTTTTTATAAAGGATTCTAAATTTGTGTCCGAGTGTCTGAGCGTGCGTTATACTTTGTAGAAAATGGATAAAAGTCAAGGAGAGGTTTATGGCAGAAAAAAAAGAGAAGAAGCCGTCAAAGAAAAAACAAAAGAAAAAAGAGCAGACCGCTAAAAGAAAAAAGAAGCGTTTAACTCTTTCGATTTTGTTGATCGTCATTATTCTGAGTGGGGTTTCTTTTTTGATTTGGTTTTATTTAAATTTAGATTATCAAGATCATTCAAATCCTTCATATGAAGGATATCGATTTTCTCCATCGCCTTTAGCCATTACTCTTGCCGATAAGCAAAAAGAAGAGGTGATTCTAGAAGATGGGAGCCGTTTAAATCCTGATTTTGCAGAATCATCGATCGAGAGATTGGCGAAAAATAAGTCTGTCTACTATCCGCCTGAACGTCCATCTTTTCGTTTGTTGAATCAGGATAATAAACAAACGACATATCGGCTTAGTGCATATTTAGAAAGTGTCAATCATCTTAAAACAGTTGAGTTTAGCGTTTTTGGAGAAACTAATGGAGCGAATGACCTAAGAACCTATCAAGCCGTTTATCATTCTGAAACGAATACATGGGATGCAGATGTTTTGATCAAGAATCATCAAGAAGCTGGCGATTATCAAGTAACTCTAAAAATCACTAGAGAAAATGGTGAGGTAGAAACGGTTCCATTTGGCAACTTTACTGTAGACCAACCGAGTCTTCACTCAGAAATTGATGGTGCAGAAGTGTCTAAAGGCCAATTTGAAATTAACCTTTCAGTATCAAGCAAAGCAGATACTGAAAAATTAACGGCAGCTGTTTGGTCAAAAGAAGATCAGAGTGATAAAAAAGTATATGATGCTAAACGCCAAGAAGACAATTCCTATAAAGTTCATGTCGATTATGAGGATTTTGATTTTATCAACGGCGTTTACCATGCAAATACTGAGTTCATTGGCAAGAATGGATTAAAAGCTGAGAGCGATGCTGGTGCAGTAGAAATCAATTTGCGCCGTCCTGTTCGTATCCGATTGATGCAGGAAACGGCTCTTTACCAAAACCGCCAGTTGTCAAAAACTGTCCGGCAACTTTCTGCAAATAGTATGGCCTATGTGAGAGGGATCGTTTTTAATAATGATAAGAAGATATACAGAACGACAGAGGGCTATATTCCAGCAGATAATGTTGAAGTGAGCGAAATGATGGATGATATTCGGTATGTTGCTCACCGAGGAAATCATAAAGCTGCACCGGAAAACTCCCTTCCAGCTTTTCAACAGTCAAATAGCTGGGGCATTGAGACCGATATCCGTTTGACTAAGGATAAAAAATGGGTGATCATGCATGATCAATCCGTTGATCGAATGACGAATGGCAAAGGAAAAGTTAGTGATCTGACACTTGCCCAAATCAATGCTTTAAGAATCGACCAAGGATCGAATAAAGAAAGTTATTCCGAAGAACAATTAGTTGTTCCGACTTTGGAAGATTTTTTAACTATTATGAATACAAAACAAAGTATTCCATTTATAGAAATTAAAGCAAACAAGGTAGATGCTGCAGATTATGATAGTTTAGTCAATTCGATCAATTATTATGGATTGGCGAATACAGCAGTTGTTATTTCTTTCGATTATAAGCATTTGGTTGAAGTTAAAAGAAGACTTCCAGATGTTCAGGTTCAGTTGCTGGCAAATAGGCTGGATGAGCAGATGATCGAACAAGTCAGCCAGCTTGGTGGGAATTCTGGTTTGGATATCAAGTATGAAAGTGTAGCAGATCGAGCAGATTTGATCGCGCTAGCGCAGAATAAAGGATTGTCCGTCAATCTTTGGGGAGTTCCTCAAAGTGAATTTAAGAAGATGGAAGCATTGGGGATCAATAATCTGACCACAGATTATGATTGATCGATAGAAAAACTAAACGAAATCGCTAGATTTTGATTTTAAAGGAATTGATAGTAATGAGCGAAATAGACAACGTAAAAAATAAAATTTCAGCCTATATCCATATCCCGTTTTGTGAACACATTTGCTACTACTGTGATTTCAATAAAGTCTTTTTAGAAGGCCAGCCGGTCGATGAATATATCCAAGCACTATTGAAAGAAATTCAACTGTCAAAAAAACAGTTTCCCAGCCGAGAAATGGAAACAATCTATATTGGCGGAGGTACGCCGACTTCTCTATCTGCTAAACAGCTTGCCGTTTTACTAGAGGGAGTTCGTAAACTATTGCCGTTCAACGCTAAAAATGAATTTACTGTAGAAGCCAATCCAGGCGATTTGACGCAGGAAAAGCTTCATGTAATGAAAGAATATGGGGTCAATCGCTTGTCGATGGGGGTTCAAACCTTCGATAATCAGTTGCTGAAAAAAATTGGCCGTAAGCATACAGCAGAGGATGTTTATGACACAATGAAGTTCCTTGAAAAGGAAAATTTCTCCAACGTAAGTATCGATTTGATTTATGCGTTGCCGGGGCAAACGTTAGAAGGGTTTAGAGATACACTAAAACGTGCGATCGAGCTTGATTTACCACATTATTCTTTGTATTCACTAATACTGGAAAATAAAACAATGTTTATGAACTGGGTGAGACAAGGTCGTCTTCAATTGCCCGATCAAGAAGTTGAGGCGCAGATGTTTGAAGAAACGATCATCGCGATGGAAAAAGGCGGACGGCATCAATATGAAGTGAGCAATTTCGCTTTAGCAGGCAAAGAAAGTCAGCATAATTTAGTTTACTGGAACAATGAACATTATTACGGCTTCGGTGCAGGCGCGAGCGGCTATTTAGGCTATACCCGTTACCGTAATCACGGACCGATCCAGCATTACCTGGACCCTTTGCGCAACGATCGATTACCAGTCGTAGAAACGGAAAACCTAACGATTCATAATCAAATGGAAGAGCAGCTGTTCTTAGGCTTACGTAAGAAAAAAGGGGTATCTAAGCAGCAATTTGAAGATAAATTTAGTGTACCAATCGAGCAGGTGTATGGTGAAACGATTTTAAGCTTAGTCCAGCGTGGCTTGCTTATAGATCGAGCTGGTTACCTTCAGCTTACAGAACAAGGATTGTTTGTTGGAAATGATGTATTTGAAGCATTTTTGATCGATAAATAATAAGTAAAAGAAAAGAAGCAAGCATAGGAACTTTTTACATATAAAAGCGCCTATGCTTTTTGATTGTTTTACAATTAGCACTCTTTGATAGAGAGTGCTAAAAAATTATGTTTTTCTCTTGACAATTCAAGGAGAACTTGCTATATTAATACTTGTATTAGCACTTGAATAACATGAGTGCTAATGAAGGGTGGTAACTATGATAACCGACAGACAAAAGAATATTTTGCGACTTATCATCCAGGAATACACAAGTACAGGAATGCCAGTTGGATCGAAGAAATTGATGGAAGAAGGGATCCAGTCTAGTTCAGCAACCATTCGTAATGATATGAAAGCTTTAGAAGAGCTTGGGTTGTTAGCAAAGACGCATTCTTCTTCGGGGAGAGTTCCTTCAATGGATGGTTATCGCTATTACGTTGATCATTTATTGCGTCCAACAGAAATCGAACACGATGAATTACAAACGATCCGTCATTCATTTGGCAAAGAGTTTCATGAAATCAATGATATCATTGAACAATCAGCTGAGATTCTTTCTGAGTTGACCAGTTACACAGCATTTTCTTTAGGTCCTGAAATGAAAGAACGGCGTTTGACCGGTTTTCGGATCGTTCCTTTGAACGAACGGCAAATCATTGCGATCATCGTCACGGATAAAGGAAATGTTGAAAGTCAAGTCTTTGCAGTGCCAGCGTCAGTTTCCAGTCAAGACTTGGAAAAGATGACACAGATCATCAATGATAAATTAGTGGGCCAACCACTTTTGACCGTCTATCATCGTCTGCGAACAGAGATTCCAATGATCCTGCATCGTTATTTCCAAACACCAGAAGGAATGATGAATTTATTTGATGCTATGCTGGGACATGCTTTTGAAGAAAAAGTCTTTGTCAGCGGCCGCATGAATTTATTTAATTTTGGGGTTCAAAATAATCTGGATCAATTAAAATCTGTTTACTCATTTATGCAGAATACAGATGCGATCACACATTTATTAACGACAAATGAAAAGACAGATGCACAGATCGCGATTCGAATCGGTTCAGAAATTGGCAATGATTTATTAGACAATATGAGTATGATCACTGCCACGTATGAAGTAGCAGGGCATGGTAAAGGAACGATTGCACTATTAGGGCCAACTAGTATGCCTTACTCCAAAATGTTTGGCCTAGTGGATGTATTTCGCAATGAATTAGCGTCAAAACTTGGAGCGTATTATCGTTTTCTTGGCGAGTAAGCAACGAGTAAAAATATAGAATTTGATTCTACGGAAATGAGAAGGGAAGTTGCCAGAGTGAGTAAAGAAGAAACAAACGAAGAATTACAAGAAGAACAGACGAACTCAGTCGATGAATCAGTCGTCTCTGAAGCATCTGAGACAACTGTTGAAAAATCAGAACTTGAAACAGCTCAAGATGAATTATCTGAAATGGAAGACAAATTTTTAAGAGCTCGTGCTGAAATCGCAAATATGAGCAATCGTTTCAAAAACGAACGTGAATTATTAGTTCGCTACCGTTCACAGGATTTAGGTAAAAAATTATTGCCTTCGATCGATAATCTAGAACGAGCAATGGCTATCGAAGTCGATGATGAACAAGGAGCCAGCTTGAAAAAAGGCATTGCGATGGTTTTAGAGAGCGTTCAAGCAGCGTTGAAAGAAGAAGGGATTGAAGAAATCCCGGCAATGGGAGAGCCTTTCGATCCTAATTTACATCAAGCGGTTCAAACGATTCCTGCTACGGATGACACACCAGCAGATACAATCGTTGAAGTCTTACAAAAAGGCTACAAGCTACATGATCGTGTTTTACGCGCAAGTATGGTTGTTGTTGCACAGTAGCAGCAAAACGAAAACTTGTATGATATAAATTGAAAAAAATTAAACAGAAGATAGGAGATCATTAATTATGAGTAAAATTATTGGTATTGACTTAGGAACAACAAACTCAGCAGTTGCAGTGTTAGAAGGCGGCGAAGCAAAAATCATCGCTAATCCAGAAGGAAACCGTACAACCCCTTCCGTTGTGTCATTTAAAAACGGTGAAATCCAAGTAGGTGAAGTAGCAAAACGTCAAGCAGTTACAAACCCACATACAATTTCATCAATCAAACGTCATATGGGCGAAGCAGGTTTCAAAGTTGAAGCAGATGGTAAATCTTATACACCACAAGAAATTTCAGCGATGATTTTACAATACTTAAAAGGCTTTGCAGAAGAATACCTTGGTGAAAAAGTGGATAAAGCGGTAATCACTGTGCCAGCTTACTTCAATGATGCTCAACGTCAAGCAACAAAAGATGCTGGTAAAATCGCTGGTTTAGAAGTTGAACGTATCGTTAACGAACCAACAGCAGCAGCATTAGCGTATGGTTTAGATAAAACAGATAAAGACGAAAAAGTTTTAGTATTTGACCTTGGTGGTGGTACTTTTGACGTATCGATCCTTGAATTAGGTGACGGTGTCTTTGATGTGTTATCTACAGCAGGGGATAACGAATTAGGTGGAGATGACTTTGATAACAAGATCATCGATCACATGGTAGCAGAATTCAAAAAAGAAAACGGTATTGACTTATCTCAAGATAAAATGGCCGTTCAACGTTTGAAAGATGCTGCTGAAAAAGCGAAAAAAGATTTATCAGGTGTGACATCAACTCAAATCAGCTTACCATTTATCACAGCAGGAGACGCTGGCCCATTGCACTTAGAAATGAACTTGACTCGTGCGAAATTCGATGAATTGACAAGTGATTTAGTAGAACGTACAAAAACACCAGTCCGTCAAGCGTTGAAAGATGCTGGCTTGAATCCTTCGGAAATCGATGAAGTTATCTTAGTTGGTGGATCTACACGTATTCCGGCAGTTGTTGAAGCTGTTCGTAAAGAAACAAATAAAGAACCAAATAAATCAGTAAACCCAGATGAAGTAGTAGCAATGGGTGCTGCTATTCAAGGTGGGGTTATCACTGGTGATGTGAAAGACGTTGTTTTACTAGACGTTACACCATTGTCATTAGGTATCGAAACGATGGGTGGCGTATTTACTAAATTGATCGATCGTAATACAACGATCCCAACAAGTAAATCACAAGTCTTCTCTACAGCAGCAGACAACCAACCAGCCGTAGATATCCATGTATTACAAGGTGAACGCCCAATGTCAGCAGACAATAAAACATTAGGTCGTTTCCAATTGACAGATATTCCAGCTGCTCCTCGTGGTGTGCCTCAAATCGAAGTAAGCTTCGATATCGATAAAAACGGTATCGTAAACGTACGTGCCAAAGATTTAGGAACACAAAAAGAGCAAACGATCACAATCAAATCATCTTCTGGTTTATCAGATGAAGAAATTGAACGTATGGTTAAAGACGCTGAATCTAATGCAGAAGCAGATAAAGCGCGTAAAGAAGAAGTTGATTTACGTAACGACGTGGATGCTTTATTATTCACTGTTGATAAAACGTTGAAAGAATTAGAAGGCAAAGTCGATGCAGATGAAGTCAAAAAAGCAGAAGATGCTCGTGATGAATTAAAAGCAGCTGTTGAAGCGAACGATATCGAACAAATGAAAGCAAAACGTGATTCATTGAACGAAATCGTACAAAATTTAACAGTTAAATTATATGAACAAGCAGCGCAACAACAAGCGCAAGAAAATCCTGAAGCTGCACAAGGTGGAGCAGATGATGTTGTAGATGCTGACTTTGAAGAAGTAGAAGGCGACGATAAATAATCATCGTTAACAAGCTGGCAAAGACCAAAGTCATCGCTTTGGTCTTTGCCTATCTTTATTTATAAGGGAAAAGGCGCACAAATTAAGGGAAGCTATTTTGCTTTTACTTAATTTATGGTATGATTACAACGATGTTTTTATCGAAATAAACAGATGTCGATCCTTTTATAGATGGAATAATAGTTGGAGGGGAACTAATGGCTAAAAGAGATTATTATGAAGTGCTAGGTCTGTCTAAAGGCGCTTCAGATGATGAAATAAAAAAAGCATATCGTAAGCTTTCAAAACAATACCACCCAGATATCAACAAAGAAGCAGATGCAGAAGAAAAGTTCAAGGAAGTTTCTGAGGCTTATGAAATCTTAAGTGATCCACAGAAAAAAGCAGCCTATGATCAATACGGTCATGCGGGAACAGACCCTAATTATGGCGGCGGCGGTGGTTTCGGCGGCTTTGGCGGTGGCGGATTCAGCAGCAGTGGCTTTGGTGGGTTCGAAGATATTTTTGATTCCTTCTTTGGCGGTGGTTCACGCACAGTCGATCCGACTGCACCAAGACAAGGCGCCGATCTTCAATATACAGTCACACTTAAATTTGAA
Organism: Enterococcus wangshanyuanii; assembly: GCF_002197645.1. Taxonomy (NCBI): domain Bacteria; kingdom Bacillati; phylum Bacillota; class Bacilli; order Lactobacillales; family Enterococcaceae; genus Enterococcus; species Enterococcus wangshanyuanii. Next base: position 1,087,606 of record NZ_CP021874.1, on the reverse strand, counting down.
GAAGCGATTTTCGGTGTCGAAAAAGAAATCAAATACAATCGTGAAGACAATTGTAGTACCTGTGGCGGAAACGGTGCTAAACCAGGCACACATCCAGAAACCTGTCACAAGTGTCATGGTTCAGGTTCGATCAATGTGGAACGTCAAACACCACTTGGCCGCGTAATGAGTCGTCAAACCTGTGATGTCTGCCGTGGTACAGGAAAAGAAATCAAAGACCCATGTCCAACTTGTCATGGTACAGGACATGAGAAAAAAGCGCATAAAGTCAAAGTCAATGTACCAGCAGGTGTAGAAGACGGACAACAAATGCGTTTAGCAAATCAAGGGGAAGCCGGCATGAATGGCGGACCTTATGGTGATTTGTATGTTGTCTTTAGTGTGGAAGATAGCAATATTTTCGATCGTGAAGGGTCTGAGATTTACTATGATTTGCCATTGAGCTTTGTGCAGGCAGCACTTGGGGACGAAGTGAAAGTACCAACAGTTCATGGGGATGTTAAATTAAAAATCCCAGCAGGAACTCAAACAGAAACAAACTTCCGTTTAAGAGGGAAAGGCGCGCCGCGTTTACGTGGCGGAGCAAACGGCGATCAACATGTCAAAGTGAAGATCATCACACCGAAAAACTTAAACGATGAACAAAAAGAAGCGTTGCGTACCTTTGCAAAAGCAGGTGGCCAAACAGTAGAGGAACAACAAGATGAAGGCTTCTTCGATAAAATGAAGGATGCTTTCGGCAGCAAAAAGAAAAAATAAAAAAAGTCTCAGCTGGTATGATCATCTTTCATATCAGCTGAGTTTTTTAGTTTTGGTAAATATGAAGTAGTTCTTCAAAGCGACGCTTTAGTTCATCACGAACATGATTCGGTTCAAGACACTCACACTGGTTGCCGAAGCCCATCAATAAATGATAACCAAAATCATCCTCCATAAACGGAAATGACACTATTGTTTTATCATCGTCCTGCGTTTCAATGAAGTCTAATTGACCGAATTTATCGATTAGCTGATCCCTTACTCTATGAGTCACTTTTAAGGTAACTGTCGTCCATTTTTTTCCGTAAAATGGTTCTTTTCCTAAAGGAGTAGGATGAAATTCGCGAGGTGTAAAGTCTTTTGCTAGTAAATCCAGATGGCTGATTCGAGAGAGTTTAAAGGTTCTAAAGTCTTCTCTTTCTAAACAAAAGGCCTGCAAATACCAACTGATTTCTTTTAATACAAGACGATAAGGCTCTACTGTACGCAAGGTCTTTTTTCCTTGATTATCTGAATAATCAAATCGCAGCAGTTGCTGTTTTTCTATTCCCGATTTAATGGTTTCCAAAAAAGGCTGCAAGGTTTGATTCCTTGTCCAAGGGGTTAAATCAATCGCGATTTGGTGAGATTTCAGCTTGATTTCTTCTGAAAGATGGGCAGGTACTAAGGTTTTGATTTTTTCTACTGTCTGGTTTGCCTGTACCGCTGAAACATTACTGGACAAACTTTCTAACGCAATCAATAATGAGGTGATATCAGTTGAAGTGAAAAAATGCTTATCGATTTTATAGTGATCCATGATCTGGATGCCGCCATTTACACCCGGTAAAGCAGTAACAGGGACACCAGCTTCACTTAACGAAGTGATATCACGGTAGATCGTTCGTACAGAGACTTCAAAAATTTCTGCCAGCTTCGCTGCGCTGATTTGTTTTCTATCTAAAAGAATCATGATGATTCCGAGTAAACGTTCTGTTTTCACTAACTTCACTGCTTTCTAGTTGAGATATCTCCATTATAGCGAAAAATGATCGACTTTAGGGAGAAAAATTTCCTTGAAAAAAACTTGTTTCTTTTTTTTGAGTGTGCTATCATACAAGTGTAGAAATTGAATAAGTATTGATTTAGATGGAAGTTTGGTTAGATTCCAATACGGTCCCGCCACTGTAATGAGCAGCAATGCTATAAGTCAGGTCTTTCTGTTTCAATACCCCGTACTATTGTTTCGAGGCAAGACAATAGGGCACATGGACAGTTCTTTTTAATTATATGTTGATGAAAAGAACAAACAAAAATGTGAGAGATGTACGACGAAGTACACCGCAACGGTTGAGGCCTATTTTTTGTGTCCAAAATCCCGAATTAAATACAAAAAAACACGCAGTAGTGTTTTTAGCGAGCAACGAAGCCGTGAAAAAGATGTCCTTGTCTTTTTTGCGGCTTTTTTTGAAGAAATGAAAGGAGCAGACCATTGGAAACAATTACTTTTCCCACCACGCTTCATATTGGAGCCGATGTTTTAAAGGGGCTAAGCACTCATGAAAATCAACGAATTTTCATTGTTACAGATCCCTTTATGGTTCAATCAAATAAGATAGAACAGATCACAAGGCATTTTCAGCCGAGTAATCAGCTAAAAATTTTCAGTAACGTGATTCCTGATCCACCGATTGAAAATGTTATTTTGGGGATCGATTCTTTAACAGAATTTGCCCCAACACTTTTAATCGCAGTAGGCGGCGGTTCACCGATCGATGCAGCCAAAGCGATGAAATTTTTTAGTCAGAAGCTTGAGAAAGTATCTGATCTACCCTTTATCGTGATCCCGACAACAAGCGGAACTGGTTCAGAAGTGACTAATTTTTCAGTCATTACGAATCAAGAAAAAGGAACGAAGTATCCCTTAGTAACATCAGAAATCCAACCGAATGAAGCCTATTTAGCTTCTGAGATGGTCATTAGTGCACCAAGGAATATTACTGCTGATACCGGGATGGATGTTTTGACGCATGCACTTGAAGCATATGTATCCACAAAGGCCACTGTATTTTCAGATGCATTATGTGAGAAAGTTGTCGTTTTAGTGTTCGAGAATTTAGTGCAATGTTATCAAAATGGAGACAATATCCATGCACGTGAGCAAATGCATTATGCCTCTTGTATGGCTGGGATGGCATTCAATCTGACCTCACTTGGAATCAATCATGGGATCGCTCATGCTGCTGGAGCTAAACTGCATGTCGCTCATGGCCGTTTGAATACGTTACTGTTAGAAGAAGTTATTCAATTCAATGCTGGCTGCGGTACGGTTTCTAAAGACTATGATCAACGAACAGCAGAAAGATATGCGTATCTGGCAACTCTTTTAGGGGATGAAAAATCGACCGGCAGAGTCGGTGTCAAACAATTGGTACGAGCGATCAAGCGTTTGAAACAACAACTAGCAATGCCGAATACGCTAAAAGAAGCAGGTGTCTCTGATCGAGATTTCCAACAGTTTAAAGAAGAAATTGCAGAGAGTGCTTTAAAAGACGGCTGTACAGCAACAAATCCAAAGGTTCCAACGAAAGCGGATATTTTACAGATTTTGGAAAAGATCAAATAAGCGGCTTATTTATAAAATGGGGTTGTCCAAAAAAAAGAACCGTGATAGTGTTAATGAGCTGAGAAAAAGAGGGGAAGGTCATGGCTGAAAAACAACGTATGATTCAAGAATATGTGCCAGGTAAACAAATAACACTGGCTCATATCATCGCTAATCCAAATCCGGAGATCTATGAAAAATTAGGACTGGTGGATGTTGAAACAAATGCGATCGGTATTTTAACGATCACGCCAAGTGAAGCTGCGATCATTGCAGTGGATATTGCAACAAAAGCAGGGGATATCAAAATTGGTTTTATCGACCGTTTCAGTGGTTCAGTTGTGATCACCGGAGACATTGCCTCAGTAGAATCCGCTTTAGCGGAAGTCTTAGCGGGATTAGGAAACATTTTAGGGTTTAATGAAACACATATAACAAAAACATAAGAGAAAAGGATGAACCATTATGAACGGAAGAATTGTCATTGTCGACGATGAACCTATTACAAGAATGGATATCCGGGGAATGTTGGAAGCGGAAAACTACACTGTCGTAGGAGAAGCAGCAGATGGGATCGAAGCGATCGAAATGTGTAAACAACAGCACCCCGACTTAGTGATCATGGATATCAGTATGCCGCTTTTAGACGGCTTGAAGGCAAGTAAAAAAATATTAGCTGAGAAGTATGCCAAAGCAGTGATTCTTTTGACCGCATACAGTGATAAAGAAAACATTGAGAAAGCCAAAAAATATGGTGTCAGCGGATATCTTGTGAAACCGATCATGGAAAAATCATTGACGCCGATGGTGGAAGTGGCTATCGCCAATGGAATGAAAACGAGAGAATATGAAGTGTCACTTGAAAAGTTGACTAAAAAGTTGTCTGAACGAAAATTGATTGAAAAAGCAAAAGGAATCATTATGGAAGAACAAAATCTTTCAGAAGATTTGGCGTATCAGTTGTTAAGAGATCTTAGTATGAACAAGCGCTGCCCGATCGCAGAAATTGCAGAAATGTTTGTGGTCGCTGATGAGTGATGAAATGAAAAGACTTCGCTCATTGTGTGAGGAGTACACGGTGCTTTCGTATGAAGATATCCATGAGTTGATCAGTCAGGCAGAACAAATTTTAGCAAGAAAGCTATATCCGGATAATGATGTGTTTATTGACGTGATGAATGAATTGACTGGAGACGCAATTGTTGTTTTCCAGCGTCCGCCGCTTGCGAAAAAGTCGCTGTACTCAAAAGACATCGTCGGTCAAAAAGCAAAGCGCAAAAACGAGGCGGCTGTCTATCGTACCTTTGAAACCTCGTTGAATACAGTCGGACTTTTAGCCCGCTCTCAAGAAGATGTTATGGTTCGGCAGCGGGTATATCCGATTCGCAACCAGAAAAAAAATATTGGCGTTGTGATCGTAGAAGATTCAGTCGATGAAAAAATGAAGCATTTTCTTGTTGCTCAAAATGGTATCGAACAAAATCGTAGTCATCCAATTTCGATCACCTCAAAAGAATTTGTTACAGATAATATCGATGAAGGCATTTTGATCTTTAACGCGACTGGTTATCTAGTGCAGATGAATCGCGCGGCGGAGTCTTATTATCATGGCTTTGGTTATCTGGACGATATTTTAGGAATGCATTATGATAATTTGTCTTTGGATATGTCGACCTTTGAACAGCTGAACTATCTGCGTTCTCGTAATGGCGGCGCTGGATCGATGGAAAAAGAAATCAAATTTGGTAACTTGTATTTTGAAATGAAATATATTTTTGATGAGGTCGAAGGCACAGTGATCGTGATCATTCACGAGGTGACAGAGGTCAGAAAAAAAGAAGCGGAGATCAGTGATAAAGCTGTCGTGATCAAAGAAATCCATCACCGCGTCAAAAACAATCTGCAAAGTGTGGTATCGATCTTAAGTATCCAAGCGAGACGTTGTTCCACTGATGAAGCAAAAAAAGTACTCACAGAAAGTGTTTACCGGATCATGGCCATTGCCCGCACGCATGAATTACTATCAAAACAACTAGAAGACGATATTTCATTAAAAGCGGTCCTTGATTCTGTGATCGAAAACATGCATCGCTGTTATGAAGACTTGTATCATATTACGATCGAAGCAACGATCGATGAAGAGTTGATTTTGGGTAGTGATGTGGTTGTCACGATTGCTTTGGTTGTCAATGAACTCATCCAAAATTGTTATGATCATGCCTTCAATGGCCGCAAACAAGGGCAGATCAACGTTGATGTATCGGAAAAAGAAGGCTATGTTTACATTTCGATCGAAGATAATGGCGTCGGCTATCCAAAAGATGACACGAAACAAAATAATCTCGGATTACAAATCGTCACCAGTTATGTCAGAGAAAAACTAAGAGGAAAATTAGACGTTCAATCCAATTCAAAGGGAACAAAAACCGCTTTTTATTTTAAAAAATAATCATACAGACGAACAACGCTGTTCGGCTAAATCGAGCAAAGGCGCTCAAGAAAACTGTTAAAGTTTTTTTGAGTGCTTTTTTTCTTAGAAAGGAGGATGAAAATCAAATGGCAGAATCGATGTTGAGTGTAGGGATCGATCTGGGAACATCGACCACACAAATGGTCATCTCAAAATTGACGATGAATAATATGGCTTCGGCGTTTACGATTCCTAGAGTTGAAATAACGAAGAAAGAAGTTATCTTCCGCAGTGATATCATCTTCACGCCGCTAAAGGAGCAACGGATCATCGATGTTGAGAGAATCAAGCAGTTTTTAGATACACAATACCAACGGTCAGGAATCAAAAAAAGTGAGATTCAAATCGGTGCAGTGATCATTACGGGTGAGACTGCCCGCAAGGAGAATGCTAATTCTGTATTGCAGGCGATGAGCGGATATGCGGGTGATTTTGTGGTTGCGACAGCAGGTCCTGACCTTGAAAGTATTATTGCAGGCAAAGGTGCGGGTGCTCAAAGCTATTCCAAAGACTATCATACGACTGTTGTAAATCTCGATATCGGCGGTGGTACAACCAATCTGGTACTTTTCAACGATGACGAACTATTGGATACAGCCTGTTTTGATATTGGTGGACGATTGATCCGGATAGCACCGCAGTCCAAACAAATCGAGTATATCGCCCCAAAATTGAAGGAGATCATTCAAAAAGAACAGTGGGCGATCAAAGAAGGGATGACTGCATCAGCGGAGCTGTTGGAGCCGATCATCCAAACATTGGTTTCCGTTTTGGAAAATAGCGTAGGGATCGGCGATCAAAATCCATATTATCAGTTATTGATCACGAATAAAGGCTTGAAGTTAAATGAAACGATTCGCTGTGTATCATTTTCAGGCGGCGTCGCCGATTGTCTTGATTCAAAAGACAAAGCATTGTTTGAATTTGGAGATATCGGTGTGTTGTTAGGAAAAGCACTAGCGAATTCTCGCCTTTTTCAAGAAAAGCAAGTGATTGCTTCACAAGAAACCATTCGAGCAACAGTTGTCGGTGCAGGTTCACACACAACTAAAGTCAGCGGCAGTACGATCACTTATGATGCCAAGGTATTACCGATCAAAAATTTGCCCGTCTTAAAACTATCTCAAAGCGATGAGCAATTAAAAGAAGAAGCTTTTGCTTCGGTCATTCAAGAAAAGCTGGAATGGTTTGCCGTCAATAATGAGCAGCAGGCAGTGGCCTTAGGCTTATTAGGAAAAAAGAATCCAACCTTTGCACAAATCACGACGACTGCAAAAACGATTATTGCAGGATTTAAAAATCAGCTGACGCATGGTTTTCCACTGATCGTGATCGTAGAAGAAGATAACGCAAAAGCGTTGGGCCAAGCATTATACAATTATTTGCCAAAAGAATATCCCTTTGTTTGTCTTGATGGCATTCAAGTGGAAAATGGTGACTACATCGATATTGGGATGCCGATCATTCAGGGAAGTATTTTACCTGTGGTCGTTAAAACATTGGTGTTTGAGTAAGGTATAAGTTTTCTAATTATAAATGTGATAAAGGAGGCAATATTTTTATGATCTTAAAAACAAAATTATTTGGCAAAGTTTATCAATTTAATTCTGTGATGGATGTGATGGCCAAAGCAAATGAAGAAAAATCAGGGGATCGTCTGGCAGGAGTTGCAGCGGAGTCTTCAGAACAGCGGGTGGCAGCTAAGGTGGTTTTAGCTCAGCTGACGATGGAGGATCTATTCAATCATCCTGCGGTGCCTTATGAAGAAGATGAAGTGACACGAATCATCGTCGATGACGTCAATCAAAGAGCATATGACCGCATCAAGCATTGGACAGTAGAAGAATTGCGCGAGTGGCTTTTAGACTTTAAAACAACTGATTATGACATTAAACAAGTTGCTAGAGGGTTGACCTCTGAAATGGTTGCGGCAGTTGCTAAATTGATGTCTAACTTAGATTTGATTTATGCTGCACAGAAGATCAATATCATCAAAACAGCAAATACAACGATCGGTGAAGCTGGACGTTTTTCTGTTCGCCTGCAGCCAAATCATCCGACAGATGATGTGGACGGGATCATGGCGAGTGTGATGGAAGGCTTATCTTATGGAATCGGAGATGCTGTGATCGGTCTTAATCCGGTCGATGATTCGACTGAAAGTGTGAAGCGGATTTTACACAAATTTGAAGAATTTAGAAGCGAGTGGGAAATCCCAACGCAGACCTGTGTCTTGGCACATGTCAAAACACAAATGGAAGCGATGCGACAAGGAGCGCCAACTGGTTTAGTATTTCAATCGATTGCCGGTTCTGAAAAAGGCAATACAGCATTTGGTTTTAATGCAGGCGATATCGCTGAAGCAAAACATCTAGCTTTACAGCAAGGACAAGTGGCAGGTCCTAACGTGATGTATTTTGAAACAGGACAAGGTTCGGAACTTTCATCAGATGCGCATTACGGTGTCGATCAAGTGACGATGGAAGCGCGTTGCTATGGATTTGCTAAACGGTTTGATCCTTTTATGGTCAATACTGTAGTTGGCTTTATTGGGCCGGAGTATTTATACGATTCAAAACAGGTCATCAGAGCAGGATTAGAAGATCACTTTATGGGGAAACTTTCCGGCATTTCAATGGGCTGTGACGTTTGTTATACCAATCATATGAAAGCAGACCAAAATGATGCGGAGAATTTATTGACGTTATTAGGCACAGCTGGCGTGAACTTTGTGATGGGAATCCCTCATGGAGACGACGTGATGCTGAACTATCAAACTACTGGGTTTCATGAAACAGCAACGATTCGTTCAATGCTGAATAAACGTCCGATCAAAGAGTTTGAACAATGGATGGAAAAGATGGGCTTCATGGCGAATGGTCAATTAACCGATCTAGCTGGCGATGCTTCTGTATTCTTAAAAAAATAAAGGGAGTGAACAGAATAAATGGTGGATAACAATGAAATCAAATCGCTGATCGTGTCTATTTTAGAAGAAATGACGGAAACAAAAACGATCGCAGAACCAAAAGAACAGGCTGTAGAACCGATTCACTCAAAAGCTGAATCTCAAATCGAATATGGTGTCATCGATGATATCACCGAAGTCGATATTCGTAAACAATTCTTGATCCCAAATCCGGTCGATCGAGACGGTTATTTAAAAATGAAAGCAAAAACGCCGGCCCGTCTAGGATTATGGCGCAGTGGCCCGCGTTATAAAACACAATCGATGCTGCGCTTTCGTGCCGATCATGCCGCTGCACAAGATGCCGTATTTTCTTATGTGTCGGATGATTTGATCAAAGAAATGAACTTTATCGAAGCCGCGACAAAATGTCAGGATAAAGACGAATACGTTACACGTCCAGATTTAGGTCGTCAATTTGATGAAGAGAATACGAAGAAAATCAAAGAAAATGTCAAACCAAATCAAAAAGTACAAGTAATCGTTGGTGACGGTCTGAGTTCTGCCGCAATTGAAGCAAACATCAAAGAAATTTTACCTTCGATCAAACAGGGATTAAAAATGTTCAACTTGGATTTTGATAGCGAATCAGTCGTCTTTATCAAACATGCTAGAGTACCCGCGATGGACAAAATTGCTGAATTGACAGGAGCAGAGGTCGTTTGTTATTTGATCGGCGAACGCCCTGGTCTGGTCACAGCTGAATCAATGAGTGCCTATATCGCATACAAACCAACGGTGGGAATGCCGGAAGCCCGCAGAACCGTTATTTCAAATATCCATAAAGGTGGTACACCAGCAGTTGAAGCAGGGGCCTATATTGCAGAGCTGATCCATAAAATGCTGGAACATAAAAAATCAGGGATCGACCTGAAAGAAGTGGAATAAGGAGAGGATTAACGCATGAAAAATGAACGTTTAGGTGCAAGTGTACTGAGTGTCAAAGTGATTTCAAATGTCGCTCCTTCAATGGCCGAAGCTCTTGGTCTAGGGCCAGATCATCGTAGTCTAGGGCTGATCACATCGACTTGTGACGATGTAACCTATGTTGCTTTAGATGAAGCAACTAAAGCCGCTGCAGTAGATGTGGTCTATGCGAAGAGTTTTTACGGCGGCGCCGACAATGCGACGACGAAATTAGCTGGTGAGGTGATCGGGATCTTAGCGGGTCCAAGTCCAGCAGAAGTAAAAAGCGGTTTAGCCGTAGCCGTTCAGGAAATTGAAACAGGAGCAAGCTTCTACACTGCAAATGAAGATGATTCCGTTCCTTATTTTGCCCATTGTGTATCGAGAACAGGAACACATCTTTCTAAAGAAGCAGGTATCTCAGAAGGTTCAGCGTTGGCTTACTTGATTGCACCGCCGTTAGAAGCGATGTATGGGCTAGATGCGGCTTTAAAAGCAGCTGATGTTGAAGTGGCTGCATTTTACGGTCCGCCATCTGAAACCAATTTCGGCGGAGGATTATTAAGCGGCAGTCAGTCAGCGTGTAAAGCAGCATGCGATGCTTTTGCAGAGGCTGTAGCGATGGTTGCAGAAAATCCGACGACGTATTAAAGGAAGTGAAAATCAATGAAGTTAGAAGCTTTAGGTATGATCGAAGTAACCGGCTATTTAGGTGCTGTCAGTGCAGCAGATGCTGCATTGAAGGCTGCCAATGTTCACTTGTTAAAGTCTGAGAAAATCAAAGGCGGTATCACGACTGTGGAGCTGATCGGAGATGTTGCGGCAATCACAGCTGCTGTAGATGCTGGAAAAGTGGTTGCTGAAAAACTGGGTTGCTTACGCGCTAGTCATGTGATTCCAAGAATGGACATTGCAGTACAAGAACTTTTAATGGACAAACCAACGGTGACAGAAGAAACAATAGTTGTAACTGAAACAGAGGAAATCAAAGCAGAGTCAGCTGAATTGCAACAAGATGAAATACTTGAAAAAGAAAAAGCAGCACCGAAAAAGAAAAATCCAAAAAAAGATAGAAAATAAGGAGCCTAAAAAATGACAACACTTGATAAAGACTTGGCTTCTATCCAGGAAGTCAGAAATCTGCTGACAGAGGCAAAAGCAGCGCAAGAAAGCTTAGCCAAAATGAGTCAAGAACAAATCGATCGGATTTGTGAAGCAATTGCAGTATCAGCATACGAAGCCAGAGAAAAACTGGCTAAAATGGCACATCAGGAAACGGGCTTTGGTATTTGGCAGGACAAAGTCGTAAAAAATAGTTTTGCATCAAAATTTGTCTGGGATGCGATCAAAGAGATGAAAACAGTAGGCGTCTTAAATGAAGACAAAGAACAAAAAGTCATTGATGTCGCTGTTCCGGTTGGAGTAGTTGCCGGCTTGATTCCTTCAACAAACCCAACCTCAACAGTCATTTATAAAGCCTTGATCGCTCTTAAAGCGGGGAATGCGATTGTCTTTTCTCCTCATCCAAATGCACTTCAAGCCATTTTAGCAACTGTTGAAATCATCACTAAAGCAGCAGAAAAGGCGGGGTGTCCAAGAGGGGCGATTGGCTGTATGGTCAAACCTACGATGCAAGGAACAGCGGAATTGATGAAGCATCAATATACGTCATTGATTCTTGCAACTGGAGGCTCAGCAATGGTCAAAGCAGCCTATTCTTCAGGAACTCCTGCAATTGGCGTTGGTCCAGGGAATGGACCTGCGTATATCGAAAACAGTGCAGATATTCCATTAGCAGTCAAACGAATCATGGATTCCAAAACCTTCGATAATGGGACGATCTGTGCATCAGAGCAGTCAATCATTGCTGAAACAAGCAATAAAGCAGCGGTTATCGCTGAGTTGAAGAAACAAGGAGCCTACTTCTTATCACCAGAAGAGTCCGCACAATTAGAACAATACATTATGCGACCTAATGGCAGTATGAACCCGCAAATCGTCGGAAAATCAGTTCAGGCAATCGCAGAATTGACTCAGTTATCTGTACCAAAAGAGGCACGTATTCTGATTGCTGAGGAAACCAAAGTTGGACATAAGGTTCCTTATTCCAGAGAAAAATTAGCACCGATCCTAGCTTTTTATACAGTTGAAAATTGGGAAGAAGCTTGCGAGTTAGCGATGGATATCCTGTACCATGAAGGTGCCGGACACACAATGATGATCCACTCTCAAAATGATGAAGTGATCCGCCAATTCGGATTGAAAAAGCCCGTTTCCAGAGTGTTAGTCAATACATCAGGGGCTTTAGGCGGGATTGGAGCGACGACTAATTTAGCGCCAGCCTTGACCTTAGGTTGTGGAGCTGTTGGTGGTAGTTCAACATCAGACAATATCAGCCCAGCAAATTTATTCAATGTTCGTAGAATTGCTTATGGCGTTCGCGAGCTTGACGATTTAAGAGAACAGCCAGTATCATCATCAGGATTTAATGAAGAACAGCTGGTGGATACATTAGTAGAGCGAATTTTAGCCAAGTTACAATAATATTTTTTAATATTATGTATATAGATTTACCAGTAATACCTATCAAAAAAAATAATTAAAACATTTTAGGAGGAAGTATATTATGAACGCAAATGCATTAGGAATGATCGAAACAAAAGGATTAGTTGGAGCAATTGAAGCAGCAGATGCAATGGTCAAAGCAGCAAATGTAACATTGATTGGTAAAGAACAAGTTGGTGGCGGTCTTGTAACAGTGATGGTTAGAGGAGATGTTGGTGCGGTCAAAGCAGCAGTCGATGCAGGTGCGGCGGCAGCTGAACGTGTGGGTGATCTACTTTCTGTTCATGTGATTCCACGTCCGCATACAGAAGTGGATGCTATTTTACCTCCAGTTAAATAAATTCATGTCACAGAAATGAGAAAGGAAAAGGGAAACAGCGATCATATGGAATAGAAGAATCGGTCTCTTTTAAGCTACTGGCGTTTTCTTTTCCTTTCAACTTTCTATTATTTGACTAATACTCATTTTAAGCAGAGGTGAAAAAAATAATGAATGAACAATTGCTAGATACATTAGTGGATCAAGTCGTTGCTAAAATCAATCAAGACCGCAGTTTTTTGGTTGAAGCTAGCGGCCGACATATCCATTTGTCTCAAGAACATATCGATGAATTATTCGGCAAAGACTATCAGCTGTCGCTCAATAATTACTTATCACAACCGGGACAATTTGCTTCAAAAGAACGCTTAACGATTTTAGGTCCAAAGGGAGCCCTTCATAATGTAGTTGTTTTAGGTCCACCACGTAAAGCCTCTCAAGTCGAGGTTTCTGCAACAGATGCACTAACTCTTGGGGTCAAAGTACCAGTTAGAGAAAGTGGCGATATTGAAGGAACGCCGGGCATTATTTTGGTCAATGGAAATAAGGTCGTATCACTGGAGCAAGGCTTGATCGTAGCGAAGCGGCATGTCCATGTAGCGACAAAAGATGCTTCAAAAATGAATGTTTCGCAAGGAGATATCGTTAAAGTCAAAGTTGTTAGCGATCAGCGTTCATTGATTTTTGATGATGTCGTCATACGTGTCAGTGATAAGTTTGCCACTGCGATGCATATTGATTACGACGAAGCAAATGCCTGTTCTTTTAAAAAAGGGATCAGAGGATTTATCGTAAAGTAGGGATCAATAATGAACACAAACGAATTTAATGCTTTAGTCGATCGAGTAACGGAAAAGGTAATAAAAAAATTAACTGAACGCATACAATCACGATCGCTTTACCTGTTAGGAGACAATCCTGGATTGCTCTCAACAAAACAGCTGAATGACTTTAAACGTTCAGTGAAAAATAAAGATAAGCTGATCATCGTAACAGAATTATCTTTTGAAAATTTAGTCAACATCTGTCAGTTTCGACCTCAAAGCGAGTTGGAAGAAACGATAGTGGACGCTATCAAGGCTGGCCAGCGTTTTCTTATTTTAAAAGAAGGTCGTTCATACTTATCATTATTGGGATCAGGGAAATATGCCTTAAAGGAACGGATTTTAAGCTTTGAATCAGAATTATACCGATACGGTGGAGATTTTGTTTCAATCAATGAATCGATAGAGTCCTTTTCTTTCAGAAATGATGTCACTCCTTATGAAAATCAACAGACAAAAAAATTTCTGACAGCGAAAGAACTCATGGAACAACAGCTTCCTTTTGGCAGTACGCTTTACCTTTCCAACCAATGCTCACTGACTGATCAAGCGACAGAGTATATACAAGAGAAAAAAATCAACATTAGCTGGACTAATGAGAAATGAGGAACCAATATGTTCATCGGACGAGTGAAAGGAAGTTTATGGGCAACAAGAAAAGCGGAAAAACTAAATGGCTTAAAATTTTTAGTTGTGGAACTGGCAGAAAATACTAATCCGCAGCAAACTCTTGTGGCAGCTGACAATACTGGTGCTGGTTTGGATGATCTTGTATTGGTTTCGACCGGCAGTGCTGCAAGACTATCTTTGGACGATCCAAATATTCCTGTAGATGCTGTTATTGTAGGAATTATTGACTCAGTTGAAATGAATGAATAAGGTACAAAGGATGTGAAGTGAATGAGTATCAATGAAATCATTATGTATATTATCGCTTTTTTCATGGTCTTAGGAGCGGTCGATAAATGTTTGGGCAATAAATTTGGTTTAGGGGAACAGTTTGAAGAAGGAATCATGGCAATGGGCTCACTGGCCTTGTCGATGGTCGGGATCATTACGCTAGCACCGGTTTTAGCGAATATTTTAAAGCCAGTCGTTGTTCCATTATACACAGCTTTAGGTGCTGACCCAGCTATGTTTGCTACAACATTATTAGCAAACGATATGGGTGGTTTTCCTTTGGCCATGCAGTTAGCACAAGATCCTCAGGCAGGTTTATTTGCAGGTGCGATTTTAGGAGCGATGATGGGGCCAACGATCGTGTTTACGATTCCAGTCGCTTTAGGTATTATTGAAAAAGAGGATCAGCAATATCTAGCTACAGGTGTTTTATCTGGATTGATCACCATTCCGATCGGTTGTTTTGTCGGCGGGATCATTGCAGGCTTTCCAGTGATCATGATTTTGAAAAATCTGGTGCCGATTTTATTAGTAGCTGTGTTGATCATGATCGGTTTGTGGCTGAAGCCAGATGTGATGATCAAAGGCTTTACGATTTTCGGCAAATTTGTTGTGATCGTTGCGATTGCTGGGTTGGTCTTGGGAGCGTTACAACTATTAGTTGGTGTAACAGTAATCGAAGGAATCGCGCCTGTCAGTGAAGGGATCGAAGTTGTTGGCGGCATCGCATTGACGTTAGCTGGCGCCTTTTGTCTTGTTTTTGTGATCACCAAAGTCTTTAATAAACCATTGATGAAATTAGGCAAACTGTTAGGAATGAACGAAGTCGCTGCTGCTGGGATGGTAGCAACGCTTGCAAACAGTATTCCAATGTTTCAAATGATGAAAGATATGGATCCGCGCGGGAAAATCATCAACGTAGCATTCGCTGTTTCCGCTGCTTTTGTGATGGGCGATCATTTAGGGTTTACTGCGGGAGTCGCTAAAGAAATGATTTTTCCAATGATCGTTGGAAAACTAGTTGGCGGGATCACAGCTGTCTTGTTCGCTGTTTTTATGGCGAATCGAATGCTGAAAAAAGAAACAAAGCAGGTGGATATACATGAATAATTTAGATGCAGACATGATTCGTACGCTGGTTCGTGAAGTACTGACAGAGCAATTACTAAAAAGAAACGATCCAACAAAAACGGTCGATCCAAGCGGGATCCTATCTATTAAGCTGCCACAATTAGATGTAGCTGAAGAAGATCGATTGGATACGGGCAATCCAGAACATAAAGTATATTGTAAAGATTTAGTGACGTTGAAAGAAAGCCCACGCTTAGGCTGTGGGTTAATGGTGATGGAAGATACGACGTTTGATTGGCTTTTAGAGTACGATGAAGTGGATTATATTATCGAAGGGCAATTAGATGTACGGATAGATGGTAGAGTTGTTTCAGCTGGTCCGGGAGAAATTTTACTGATTCCTAAAGGCAGTGGGATTCAGTTTTCTGTCACTGGAAAAGCCCGTTTTGTGTATGTCACTTATCCAGCAGATTGGCAAAAACAATAACGAATGAAGAAAGATGGTTCGAAAAGTTGGGCACTGACTGATTTTTTGAACTATTTTTTTATTTAAAAATTTATTTGATGTAAGAGCGACAAGTCGCTAACATATTGACTTTATGCGGATAAATTTATATAATAAATGAGTAAGCAACAATGACGTTACTTACAACTATGAATGATTATGTCAATGAAGATATAGCAAATAGTAAACGATCAACAAGTCGATGAACCGATTGCTTGAAGAAGCAAGTTAAGCGGCTGAGTTGGGTTATACTTTTTATACAACGTTGTTTGCTTATCTGACAGAATAACATTCAGTTATAATCGTCAATTCAAACAGCACGCTTTTATAAAAGTGAGGGCTGTTTTTTTATTGCTTTTCTCCAACGTTTAAACTGACGATCGAAGAAGGGAGACAAAGATGAATAAATTCTTTTTTGAACGTAGACATCCTTTGGTGATTACGGCTTATTATAGTTTAGTATTAGTGATCCTGATGAGTACAACAAACCCTTTGATCATTTTCACTTGTTTTTTAGGGAGTTTCTCTTTTCGATTACTGCAGCTAAATGGGCAAAAGAAAGGTTCTGTTTTGTATCCATTGGTTTTTCTTTTAATTATAACGATCACTAATCCGTTATTTGTACATAGAGGTGGGACGATTCTCTTTTTCTTTTTGAGCCGTCCAGTGACCAAAGAAGCATTTATTTATGGTTTTTTCATGGGATTGATGATAGCTGGAGTCATTTACCTGTTTCAAAATTTACAATCTCAACTAGATTTAGAACAATTTTATTATTTGTTTGGGCAGCGGTTTCCTAAATTGGCGTTGATTTTGACCATGGTCTTTCGTTTCATTCCTTTGTTTCAACGTTATTATCATGAGATGAATCAGGTTCAAAAGACACTTCACAGAACTCAGAATCGGTCTTTCAAGCAAAAAGTTTCCTATGGGTTGGACTTATTTGGCAATCTTTTTTCATGGTCGTTGGAAAACGCGATGGATACGGCAAGCTCAATGAAAGCAAGAGGGTATGGCATAGGGAAAAGAAGCAGCCGGGTTCAGTATAACTGGCAGAAAAAAGATTCTTTTTGCCTAATTGTATTAGGTCTAGCAGCAAGTCTATTTATGTACGTATTATTTGCTGGCAGCTATCAATTTGATTATTATCCTTATGTGGAAAATTTATTTGAAGCGTTCAATAGGCATTGGGAAAATTATTTATGGATTCTTATTTTAGCTTTTGTACCGACACTCAACCGTTTGAAGGAGGCGATCATTTGGACTATCTTGAAATCGAAAATTTAAGTTTTCAATACGCTGGAGATGATCATAGACGGCTAAAGAATATTTCGTTATCGATCAACAAAGGGGACTTTGTTTTGCTGTGTGGTGCTTCCGGCAGTGGTAAAACTACGCTATTAAAAATGTTGAAGCCTCAATTGACTCCGGCAGGAACGAAAACAGGAAAAATAGTTCTACAGAAAAAAGAGATCGACAAAATCGCAGAGACGTTTTCAAGCAGTAAAATTGGGTATGTGATGCAAAATCCTGAAAATCAAATCGTCACTGATACAGTGTGGCATGAGTTGGCTTTTGGATTGGAGAATATGGGGCTTTCAGCTGTTCAAATCAAAAGTCGCATCGCAGAAATGGCTAATTTTTTAGGAATTCAAGAGTTGATGGATGAAAAGACGGCTGATCTATCCGGAGGCCAAAAACAGCTGCTGAACTTAGCTTCTGTCTTAGTGATGCAGCCTGAACTACTGATATTAGACGAACCAACCACACAGCTTGATCCAATCGCAGCACAAAATTTTATTGATATTTTGATCCGTCTGAATCGAGAAATGGGCTTGACGATCATTTTAGCGGAGCATGGCTTGGAATCTGTTTTTGCATTAGCAGATAAAGTCGTTCTTTTAGAACAAGGAGCATTGGTTTTTGTAGAAAAGCCACAAGCTGTTTCTACTGCTGTCAAAGAGCAACGATTGGATTTAGACAAATTTATTTTGAGCTTACCAAGCACGCTGCAGATCTATCATGCTCTTGATATTGAAGATGAAGCTCCGATCACAGTGGTTGAAGGAAAACGTTTTTTAGCACGACATTTTGCACATGAAAAGAAACAACAAACTGATCAAACGAACATTCAACCGACAAAAACACCTAGTCTTGTCTTAAATAATTGTTGGTTCCGATATGAAAAAAATGGAGAGGATATTTTAGCAGGGGTCGATCTGACCTTAAACAAGGGAGAGATATTTTCGCTGGTTGGGGCGAATGGAACGGGAAAAACGACCCTATTGAAGGTGATTGCAGGGATCTATGACTGTTATCAAGGAAAGCAGGAGCTATTTGAACAGCCGCTGAAAAAACAACGAGCGCACATCGGCTTTTTGCCGCAAAGTCCAGAGATGCTGTTTATTAAAGATTCTGTATTGGAAGAATACCAACAATATCTTCAAGGAAAAAATTATCATGAGTCTGAGCAGCAAAAAAAGATCGAGACGATTTCAGCCTTACTTGGCATTACAGATAATTTAACACAACACCCTTTTGACTTAAGTGGGGGAGAATGTCAGCGAGCTGCTTTAGGCAAAGTTTTATTGACGAATCCCAGTGTGTTGCTTTTGGATGAGCCAACCAAAGGAATCGATAATTACGGAAAAAAACAATTGATTCAATTACTGAAAACATTAGCCGATGAAGGTAAAACGATTTTAGTTGTAACGCATGACCTAGCTTTTGCTGCAGAGCTATCTGATCGTTGTGGCTTGTTCTTCCAACATAAAGTCTTAACAACAGCTGAGCCGAAAACATTTTTTAGTGATCACGCATTTTATACAACAGCTGCCAGCCGAATTTCTCGTGAGATCTTTACACATTTAGTGACAACAGATCAAGTAATCAACGTTTGTCAGGCAGAAAAAAGGAGACAGGCAAATGAACGTTAAGCTTAAACAAAAAGGCTTCAAGCTTCTTTTAGGACTCGTTTTTCTAGTCTTATGTATTGCTGCTTTTCGTTCAACGCAATATCAAGTAATTTCTTTGTTTTTAGTGCTGCTGGCTTGTCTGCCGATTTATTACCGTTATGAAAAAAAGCAGATGAATATTAAAGAATTAGTGCTGATTGCTGTTTTGACTGCATTCGCTGTTTCCGGTAGGTTTCTATTTTATATGATTCCAGCTGTTACGCCAATGACTGCGATCATTATTATTTCAGGAATCTGCATAGGTCCTGAGGTTGGCTTTTTAGTGGGGTCTTTATCAGCGATCATATCTAATATGTTGTTTGGTCAAGGGCCATGGACACCGTTTCAAATGTTATCGTGGGGATTGATCGGCTGTATTGCAGGACTTCCTTGGGTGAGCAGTTTATTAAAAAAAAGTTATTGGTTTTTAGCAGTTTATGGCATCTTAGCTGGTCTATTTTTCTCCTTTTTTATGGACATTTGGACTGTTTATTCGATTGATCGCTTTTTCTCATGGCAAAGATATGCGGCACTTTTCATCACGGCACTCCCGCATACGCTTTCGTATTGCTTTTCCAATGTATTTTTTTCCTGTGTTCTGTTTCGTGTCATTCAGAAAAAGCTTCAACGTATTTTAATCAAATACGAAATAAAATAATAAAGACAAAGGTGGATGTTAAAATGAAAAAAGTAATGAGAGCAGTTTTAGTTATGGTCGCACTAGTTTTATTAGGTGCATGTGGGAATACTAAAGAACAAAAAGAAACGGATGCAACAAAAGAAGCTGCAGCAAAAATCACGATCGTTTTAATAGAAGATGAAAAAGAATTTGCTAAAAAAGAGGTAGCAGTTGATAAGAATGAATCGTTACAAACAGTGATGGAGAAAAATTTCAAAGTTGAGATGGATAAAGATTTTATCGTTGGTATCGATGGGCATAAGCAAGATGCCAAAGCAAGCAAATACTGGTTATACGATGTGGACGGTAAGCAGCCGGATGTTGGTGCTGTTGAGTATTTTCCTAAAGACGGTGAAACGATCACTTGGAGCTTGAACAAGCTATAGAGAGCTGTAAAGAGGTGTTAAGGAGGAAATCAGGGTGAAAAAAGCGATTTTTATTGGTTCAGTCGGCTGTGGAAAAACGACTCTCTCGCAAAAACTTAAAGGAGAAGAATTGGCTTACAATAAAACGCAGGCGATTGAATTTCATGATCAAATCATTGATACACCGGGTGAATTCATTCAGCATCGAAATTATTATAGTGCGTTATTGACCACTGCTGTGGAGGCTCAATTAATAGTGCTGATGGCTAGTGCGGTTGAAAAAAGACAAACCTTTTCACCATTTTTCGCTTCAGCTTTTGCAAAGCCGTGTATCGGAATCATTACCAAGATTGATCTAGCCACTGAAGAAGACTTAAAACAAACGAAAAAACAGCTTGAGCTGGCTGGGGCGAAAAAAATCTTTATGATCTCTGCTGTTGAAGATCAGGGCATTGATCAGCTGCTTACTTATCTAGAGTCAGACGGAGGGGACGAAAATGAAACTTTACACTAAAACAGGTGACAAAGGCCAAACAAAAATCATTGGCGGTGAAACGAGAAGCAAAGCCTCAGATCGAGTAGAGGCCTATGGAACCATCGATGAGTTGAACTCACTCCTTGGGTATACGATCAGTCAAATGCAAACATACCGTGAAATAAAAAAAGAACTGGAGGAAATCCAGCAAATTTTATTCGATTGTGGAACCGATCTAGCGACGCCGACTAGCGCAAAAGGCTATCGAACAAAACCAGCCTCTACTCTTTGGTTGGAAGAAAAAATCGATAAATATGCAGAAGTACCGCCAGCTCTGACGGAATTTATTTTGCCAGGCGGCTGTCCAGTTGCAAGCTTATTGCATATGGCCCGAACTGTTGCCAGACGAGCAGAACGCTGTGTTGTTCGTGTACAGGAACAAGAAGAAATCAATTTAGAAGCATTGATTTTTTTGAACCGTTTATCTGATTATTTTTATGCAGTAGCAAGATTTATCAATTTCCGTGAAGGACGGGAAGATATTCGTTATCGTCGTAATACGCAAGTTTTTCATTCTTAAAAAAGTGTCCGAACCCTGACAAACTGTTGTCAGGGTTTGTTTGTTATTATGGGCTTATCAGTCACAGGACTGAACGATAAAGGAGTGAAATGGATGAACAAAACAGAAGCATTTAAAAAAATCATGATGGAACAAACTGAAATTGCATTGGCTACTAGTGTGAAAGAAAGCCCGAATGTTCGGATCGTTAATTTCATTTACGACCAAGAAAAAAGATGTTTGTTTTTCTCAACGTTTAAAGGAAACCAGAAAGTAACCGAATTTACTGCAAATCCTAATGTTGCTTTTACCACCATTCCCAAAGACGACACCAATCATGTACGAGTCCCACATGCCCAAGTGAAAAGAAGCTCGCTTACTGTCTATGATACAGTGAATCAATGGATCAAAAAAATTCCTAGTTATGCGGAAAATATCGAACAAGCTGGTGATATGCTGGAATTATATGAAGTTCATTTTACCGAAGCAATCGTGATTTTAGGAATGAATAGTAGAGAAACGATTCACTTATAAGAAAAGAGGAACGAAGATGAAGTATTGGATCGGTGTTGCATCAGAAGATCATGTAGGGATTGGTGTATCAGGCGGTTTTGCACAACTTTGCCATGGGAAAGGCGCGCCGTTGAATAGAATGAAGGAAGGAGACTGGCTGATTTATTATGCACCTAAGAAAAGCTTGAACACACAAGTGCCTTCACAACGATTTGTCGCAATCGGACAAATTTTGGCAGGAGATGCTTATCCTTTTGAGATGGCGCCTGACTTCATCCCTTTTAGAAAAAATGTTGCATACGTAGAGCGGGTAAAGCCTTTACCATTAACCGTTGTGTCAGATTTTCCTTTATGGCAGGAATACCGCGCACGATTGAGGTTTGGACATTTTGAGATCCCAGAAGAATTATTTACATTTATTTCATCTCTAATGATCAAAAAATAATGTATAAATAGAGCCGAAACAAAACGGATACTTAGTTTTGTTTCGGCTTTTTTTCGGAGTAAATCGATTTGCTAAAGCAAGCGTTATTTTGTAAGCTATAATAAAGCAATAAGTAAGCAGATAGGAGGATGAAAATGAAAGACTATCTTTATGCGATCAGTGATATTCATGGAGAATACGAGTTATTTAAGGGATTGATCGATTACTTTGATCCAAAAGAGCATCAATTAGTTTTGATTGGGGATCTTAATGATCGTGGGCCAAGGACTAAGGAAAGCTTTTTGCTTGGGAAAGAATTAGTTGAGAAGCATCAGGCTATCTATCTTAGGGGAAACCACGAAGAATATTTTCTTCAGTTTCTGAATCAGCCGGAAGATTGGTTTACTAGTTATGTGCGTAATGGCGGGAAAGAAACGATGGAAAGCCTACTTCATAAAGGGGCAACTGACGAGTATTCACCAACGGAAATTGCAATGATGATCCGTAGTCGTTATAAAGAGCTGATCGAGTTTTTAATAGAACGCCCACTTTATTTCGAATGGAAAAACTATATTTTTGTTCACGCTGGTGTTGATTTAACGAAAAAAGATTGGCATGAAACGAGTCCACATGATTTCATCTGGATAAGAGACGCTTTTCATCAAGGGAAAAACCACACTGGAAAAACGATTGTTTTTGGTCATACAATCACACCGATGCTGCACGGAGATATGGAAACGACCGATTTGTGGATATCCGATCATAAAATCGGAATCGATGGCGGCGCTGTCTTTGGCGGTTCTGTTCATGGGGTCATTTTTAATGAAGCAGGGATCGTTCAAGATATTGAGATTCAGAATATGGAAGGGCCTTGGCAGCCATCTTTTTAAACTGAAAAGGGAGCTAAATTATTTTTAAGCAGTCTCTAATTTTTTGTTTGTCATTTTTCTTACAGGGAAAACATTATGTTATGTTTTTTTGAAAGCGCGTATTTATTTCGAGTGAGTCTTTTATGGAGAAAAGCAGACAGATAATTCGTGCATTGAATGTGTTTTCTAGTGGGTTATTAAAAAAAGTCAAACGAGCGAATCAAATGGACCATTGACCGTCGATCGATTGTTGATCAAACCGTTCTTTTGGAAGTTTAGGCTTCCAAGAGAACGGTTTTTTTCTTAAAATTTGTCTTAAAAAAAAGCCATACGAAGCAGGACTTTTCCTTCAATTTCTAGGTTTCCAGCACAAAATATGCTAGAATAAAAGAGTATGTTAATGAAAAGAGGTATGTAATTTATGGCGGAAGCGTATAACCAAGAAGTAGTGAACCTGCTTCAAAAAGAACTGACAGATTACCGTTCAAAACAAATCACCACAGTGCTGACTTTACTAAGTGAAGGAAACACTGTTCCTTTTATTGCCCGTTATCGAAAAGAAATGACAGGCAGTTTAGATGAAGTACAGATTCGCGAAATCGAGGAGCGATACACGTACCTAGGAAATTTAGAAAAGCGTAAAGAAGAAGTTTTACGTTTGATTGATGAACAAGGCCAATTAACAGAAGAATTAGCAAAAGCCATTCAAAAAGCTGCAAAAATGCAGCAAGTCGAAGATCTCTATCGCCCGTACAAACAAAAGCGTCGTACCAAAGCAACGATTGCCAAAGAAAAAGGCTTAGAACCGCTGGCAGATTGGCTGTTGAGTTTTCCAAAAACAGCGGATGTCACTGTAGAAGCGCAAAAATATATCAATGAAGAAAAAGAAGTTGATTCAGCTGAAACGGCCTTACTAGGCGCACATGAAATCATTGCTGAACGAGTAAGTGATGAACCTAAATTCCGCAGCTGGATTCGTGATTTTACTTTCAATCAAGGACAATATATCAGCGTTGTTAAAGACCAGGAAAAAGATGAAAAAGCTGTGTATGAAATGTACTATGATTTTTCTGAGCCTGTCAAAAAAATGGTCTCTCACCGTGTACTGGCAACAAATCGTGGAGAAAAAGAAGACATTCTGAAGGTCTCTCTTTTGGTTGATGAAGTGAAGATCCAAACTTATTTAGAACGTCAGTTGATTGCAGATAACCAATCACCAACGGCTTCTTATGTCGAAACAGCTTATCTGGATAGTTACAAACGATTCATCGGTCCTGCAATCGAGCGTGAAATTCGCAATGAACTAACAGAAAAAGCGGATGAACAAGCGATTTCGATCTTTGGTGAAAATTTACGAAATTTGTTATTACAGCCGCCATTAAAAGGCAAAGTTGTTTTAGGCTTTGACCCAGCGTATCGTACTGGCTGCAAAATGGCTGTGGTAGATGCTACAGGAAAAGTTTTAGCGATTCAGGTTATCTATCCCCATAAACCAGCATCTGGCGAAAAGCGTGCTGCTGCAGGTTCTATCTTTAACAAGTTGATCGAAGAACATCAAGTTGAGATGGTAGCGATCGGCAACGGAACAGCCAGCCGTGAATCAGAGCTGTTTGTTGCAGAACAATTAAAACAAATCAAACGAGACGTCTTCTATGTCATTGTCAATGAAGCAGGAGCCTCTGTTTATTCGGCAAGTGAAGTCGCACGGACAGAATTCCCAGATTTACAGGTTGAAGAAAGAAGTGCCGTAAGTATTGCTAGACGCTTACAAGATCCTTTAGCAGAGCTAGTTAAGATCGATCCGAAAGCTGTTGGAGTCGGACAATATCAGCATGACGTGTCTCAAAAACGTTTAGCAGAACAATTGGATTTTGTCGTTGAGACGGCAGTGAACCAAGTTGGGGTCAATGTAAATACAGCCAGCCCGCAACTACTACAGCATATTTCTGGGTTAAATAAAACGACTGCTCAAAATATTGTGACGTATCGTGATGAAAATGGCGCATTCACTGCTCGCAACCAAGTGAAAAAAGTACCGCGTTTAGGACCGAAAGCATACGAGCAAGCGATTGGATTCTTACGTATTCCAAATGGGAAAAATATTTTGGACAACACAGGAATTCACCCTGAAAGCTATGATGCTGCAAAAGCTATTTTGGAAAAGGCAAATGTCAAACTGACTGAACTTGGTACGCCTGAAGCTGCTCAGACACTTAAGCATTTATCATTGGAGCAACTAGAAACAGAATTAGCTGTTGGGAGCGAAACCTTGAAGGACATCATCGCGGCATTGATTCAGCCAGGCAGAGATATGCGTGACGAAATGCCTGCTCCGTTATTAAGAAAAGATGTTTTATCGATGGAAGATTTAAAATCTGGAATGGAATTGCAAGGAACCGTCCGCAATGTCATCGATTTCGGTGCTTTTGTAGATATCGGTGTGAAACAAGATGGTTTAGTCCATATCTCTAAATTGAGTACGAAATTCGTCAAGCATCCAACGGACGTTGTGGCAGTTGGTGATGTGGTCACCGTTTGGGTAGAAGCTGTTGATACGAAGAAAGGGCGCATCAGTTTAACGATGCTGCCGCAAGCTGAAAGGAAAGAGTGATCTTGACTACTTCTTCAAAAGAAAATAGTTCAAAAAAAGCTGAAATGACTGACAGAAAGCTTCAAGAATTAGTTGAAACGATTTCTTTAGAGGCTTTTGGGAAAAAATTCCGCCACAAAGCGTATTTTAATCGCCGATTGAAAACAACTGGCGGACGCTATCATTTGCAGTCACACGATATTGATTTCAATCCCAAAGTTTTTGAACGATATGGAGAACCAGAATTAGTCAATGTGATCAAACATGAATTGTGCCATTACCATCTTCATTTAGAAGGAAAAGGGTATCAGCACAAGGACGCTGACTTTAAATTATTGTTGAAACAAACGGGAGGTAGTCGTTATGTTCGACCGCTAGTAGAACAGAAACCGCAATCCTATCATCAATATCAGTGCGAGAAATGCCAAACATTGATATTACGCAAGCGCAGAATCAACACGCAGCGCTTTGTCTGTGGGAAATGTCGCGGAAAATTAATTGAGCTATAAGTATGATTCGAAGTTAGGACAGAAGCCGTTAACTCTTAGTGCTTTAGCACTTAGAAATTTGCTGAGAGCGAATAAGCGGTGAGAAAAAAGCAGCTCCTTCTTATTTCTCGGAGCTAAACGCTTTTGTCTAAGCCTCTGTATGCGTTCGCTGATGTGATCGAAGGCGCAGGTAGTAGTTACGTCTGTTTTCACTATTTATTCGTTTTTAAAGGAACTGGGTTGTAACTTGTAGAGTTATGTCCCAGTTCCTGTCTTATATTGAAAAGGAGTGGGAAGATGATTCAGTATTGGAACACAGTGATCGAGTATCTATCTGCTAAAGAGCAGGTGGAAGGAACATATGACCTGACAATTTTAGCTGGAAATAGTTTGCCGTATTTGGCGGATGAACTGGTTCAGTTATACAAACAGGGACGTACTTCTAAGGTCATGTTAGTCGGCGGAGTCGGACATGCGACCCCCTTTTTAGCTAAAAATTTCGAAGAGCTTGGAATCAGTGTCGGAGCTACCAGTGAAGCGGAGATGTATCTGACTTATTTTAAAGAAAGATATGGCCTGTCAGAAGAGATATTTTTGACAGAAACCCGTTCCAAGAACTCAGGTGAAAATGCTCGTTTTTCATTAGCTAAAATGAGAGAGCACGATTTAGCCCCTGAACGTGTGTTACTACTGGAAGACCCCATTCTTCAAAGAAGACTTAGAGCTACATTTGAGAAAGAATGGCGGGGATTTGGCAGTCAATTTGCAAATGCTGTACCAATGATACCCTACATTAAAACGATCGATGATAACCTAACCTTTGAAGCCCAACAATTGAATGGTCTTTGGACGAAAGACTATTTTCTCTCGTTAGTATTAGGTGAGATTCCTCGTTTGAGAAATGATCGTAATGGCTATGGACCAAAGGGTGCTGGATATATCGGATCGATCGAAATTCCGACAGAAGTCCTGTCTGCCTATGAAAAATTGAGTACTCATTATCATTATGAGTACACACGTTAAAGCAAGGAGTGAAACTATGCGTAGAAAAGAGTTTGAGGTAACCGAAAAAGATCGCTTTGATGAAATTTTAGCCGAAGCGCATGTTGTGAGATTAGCATTTTTTGATCAAGAGTTTCCTTATATCGTCCCTGTGAATTTTGGCTATGAATGGCAAGAAGAACGCTTATTTTTATATGTCCACGGTGCTAGACAAGGGAAAAAACTCTCATTGCTAAAAGAAAATCCTAAGATCGGTTTTGAAATGGATTGTCGTCATAAGCTGATCACAGCTGATGAGGCGTCAAAGTACACCTATCATTATAGAAGTATCATCGGGCAGGGAGTAGCCACTATTTTAACCGATTTAGAGCGTAAACGACACGCCTTATTAAAATTGATGGAACATGAGACGAAACGAATGGATTTTGACATACCAGATAAACAAGTTCTGGGAACAGGGCTGATTCAAATCGAAGTCAAACGTTTTACAGCAAAAGAACGCATTTAGTAGTTCAAAATTGTTCTGGGATTGACTTTGATAATTGAGTATTTTATACTAAAAGAGTTCAATAGCTGAAGTTATTGAACGTATTATTTGCGGTCATGGCGGAATGGCAGACAGGCAACCGTTAGTTAGTAGACTAGCAGAAAGCGGACGTGATGGAACGGCAGACATGCAAGATTGAGGGTCTTGTGAGCTTTAGCTCATGCGGGTTCAAGTCCCGCCGTCCGCATACAATTAAATCAAATCAATTTTTATTTGGCGATCCTTGTTGAAAGTTATTTCTTTGACGAGTGATCGCCAAAATTGTTTTCTTTCGGATACGGATAAAGTTTCATAATGCTCATTCAAATTTATGTCAGCAAATTTTGCATAAATGCTTGTTTCGATAGTTGGAACTTCAATCTTTTCTATTTTCTCTAGTTGAGATACCAGAGAAGCGCGATCTTCTTTGTATTCGTCAAGACCGATAATTTCATTTAAGTAAGCAGCCTTTAAACGTTCAATCTTATTTTCTAATGCTTGTTGTCGTTTCTGTTTTTCGTTATCGTTATTTTTCTTTTGGTTTATACTATTAACTTTTTGTTTAAGTAAAATAGGAATTTCACTTAGGAGATGTTCCTCCAGGATGTGCTCTTTTAAAACTTTAGTGTTCGAACATTTAGGTACCTCATATGCATACCGACAATTATAAATTGATACATGGGGATAACGGGTTCTAGTGCCGTCTTTACGTTTTGCAGAATAATAAGCTTTTCGACCAGAGTTCATTTTTCTACCACATTCCTCACAGACTAATAAACCGCTAAATATATACTCATGTTTCGTATTAGATTTTTTGTTCATTTTAATTTGTCGATTAACAGATTCAAAAAGGGCTTTGCTTACTATCGGTTCATTATAGTTTTCATTATCTCTAAAAACCCCGATGTATTTTGTGTTCTTAAGGAGTTCTCTAATGGTCTGCGTGTTTCGTTGTATGCCAAATTCTTCGAGTAAGTACTTTGATGTCTTGTTTAGGTTCGCGTGTTCGTCATAAAATTCAAATATTTTTTTTACTATAGGAGCTTGGTCATTTGGTACAAGTTTTTTATTTTCGATAGAATAGCCTAGTGGGGTTGTACCAGAAATAACTTCTCCCATTTTAACTTTATTATTAAATACCGATATCATACGTTCAGAAGTCATTTGTGCTTCTAGTTCTGCGAATGACATAACCTGGTTAATGAATGTTTTGCCGTATGCTGTTGTTGTGTCGTAATAGGGTTGAGAGACGGCAAGCCAGTTTACTTCATGTTTTTCAAGGGTATCTTGAGTGTTGAGGTAATGCTTAAGCGATCTAAACCATCGATCGAGCTTAGTAAACAAAATTAGATCAATTTGATCATTCCTAACATCGTTCAAAAGCCTCGTAAACTCATCACGTTCAAGCTTTTGTCCGCTTATGCCATCATCGACATAAACGGAATGAATGATGATATCTTTTTGACTTTTTACATATTCGTTTAAAGTATCTTGTTGTTCCCGCAGGCTATCGCCAAATTTAGCTTGCTGGTCACTTGATACTCGTATATAAAGTGCAGCTCGTTTCATTTTTAGTCTCCGTTTCTAGTTTATTGAGTATGCCAATTATATCACCAGTAAGTAAAACGATTCAATATAAAAAGGAAGTAAGTTTGGTCATCTTGTTTCAATAGAAACGATTTGTTATACTGGATAAGGCAACTCGCCGCGAAAGCGGGGTGATGAATGTGTATGAAATTCTTTCATTGGTTATCGCGCCTTTATTTGTAGCTTTAGTGACTACAATAGTTTCTCATTGGTTAGATGAGAAAGACGATAACTAAAGCGGGTTGTCGCTAACCCACACGCTTGTTGTCGCATCAAGCGAAAAAATAAACCCACTCTATTCGTCGTAGAGTGGGTTTTGTGATGAATGTAGAAATTCTTTCATTGTCGCAAGAACAGTATACCATATCTGAATAGGTAGATTCAAGAAAGGAATTAGATCAGTGTTGAAGAATAGGCAGAGACTACTTAATTGATTCCTTATACTGTTCATACTCTTCCTTATCGATGTAAAACTTGTGTTTACAATTCTGACAATTAACAGAAAATCTTTTTTGTAGAAGCGGGAAAAGAAAAGAGCTTATCATCATTAGCGCGCCGATAGGCATAACTATAAACCATCCGATAAACGGAATCCAAATTCCAACACATATCAAGATAAATCCAAAACCGGCAAAAGCACAACCGTTAGCGCCGGATGTAGTTACTTGAATAGCATTGCTTCCACAATTTTTACAGACAATTACTTTTTGACCTTCCATAAAACAACCCCACAATCAATATTATATTTCAAACAATTTGATTATATCATTATTTCATTGTGTAACTCAACTTAAAAAAGAAGCGAGTAAAAACCGCTTCTTTAATCTTCTTTAAATATAGTGATAGGATGGATATCATCCCATAAGGAAATCCCACTGCCTTTTTGATGTGTTAACGATCTGACTTCTTTGTTAATATCCTCTACTACAGCGTGATCACCAATATCTTCTAATGTGTGGATATAATGCATGATCTTTTCGTGGTATTTTGCATTTCCGGTTTCTAAGTAATCTAGTAAGTTTTGCAAATATTGTATATGCATTCGATAGTTATAATTCACTAGCTCAACGTCCTGCATTTTAGCTAACTCAATATATTTTCTTGCTGACTGAAACTCTCCTTCGTACAACATAGCAGTAATTAAATTTCTTGCAATATTGTACGCAAATACTTTAGTTTTGCGCGATCGTTTATTTTCTTGTTTTATCGGGAGAGCTTTATGTATTATCGCATTCGCTTGTTCCGCAGATAGTAAAGAACTGATATTCAGTAAAATGTTATAGTCATAGTAAGTTAAAAAAGACCTATTAGATATATAATTTACAATATCATTGACTTCGTCCCTTTTTAGTTGCTCAACTTCCTCCCAATGAACACCGAAAAATCGTTTGATTGCAATTAGATTTGAGTAACTAGTAAGCGACAAATTATTATCAGATATATAAAGGTTGTAATATGATAATAATTGCTTTTTCTTTGTTTGATTCTCTGGATGACAACCACAATAATTAAATAGCCCAATGAATCTCCGTTGTTCGTAGTCAACATCCGAAAAAGCTATAAACTCCTCTGGCGTAATACATAAACTTTCAAGAGTTTGCTGAAGACTTCCGAAGTCCATTGATTGTTTACCTGATTCTATTCTTGAATAAACAGAAAGGCTCATATCAGAAGGGAGAACTTCTTTTTGTTTTTGCCTATTATTTTTTCTGAAAAATCTTAAAATTTCGCCTGTTTTCAAGGTTTCACCTCCTTAATTTTCATTATAGCAAAAATATTTAAAGAAACACACATTTTTTTATTAACGAAATAGAAATCTGCTAATAATTTCCTATAGTGAAAATACGTGGATTTTACCTTTTCTTTTGATCTTCAATTTGTTACATTATGGGTGTAATTAAAACGTCTACGTAATGTTTGGTGTTTTAATTGTTAGTAGGAATGTCCAAGAAGGGGGTGCAATAAAATGATGTCATTGCTATTCGGATTAATCGGTTATGGATTTGTAGGAGGAGTATAAAAAAATACTCTGATATCTTAGGGCGACTAAACCAAAATAAGATATCAGAGAATTGCCTATCTTAGTGATAAGCGTTGAACAACACTAGTATAACAAACTAAATACTAATTATCACTAGAAATATTCTATAAGATTTAAAATATAATCTTTTTGTAATTCACGAATAATAAATTTTTCGATCAATCAAAAGGAGCAGCACTTATGGAAAATAAATCGAATAAAGTCAAAGTTGAGACTTATAAAAAAGCGATTCTAGAAATAGTTATTGAAATAAAAGAACCGGAAGAATTAGAGAAAATTTATAATTATATTTTTAGGAATATGAAAAGAGCTGGCAAATAATGTCAGCTCTTTTCTTTGTCATTTTTTACAATTTCATCGTATGTGTCCATGATTTTTTCCAACGCAAGCAGCTCTTCTTCACCTAACTTTAAAAATGTTTTAAACAAGTTTTTGTGAAATTCATTTTCTCCGTACATAATCTTTTCAACTGCAACTTCAATCTCATCGTCTGATTGATGAAACATTTCCCCTTCGCCAGTTGTCAACCAAATGTAATCAACATTGAATTGTCTGCATATTAGTTTTATAGAGGAATCAGGAATCTTTCTTCGCCCGCTTTCCCAATTACTGATTGCGGACTTTGTAACACCTATTAAAGTTCCAAATTTTTCTTGATTATACCCCAGCTTTTTTCTTAATTGATAAATACGCTCGTTCATTTCGATCACCTCCTAAAAACAATTAAAACATATATAGTTTTCATTGGCAACTTTTTTATTGACAATATCGCCAACGTGTATTATATTGTTATCAACGAAAACGAATTTGGAGGTGAGAGTATGAATAAGACTAAGGAAGAATTACAAGATCGTGTAATGAAGAAATTCGTTATTTCAGATGATCCAAAAAAATCTTTCATTACAGGATACATGATTGGTGTTGCTGAACAAGCTGCAAGGTTGGAGGCAGAGAAAGAGAAACATAAACAATCTGCATGAGGAGGAAATGCGATGTGGCGCACAAATGAACCAAGAAAATGTTCAAACCCTTTTCGATACAGTTGCTAGAATTTTATCCCGCGATAGCGGGGGGATCAAAGAGTAATTTAACAAATAGCAAGGAGTGGGAAATATGTCTAAAACAACGTTTGAAATCAGAGGGGAACCGAGTGTAGAAGCACAAAGAAAAGCTTTGAATATTTTAGCTAAAGCATACGGAAGACGACATGGAGTAGAGCTTACTCTTACATTTGAAGATGAAAAGCCAAATAACGTTGAAAAAGCAAAAAAGTGAACCAGAACGAGAGAGAATAGCGTAGGAGGAAAAACGATGAATGCATTAGAAGAAAAGTTCCAAGAAGTTCGTGCAGGAGTATACGCCTTAGTGAGTCAATTGGCAGACGAAGCGATGAAGGATAGCAAAACGTTTCATGAAGCAATTGGGAAAGTAAGAAGTTTTAAATGGAAAATAGTAGGAGCTGAAGGAAATTTCATTATCGAGCAAGCCATTCTATTGATAGAGAAAAGGAGCTTGGGAGCTGAGATAAAAACGACAGAAAGGTTATGTAGTGAAATTCAGAAAACCCCCTCAGCTATTACAAGTAGCCAAGAGGATACACATAGCGTATCTGTGGAGAATGATAAAGATTTAGAAAAACTTAATAGAAAAATCTAAAGTTGTTTCTCATTTATCAATTCAGTAAAAAGACGATGGACTAATTGGACAGAATATTGAATACTCTTTTCGCGAAAGTACGAACCTGCAGAAATAGGATCAAGCATTCCGTTTTCATCGGTGTAAGGATCTACATCTGCTCTTAGATCTTCGGTAGGCAATACAGTGTCTTTATCTAACTCGTCAACGACTTTTGAGAAGATTTTATCGAATTGCTGAATTTCCATTAAATCACCACCTTAATTTATTTCAACGGACCACTCGCTGATAATGAAAGTATATCAAAGCAAGAAATGTTTAACAACATCATGAAAATTTAAAGGAGGAACAAAAATGAACAGCAATGATTTACTGAAACAAACGCATAGCGCAAATCATAAGGAAAAAGAGCCTATCGATGAAAAAGAACTTTCGATAACAGAAAGGTTAAATACGATTCAAGAAAAAATCTTAAAGAGTATAGATGAGATAAGTAACAAACTAAATGGGAATCCCATCGTAAGATATTCAACAATTTCCCAAGGCATACAGATTTATTCGGAACTAGAGAAGTTAAGAGATATGGAATGTGCATCTCCAAACCAGAAAGTATTTGGCAACTTACGTGTCGGCGGGGTGGAAATTTCACAAAAAGGAATCGGAGTGAAAAAGGGAAGCAGTGAACTTGCTGAACCAATCCTAGAAGCTAGAAACATTATGTCAGGAACTTTGAAAGCTATCGACATAAACGAAAAACTAGACAAACTTTCTGTATTAGGAACGATTGATCGCTACGCTGCTGAACAAGCTGAGGACCGCATGAAAAAAGCTGCTCAAATTTCAGACAGTGCCGCTCAATTCAAAAAGTTCATTACAATCGATCGCTTATGGGAAAGTGCGACGGGCGAAGTAGAACGGATGTTGGAAATCGCTGTTCAAAACAAAATCGAAGAAATGATCACAAATAAAACAGATTCGGATAAATCGAAAAATGATGCATTAAACGAACTATTCGAAGAATACAAACTAAGCGAGGATGACTAAATGGAAATCAAACTAACAATGGATATCAGCAGATTTACATCGAGCATAATCAACGGAATCAAAGAAAGGCTTGTTTGTGAAGCTGTAGATATCTTAAACAATGATTTTAAAGGCGGAACGATTCTAGAATTCAGAAGCTACGCTTTAGATGAAATGAAAAAACAGAATGTCGGAGAATCGGTAAAAAATGAAATCATGAAAGAAATCAACTATCGTGTCGAATCCATGCAAATAACTGAACTATCACGTCCAGCAACCAAGAATAAAGGAGAGGTATAAATGAAAACACTGAGTAAAAAAGGAAATTTAATTTTAGCGATTGCCTGCATTTTCGGAGTTGGGATGCTGTTGGGATTATTCATACCACCAGTAATTGTT
Source organism: Enterococcus wangshanyuanii (assembly GCF_002197645.1). NCBI lineage: Bacteria > Bacillati > Bacillota > Bacilli > Lactobacillales > Enterococcaceae > Enterococcus > Enterococcus wangshanyuanii. The sequence goes on along the minus strand of NZ_CP021874.1, from coordinate 1,053,606 downwards.
TCAATATACGGATTGTTGATTATGGCCGGCGGGCTGTTCTTAGCTTTCTTAATCTATGCGAAAGATTTTGATAAGAAACAACGATCAAAAATCACGACGATTTGCATGATTCCACAATATAGACAGAATAGAAAAATGTCTGTAGAGGAGTTAGCAGAACGAGTGAATGTATCGCCAGCAGCGATCAAGTCTATTGAAGAAAATAAATATTCGCCATCCTTTGAACTAGTTCAGAAAATAGCGGATGAGTTCAATGTTGCACCAGGTAGTCTGTTTAAAAAGGCAGAAGAAAATAATAGAAAAGGGGGTTATGTAGATGGACGTAAGATCGTATAACGAAAAATATTTAGGGGAAAAGAAACCGACTCTGTGCCCACGTTGCGGTATTTCTACTTTGGATAAAACACCGGCAAGAAATTCAGTATCAAGACATGAAGAAGGTATTTATATTTGTTCTTCTTGTGGGACAGATGAAGCAATGAGGGATTATTCAGGCACAACTTTAAATATCGATCAGTGGGTTGTTACTCATTGGTAATAAAAAACAACCTAACAGAAGGGAAGTTTCCGTCAGGTTGCTAATATAAATACTCTACAAACAAATTTTATCACAGAAAAGGAGAAAAAGAAATATGAAAGAAAACACAGGGATCAAGCTGCTTGTAACAGGAGCGGTAGTTATAGGGCTAGGAGTAGTCGGAGCATTTAAGTTTTTCGAAAAAATCGATAATGGCTATGTGGGTGTTCGATACTCCATGAATGGTGGTATTAAAGACAATACATTATCACAAGGAGTTAAATTTGTCGGTTTAGATAAAGTGATCCAATATCCGATACGTTTGCAAACGATTCAGGCAAAGGATGTATCTGTTTCAACTTCTGACGGTAAGAAAACTACCGTAAATATCAAATATGATTACAAGGTAGATCCTACGAATGCTTCGAAAATGTACAAGGAATTCGGAAATATCACATCCGAAGACATTGAAAAAGGTTGGCTAAAATCTAAGCTGCAGAAAGAAGCGCGAGAAGTGTATTCAAAATATAGTCTGTTAAATGTTTTATCCGGCGATTCTTCAAAAGTAGAAGCTTCTTTACTTGAAAATTTCTCAAAAGCAGTAGAAGCGAAAGGTTTTATTGTTGAAGATGTGACCGTCGGAGTACCGGAAGTTGACAGCGAAACACAAAAATCAATCGATGGCATCATCCGAGCTGGTCAAGACAATGAGAAAGCGAAGCTAGATGCGCAGACAGCCAAAACAAAAGCAGATAGCCAAGCTTATCAAAAAGTGAAGTCTGCAGAGGCGGAAGCTGATGCAAATAAAAAACTTTCAGAATCGATCACACCGGAATTGATCAACCTTAAAGAAGCAGAAGCCCGCTTGAAACATGGATGGGTTGAAGTGCAGACTGGCGAAGCAATTGTTGATGCTAAGAAATAGGTGATCATATGGGATTTTTCATTGGGAAAATACTTTTGATAATAGGGGCAGCGTGTATTCTTTACGGGATATACGCTTTCCTTAGAGCTAAAAATGACAATAATACTAACAATGATCAGGATGACTGGTCAAAATTTTAATTGAAAGGAGAAAACGAATGTCTAGAACGAGATTTTATGATTTTGAGGATGAGCAGCTTATCCAGGCTAAAAATAAAAAAGAAGCCATCGAAATTGGAGGGTACTCAAAAGATGATGAGATTCCATTCATAGAAGTAATTTCAGAACAACAAGCATTAGAAAGAGTATCGAAGTCAGGGATCGAAGGTGAGGATGAGCCGATAGGATTCTCCGAAGCGAAACGGATCATTGATGAAAATAAAAGCCGAGTATTATTGATTGATTCTTCTATGCTTTAAAAAGAAGGTGATCAAATGCGTGATCTATTGAGAATACCTTACCAATGCCCGAAGGAAGCAAGGCCATTGTGGGTTGAGATATACAAACAGGCAGCTGCATATTTTAAAGCAAATAATCTAAAGATAGTCAGAGAAGAACTAAGGGAAAACGGTATTCATTTTCATATCAAGCATCCTGTTAATGGAAATGTTATGTCTTACAGAGCAAAACTGGATCGTCTAACCAAGCTTGAATATATCGGCACGAAAAAAGATACGTGGCGAGATGTAGAAATATTGAAATTCAAAGTAAAAAAAGAAAGCCGCCTCGATGAACTCGAAACGGCAATCGATAAAAAATGACCCTGCGCTAACAAGGTCACCAGCTTTCAAGAATGAAAACTTACTAAAATTGATTAAGTAAATCATACCATTCTTAAAGGCTTTTTACAAGGTTAAAACGCTGTACTTTCGGCGTTTTATCGTCCTTGTATACTCTATTAACATTCTGACGGAACAAAAAAAGAGTAATGAAAATAGTCAAAAGGAGAATGGGCATGTTTATCAGAGAGAAAAGGATATCTTGTGGGTGGTATATGGAAACCGATTTGATCCCACGTACAGATAATGCAGAAAGAGCAGTAAGAGGGAAACGATCAAAAAAGAAAAGACTATCTAGACCATCGCAGGACAATCTCAATGATAAAAACTCCGCTAGATACTGTTCCTTGTTAGCGAATGGGAATTTCAGAAACAAAAAAGATTATTGGTTAACACTTACCTATGACCTCAAATATATGCCTAAGAATCAAGAGGAAGCTGAGAAGCAAGTTCGAAATTTCATTCGTAGATTAAAGGATCAGTATAAAAAAATAAAACAGGAATTGAAATATATTTTAGTCACTGAATATCGAGAAGATGAAGAAACAGGAGAACTTTCTCATTTTCACCATCATTTGATCATCAATGGAGTATTAAGCCGAGATGCTGTTGAAGATACCTGGTCAACAGGTAGAGGAAAAAAGAAAACTACACTCGGTCGAGCAAATTGTCAAATGCTGCAGTTCAGTGAAGAAGGCATTGCTGATTTAGCTCATTACATTTCAAAAAGTCGCTTTGGAAAACGTGGGCGAAAGAAATGGTCCAGCTCAAGAAATCTAAAGCGGCCATATATTCAATCGAATGATTATAAATTTACACCAGCACAAATTGAAGCAATGGCAGCATCAAATGATAACGGGGCAGATAAGCTCATGAAAATTTATGATCGATACTTCATCACGGAAATCGCTGCTAAGAATTACGATCAAACAGGTTGGCATCTATACCTTAGGATGTGGCGAAATAAAGAAGTGCCATGGGTAACAGAATATCAAAGGGAACAGATCCAAGAAAATAGAATCAAAAAGTTTTTGAATCAGAAAGAATAAAATCGATCGGAAAGGGGATTGAGAAAAATGCAAAGATTTACTTGGAATTATGAAAGGAGCAACAAGCGATGGCGGCCGGATGAAAATGAAACGCTAAAAAACAATGCCTTGTTTGATGTTACGAATGACATTGTAAATATAAATGAACTCGCGGAGATCCTAAAGCGATCGCCTGGAGCTGTAAAAGATCAAATTAAAAAACTAAGGAAAATCGATTTTTTGCCTAAAAAGAAATGTCGGCGTAAACGTTCAGCGTTTGTCTTTAGGTTAGATAATATCAACTATGATTCAAACGAAGCCAAAGCAGAAGCTAGAAAATTATTCAAGGAAGTAAGTGCTGCTGCAGAATATATCTATCAAAATAATTTGACCGTCTTAGCCGTCAGGCAAGGGAAAAAGAATGAGGACGATGTTTTCATTGATGTTCGTAACATGAACGGCCTTGAATCAATGATCAAAGTACAGAATGAACAAGCCTTTGTAATCCGTGGTAATATGCGGCACGGATGGAAGCTTGCCGCTACTTGGTAGGTGTAATTATGAACGAAAGAGAAGAAAAAGAACATCGAAGAAAGTTATTGTTGTATAACCTATATTTAGCAGAGCAAGGATTTCCTGGTGCTGATGAAATGGTCTGCAAAATTGGCCGCCAAATGAAGGAACCACTCGGAGCAAGAATTGAGGTCATATATCCAAACGGAGAAATCATGATCATATACGGACTGCCAAATGTACAGAAAAAATGCAGAATAGGCTGGTCGGTATTAAAAAGGATTTTAAAGAATGGGGAAGCTGACAGAAAAGGGAGGCGTTACAGATATGCCTAAAATTACAGATGAACAGTACGAAGTGATGAAAAAAACGCTTGGATTGGATAAGCGAAAATTCATAGTTAGAAATCAGTACATCGGAGCAAACAAGGCACTAGATGAATTAGTAGTTATGGGATGGGCTTCTATGCACACCGAAGATTACTTGATTAAGAAACCAACCTATTTTTTGTCAGAGCAAGCGAAACGATATACGTATGATCGATATTTGAAGGAGGAGACAGTAGATGGAAAAGATTGAGTATTTGATGAATAAAATTGAAGATTTAGGACATGGAAAGATTGCAGTGCACGTAAAAAAAGAGTTGCTTGATGAACTTGAACAACTAAGACCATTACTAATCAACCCAGCTATGGTACCGGAAGTTGTGGCAGATTTTATAGAAGGGGCCAAAGGGAGAGGTTTTTGTTTAACCGATTCTATTGTTGTGATGAAGTCAGAAAGTCGGAATGTATTAGAATGGTATAACCTAAATGTTAAAAAATACGAATCAGCTTATGTTAATGGCTGTACCGTAGAGAAAGAGCCGTTATATTATATACGATTGAAAAATACAAATCCGACCAACTCGAATCACTGTTATTTGTGGCTAAACCAAAGCACGAAAGAAGTATTCTTTGAAACGAAAACTTTGAAATGGACAAATAATGGAAATGTTAAAAATACATTCACCGAGAAAGAAATTGATGAAATATCTGATGGAGCCTTTGCCAATAATAAGGCTTTTGAAACTGTACCTGCGGAGGTTGAGAAAATATGAAATCTCATGATTTAAAAATAGAACATCAATATTTTGTTAAAGTAATTTGCGGATTAAAGACGTTTGAAATACGTAAAAATGATAGAAATTTTGAAGTTGATGACGTTCTTATTTTAAATGAAATAAACAGTGATTCTCAACTGACTGGAGAAATTTATCATGTGCAAATAACCTATATCACAGACTATGCGCAGCAAGATGGCTATGTGGTGATGGGGATTGTACCGATTGAGTGGTCAAGCGATTTAGAGGAGGAAGTAGAATGAAACTATACAGATATGAAAGTTCTAAAAATACCGGTGATTGGACCGAAAGCATAGGTCAAGCGAACAAAGAATACGAATCAGAAAAAGAGTATCTTATGGCTGATGAACCCGATGAAGACGAAACTGTAAAGTTAGTTTCTATTGAAATTTCTGACAGCTTGATATGGGAACTAGAAGACGAAAGTCAAGAAATAAAACAAGCGACAATCATGCATGATCCGGATATGTTAGACGAAGACCCTAGAAAAGAGGGGTACGATTTTGATTATTACGCCGCTTGGTCAGATGACATAGCGAAACGTAAGGAGGAAAGCCAATGATCTTATACCAAGTAACTAAAAACTTTGAAGATATCAGCAGACAGAAAACGGGCGAATGTTTTTCTTACGATAAAAAAGACTATGCTGCATTTGACGAAGAACCGACCGGAAATGCCATCAAAAATTATGGATTGATTAATCGGGTAGAGGGATCATCAGAAATGATCCTAAAATCAGTAAAGCCGACTAAGACATCGCCGGATGATAGAAAAGTTAGGGTATACCTTAGAAATTGGGATGAAAATAACCCTTGGGCGGTATTAACAGGCGGTGCAGTAAAAGGAAATACCAGCGTAAGAATGGAAGTAGACTATTTATTCGATTTTAAAGGTTTGAAAATAGTAGGTCATGAAACGTTTAGTGGTAAGTATAAAATTAGCGAGGTAATCAGCGGAGCATCGATTTGTGTCGAATCTACCAAAGAAGCAGCAGTCAAAAAGGCAAAAGAATTGCTTGATACTAAAATGCCAGATGACTATATAAAGAAAATAAAAGCGATCGCACCTTATTATGGTATGAGCTGTTTAATGACAAGCGCCGTTAATGTCGTCAGAGATAATACCTTGATGGGCAACAAACGATACATCAAAAAATATAACCGCAGAACACGTGGGAAGAAATTCGCATTCGGTAAATAAAACAAAGAAAGGAGTGGAGGTTTGCTGGCCAGCACTTAAAAAGCTTTTTACTCCTTTGTGAATATTATGGAAAATTGGACGATTGAGGAACACAGAAAAGAATTATTAGATAGAATCAACTATCAATACAGACAAATAGATGGATCGCTAAAATTTCCTAATTCGGAAGAAGGCGACTTTATTAAAATGGTTCATTGCTACTTGATGAAAGAGAAAGCAGCTGGTGACCAATGAAACGAATATTAAACTATCCAGGTAGTAAATGGAATTCTGCAGATATTATTATCGGGCAGATGCCAAAACATGAAACTTATGTCGAACCGTTTTTCGGTTCCGGTGCTGTATTTTTTAATAAAGATAAATCGAAAGTCGAAACAATAAATGATATGGATTGCCGAATTGTAAATTTCTTCCGTGTATGTCGAGACTATCCCGACCAGCTGGTCGATAAAGTATTGATGACACCGCATAGCAGGCAGGAATATTACAATAGCTATCAAGTGTCGAAAGACCCGATCGAAGATGCAAGGCGTTTCATGGTCAGGTGTTGGCAAGCCATAGGAGCTAAAACAAGCGATAGAACGGGATGGCGTTCTATCATCAATCCAAATGGGCCAGATACATCGGGAGATTGGGCGAAAGTTTGGTCCCGCGTTGAAGAAGTAGCCTACAGACTAAAAGGGGTGCAAATAGAGAATCAAGATGCTTTGAAATTGCTTGATAGATATAACCGGCCGGATGTTTTAACGTATGTTGATCCACCGTACTTATTAGAAACTAGATCAAAGCGGCTGTATCAGCATGAATATAGTATAAGTGATCATGAAGAATTGCTGGACCTTTTGACGAAGTTTAAAGGTAATGTCATATTGAGTGGCTATGAATCAAAAATGTATGAAAAAGCATTGATTGATTGGAATAAAATTTCTTTCGGTGTTCAGGCCGAAACAGGTGCTAAAAGAACAGAGGTACTTTGGATGAATTATGATCCACCTGGACAATTAAGTTTATTATAAAAGATTGGAGGCAATCAAATGAAAGAATGGAGCCAATTCGAGCAAACAATCATCAATACAAATCTTTGGTATCAGCGGCAAAAGTTAGGAGTTGTCGCTAAAATACCTACTGGCACAAGAGCAGTCAAAAATTATGGTAGTCCTATGTTCGTTCCGTCAGAAAAAACAGGATGTGACTTTATCGGACACCTAAAAGGCGTACCTGTTGCGTTTGATTGTAAAAGTACAGCAAACAAAACTAGGTTTAATCTATATAGCCATAACAAGCCGACTGTATCACCTCACCAAAAGAAATTTCTATTGGATTTTAAGGAAACAGGCGGTGCAGCGTTTCTGCTGATCCAGTTCAACCAGCTGCATAGAGTATTTCTTGTTGATATAGAAAAATTTATGACGATAGAAAGTCATATTCTTTCCGGTGGTGGCAAGAGTATTCCGTTGTCATCCTTTGAACCTTTTGAAGTAGCTGAACATTTATACTACTACGATTACCTCGAAAAAATGGAATCATTGGAGCTGATCAGTAATGATTAACAGAATATCGGTAGATGAAGCAGCGCTTGCTATTCAAAGCTTGTTTATGAAAAAGAACATCGTTAAAGGAAATCTAATACCGATCAACGAGAATAAAGAGCAAGCTGTGTTAGTCTTCGGGACCAAAAGCACAGGAGAATTGATTTTCAAGGTAGATGTATTCAAAAATATTTACTTTAGAAATAATTACGAATGGCAATTAATTAAAAATTAGGAGGAAAAGAAATGGTAAAAGTAGTAGTTGACGGAAAAGAAGTAGTCTATGGTCCTTTGGTTACAATAAGCAGATTCAAGGATGAAGAATGGTTCGCTATTTGTTTGCAAATGATGAAGGATGAGCGCCCTGATTTGTATGAAAAACGTAAAGATGATAAAGAATTTGTTCTTTGTATCGGGATGGCCATTGACCTCGAACAGAGGTATGAAGCGTTATTGGGATTGTTACCACAATCTGCATATTCTAAAGCAGGTACTCATCCTAAATGGGTAGCGGATGTAGTTGAAAGGAATACTTTGGATAAAAGAATTACTCAAGATGATATCAAAGAAATTTTGGATCAAGAACATTATGAGAGAGAAGATATAATTTCGGAGATCAAAGAATATTTGGAAATCAAAGAACCTTAAATTGATTATTAAAAAGTGGAGGTAAGAGGTATGGTAGGTTGGATAGTTTGTATCATTCCTATATGGATACTTGCAGGACTGAGTATTTATTTAATGTCTAGAGAGTGAGAGGAGAACATTATGAAGAAATCAACACTTGATTATTTAGAAAATGAAAAGAAGTTCAGAGGTCGTCTATTAAGTTATACAGTAATCGCTGGCTATCATGATTGTTTAGAGAAGCAGCATCTAAAAGAAATCGCTGATCAGCTAACCAAAGAAGGGTTCAAACCGGAAGAGTTTCGGTTGGTAGAAATACCTATTGATGGAGTTTATACAGTTGAACGTGCTAATGAAAGATCGGGCATCGATTTCTTTACCGCCGATTTTGTTAACGGGAAAATAGGATTTTCTTATACGACAATAAAATGTGACGCGGACGGATATAACTGTTTTCCTTGTGACACAATTAAAGAGTCAATAAAGTTAACAGAATGCTGATATGAAAGGACCGCAAAAAATGCTTAAAACTGAATTGGAATGGCAAGAAACAATTAAAAAAATCAGTGAAGCATCAAGAATATTTGGCGTTGAAATGACTGATTGGCAAATAGATGCAATGATGTATTCGTTTGAGTCACCAATGGAGATTGATTTAACGGAATTTGAGAAGTTAACAAAACCAAATTTAATATTAAAAGGTGATAAACGTAACGGAGCAATGAGCAGGCAACGAGCTTTTGGCAAGTTGTTTAGAGAGCGAGGGAAATGAATGACGACTTATTTTGTAATGATCTTTTTAGTCATAGTTTCATTCGGTGCTGGGGTTAATCTTGCCTTCAATATCGAGAGAAAGTTAATGACGAAAATCTTTGAAAAGTTAGAACAGCATTTAGATGATTGTTCAGACGCAACGTCTGATTTAATAAAGGTTTATAAAGATAATGAATACATCAGAGGGAGCTATGGAGCAGTGATTGGCATAAAGAAATATGTATTGGATATCAAGGAAATCTATCTTGATGGAAAGGGGTAGCATGAAGTCAACAAAAGAAATTACCATGGACCAGCTAAAACAGTTGGCCATGAATGACATAGACAAAAAAGTTATTATCTGTACAGGTGGCGAGCTAAGGATAGCTGATCTACCTGAACATGGAACAGCTGGTGTTAAGATTTCGGATAGCAAGTTCCAAAGAATGGAATACAATTTTACAACAAAATAATTGTCTGACCAGAAAGCTGGAGGGCACTTTAGTAAGCGTGATATGCGTTTGCTGAGGTGTCCTCTTTTTCTGTACATAGGAGGATGTCGGATGAAATACAAATATGCGGATGAGTTAGCGGCAGAATACAAAGAGGACTTAAAGCCAGTTCTTGCTGTACACAAATATCATAACGATCGAGCAAAGATTTATCTAAAATTAGCCAAAGAATGCGAAGAGAATCAGGAATGGGAAATGGCTGCTGAATTTTATACTGAGTATGAAGAATATAGAGCGGTAGCGAAAAGGTTGAGTCCTATTATCTCCGATACTAGATATTCTATCAAATGGTTGGAGACAGCGAAACAACCAGGATACAACAAAGAAATAAGTAGACGATCATATTATCAGCGGACAGAGCTTTGGGGAGATATTGATAGAGTATCAATGAAATATCTGCGAGAAGATTATGGACAATTGACAGATGAACAGTTAGCAGCGTTAGAGCGCTACATGTCTGTCTTGTCTCAAAGAGAAAGGGAATCGGTACTATCAGTAGTAGGAGAAGGAAATAGTTATACTTTGACGTCGGAATATTTAGGAATTAGTAGATCATCAGTTCAAGTATATGTAAATAGGGCGATGAAAAAACTTTTAAATCATTCTTGTCATACAGAAGCCACCTATGTATGAGAGGGCTAAATAATAGACTACTCACAAAAAATAATCGTCTATTGAATGTTTCTCTTGATAATCATGCTAAGTGGCGGAATAGGTAGACGTAAATACAAATCTATAGGGATTGCAACAGACGGTTGGCAGTCATGCGAGGGTTGAGCCTACGCGCCGAAAAAGTGGCACCAGTTGGAGAACGTATACTCAAACTATAGAGAATAAAGACTGTATGTGTGGTGCAAATCCACACCTTAGCAATTTAAAAGAAAGGCGGTGATCCTTAATGGGAGCAACAAAGAATGAATCAACAAATGAAAAGAATAATTTGGTTTTCGAGCAATTGAAAGATAAAAGACAGTACATTGACATCGGAAAAAAGAAAGCTACTAAGGACAAACCTTTGGACGATATTCAAAACAAAGTATTGTCAGACTGTTCAACATACATGTTAACCAATGAAGAGATTGCTGCATTACTTACAAGTATCATGCGTAATATCATGTTGCAGCCTCATAATGAAACGTTACTCCAAGATCAAGGAATCAACAGAGTTGATAGGAATACGCAATTAGTAACTGAGGTTCAAAGAGTATGGACAATGAGCTATTTGGAGAGTTTGCCTCATGATAATAAATCATAAAGGGGCGCTATTTGAAACTGAGCAAATGGAAATGATAGGACAGAAACTAGCAGCCGATCGCACAGTACAAGAAGGAAAACTATTCTCTGAATTCTGTATATTAGTTTATGAACGCTATGTGAACATCAGGGAAGTAGTAAACGACAATCGTTGCCGTAAATTGAATATAGAAGACTTGAGAAAGCGATTGGATATCAATACCATACAACGTTTTCTCGAATACTCTTCTGATGAAATTGAATTTTATATTGATTTTGCTTGTAAATATATTCAGATCGTGAGGTAGTGCTTTGGACCTAATGACTAAGCAAATGCTCAATAAGTTATTGATATGGATTAAGGAAGACGAGTTAGTAAAGTTCTATCAGTCTGGGCCATGGAGAAAACTTAGAGCAACAGCGCTAAGAATGTATGGAAACAAATGTACAAAATGCGGGAAAAAAGCGACGATGGTTCATCATAAGAAGAAGGTGAAGGATTATCCTTTGCTAGCATTACAGTTATCAAATGTTGAACCACAATGCAACAAGTGTCACAACAAAGAACATCCAGAAAAGCTTTCTAAATACAATCAGCCAAAATTTATGAACGAAGAGCGCTGGTGAAGCCCCCGGTCGCAACCAAATGCAAATTCTAAACAGGGGGGAGCGAAACGGGAAGGGGTTCAAGACTGCACAAAAAAATTAATTTTCTCGCGTGAGGGGGGTATGATACAAAATGATGGTCGGGAAGAAGTTAAAAGAGGTTCGAGAAATTCGGAAAATTAGTCAACGTAAATTAGCTGAAAAGTTAGGAGTTTCAAGGACTTCTATTGCTAGGTACGAACAAGGGAAAACTATTCCAAACGATGTAGTTTTGAAAGAAATATGTGTAGCATTAAATGTATCAGTTGACCTCCTTTCGGGAGGAAATGTAACAGAAAATACTGAATTACATGATACAAAAATTGATTTCAAAAAGCGTGCTGAAATCAAAGAGGGACTTATCGAACAGCTTGAAGAACAAGGGATTCTAGGTGCTCACTTCTTCGATTTAATTGATGACTACATGGCTTTTTGGGATATAAAGAACGAACTGCTACAAGATATTAAGACCAGAGGAGCTGTTGTTCCGTGGGAAAATTCTAAAACTCAAAAGGGATATAAGCGAAACGATTCAGTCGCAGAAGCCCAGAAAACCAATACTCAGATGCTTCGAATCCTCCAACAATTAAATATAAAAACCACCGAAGAAGATGGCGATCCTAATGAAGATGACTTCTAAAAATTTGTATCACTGGTCAATCGATCAATATATAAATAAAATTCGGAATGGTGAAATTTTAGCTTGTAAGGAGATACATGAGTTAATTGATTTTTTAGAATTAAAACTGAATGAACCAGACATTGTAATTGATGGTCAAAAAATTGATGAAGCGATTGAAAATATTGAAAAACACTTTCCATTTAAGTTATTAGATTGGGAAGTGTTTATTTTAGCTTTCGTTGTCGGAGTCTTATACAGCGATGGAACCTTGATGTTCAATGAATTTCTTATAATGATGGGTCGAGGCGGCGGCAAAACTGGCTTTATGTCAATTATAGAATGGTACCTAACGACTAAGCAGGGAATCAATAAATATCATGTGGATATTGTTGCGACATCGGAAGATCAAGCGAAAGAATCATTCGATGAAGTCCATACTATTCTGGAAGATAATAAGAAAAAGTATAAAAAGTTTTTCAGATGGACCATGGAAAAGATTGTATTTCAAAAAACTCGATCAACATTAAGATATAGAACCAATAATGCCAAAACTAAAGATGGCGGACGACAAGGAGCCGTTATTTTTGATGAAGTTCATGCTTATGAGAATGAAGATTCAATCAAGGTATTTACTTCCGGTTTAGGAAAGAAAAAGCATCCAAGGAGATTCTACTTTACTACTGATGGATATGTTCGTGATGGTTTTCTTGATCAACTTAAGTTAGAAGCGAAAATGATCCTTGCTGGAGAACGTCCGAAAAGAAGAACTTTTCCATTCATTTGCAAGATAGATGATCCAGAAGAAGTTCATGATCCTAGAATGTGGGAGAAAGCCAATCCTTCAATTCGCTATTTTTCCGATTTACGACAAGAAATGATGGATGAATACGAAAAATTGGAAGATAGACCAAGTTCTTATATTGAGTTTATGACCAAGAGAATGAATATCCCTTCAACAGATTCTTACCAAGAAGTTACTGATTGGGAAGTCCTGATGGAAATCACAAATATCTCTTGGCCTGATCTGAGAGGAAGAGCTTGTATTGGTGCAATTGATTACTCTGACACGACTGATTTTGTTGGTTTGGGTCTGCTTTTTAAGGTGGGCGATAAATATTATTGGTTGCACCATACCTTAATCAATAAAAAATCTTTAAAGAACAAAACATACAAAGTCGATCTAGAATTGGCGAAACAAAAAGGTTTGGTAACTTTTATCGATGATGAAACAAATAAACCTGAGTATCTAGTTAAATGGTTTATGGAAATGGCCAAGCTATACAACATCAAAATGATTACTGGTGATCTTTATCGTATAAATTATGTAGAAGAAAAATTTAAAGAAGCAGGATTCGGCAATATGAAGGTTGCGAGATCCGGTTGGAAAACTCATACGATGCTGCAACCAATTATCGAAGATTTATTTAGTTATAGAAATATTATTTATGCCAAAGATGATTTTATGATGCGTTGGTATACAAACAATACTTTTGTGCAGCGTGATGCGAAACAAAATATTACTTATGAAAAAATTGAACCAAAATTAAGAAAAACTGATGGTTTTGCAGCGCTTCTACATGCATTGCAGTTCAAAGATGAATTGAATGTTGTTGAAGTGAAAATTAATAGAAAACTCCGAAGTGTTACAGGAAACTAGAAGGGTGGTGAAAATGTGAGTGTTTTAGCAATTAGAGATTGGCCCATTATCAGGCGTTTCTTTTCTGATGGACAGAAAGGAAAATCAAATGATTTTAAAACGGTTTTAGAAGATTGGGGTCGAAATCCAAAATATAAACAATATGCCTTGAATGTGTGTATCAGCAGGATTGCGAATACTATTTCCTTGTGTGATTTTCAAACGTATGTCAATGGTAAGAAAGAACAAGGTGATAATTGGTGGCTATTTAATTATGAGCCGAATAAAAACCAAAACAAAACTGATTTCATTTTCGATCTGATTTATCAGATGATTTTCAATTATGAAGATGGAGCACTTGTGATTCAATCAAAAGAAGGAAATTTGATCGTAGCTACAGATTTTATAGTTGAAAAGTATTCATTTGAGCAAAATATCTACAAAAATATCACGTTACCAGGTGGCTACCAATTAAAACGATCGCTAAAAGAAGAAGATGTTCTCCACTTCAAATTGAATAACGGGAAAGTAAAAGAAATTATCGATAGTGTTTATGAAGACTATGGGAAATTAATTAACGGAACAATTCGGAATTACAATCGTGGGAATGCTATCAAATTGAAATTGATGATTGGAACTGCATTTGAGCAATTCAAAACTAAGATGGTTGAAAATCCAGATGGGACAATTAGCACTGAATACGATGAGATTTTAGATGAAATCTTCACCGAGAGATTTAAAGCCATTTTCAGCGACAAAGATTCATTGACACCTATGGAAGAAGGATTATCTTTAGACAAGATTGAAGCGGCACCGGGGAATACTAAAAGCGGTGCTGTTACAACTCGTGATATTACAAGTACATTCGAAGATATTTTAAATATGACGGCAGATGCAATGGGAATTCCACGTGGAATCATCAAAGGCGATGTAGCTGACAATGAAGGATTAAACAATAAATACATTGATGATGCTATCCGCCCGATTGCCGGTATTCTACAATTCGAAATCAATCGAAAGTTGTATAGGAAAGAATTGGTTCTAAAAGGGACAAAAATGAAGATCCAAACCAACGTCATTTATACACATGACCCAGTAGCGTTTGCTAATGCAGCAGAGGCTTATTTGCGTATCGGGGTTTATTCTCCTAATGATATATTGCTTAAATTAGGCGAAGAACCAATAGATCAAGATTGGGCTAATGAGTATTATGTGACAAAAAATTATCAAAACGCAAAAGAAGCTGAAAAAGAAATAAAAGCTGCAGTTGATAAGTTGCTGGGATTTATAAATTTGAAGGGAGGTGAATAGAATGGACAAATCGTTGAAAAATCATCATTTGGGAGAAGTAGCATTTCGCTTAGAAGCGAAGAAAAGCGAAACTTCACCAAATGAGACAGACTTATATCTTTATGGAGATATTGGTGATGGTTGGTGGGGAGAAACTATTACGGCAAGAGGAGTAATCAATGCGCTAAACGAAATCGAAACTGATGTGATTAATGTGCACATTCAAAGCTTCGGTGGCGAAGTATTCGAAGGGATCACGATTTCGAACTTATTTAAACAATCAGAAAAGACGATCAACGCCTATATTGATGGAGTTGCTGCTAGTTCAGCAACAATCATTGCCTTCGGTGCTGACAAAATCATTATGCCGGTCAATACACAGTTTATGATCCATAACCCTTGGACTTACGTTGCTGGTAATGCCGATGAACTTGAAAAAGTAGTTACTCGTTTACGGAAATCGGAAGATTCGTTTGTTGCAACATACATGGAAAAATTTGTCGGAACGGAAGAAGAACTTCGTGAGTTATTAAAGGCAGAAGAATTTTTGACTGCAGAGGAAGCTTTAGCCTATGGGTTTGCTGATGAGATCATTGAGACTGTTAAAGAACCGACTGCAGGCGAAGATATCAAAGCACGCCTGATGAATAAATATGGACAAAGAAAACCAGAAGATCAAAAGAACGAAAAAATGAATGATAAAGAAAATAAGAAGAGTTTGCTAGGTAATATGGCAAATGTTTTCAATTAGGAGGAAAAACAAATGACACTATTAAATCTAGATGTTATTAAAGGTGAGTTAGAAAAGCAGCGTGCTGCATGGTACGATGCTATGAAAAATGGTACAGAAGAAGAACAGAAGGCAGCGTTTAATGATTTCGCTGAAGGTATGCAAAATAGTTTTGCTGAGAAAGCAGAAGCATTAATTGAAGAAATCAATGAAGCTGCTCTTGATGAAAAAGCTTTAGTCGATCGTGGATTAATGAAACCAATGACAGCGAAAGAAAGAACTTTTTTCAATAAAGCGGTTGAAAAACAATCATTTGATGGCTTGGATGAAGTTTTTCCTGAAACGATCGTTGAAGATATTTTCTCACGATTAACAGAGGAGCACCCAATTATCTCTTTAGTAGATGCTCACCAAACAGGCGCGCTTATGAAATATGTTTATATTGATCCGACGAAGCAAACTGCTTTTTGGGGACGTGTGCCGGATGATATTAAACAAATTCTTTTGGACAGTATTAAGACGATCAACTTTGAAACAAGTAAGCTATCTGGTTACGTTGTAATGGTCAAAGGATTTTTCAAGTTAGGACCGGCTTGGCTAGCTCAATACGTAACTACAGTAATGTATGAAATTATGGCTGCTTCTTTAGAAATTGCAATCGTTCGTGGGAACGGGAAAGATCAACCAATTGGGTTGACAATGAAATTATCTGGAGCAGTGGATGGTGTTTATCCTAAAAAAGACCGCCTTAAATTGAATGATCTCAAACCTTTATCTTTGGCAGGTGTTCGGGCGAAATTCGCCGAAGAAAAAACTGATATTGGTGAGATGTCGGCTCTTGTTCATCCAGTGACATATTGGACAAAATTGTTTCCAAATCTTGCTTATCAAACAGATGAAGGTAAGTGGGTTCTGACGAATCTTCCTACTGGTGAAAAAATCATTAAAAGCTACGCAGTAGAAGAAGATGAAATGACGGTCGGCGTGTTGAAAAATTATTTGTTAGCTGTGTCTGGAAACACCGAACTTAAAAAATATGAAGA
Organism: Enterococcus wangshanyuanii; assembly: GCF_002197645.1. Taxonomy (NCBI): domain Bacteria; kingdom Bacillati; phylum Bacillota; class Bacilli; order Lactobacillales; family Enterococcaceae; genus Enterococcus; species Enterococcus wangshanyuanii. The sequence continues at coordinate 1,036,902 of NZ_CP021874.1, read as the reverse complement.
AACATTAGCAATTGAAGATTTAGATTTATTTGTCACTAAGTTTTATGGAACAGGTCTTGCCAAACACCAAAATGCTTTCTTTGTATATGATTTATCCGATATGCAAGGTGCAACAATGGCGACTGGTGATGGACCGATTGATGTAAAACGTCCAGGGCATTTATTGGAACCGACACCAGAAGAAACTAATGAAGAAGTAGAGAAACCATAGGAGGTATAAGCATGGAATACAAAGTGATTCGAAGGTTTGAAGATAACGACAGAATCTATGAAATTGGTGATCCATACGAAGGTAGTAAAGCACCAGCTCGTATCTCGACATTAACTAATCCCGAAAAAAACAAGTACGGACAAATCTATCTTGAAAAGGTTGAGGAAAAAGAAGAATAGGAGGATCTGTTATGGATTTTCCAGAAAAATATGACGATCTTTTTGAAATGATCAAAAAGAAACTTCGAGTTTCTTTTTCTGAGTTTGATGAAGATATTAAAGAATCCATTATTGAAGGAATGGCTGAAATTGAAGATAAAACTGGTAAACTTGACTTTTTGGACGGTGAAAAACTCAGTTCGATCAAAGGTAGAAAACTTCTAAAGTTATATTGTCAATACTCTTGGAACAACACTCTCCAGTATTTTTGGGAAGATCATAGAGCTGATATTATTTCATTACAAATTAGAGCTGCGCAAGAAAGGCGGGAAGCCGATGGGCAGAAAGAAACGTATTGAATCATACAATGATGGAGTATTACATTTCGGTAAAGTCAAAACAAAGTTAGGTAAAGCAAATAAAAAAATAGGAGAAGAGTTCTCAGAAGAGGGAACTCTTTTTTTTGAAGAGCTAGAAGCGCGAGAACAGGATTATCATTTGTTCCAAACGATGGGGAAAGAACTGTCACTAAAGTTAAAAACGCAATGCTCTGCTGAATTAAGAAAAACGATTGGATCAGATAGTGTAGTAAAAATTGATTCAATTAAGTATGAGGTTTCTAAAACTAGTTTGGATAAACAAAAGACAACACTTTATTGGTACTTAACCAAAGTAGGTGAAAAGTTTTGACGGAAAATTCTCAGATTAATAGCGCAAAAGAAAGATTGGAAAAAGCGAATAAGTTTTTGATTAAGACAATCGAGGATCTTTCAGGATTAAGTATTTTCCAAGATACAGTTAGCGATGATCAATTATCAGAAATTGAAGCGGATAAATGTGGCTATCATTATTTCCGTTTTGAAACAGGTGGTTTTAGCATGGCTGACAATAAAGCCGAATTGTCTCAATTGGTCCTTTTAGCTTTTTATTCTGAAAATCGTGATGATTTAGATGACTTTTCTCTTGATATTATTAGCGCGTTGCATGGGAAAGTTTATAGTTTTGAATCCTCGAAAAAAGTGGCAATCCAAAAAGGGAAACAAGATGCCTATATTGATGAGATTCAATTCATTTTTAGGCGGCGAATACCGTATGGCTGCTAATTTTAATTCAAGCACTAGTTGGGAAGTTGATTTAGTTGAAATCGATCGACTAATTGAGGCGATGAAAAGGATTCCTGATAAGTCGGAACAGATCATTAATAGAACTTTAGAAACAAAAATCGAGAAAGAGGCTGGCTCTGAAATTATTAAAGAGATGCCGTTGTCGGATCTTAAGAAAAGACTGAAAGGGCACGCTCATGCGAAAGAAAGTCGATCTCTGAACACTAAACATGAAAATTTAGGGTTTACTATCCGACCAACTGCTAAATTCAATTATTTGAAATATCCTGATTTAGCAATTGGAACGTCTTGGAAAAACGAGCCAAAAGAATTTATGAGAAAAGGCATGCAAAGAAAAGTACCAGAAATTACAGAAACACTGGAAAACGCACTACATGAAGAAATAGAAAAATCACTAGGAGGAAAATAATATGGGACAAACAATTATTGAAACATTTTACCCTGTTGATATCGCGAATGTCGCTGTGAAATTTAAAGATGATGCGATCGCCAAAAGTTTTGGTTGTACTGGAACACTTTCCGGAGAAACTGAAATGCGTGTCGTTTCTGCTAAATGCGGGGGAGTGACATTGGAAGAAAAAAGTAAACCTGTTCGAATGACTGGAACGATTTCAGCGTTTGTTAAGGTGGATGTTTATCGACGTATTTTTGGAATTAAGAACGAAGGTTTGAAGCCGGGTGTTTACTCATACGGAACAAAAAGTTTAGGAGAAGAATTTACGTTAACAGCTGATATTGTCGATGATTTTAAAGATGTCACTAAAGTGATTGCTTTTCCTAAAGCCAATTCTTCAGTTGGTCTTACTTTTACTATTGACACATCAAGTGATGAAGTTGCTCAACTTGAAATCAGTTTTACTGAATTACCTGACGAAGCAGGCGAATTTTATTACGAAGGATTTGTAGATGAAATGACAAAAGACTTAGCTGATCAATGGCGGAAAAATTTCAGTTATGATCTTGTCAAAGAAGATGGCGTAGAGCAGCCGTAGTAGTGAATGGAGGAAGAATGAATGAAAACAATCATTTTGAATAATGATGAGGAAGTAACGATTAATCCTCAAATCAATGCATTAACGATGAAAAATCTTCGTGACAAAGAGGGATTCAAAACTAAGTTGATCATTGGAGCAATGATTAAACAAGAAGATATTGATGAATTTGTCCTTATTGATAGCGTCTTTTTGGCATATCGCCAAGCCAACCCTCAAGGGATGGAGTACGAGACATTCTTATCCAAATATGATTTAGATATGGAAGAAGCAATGCCGATTTTAGTTGCAGTGATTAGCAAAAAAGGTCGACAAGAATTTGCGAAAGCTTTTAAAAAGCGAACTAGTAAAAAAAAGTAACTGGAGCAATGCCGGATATTCAAATAGAAGACATAGAGGATTTGTATAGCCTTTATGTCTTTATTTTTGGTGTCAATGAAGATGATTTTTGGCATTTACCACTTAGTTCTGTTCATGAAATAGCAATGAACAAGTCTGCGTTTGAGCAATGGAAGTTATCTGAAGAAGAGAGGAGGTCAAAACAAAATGGCAAATAAAAACAATGAAACGAAGGTCACGTTTAAAGTCTATCACAAAGAGTTCCGTCAAGGTATTCAAGAAATGGAAGGCGATGCAAAAAAGCTACGTCAAGAAATGAAACTTGAATCAGAACAACTCAAAGTAAATGGTACAGAGACTCAAAAATTGACAGCTGCATTAGGAAACCTCGAAAAACAATATGAAGTTGCTAAAAATAAAACAGAAGCAACTGAAAAAGCGTTAGAGGAGACTAAGCGCCTATTCGGAGATAATTCAGAAGCAGTGGCTAAAATGGAAAAAGAGTTACGATCTGCTCAAATCGCTGAACAACAACTAGCCAATAAAGTTTCTGTGACCTCCGATAAATTAAAAGAAGCGAAGCAAGCTGAGTCAGATCGGGCACAGCAAATGCAGCAGCTCAAATCGGAGCAAGAATCTCTTGCCAGCTCTTCTGAAAAATTGAATAAAGAATACGATTTACAGAAAGCGGCTTTAGGCAACAATGCTACGGAAGCTCAAAAAGCTAAGTTGGAGCAACAACGACTGGCAGATCAGATGAAAAACAGTGCTGATCAAGTTGATAATTTGGAAAAACAGCTAAGTCTAGCTAAAAAGGAATTTGGAGAAAATTCTACAGAAGTAGACAAGCTTGAAAAAGAGTTATTAGATGCAAAATTGGCCAGTCAAGAATTTACTAATGAGTATAAGCTTGCAACTGATGGTTTGAAGAATTTCAGCGACAAAGCAAAAAATATAGGATCGGGAATGCAGAATGTCGGGAAATCATACTCCATGGGGATTACTGCCCCGATCGTTGCTGGAACTGCTTTGTCAGTAAAAGCTGCTTCTGATTTCGAATCTGCGTTTGCCGGTGTAAAAAAAACAGTTGATGAAGCAGTAGATAGTAACGGAAAAGTAACTGTATCATATGGAGACTTGGAAAAAGGAATCCGTGATATGGCGAAAGAACTACCAGCTTCAGCTGCTGAGATCAGTGCTGTTGCAGAATCGGCTGGGCAATTAGGGATTAAGACAGAAAATGTGCTGTCGTTTACTAAAACAATGGTCGATTTAGGTGAATCCACCAATATGTCAGCAGATGAAGCTGCAACAGCTTTAGCTAGATTGGCAAACATTACAGGTATGCCCCAAAGCGAGTTCGACAAGCTCGGAGCAACGATCGTTGATTTGGGAAATAATTTTGCAACTACTGAGTCAGAAATCACTGCGATGGGATTGCGATTAGCCGGTGCTGGTAATCAAGTTGGAATGTCAGAAGCTGAAATCATGAGTTTCGCTGCTGCATTATCTTCTGTCGGTGTTGAGGCAGAAGCTGGAGGATCTGCTTTTTCTAAAGTAATGGTTCAGATGCAACTTGCAGTTGAAAAAGGCGGAGGAGCATTTGATGATCTAAAAGAGACAGCTGCAAAAGCTGGTCTTTCATGGGAATCAGTATCAAATGCCATTCGAGTTGGAGGAAAAGAGTTAACTTCTGTTTCTGGTCAAATGGGGCTTACTTCTTCTGAACTAAAGAAAATGGTCAAAGATGCAGATAAATCAGCTTCTTCACTAGATAATTTTGCCGATGTTGCTGGTATGTCCAGTGAACAATTTAGCAAAGCGTTCAAAGAAGATGCAACCGGAGCCATAATCAGTTTTATCAAAGGTTTAAGCGAAGCGGAAAAACATGGAACGACGGCCATTAAAGTTTTAGATGACATGGACATTAAAGAAGTACGCCTTCGAGATTCTTTATTAAGAGCTTCGGGAGCAAGTGATGTCTTTTCAGATGCTGTAAAAACAGGAACAGAGGCATGGGGAGAAAATACTGCGCTGACCGATGAAGCTTCAAAAAGGTATGAAACCTTTGAATCAAAATTAAAAATGGTAAAAAACCAAGTAACTGATCTAGGTATCGAATTTGGTGGTCCTTTAATGGACGCTTTATCAGATATGCTGGATGCTTTGAAACCTTTGTTTGAAATGTTGACTAAGGTCGCTGAAGCATTCAGTAACGCTGATCCGATGGTTCAAAAGATTATTATGAGCGTAGTTGCGTTAGTAGCGGCCATCGGTCCGTTGTTAATATTTTTTGGTAAGATTGCTACTTCAATAGGAGCGATAGCGGGATTATTTGTAGAAGGCGGCGCTTTAGCTGGATTGATACCTTGGGTTACGGGGACGTTACTACCAGCTTTGGGATCAATCGTTACTGTAATATTTAGTTGGCCTGTATTAATAGGAGCTGCTATCGCTGCATTAGTTTTCATTATTGTTAAATACTGGGATGAGATCGTTGATTTCACAACCAAAACCTTTAATGGAATAGCAAAGTTCTTTTCCGAAACATGGGAAGGCGTTTCAAAATCCGTTGCAGATGCGTGGAACAATATTATTTCTACAGTATCAGAATTCTTCTCAGGTTTAATTGATGGGATTGTTGAGAAATGGCAAGCGTTTCACGAAGCGATTAGTAGCAAGCTTTCAGATTTGGGAAAGTGGTTCTCTGAAACATGGACCGGAATAAAACAAGTAGTTGCGGATTTTTGGAACAGTCTAATTGAAATGACTAAACCGTTTATTGATACATTTGTAAAAATAATTACGGTTCCTATTTCGCTGATGCAAACTGCATTAGAAGCAATATGGTTGTTAATAGTGGCTGGGGCAACGATTGCTTGGGAAGCAATAAAAATAGCTACTCAATGGGCTTGGGAGCAAATTGTGAAATATATTATAGATCCGATAGTTTCTGTATACGATTTTATAGTACAGAAATTAACTGATTTATATACTTGGCTCAATGAAAAATGGAACGAAATAGTAATGGTTACTCGTGAACTTTGGCAAATGTTTAAAGAAGGTGTGATTACACCTGTGGTAGAAGTTTATGTTGCTGTTATCAATAAAATAGGTGAACTATGGAATGGTTTAGTAAATTGGTTTTCGAAAATTAAGGACTCTGCAGTGGAGATTTTTACTAATGTAAAAGATGGAATTGTGCTTAAAATTACCGAAGCCAAAGAAGGGGTTATCAATATAGCGAGTGGAATATGGCAAGGTTTGACTGAAAAGTTCGAACAAGTAGTCTCTATGGTTACGGAAAAATTCAACAAAGTTAAAGAAGCTATTATGACTCCACTAAGACAAGCCAAAGATTACGTTGGCAAAATGATTGGCGATATTGTGGACTTCTTTAAAAAGATCAAGTTTCCTAGTTTTGGCTTGAAGACTTCAACTAAGAAGGTTCTTGGAAAGGAAATTACTTATCCATCGGGAATTGATGTTAAATGGAATGCGAAAGGTGCCCTTTTCAAACGTCCAGTTGTTGCAGGGATGTACGGAGGACAAGCACAAGGATTTGGAGAAGCTGGTCAAGAGGCAGCGATTCCATTAACGCCGAAAGTATTAGGAGAAATTGGTCAATCTATCATGGCTTCACTTGGTAACAAAGAGATTATGTCACCAGTTTTAGACGGTTTATCAATGGCTGCACAAGAAAAAATGAGTACTGCTAACAAAGAGGAAAAAGATAGCAGTCAGGCGGTTGAATCATTGTTAGCGAAAATGGAAGCACTATTGGAAATGCTAGGTCAACAATCAAGTACACCAGAGGTGCATAATCATTTTGGCAAAGTCGATTTGAATAATCCGTCAGAATTGATGAAATTAGATCGACAAATGTATCAAATGGATCGTCAAAGCATGATTGATACAGGGGGTGGTTTTTAATGGAGCGTTTAAGCAAAGATACACCAAATTTTATTTGGAAAGGTGAAAATGCTCTCATTGACCACCGTTGTATGATTTTAGATGAACTAGAAGAAATCTCACCAAGTCCTAGAATTGAGGTTACATCACTTTTAGGACGTAATGGTGACTATCATGAATGGTATGGAGATTATGATTCCTTTGACCTAAGAATTCCAGAAATTACGATACCTTACAAAAATATCGAGAAGGTTAAACGATGGTTGACCGGGAAGGGGAAATTAATCACACATAATAATCCGGATAAATATTTAGAGGCGCATTGTAACATGAATACGCCATTATCGTTTAAAAATGAAATGGGTCATTTTTATAAGTTTGAACTATCATTTCGTTGTCAGCCCTTCAGGAGAAAGGTGGGAGAAGAACCTAAGCTACTGCGTACGGGATCCAATATAATTCATGATCATGGAACAGAGATAGCCCATCCGTATTTTGAATTGGATTCAGCTGGAGGGGTTGTGAGAATTACTATCAAAGATAGATCAATTGAATTGATAGATACAGCTGTTGGTTTATGTACGATTGATACTCAACTTGGAAATTGTATACAGAATGGAAAGCGGATTAGAAGTAAAGGCGACTGGCCGTTAATTTATCCAGGAGACAATACGATTCTCGTTGAAGGAAATATCCAAAAAGCAACTGTGCTTTTAAGGAGTGTGTGGATTTGAGAAACAGGACATATGAGGTTTATCTATATGAAGATATTCCAAAAGATTTTACTGAACACGGAATAACTTTGATTGATTTTGAGCAGTTACCAGAGATTACTAGAAGTATTAATAGTACCTATTCTTTTTACGGTGTTTATAAATTGAATGGTCAATTTAGAGAGGAAATCAAACGAGATAGATATGTAAAAGCAATATGGGAAGATGGTTCTTGGCAATTCTTCAAAATCTTTAGTGTTCGAAAAAACCTATCGAATGTATCGTTTACTGCGCAGCATATTGGTTTTGAAGCGAAGAGAAATTTCATACCATCGAGTTTTACTGCAAATGGAAACGGCAGTCAAATAATGTCAAACTTAGCGAGTAATTTAGCTTTTAAACAACCATTTGTCTACAAATCAGATATCACCACTAAACATCAATTTACTGCGAAAGAAGTCAATCCGATAGATGCAATGATTGGTCAAAATAATGGCAATCAAAATTTAGCTGGAGTTATCAGCGGTGAACTTGATATGGATAACTACAATTTGACGATGAAGCAAAGAATAGGAACTGATAGTGGTTTTCGAATCGATTTTGGTATCAATTTGGAATCTATAGAAGAATTTTCAGATGACTCTTCTGTCATTAATAGTCTATATCTTGTTGGTGGGGAACCGGAAGGGAAGCAGTATGATAGTGATCAACCGCCTATAACTTATAAGTATTTAGAAGTGAGTGGTGTTAACGATCAAAATAAACGAATAGGAAGACGAGAAAATAGTGAGTGCAAAACGACCGGCGAACTAATAAAGTGGGGAAAATCATTATTTGATAAAGAGAGAATCCATGAGCCAAAGGTTACACATTCAGTTAATATGATTTCTTTAGAAAATACAACTGAATACTCAGCTATCTATAATCAAGTATCTAGACTTCATTTTGGAGATACAGCTCAAGTTCGTCTGAAAGAAATAGATATAGAGATTGAAGAAAGGCTCTTTGAAGGTGTGTTCTATCCGACACTATTCAAATGGAAATCCGTCGTTTTGGGTAATGACCTAAAAAAATATTCCAATAATATCCAGACTCAACTTGTAGAGGCAAAAAAAGAACTTGTAAAAACATCAGAAAAAATATCCAAAAATCTTATTCAAGCATCTCAAATGATTACAGGAAACTCAGGTGGTCATGTGATACAAGTTCCTAAAAACGAACCTTCTGATATCGGTATCATGGACACTGATGATATCACCACAGCAAAGCATGTATTGCGGATGAATAAATCAGGAATCGGATTTTCGAAAAATGGATGGAATGGCGATTTTCTTACAGCATGGACTATTGATGGCATATTTAATGCTGATTTTATCAGGTCTGGAATTCTAGAAGGGATCATGTTCCGAACTTCTTTTGAAAAAAGTTTCACTGGGATTGAGATTGAAAAAGGTAGAATTAACTTTATTGGTTGGGATGGAAAAACTAAAATAGGAAGAATTACCCCTGTAAGTAGTAAAGATGCAGAAGGAATAAGTATTATTTTAGAAAAAGGAAACTTTTTTATGTTAACTGACGGCGACGGCGCGAAAGTATTGGAAATTCCGTACAATTCAAAAAGAGATGCGGAATTGCTAAATACTTTCGGGACAATGACTCATGATGGTGATTTACATGTTAAAGGTGATTTGTACATTGAAAGAGGGAAACTATTTATCGATGGTCAAGAAATCAAACCAGGTGGAAATGGAAGCGGAGGCGGTGGAGGCGGTGGAGTGCCACCCGAACTAACAACAGATCAAGAAAAAAATGCCTGGGCGATTTGGCAGTTCTTCAAGGAAAAGGGATGGTCGGTTGAGTCGATTGCTGGAATGCTTGGGAATATGCAATCAGAATCTGGAATCATGCCGGACATTGACGAAATTAGCGGTGGAGGCGGTTATGGTCTTGTGCAATGGACACCAAAATCAAAACTTGTTGATTGGTGTAATGATCGTGGGCTTGACTATCGAACGTTAGATGCACAGTGTCAAAGAATCCAATGGGAAATGGAAAACAACGTCCAATGGTTCCCTAATTACGAAAGACCGGATCTAGCGAATATTAGTTTCAAAGAATTTACTAAATTGAAGGATGTAAAACTTGCCGCTGATTACTTCATCGCATTTTATGAACATCCGAAAGATGTTAATCAACCAATCCGCGGAACTCAAGCGCAATATTGGTATGACAAGTTGAAGGATTTGAAACCACCAACCGCTGGATGGCTTTCACCAGTCAGAGCAAATTATGTAGTCACGCAAGAATGGGATGAACCAGATTACAATAGCGGAGGCGCTGCAGGCACTCACGGCGGCATTGATTTGGCTTCTGTTCCAGCTGGTAGCACACCCGATATTTACGCAGCTAACTCGGGAACGATCATGACCGTAGGAAGCAATCCTACTTTGGAAGGAAATTACATCATGATAGATCATGGTAATAGCTATTACACTTACTACGGACATTTGAGCAGTATAAATGTTAAGCAAGGGGATAAGGTAACCAATGCTACTGTTATTGGTGTAATGGGGACTACGGGAGCTTCCACAGGTGTTCATTTGCACTTCGAAGTCCGCAGAGGCGATTCAACTGCGACATCAAGAATCAATCCACGTGATGTCATTACATTTTAAAAGAAAGGAAAATGCACATGTCAAAATGGGCGGGTACATTAAGTACAACGGAACCATACAATCATTTGGGTGTATTGCCAGTAAGACAAGGTAATGTCAATAGTGAAATATTTGATTTTAAGATAGTGCAGAATGGGGTGCCCTATGATCTAACAGGATTGCGGGTACTTTTTTGTACAAGTTTCAAACAATATATTTTGATTGAAAAAGAAGCGACTGTATTGAAGCCCAAAGAAGGGCTTTTTCAATTTGTGATGGATGACGACTGTATGCAACGGGTCGGCGATCAAGAGGGATACTTCGAAATCTACGAAGATGGCGTTCTATTAGACACCACTCAAAATTTCACGTATACAATTCAATCCTCAATCCTTAAAATGTTGATTGATGGAGAATCATATATCCAGCGATTAGAAGATTTATTGAATCAATTGAATGATGCAATCGCCAATAGTAACGGAGAAATCGATAAACTATTGGAAGATTGGATGAAGTTTGTTGAAGATAACAAAGAGCTTTTGGAATCAATCGACCCAGGAGGAGCACTTCTAAACCAATTGAATGAGCTGCAGAAGCAGCAAGAAGAATTAAACGGAACGTTACAAACAAACGCAGCACTGCAAATCGGCGGAGAGACACCAAGACCTGTTTTTTCTTCTGCTCTAAATTTGTTGCGACAAAAAATTGATCAAACTAAATTTAATGTACTGCATATGACCGATATCCATACAGACTACGGTTATGAACGAACATCATGGAAATATGCACAATATTTCTGGTCACACCTAACGAACATGCAGTCGTTACAGGATCTAGCGGATGTAGCGATTTATAACGGCGACAATGCAGATTGTTACATTAAGGATAAAGAGATTTCAGAGCAACAACAAAGGAAATTCGGCATTAAAGCAATACGATCCGCCGCCATTCCGACGTTTGTAAATCTCGGCAACCACGATAACGGATCGCCGCCGTTTAAACGTGATATTGGTAAAGTCATGCCGGGTGACATTATCACCAACGAAGAGTTTAAAGATTTTTACGAATCAAAAACAAAATTGTTTGACGAAGTAAGAAACGGCGATAGCTTGTATTTTTACAAAGACTTCGAAGACAAGAAAATCCGTGTGATTGGTTTAAATACAAATGACAATAACCAAAACGTATTTAACGCTGATGGAACATACAAATACGGATCACACGATCATTTTGCAATGCAACAAGAGCAGCTCAAATGGTTGGCAGATGTAGCGTTGAAAGTGCCAATTGATTATCATGTTATCGTTTTTGGCCATTGTCCGATCCACGATGAAAAATTTGATAATCGGGAATGTCTAATCAAAATACTTGAAGCCTATAAGCTAGGAACAACGGTACCAATCAAGAGTGTTTATCCTGATCACCTAGTCAATTTTACTGCAGACTTTACTCAGCAAGGGCCAGCGACTTTAGTTGGCTATATCTGCGGTCACTGGCACGACGAAGGGTTTAACCAGCTAGGCGAAAGTATAAAGTTTACGCAAATGCGATGCTTAAATGGTGGCTTTAGCGATCCGACATTGATAGACACACCTCAAGAAGATTGCTGGTCTGTGTTGTCTGTCGATACTACAGCTAAAAAAGTAGATGTATTTGGTTTCGGTCGGGCAACCAATCGATCATTTACGTATTAGGGAGGCGATGAAGAATGAAATTTGATATAAAAGAGTTGAACTTGCTTCCTACAGTAAAAAAACTAATTCTGTTGTTAGAGAATCACATCGGGTCGAATGAGCTGGAAGCACATAAACCAGTAAACGGATTTACGAATGGCTTCGCTACGCCGGAAGTATTTAAAGGAGCTAAAAATATTAGGCTCCAAGGTGCATTGAGGCAATACAATTCTGTTTTTGATATTCCGCCTGGGCTGTATGAGACATACGCCGATTTCAGCGGATTGCCGGGAGGATTGAGCAATACGGGTGCTTTCATCCATTTAAGAATAGAAGTAGGTGGTGGAGCTAGAAAACAAATATGGTTAACCGAAGGATATGAAGGTCGATTATGGTATTATACGATGCACACAGACGGCTCTTCATACAATCCGGAAGGTTGGACATATCTTCCCCGGATTCAGGAAGTTTGGGCTGGCACAGCAAAAAATGCAGGGGATATTATTACACTAAATCAGCACATGACGCATTTTAAAACTATTAGAGTGTGGTATGAGCTTGACGATGGGATATCAAGAATTTGCCAAGAATTCGAATCAAATCAATCATTTAACTTGCGTGAGTTTGATGTGTTTAACGGACCAGCTGGAGCGATCCTATTTGAAATCCGCATTACCAGGAATTCACATACTCAACTAACAGTTACGCAAAACAAAGGTCTTGATCTTGGGACAATGAAAGATATAACTAGCAATTTAAGAATCAGAAAAATAGAAGGAGTGGCGTAAATGAGTACAAATTACTTCAAACAAGAACTAGTCACTCCGGATGCAACAATCACTAACGGCGCTCACAAGAGACAAACTCTTGAGAGTGTCGTTTATTCATACGACAACAATGTATCTAAGCTGATCATTCCGGTTGCGACTCCTAAAATCTTTGAACTAGATTTTGAAGATGTCGAAACAATCAAGGTGCTTTTAACTGTCACGCAAGATGGGGTAGTCAAGAAAATTGAAGATACAGCTACCATCGAAGCTAACCACCGTAGGCGAATATCTTATATCATCACAGATCGTTTAAAAGGCTACGCAGGTAAAGTGATCATGAATGTCTATCTCGATCTAAAAAATGGCCAACAAATCGATTTAGCCGAGTATGGTTTTACAATGGTCCGTTCTGCTATCGATCAGAATATGCCAGAGATAGAGGAATTCTATTTTAAGTCGCTAGATGATGTGATTACATCTTTACAGGTAAAAGTTGATCAAGAACTTGAAAACTTCACCAACGGATTATCAGGCATCAATGAGGGATTGGCAACAGCTGCAGACACGATGAATCAGTTAATGGTAAAGGTAGATGATAATCAACAAAAAATCATTAATCAAGATATTGTGACCATTAGTGATCTATCAAGTATTTTTAGCGGTAAAGAAATTCTTCTACAAACGACTGCAAACTTTATCAATAAGGTATCAGCTAGTGTTGTCGAGAATCCTCATAGAATGTTTTCAAATATGGGGAAAGATACGTTAAATCCTAACCAATTTGATTACGAGATAAGTTCAACATCCTATTCTGATTCAGCAGAGTTAGATAATAGAATTTATACAACTCAAACGAAAGTTGCGGATCAAAAAAGGCAAGTTTGCAGCAGGTTTGATTTAATCGCAGATATTGAATATAAGAATCCTGGTCTATTTGATTCTTTAGGTGCAACAACACTGGCTCAAAAAGTCGTTACTGCAAGAAAGCTAGTTGATGGAACAATCAGACCTGTAGCTTATGTCAGCGGTAGTGGTGCAAGTTCTACCGCACCGGGGACGTCTCGCTACCAGGTTAATTTACAGATATACGGAACGACTTGGCACGGTGGAGCCACAAACACCACGAATAAGATCACTATGTTAGAGTATAAAAACCAAACAGGGCAACGAATACAAGACGATGGGTGTGTGTATGTCGTTTTATATGCGCCGCCGAGTGATGGAACTGCACCTAGTGTGGTTAATATCGATCAAGTTTATTTGGAGTATCAAATCAAATTCAAGATGTCGGATTTGTATGCTAAAAAAAGCGAGTTTGATGCGTTGACTGCAAGAGTAACGGTGCTAGAAAGTAAGGTGAAGTAATGGAATTTAATAAAGGATTTAGGAATGGTTGCTTGTTGGCCATTCCTTTTTGGGTACTCATGTTTATTGCAGCAAGAATAATTTTTGGAAAGTAGGAGAAAGAATGAACGAGATTTTAGAATTAGTAAGAGATCAGCTAACAAAAATGGGAAGAGATAACAGCTGGTTCTTTGGAATCATGGGAGCTGCTGTATTATCTATACCGCAGTGGGTGTTCTCGGATGAGTGGACGGTATCGCATACGGTATTGATTGGGTTGTTATTAGCTGTTTTGGTGTTGGACTGGATCACCGGGCGGATGCTAGCCCAACGATCGAATGTTGTTCGTAAAAAGACAGAGGTTGTCATTGATTCGCTTATTAGAGACGGCTTAATATTCCTTGTATGCGGCATTTGTTATTGCATCGATTTTTTGATTGGCACACATTCAGTCATTTTTACAGTTTTTACTGCAGCGTTTATTTATCATAACTTTTCTTCCTTTGTTGCAAATGCAACTGTGTTGGGCTGGGAGAAAAACTATCCAATGTGGCTATTTAATTTGAGTTTGAAGTGGTTGCATGATGAAGTATATGCAAAGATGGACAAATATTTTCCTGATCGAAAGGATGAAAAACATGAGTAAAGAAATCGTCAAAAATGAAGTTGTAAAAGTAGTTGCTGAAATGGCAAAACGAGAAGTACCAAATGAAGTGAAGAAAAGGACCGCTGTAGCAGCAATCAATCGTTTCTTGATTGAGAACAAGGATTTATCTCTGTCTGATAAAGAAATCGATGATCTGATTGAGGAGGTTGTTTCTGATGGCAGCGAATGACAAACAACTCGTATTTTGGTTTGATGTTCGAAAAGGAATGTTGACTTATTCAATGTATGGATCACGAAACGGAACAGATGGAACTGCAGATTGTTCCGGTTCAATCACACAAGCTATTAAGGATGCAGGCGGGAAACCTTATGCGTATTTGTATAGCACTGTCACACTTGAACCATATCTAAAGGAAAACAGCTATGAGCGAATCGCAGTTAACCAGGAATGGAATGCTCAAGCAGGCGATATCGTTATGATGAGTTGGGGACGTAGTATGGCTGATAGCGCCGGAGCTGGTGGCCACGTCGGAACAATGAAAAATTCACAAGACTTTATCAGTGTTGATTATTGGACTGGTGGCCAACAAGGAACTGCAGTATCTGAACATAATATCGATCATTACTTGGCAACTAATCAACCTAGCTATTTTGAAGTATGGCGATTAAAGACGAGTAGCAATAGCAACAACAATAATAACGAAAATGAAAACACAGAAACACCAACACTAAACTTAGGAGATGATGAGATGTATATTTACGAAGTGACACGAAAAAATGGGAAAACAGAGATTTGGTTTATGAATGGTTTGACTCGTTGGTATCTACCGACAGATGAGGCAGTTGCTACTGCAGAAGCTCAATTGAAAAAATATGGACGTTCAACGGCTCGTATGCGATTCAATCATGACAACTACCAATTAAAACAATTGGAAAAATCCGCAAAAGAAATCAAATAAAGGAATTGATTTCTTGCAATTTAAATATTAAGGTAGTATATTCAAGACATACCACCAACAACCCTAACTTAACACTTTTTCATTTACCTTCGGGTAACAACTCCTTTAGCGCCTATCTCTTGTGAGGTAGGCGCTTTTTGTCGCAAGAAAAAAGATAGGATACTAACTGATGTTGTCAGACGCGTCAGCTTGAGGGGCTGGTGGGAGTACTCCCGTGGAAGTTCGAGTCTTCTTGGCCGCATTATTTTAGAAGGCAGAGATGCCTTTTTTATTTTTAGTCATTTAAAAAACGCTAATATTATTGGTTATTATTTTGATCATAAAGGTATTTATAAGTTTCTTGTGATACAATTAACTTGCAATAAGAAAGCGAGGGATAGAGATGAAAAAGGCTATTAGTGTTAGTGTATTTGGTGCAGTCAT
The DNA here is from genome assembly GCF_002197645.1 of Enterococcus wangshanyuanii. Classification (NCBI taxonomy): domain Bacteria; kingdom Bacillati; phylum Bacillota; class Bacilli; order Lactobacillales; family Enterococcaceae; genus Enterococcus; species Enterococcus wangshanyuanii. The sequence continues at coordinate 1,021,023 of NZ_CP021874.1, read as the reverse complement.
GTTAGTTGGAGGTTTGTTTATTGGAAAGAATGTTTTAGGTAGCTCTTGGGGTGGAACAAATGTCGGAGAGCATTCAAAACATTTTACTTTGGATCATGTTGGAGATTCCTATCAATTACCAGGAGAAAAGTGGGTTCTTTTGGATGATACACCTAGCTTTTCAATTGATCATGAAGGTGTAGTTACATCAAATGGAGAAGGCTCAGCTAGAATTGCTTATGAAATTGAAGGGAAAAAAATCTATTCTGAAGTCAAAGTAGATGAATTTCCAGATTGGGGCGAGTATAAACAAATCGAAAGTAATGTGTCTATTCTAGGGCAATTTGATCATGCCTATGATGTTGAGCAAATGAAATTTACCGCTGTAAGTAATGAATATTTACTAAACTTGACGCTACTTTCTAATGCAGGTGGAAGTGGAAACTTTAGACTTTCCAGTGATGAGGAAGAGATGCTGAATATTGGCTTTAGCGAGATGGGAAAAGCTGGAGATGTAGTTTACTTTGAAAGCACACTTCATTTAGAAACAGGAAAAACTTATTATATCTCATTAAATAATGATTTGTATTTTGATTTGTTAACTTCTTATGCAATTGATTTAACGCCAATCGACTAGAATAGAACGAGTAGTGCATAGATAAAAAAAGCGTATGGGCATCTCTCATACGCTTTTTCCTAATATCCTATATAATGTAAGAAAACAAAGAAGCGAAGGTGAGGCAAATGACAATCAGACGAGCATGGTGGAAAGAGGCGGTTGGTTACCAGATTTATCCAAGAAGCTTTATGGATACGACAAATGACGGTATTGGTGATTTAAATGGCATTCGCTCAAAACTCGACTATTTGAAAGACCTCGGGATCGGTTTTATTTGGATCACCCCTATTTATGAATCACCTAATGTAGATAACGGTTATGATATCAGCGATTATCAAAAAATCCTTTCAACTTTTGGGACAATGGAGGAGTTTGAACTACTATTAGAAGAAGCTCATGAATTAGGGATCAAAGTCATTATGGATCTAGTGATCAATCATACATCCAACCAACATTCGTGGTTTTTAGAGTCGCGTTCTTCGCTCAAAGATGATTACAGAGACTATTATATTTGGGCTGATGGCACGATCGATGGGCCGCCAAATGACTGGGTGTCGATTTTTGGCGGTTCGGCCTGGGAATATGATGAACATACGAAGCAGTATTATCTCCATGTTTTTGCAAAAGAACAACCAGACTTGAATTGGGAAAATCCTCGTGTGAAACGAGAGCTGTTTTCAATGATCGATTGGTGGCTCGATAAGGGAATCGATGGCTTTAGAGTAGATGCGATTTCTCACATAAAAAAAGCGCCACTTGAAACAATCTCTGGTGAGGATCCTCATGCACCGTATAAAAATGTCTCCGGTATTGAAAGGCACCTGGAAGAACTGCGTGACATTTTTAAAAAGCGTGACATTTTGACTGTAGGAGAAGCCAATGGTGTCAGTGCGAAAGAAGCATACCAATGGGTAGGAGAAGAGGCAGGATACTTCAATATGTTGTTTGAATTTGACCATATTTCTCTTTGGAACCGAAACGAGGAGGAGCGTTTGGATGTCATTCATTTCAAAAAGGCGCTGACTCTGTGGCAAGAAGCGTTAGCGAATGGCCGAGGCTGGAATGCACTTTATATGGAAAATCATGACATTCCTCGTTCTGTCTCTAATTTTGGGAGTGAAGAAACAGTCTTTTGGAAGTCCTCTGCGAAGGCTCTAGCGCTCACGTTTATGCTATTGCAGGGTACACCGTTCATTTATCAAGGACAGGAAATCGGAATGACTAATATGCCGTTTCGCTCGATCGAGGATATTGATGCGGTAGATACGAAGAACTTCTATTATGACATGCTGCAAACTGGACTGGATGAAGAAACTGCAATGGCCGTGATCCGCAGAACTTCACGTGATAATGCGAGAACACCGATGCAGTGGACAGCAGAAGAATTTGCAGGTTTTTCAAAACGAGAGCCGTGGCTTAAAATCAATCCGAATAAGCAGGAAATCAATGTACTGGATGAAACCAATGATCCAGATTCGATCTTGAATTTTTATAAAGAAGTCATTAAACTAAGAAATCAAACAGATGCGCTGATTTACGGCAGTTATACACTTTACCTACCTGAGCATCCGCAGCTGTTTGTCTATGGGCGTCGTTTAGAACAAGAGCGCTATGTTGTGATCATCAATCTGTCGAAGGAATTTGCCTCAGCAGATTTACCAGAAAATGTGCGAATTGAAGAGTGGACACTTTTATTGTCTAATTTAAACGACTATGAAATCCATCAACACACACTCTTTGCGCCTTATGAAGCCAGAGTTTATAAATACAAAATAGACTAATGAAGAATCAAATTGAAGCTAAGCACTAACGCTTAAATCTGAGGTGTCAAAAGAATTATCCGGCTTTTATGATTCGTTCAAAAAATGTTTGAGACTGTCGCAAGAGAGAGTCTCAAACATTTTTTTATAGTAAAGAATCAAAAAAGAAAAATTTTTTAGAAAATTTCCAATTTTTCATTGCTTTTTTTTTCTGAGTGGCGTAACTTTAAAGATATAAATTTTTTGAAAATGAGGGAGACAGTATGAGAAATTTCGAAAAGTCCAAGAAACTAGATGGTGTCAGTTATGACGTACGTGGTCCAGTTCTAGAAGAAGCTGACAGAATGCAGGAAGAAGGTATCCGCATTTTAAAACTTAATACCGGTAATCCCGCCCCGTTTGGTTTTGATGCACCCAACGAAGTCGTGCGCGACATGATCACAAATGTCAGAAATTCAGAAGGCTATTCTGATTCAAAAGGAATTTTCTCAGCAAGAAAAGCGATCGAGCAATACTGTCAGGTCAAAGGCTTTCCTAATGTAACGATCAATGATATCTATACGGGAAATGGTGTCAGTGAATTGATTACAATGTGTATGCAGGGCTTATTGAACAATGGCGATGAAGTTTTAGTCCCAATGCCGGATTATCCTTTATGGACAGCATCTGTTTCATTAGCAGGAGGCAATCCAGTTCATTATATTTGTGATGAGCAAGCAGAGTGGAACCCGGATATTGACGATATCAAGTCAAAAGTTACGTCAAATACAAAAGCCATCGTGCTGATCAACCCCAACAATCCGACAGGAGCTTTATATCCAAAAGAAATCTTAGAGCAGATCGTAGAAATCGCAAGACAAAATGACTTGATCATCTTTTCTGATGAAATTTATGATCGTTTGGTCATGGATGGTTTGACTCATATTCCGATCGCAACATTAGCTCCAGATCTTTTTGTAGTCACCTTAAACGGCTTATCTAAATCACATCGGGTCGCTGGCTTCCGTTGCGGCTGGATGGTGCTGAGCGGAAATAAAAAACATGTGAAAGGTTATATTGAAGGATTGAATATGTTGGCATCGATGCGCTTGTGCTCAAATGTCTTGTCTCAGCAAATCATCCAAACAGCATTAGGTGGTTATCAAAGTGTGGATGAGTTACTCTTACCTGGTGGTCGTGTTTATGAACAAAGAGAGTATATTTACAATGCGATCAATGACATTCCTGGACTTTCAGCTGTGAAGCCAAAAGCAGCATTTTATATCTTTCCTAAAATCGATACTGCGCGTTTCGATATTTACGATGACGAAAAATTTGTACTGGATTTTCTTCATGAGCATCATATCTTATTGGTCCATGGCGGGGGCTTTAACTGGACACAGCCAGACCACTTTAGGATCGTTTATTTACCAAAAATGGAAGACTTGAAATTGACCACAGAAAAGATGCGGACATTCTTAAGCACCTATAAACAAAAATAAAACAATTGATTCAACAAAAAAGCGGCTCAAAACGAATTAGAGTTTTGAACCGCTTTTTAATGAAGATTATCGTAACAAGAATAAGATCAGTCTGTGGCACGGCAATCTTTTTTACTAATTACCATTCGATTTGTATATTTTTCTTCCATGTCTGGACTTGGATCTGAAACAACAACAAGATATGCATTTTCATATTCTTTTTCAACGTAGCCTAGATAACTATTTTTTTCCCAGCTAAAGCTAATTCGTTTCTCCTGCTCCATGAGTAAACACTCCTTATTTACAAAGTAAAATTTTTAAATCGTCTTGGTCTAGTGTTAGGTAATGTTCTTGCAGTATATTATGCAATAAAGTACAATAAATACATAATGCGAATTCGCATATTTTCCTTTTTTTTATCAAACGATGCATTTTTAATTGTTTATGATAATTAAAATAGGCATAGGAGTGAAGAAATGGATTCTTTTGGAGCTGTTATTAAAGAAATTCGTAAGAATCGAAAATTAACACAAAAAATGTTATCAGAAGATATTTGCTCACAGAGCGTATTAAGCAGAATCGAAAATAACGAAGAATTACCGAATGTTGTTGTGATGCAGCAGCTTTGCCAGCGTTTAGGGGTGACGATCGATCAAATTATGCAGTTTAAATCAGATGACGTTCGGCTGCTAACTCAAATGTTTGAAAAAATCGCTGATTATTTTCGTCATAAAGAATACAGCAAAATCATGGATTACATGGAGGCGACCAAAATCGAAGATCGTCTTCATTTAGATACGGATTGGCAGCGCTATTATTATTATTTAGGTAGTTGTAAATTTTATCTTCACAATAATTATGAGCAGGCGATCTTCGATCTGAAAAAAGGATTATCTTATACGTACCAATCAAATAAAGATAATCTATCTGATTTTGAAATTCAGGTGATCAGCTGTATCGGCAGTACTTATGGCAGTATAGGCAAAACAACTGAAGCTGAAAAATATTTAAAGCTCAGTATTCACTATTTTCATAAATTACCAAATGAACGGGTAAATGCTGAACTGACAAAAATATTCTATAATTACGCAAAATTTTTAAAAGATCAGGGGCGTTTGGATGATGCACAAATCTACATCGATCAAGGGATCGTCTGGTCTCGCTACAGAAACAGCTATTACTATTTAAGCGAGCTGTTTCAATTGAAGAGTCAATTGATGCTGGCCAAAGGAATTATTGATAAAGCGAAAGAATACGAGGCATTGTCTGATCAAATCCGACATATTGAAACCATTAAAATCTAACAAAGACAGGGTAAGTTTTTTGATAAAAGGTCTACACCATTCTTGACTTATACTGATTTTAAGAGTACTTTTAAAGTAGAAAAAAATGAGAAAGAAGGATGAAGATGAGAACGTTTATCTTTGCTGAAAAGTTCTTTTTGAAAAGTGATGTAAAAGGACCCGGCTATTTAGAAATTACCGATGGCATTTTTGGAGATTTTTATAAGGAAGTACCTGAATCAGATGCAAAAGTGATCAAAGAAGAAGGAAAATGGATTGCTCCAGGACTAGTGGATACACATATCCATGGATTTATGAATCACGATGTCATGGATAACGATGCTGAGGGCTTGAAAGTAATGTCAGAAGGCTTATTATCTTGCGGCGTAACATCATTTTTACCGACAACATTGACATCAAGTAAAGAGCGTTTGAAAGATGTCGCCCAAACGATCGGAGAAGTCTATCAAGAGGTTCCTGGTGCTAAAGTACAAGGCATCTATTTTGAAGGACCTTTCTTTACCGAAGAGCATAAAGGAGCGCAAAATCCTAGCTATTTTGGTGATCCTGATTTAGATACGTTCAATGAATGGCAAGAAGCTTCCGGCGGGTTGATCAAAAAGATCGCACTTGCTCCTGAGCGTAACGGAGTAAAAGAATTTGTCAAAGCTGTGACAGATGAAGGAGTCGTTGTTGCTTTAGGACACAGCGATGCAACGTTGGAACAAGCAACAGATGCTGTTGAAGCCGGCGCTAGTGTTTTTGTTCACGCGTACAATGGGATGAGAGGCTTAAATCATCGTGAACCAGGAATGGTTGGCGCATTGATGTCTTTAAATCATGTGTTCTCTGAATTGATTTGTGATGGACATCATGTACATCCAAATGCAGCAGATATCTTGATGGAAAAAGCAGGTCACGATCATGTTGCATTAATTACCGACTGTATGATGGCCGGCGGTATGCCTGATGGCAACTACAACTTAGGTGAGTTTCCTGTTGTGGTCAAAGATGGGACTGCCCGTTTAGAATCTGGTAATTTAGCTGGAAGTATCTTGAAACTCAAAGAAGCAATCAAGAATGTTGTTGACTGGGAAATTGCTACACCAGAACAAGCAATCATGATGGCAACATTAGTACCAGCAGTCAGCTGTAAAATCGATGATCAATGCGGGATGATTGCCAAAGGACGAGATGCAGACTTTATCGTATTAGAACCAACGATGGAACTAGCGGCAACATATTTAGATGGAGTCGAAAGATACCGCAATTAGTACTTTGTGAAAAAAAGAGAGTGATGTAAAACTAATTTTTTTAGTTTTCACATCACTCTTTTTTTGCACGATAAAGGAACTATCTTATCTAATTAGATAGATTTTGTTCTTTTTAATAAACATAATTCTATGTTATATTTTCACAAAATTTCATCGGATTTCGTCCTTAAGCTCCTCTTATTTTTATATTTAATCTATTCTTTTTGCTGTTAAAATAAAAAAGTGAGGAGGCGACAATGAACTTGAAAAAAGGTGATCGGCTGTACTTTACTATTAATGTTTTCACTTTCATCAATAGTAAGAACGTTGCCGACCGTAAGGAAGGGAAAACAAGAAGCCGAGATAAAACTGTTATCTCGGCTTCTAATTCTAAATAAACACGTTTGTCTTTTTTCAACGATACATCGGCAATATAGAAGAATGAATCCTCTGAGTAGAATAATCAATAAAAAAATCGGACAGAAACAGATCAAATGATTCAATATCAGACGTGTATAATGAAACAGGGATGATAAAGGTTTGCTCCTTTGTGCCAGCAATATAATCTCCGTCGATCGTTTGGGCAACCACCAGGAATTCATTTGCCTGCCATTCTTTTAGATCATCGAGAGTCAAGGTTTCAGCTGAGCTTAAAAATGCAACAGCCTGTTCAAATTGTTCTTCTAAACTACTACTAAAAATAATGGAAGTATCTTCTTCTTGTTCAGTCGCTAAGACGGCTGTTAAAAATTCATGAGGGGTTCGTTCTATAAGCTGTTCATTTATTAGCTGAAAATCCATTGGGTACCTCCTAAATAAATCATTTTTCATTCAAAATCGACACGCGAAAATCTACTGTCGTATTTTTGTTTAACCCTTTTGCTTCAAGTTCGATTTCTTTACATAATAGCTCTGTTCCCTCATAAATCGGGGTAACGCGATAACGGACAGTTTCGCCTTTATCTAGTGCTTGACGGATCTGATTTTCATATTTTGTCATAAAAGGAGTGTTCACAGGAGTCTGATATAGTGTCGTTAAATTTCGGGCATCATCCCCTGAACCGCCCATTTGGCGACCGATCAAATGACCTCTAGAATGATTGTATGGGTCTAAGCCGGAAATAAAACCAGGCGGTCGAACATCTTTATTGGCTGCTGTTCCTGTGTTGACCATTGCCGGTTTTAGCAAAGCATCTGCCCCAGTAGCGCGTCCTAGCGAATCAAGTTTATGGTAGTCGATCCAGCCTTTTTTACTGTCAGTCATTTCAGCCGCTGAAAAGGTTGCTTTACCTAATTCTTTTGGTCCTGGATTCGTCGAGGTTGAAGAATTAGGGACACTTGGTTTTGTTTCCTGCTGTGTGTGGATGCCGAAAATTTCCTGAATGCTATCAGGCACCTGAACACCAAACACACCTAAAACTAAAATGATTAAAACCGCCACAAGCACAACAGCAGGGCTAAATGGGGGCTTTTGTTTTTTTCTTGCCATCTTTTTCTCCTAACCAATAACTGTAAGTGGAAACGATAGAAAAATCAATTCAGTATGAATGATGTCAATCTGATTCCATTTCCTTATTATACGGAAAAAAAAGAAAAAATCAAAAAGAGATTTGATCTGTCAGAGGACTTGTTTGACTACTTATGATAAAATTTCTTTGAGAGGGGATTTGAATAAAATGGCATATATTGACGTAATAAATGAATATAAACGATATCACATGGGAGATACGACGATCGCTGCAAATGACGGGATCAATTTTTCAGTAGAAAAAGGCGAAGTCGCGGTGATTTTAGGTCCCAGCGGAGCAGGAAAATCTACTGTACTTAATATTTTAGGGGGGATGGATTCTTGTGATGAAGGACAAATCATCATTGATGGGACAGATATCGCTAAATATAACGAAAAACAATTGACTACTTATCGTCGCAATGATGTAGGGTTTGTTTTCCAATTTTATAATTTAGTCCCTAATTTAACAACGAAAGAAAATGTAGAATTGGCTTCACAAATCGTGTCTGATGCTCTTGATCCTGAAGAAGTTTTGAAGTCAGTAGGTCTAGGCGGACGATTGGATAATTTTCCCGCACAATTATCAGGGGGAGAGCAACAAAGGGTAACGATTGCAAGGGCGATCGCCAAGCGTCCTAAATTATTGCTTTGCGATGAACCGACGGGTGCACTAGATTATGAGACAGGAAAACAAATTTTGACTATTTTACAGGAAACAGCTCGTAACACTGGAACAACAGTGATCATTATTACCCATAACTCTGCAATCGCACCAATGGCTGATCGGGTCATTCGAATCAATGATGCTAAAGTTCGTAGTATGACAGTCAATGATGAACCTAAACCAGTTTCAGAGATAGAATGGTAGGTGGATGTAGTGAAAAAAACAGCACTACTTAAAACAAGTTTTCGAGAAATCAAACAGTCAAAAACCCGCTTTATCTCGATCATGGGTATCATCTTTTTAGGTGTAATGGTTTTTGTCGGGCTAAAGGCTACGGGGCCGGACATGACTAGAACCGCCTCTAATTATTACCAAAAACAAAAATTGCCGGATGCCCGCATCGTCTCGACTTTAGGCTTGGTCGATCAAGATATCAAGCAAATTCAAAAGGATAAAAACATTACAGCTGTTTTGCCCAGATATACAAAAGATATCGTTGTCACCGAGAAAAATAGTGCGGTTAAATTTATCAGCTATGATTTGAATAACAAACAAGAACTTTCAGAATATGCTGTAGTGACTGGACGGATGCCGAAGAAAAGCGGTGAGGTCGTTTTAGATGAGCTGGCGAGTTTACATGGCCGCTATAAAATAGGAGATACACTGACCCTTTCAAAAGAAGATAATCAAGACAAAGCCTTGAAGAAAAATCAATTTAAAGTCGTTGGCTTTGTTCGGTCGCCGGAATATATTGAAAATACCTCAAGAGGAAATACAACAGTTGGTAAAGGTTCTTTAGATTTCTTTGCTGTAATACCAAAAGAGGATATGGATCTGCCGACGTATACGGAACTACTCGTTTCCTTTAAAGGGTTAGCCGATAAAGACAGCTACTCAACTGAATATGAAGAGCAAAGGGATCAATTAGTCGAAGCTTTAGAGAAAGTCATGAAAGACAGACCGGAGCAACGAGCGCAAGAAATTCGTGCGGAATCAAAAAAATCCCTTGAGAAAGCGCAAAAAGAAATTACTGATGGGGAAAAAGCCTTAGAAAATGCAGAAGAGCAATTACAGGCAAGTAAACAGGATCTTGAAGTGGGTAAAAATGATTTGGCAGTAGCTAGAGAAACTTATTTGCAGAAAATCTCAGCTGCAGAAAATGAGTTAGCAGCAAATCAAGCAACGATCACAAATGGTGAAAATGAACTTGCGAATCAAAGCAGCTTATTAGAGACTAAGAAAAATGAATTAGCGCAAGCACAAGCCAAGGTCATAGAAGGACAAAATACTTTGCCAAGTTTACAACAGCAGCGTAATGAGCTTGCTGCAACTAGCGAATCACTGAATCAATTAGCAAATGGGTATCAAAGTCTAGGTTCTTCTGTTGCTCTTTTAGATAGAGTACCCGACGAAGCGTTGGCTGAAAGCATTGCTGAAGCAGCGCCGCAATTACAAGGAGCGGTTGCCGCATTAGGGTCACCAGCCGGAATTTCAACTGCAGTCAATCAATTGATTGCTCAACCTGTTAGAGAAAATATTGCAGGTGTAATGGGCGCGATCAATAGCGCTTCAGCTGAGTTGTCTACGCAACAAGGACAAGTATCACAAGGCTTGCAAACCCTGGATCAAACAATTACTACAATCAATCAGGGAATTGCTCAATACGCTGACGGGCAACAGCAGATAGCTGCAGGAGAAGCTCAATTGGCTCAGGCACAAGCAGAGCTTTCCGCTGGAAAAGAACAATTAGCAGCTGGGCGTGCACAACTTGAGCAAGCTAAAATCGAAGGTCAGGCTCAGCTTGATGAAGCCCAGAATAAACTTGATGACGGACAAAAGGCGTATGAAGAAGGTGCCGCTGAATTAGAGAAGAAGAAAAATGAAACCTTACCTAAATTAGCAGATGCCAAAAAAGAACTGGCAGAAAAGCAAAAAGAACTGAATGAACTAAAAGCTGCAGATTACTATTATTTTACAAGAGCGGATAATCCTGGTTACTCTGAATATAAAGACAATGCTGACCGAATTTCCTCCTTGTCGACCGTTTTTCCGATCTTCTTTTTCTTGATTGCAGCCTTAGTTAGTTTGACGACTATGACACGAATGGTTGAAGAAAAACGAATGGAAATCGGGAGCATGAAAGCATTAGGTTATAGAAATGGTGAAATAGCCTTCAAATTCTTGATTTATGCATCGATAGCTAGTTTATGTGGTGCTATCTTAGGCTTGGTTGTAGGGTACTATTTATTCCCGACGATCATTTTTGATGCGTATGGTCAACTGTATAATATTCCAGATTTTATCACGCCGTGGTATTTCAGCTACAGCTTGATCGGCGTATTAGTAGCTGTTTTATGTACAGCGGGAGCTGCGATGGTTGTGTTGCGTATTGATTTATTCAGTACATCAGCGACATTACTCCGTCCAAAAGCACCAAAAGCAGGTCAAAGAATTTTTCTGGAGCGTTTAAAACCAATTTGGAATCGTTTAAGCTTTATTCAAAAAGTGACTGCCCGTAATTTGTTCCGTTATAAACAAAGGATGCTGATGACTGTGTTGGGAATCGCTGGCTGTATGGCTTTGATCATCACAGGATTTGGATTGAAAGATTCAATTTCAGATATTGTCAATGTCCAGTTTAATAAGATTTGGCATTATCAGGCAGTCGTGACCTTCAAGGAAGACGCAACAGAAAACGAATCAAAGGAATATCAACGCTCAATTGAAAAGACAAAGAATTTGAAAGACACAATGCCATTACATGTAGAAACACTAAAAACGACAAAGAAAACCAATGCGAAACAAGATGTCTCAGTTTATGTACCCAAAAATCCGGCAACCATTGATCAGTTCATTTTATTCAACAAACGCCAAACCAGTGAAAAATATCAGCTAACGGATGCGGGTGTGATCATCAATGAGAAACTTGCAAATCTTTTCAACTATAAAGTTGGCGATACACTCGTTCTGAAAAATAATGACAACCAAGAATTTCAGTTGAAGATTGCTGCGATTGCGGAAAATTATACAGGACACTTTGCCTATATCACACCAGAATATTATGAGAAGATTTTCAAGAAAACGCCTGAATATAACACAGAGTTTCTACTTTTTGATAAAAAACTAAATGAAAAAACAGAAGCTTCTGTCGGTAAAGCACTGATGGAAAATAAAAAAGTGTTGAATGTTTCTTTCCTTTCTGTTTCTAGTGATGCGTTAGATGATACGATCCACAGCTTGAATATCGTTGTTTGGGTTTTGATCACTGTTTCCGGGATACTGGCATTTATCGTTTTGTACAATTTGACGAATATCAATATTTCAGAACGAATCAGAGAATTATCGACGATCAAGGTGTTAGGTTTTTATGACAATGAAGTAACGATGTATGTTTATCGTGAAAATATCATTTTGACATTGATCGGTATCGTGATCGGCTGTTTCTTCGGGAAAATCGTTCATAGCTATGTTTTGACAACGGTTGAAGTAGATATGCTGATGTTTTCACCAACTATTCATTGGATCAGTTACCTTTATTCAGCTTTGATCACCATGTTCTTCACTTTGTTGGTTATGATTTTCATGCACAGAAAACTAAAAAAAGTGAATATGATCGAAGCATTGAAATCAAATGAATAAACCAAAAGAGAAGATGAACTAAACATCGCTCGAATCTAAGCAACTTTTAGCCACCGTTTATTAATAGTAGATCTCCGTAACAATACTGTTTTCTAGTTTTGTTGCGGAGATTTTTTGTAGTTTAGCTTCTCTACATCCTTCGTATGATTTTTAAAGATTTACTGTTATTTCTAATCAAGTATTGGTAAAATATAGTTATCGTCGGAAAAGGAGCATATGTGGGAATATCGACTGCGGCATCTTTAAAAAAGCAGCTGAAGGACCTATTTGCGGAAAGGAGTGAGAACATGGTTCAAGGAATTCCGATTGAAACAATTTATCTATATGTGTTGATTGCATGTGCTGGAATTGCTGTTTTATTAGTGATTTTTGGGGATGTATTTGATTTTGACGGTCCCATTGACCCTATGCTGATCATTCCGTGGCTGGCATTTACTTCATTGTTCGGCTATTTAGGTGAACAGCTACTTGACTGGGGACATGTTTTTCTGTTTATCGTTAGTGGTTCGCTTGCAACGATTCTAGTGTTTTTCCTTAATTTCTATGTTTTAGTACCAATGAAAAATGCTGAATCAACGATTTCGATCTCTGAAAAAGATATGGAAGGCACTCAAGCAACCGTTATCACACCGATTCCTGTCAGTGGGATGGGTGAGATCCAGCTGAAAAGTGTGACCGGTTCGATCAATCGTCCAGCAGCGTTGTATGCACCGCAAGAAACACCGATCGATCGCGGCGAACAAGTTTTGATCATTGAAGTCAAGGAACGTGTTTGCTATGTTGTCCCTTATAAGGGCAGTCTGAAAGTTTAAAAAAGAAGGAGTAGAGGAAAATGGAGTTAGGATTATTGGGACCAATCGTTTTGGTTGTTTTTATCTTATTGATGATGCTGATTGTATTTGTATCAAAATATCAAACAGCCAAACCAGATGAAGCACTGATCGTCAGTGGGAGTTATTTAGGAAGTAAAAATGTTCATAAAGATGAGCGAGGAAATAAAATCAAGATCGTTCGCGGCGGCGGAGCATTTGTGCTACCTGTTTTCCAACGTTCGAACCGAATCAGCTTACTATCAAGTAAATTAGATGTATCAACACCAGAAGTCTACACAGAACAAGGCGTACCGGTAATGTGTGACGGTACATCGATCATCAAAATTGGTTCATCTGTAGAAGAAATCGCCACAGCTGCAGAACAATTTTTAGGTAAAACAAGAGAAGAACTTGAAAATGAAGCACGTGAAGTTCTAGAAGGACATCTGCGTTCGATCCTAGGTTCAATGACTGTAGAAGAAATCTACCAGAACCGTGATAAATTTAGCCAAAGCGTTCAAGAAGTGGCAAGTGTGGATTTAGCGAAAATGGGTCTGATCATTGTTTCATTCACGATCAAAGAGGTTCGTGATAAAAACGGTTACCTTGATTCATTAGGGAAACCAAGGATCGCTCAGGTAAAACGTGATGCAGATATTGCTGAAGCCGAAGCATTGAAAGAAACAAGAATCAAGAAAGCCGAAGCTGAAAAAGATTCTCAACAGGCTGAGCTGCAACGACAAACAGAAATTGCCGAAGCATCAAAAGAAAAAGAATTAAAACTGGCAACCTATAAAGAAGCCCAAGATATCGCTAAAGCAAAAGCCGATCAGGCTTATAACTTAGAAACAGCGAAAGCACAACAAGAAGTTGTGGCGCAAGAGATGGAGATCAAAGTCATCGAGCGTCAAAAACAAATCGAGCTGGAAGAAAAAGAAATCATTCGTCGTGAGAAACAATACGACTCAGAAGTGAAGAAAAAAGCAGATGCGGATCGTTATGCAAAAGAGCAGGAAGCCTTAGCTCAAAAAGCGCGTGAAGTAGCTGAAGCCGAAGCAGAGCGTTTCCGTGTAGAAGCGTTAGCCGAGGCAGAAGCAAATCAAACACGTCTTGCAGGGCAAGCCGAAGCAGAATCTATTTTGGCTCGTGGGGCTGCCGAAGCGGAAGCAAAACAAAAAATTGCGGATGCCTTTAAAGAATATGGCGAAGCTGCTGTATTGAGCATGGTGATGGAAATGCTGCCTCAATTAATGAAAGAAGCGGCACAACCTCTTAGCAACATCGATAAAATCTCTGTTGTTGATACTGGTGGCGGCGGTGAAAATGCCGGAGCCAACCGTATTACAAACTATGCAACGAATTTATTAGCGGGAACGCAAGAAACATTGAAAGAAACAACAGGGTTGGATGTCAAAGAATTGATTGAAAACTTTTCTAAAAAGGGCACGCACAGCAATGTAAACTTTTATAGTGAAGATTCTTCAACTGAAGAAAATTAGACATGAAAAAACTGTCAAGTTTCGTATAGAACTTGGCAGTTTTACTTTATTTTTTATTTTGTTTTTCAGCTTCCACTCGCGCTTGAACCTTTTCTCTAAGTTCCTTTAGTTCAGCCTCTTTTTTTGCTAGTTCAGCAAGATCTTCTTCGATCTCGTGTGTTTCTTCAATTGGTTTCGGTTTGAAAAAAAAGTTCAAACCAATGCCGATGAATGTACCGATAAATGTATCGATGACTCGGTCTAAAGCGAAATAAAAAGATTCGCCTTGAGGAATACTAAGGGAAATCAGCAAAAGCGTTGCAATGGCAGAAATAATACCTGAGTTATTGTTGATACCATCAGAAACTACGATCACGATAATAACTAGTATAGGAAGCAACAGCAATTCGACTAAAAAATCATTAGCGAACAGATCTTTTACTAAAAAGTAAACGATCGCTAATCCACCGCCGAGTGTGTTGCCGAGGATTCTGGACTTACCGAAAGTCACACTGGTGGTCAGGTCTTGCCGCAATGAAAAAACAGCGGCTAAAGCAGCAATCATCGGTGCGCCTCGATCAAATACTTTAAATAAAATAATACATAACATTACTGCGAGGGCAGTTTTTAGTGTTCGCATACCTAAGCGAAAACGACCAACCTCCATGAGCTTCCACTCCTATCATCAACATTTAATGACTTTACTATTTCATCATAACCGAAATAGAGGTAAAATTACTAGTATTAAAATAAAAGATTAACTAAAATTATAAGGAGAGGTCAAATGAAAATTGGCTTAAGAACGATCAAAACTGCTGTAAGTGCCACGCTAGCGATGGTTGTTGCAGGCAGCTTAGGATTGCTTTACCCCGCATCTGCAGGAATTATTTCTGTCTTAAGTGTGACTAACACAAAAAAGACCTCAATATTGACAGGTTTGTATCGCCTGTTGTCATTAGCGTTAGCTACTGGGATTGCTTATATCTGTTTTACTCTTTTTGGCTTTAATCCTGTTGCATTTGGTATTTTTTTACTCTTATTTATCCCTTCTGCAGTCTATTTCAAGCTTTCCGATGGGATCGTCGTAAGTTCAGTGCTAGTCACTCAGTACTTAGTTGAGAAAAATTTATCCTGGGCATTCATCGGAAATGAATTTTTATTGATGACGATCGGTGTAGGTTTTGCTTTATTGATGAATGCCTACATGCCTGATGCTGAGAAACGTTTGAAAGAAGATCAGGAAGTCATTGAAGTCATGTTTCGTAAGATATTGAATAATATGGCGGCCTATTTGAATCAACATGGCAAAGAACGAAATCTTTTTGAAAAATGCGATGATCTTAAAGCTTTTATTCGTACAGGTGAAACTTGGGCGAAGACACATGCCGAAAATCACTTATTATCATCTGATGATTACTATTTAAACTATTTTACGATGCGTAGAATGCAGAGTAATAGTTTAAAAGATATGCTGCGGATCTTAGAGAAAATAACTGTGGAACCGGAACAAGTTGAAAGTATTCAGCAGTTATTGGAGTATACAGCAGAAACATTTGCAGAAACAAATGATGGACAAGCGATTCTTGATCGAATCACGCAAGTTTATGACGTTTATCGTAAAAAAGAGCTACCAAAAACGAGGGAAGAATTTGAGAATCGAGCGCAGATTTTTCAATTGCTGCAAGTTTTTCATTCCTTTATTCAAATCAAGGCAGAGTTCTCTAGACACCAAAATGAAAAAGCTTTGTAGTGTTAACCGTTACAAATCTAAAGCAATTATTAAAGTTTAGTTACGGATTTCTAAAATCCTAGTATTTCCAAAATCAAGGTGCTATACTTTCATCAAGTTAAAAAGACACAATGATTGGCAAATCAAAGTCAAGTCTTTCAAATCATTTAGCTCGATTTGTACCTCTTCAAATCAGAGGGAAAGATCAGCTTTTCAAAAAGGTGGAACCCGAATTAATGACTGAAAAATGGCGCGAAGATCAAGAATATATGTCTTATGTAGAAGATTTATTGGAAAAAGAAGAAGTTCAGCGTTTAAGTAATTACACACAGCATGTTCATTCAACTCGTTTGGATCACTCGATCAGCGTTTCTTACAACAGCTACCTATTAGCGAAGAAATGGAACGGAGATGCAAGAGCAACCGCTCGTGCTGGTTTATTGCATGATCTGTTTTATTACGATTGGCGGACGACAAAGTTTGATGAAGGCTCACATGCCTACATGCATCCTAGGATCGCTGTGAAAAATGCAGAGAAGCTGACAGAGCTTTCAGATTTAGAACGCGACATTATCATCAAGCATATGTGGGGAGCAACGATTGCCCCGCCTAAATACAAAGAAAGCTACATTGTTACGATGGTCGACAAATATTGTGCTGTCAAAGAAGCATCAGAACCAATGACCAATGCAGTGAAGTCAAAATGGCGCCAATACTTCGGTAAAAAGCAACCTGTACAATAATAAAAAACAACCG
Source organism: Enterococcus wangshanyuanii (assembly GCF_002197645.1). Lineage (NCBI taxonomy): Bacteria > Bacillati > Bacillota > Bacilli > Lactobacillales > Enterococcaceae > Enterococcus > Enterococcus wangshanyuanii. Next base: position 1,004,081 of record NZ_CP021874.1, on the reverse strand, counting down.
ATTCTCAAATAAGAGAATCGGTTGTTTTTTTTATTGCGATTCCAACTGCTGTGCTTGTTCTAGTTTTTTTAAACGTTTGATTGCTTTAAAATAAGAAGCTAGTAAAACAATCACCGAACCTGCCCAAGCAAGCGGGGAGGCGAGGGCTGCTCCAACAAAGCCTAAAGAAGCTGTCAAAATGATCGCAGCAAATGAACGCATGATCAGCTCCATGATTCCAGCAATCGTAGGCACGATACTTTGCCCAAGTCCTTGAAGCGTATAGCGCAGAATGAAAAGAATCGCCAAAAGCCAGTACATACTCCCATTGACATTAAAGTAGATCTGAGATAAATCAAGAACCGCCGTTTCTTTTGCACTAACAAAAAGTGTTACGAGATTTTGACCGAAAAGAATCACGATCCCACCAGCTAGCAAACTAAAACTAATACTCATGATTAAGCACTGAGTAACGCCTTGTAGAATGCGTTTGTATTTCTTGGCACCATAATTTTGAGCAGTAAACGTAGCCATTGCAATGCCGAAAGACATCATCGGTTGTGTCGCAAATTGCTCGATTTTACCGGAAGCTGCCTGTGCAGCCACAACATCTGTCCCTAAACTATTCAAAGCAGCTTGTAAAATAATGGCGCCGATTGCAATGATTGAAGACTGGAAAGCCATAGGCAAGGCAATATTTAAATGAGCACGGAAATCTTTTTTGTCAAAAGTAAAATCCTTTTTTCGTAATTGCAGGTTTGGAATTTTCCGTCGAATATAAATGACACAAAGTAGACTGGAAACAATTTGAGCGGTAACAGTAGCGATCCCGGCACCAGCTACCCCCATATGAAAATTAATGATCAAAATCAAATCTAAAACAACATTTATAATACTGGCAATGATCAAGAATAGAAGCGGTGTCCGACTATCGCCAAGTGCACGGATCACATTAGACAACAGATTAAAAGCCATTGCAGCAAAAATTCCAGCAAAAATAATTGAAATAAAAATCTGTGCATCATCGATGATTTCTTTTGGCGTTTGCATCAAGACAAGCATCGGATGAACAAAAATCAAGCTCAATACTGTCAAAATAATCGTCACGATCCCACTGATCATGATGCCGGTCGCAAAACTTTTTTTCACCCCACGATAATCTTGACCACCGAAACGCTGAGAAGTTAAAATAGACAGACCAGCAGTTAATCCTTGAGCAAAACCGATGATCAAAAAAGTAATGCTGCCGGTGGAGCCAACTGCTGCTAAAGCATCTTTTCCAAGGGTTTGCCCTACAATGATCATATCAGCCATATTATAGAACTGTTGGAAGATATTACCGATCAATAGTGGGATCGTAAAAAAGAAAATCAGTTTTGCTGGGTTGCCATGTGTTAATTCTTTCAATGAAAACATCCTTTCATCTGTAAAAAATCAAATCAATAAATGCTATGTTGAATTAAAAATAAAACGCCTCTTCGTTAAGATCAGGTATGCTAAAAATTTCCTATTCATAGTAGCACAATCCATCAGTTTTGCAAGGGCTTTACTGAGAAAAATGTGAATAAAAAAATTTGATTTATCTAATTTGAAAAAGTTTTGATATAATTGACCAGTATGTTACTGAAAAGTAGTATGATTGAGAATAGTCAACATTGATAGAGGAGTTGAAAGTATGGAAAGTGATTTGAAAATGCCAATTAAAATGAGTATTCATATGATGAAATGGCTCATGATCTCTGCACTAATTGGGCTTGTGATGGGGATATTATCCGCATTTTTTTTGAAAAGTTTAGACCTGGTGACTACAATCAGGTTGAATCATACCTGGCTATTATTTTTGTTACCGTTTAGTGGCGCTTTATTTGCCTTTTTATATAAGCAATATGGCGGCAATGCAAGTAGAGGGAATAATCTTGTGATCGATCAGGCAAATGGTGAACAAGAAAATATTCCTCTGCGACTGATCCCATTAACTTTATTCGGAACGATCACGACACATTTATTCGGTGGTTCTGTTGGACGTGAAGGAACAGCGGTCCAAATGGGTGGAACAGTTGCCAATGCCGTTGGCCGTTTATTTCGTTTGGATAAATTAGAAAGAGAGATCGTCATTATTAGCGGGATCAGTGCTGGTTTTAGTTCAGTCTTTGGTACACCGCTGGCTGGTACAGTTTTTGGTTTAGAAGTATTAGTGATCGGACGTTTAAGGTCAGATGCTATTTTTCCAAGTTTTTTTGCAGCTTTTTTTGCAAATTTCGTTACAGAAGCGTTTGGAGTCACGCACACGCATTATAGTATGGGACAAATTCCAGACTGGACAGTGCCTTTATTTATCAAAATTTTTGCAGCTGGGATTTGTTTTGGCTTAGCAGGCTGGTTGTTCAGCCGTTCCATCGTATGTATTAAGAAGGTTTATGCAAATTGGATCAAAAATGTTGTTTTAAGAAATTTTTTAGGTGGAGCAGTTGTCGTAGCCGTCGTTTTCATTTTACAAACTCAGCGATATCTTGGTTTGAGCTTACCTTTACTAAAAGATGCATTCAATGGAGAAAGCTATTGGTTTGATTGGATAGGCAAGCTCTTCTTCACAGTTCTATCCTTAGGTGCTGGCTATCAAGGCGGCGAAGTGACTCCGCTATTTGAAATTGGTGCAACATTAGGCAGCAGCTTGGCTGCGCTTCTCCATGTATCTATTCCATTTTTGGCTGGACTGGGCTTTATTGGTGTCTTTTCAGGAGCGACCAATACTCCTATTGCTTGTTTTATTATGGGGATCGAACTTTTTGGCAGTGACGCTGCTGTTTTCTTTTTCATGATTTGTTTGATCAGCTATATGTGTTCTGGAAATGCTGGAATCTATTCTGCACAGCGAATTGGTGTTGAAAAAGGAGTGTTGTTTTTACCATTATGGACAAACTGGCAAGAACGGCGGAAAAAGTGATTTCATGAAGATATGCTATACTAGTTGAAGAGGTGAAGACATGAAAGATTATCAATACCCTTTAGATTTGGACTGGACCACAGATGAGATGGTCATCGTGACGAATATGTGGTCAGCAGTGGAACAGGCAAATGAAACAGGGATAAATGCCGAGGAGTTTTTACAAATCTATCAACGCTTTAAAACGGTCGTTAAAAGCATTGGTGAAGAAAAGCGTTTAGGCAATGAATTTCAAAAAGTCTCTGGCTATTCATTATATAGAACGGTTCAGCAAGCGAAAAAACAGCAGACAGGCAGATTAAAACTAGGAGCTGATTAAAATGACAGCAGAAAAAATGATCATTGAAATCAAGGATTGGATTCGAGAAGCGGCAGACTTTATTCAAACGAGCTTAACAACTGATTTCGCTGTTTCACAAAAATCAGGAAGAACAGACTTAGTGACCTCCATAGATGAAGAAACCCAAACATTGCTGATCAAAAAAATCAAAGAACATTATCCAGCTGATAAAATTTTGGCAGAAGAAAAAGGCTACAGCACAATCGACTCTCTAGCAGGCCGCGTCTGGATCATCGACCCGATTGACGGCACAATGAATTTTGTTATGGAACAGGAAAACTTTTGTATTATGATCGCCGTTTTTGAAGATGGGATCGGAAAATTAGGGTTTATTTATGATGTGATGAAAGATGAATTATGCTGGGGCGGAAAAGGGATCGGTGTGTTCTTAGGAGAACAAAGGCTTATTCAACCGAAAAATTTAGGCTTGTCAGCAGGACTGCTTGGAATGAATGCCTACATGTTTGGTGAAGATATTCATTGTGCTAGGAAGATTGGACATGCTTCTATGGGCGTACGTGTGAGTGGGTGTGCTGGAATCGAAATGATCGCCATGCTAAAAGGCAATCATATTGGTTACGTTTCTAATTTGAGCCCATGGGATTATGCAGCTGGGATCGTTTTACTGGAGGAATTCCATTTTAGCTACTCAACTATAGAAGGAAAAGCGTTATCGTTTTCTGGACGCGAATACTTTTTAGCAGCAACTCCAGAGGCATATAGCGAAATTAAAACCAATTTTTTAGATAAGTAAACGAACTCTGAGGTTGATTTTTAGCGAATAATGTGCTATTTTTCAGAAAATAGCAAGAAAATCATGAAGTTTTCATAACTTTTGAAAGCTTTAGACTATATTTCATGAAAAAAGTTTGCTATAATAAACAGTCGGATTTAAATGAACAAGTGACGTAAGGCTAAAGGATAAGGAGCAATTACAGTGAAATACAGAGAAGATATCAGAAACGTAGCAATTATCGCCCACGTCGACCATGGGAAAACAACCTTGGTGGATGAATTATTGAAACAATCGCAAACATTAGACGGACATACGCAGCTGCAAGAGCGTGCGATGGACTCAAATGCGATCGAAAGCGAACGTGGGATCACGATCTTAGCCAAAAATACAGCCGTTGATTACAATGGCACCCGCATCAATATTTTAGATACTCCTGGACACGCGGACTTCGGTGGTGAAGTTGAGCGTATCATGAAAATGGTCGATGGTGTGGTTTTAGTCGTTGATGCTTATGAAGGAACGATGCCTCAAACACGTTTCGTATTGAAAAAAGCACTAGAACAAAAAGTAACACCGATCGTTGTCGTAAATAAAATCGATAAACCTTCTGCTCGTCCTGAACATGTTGTGGATGAAGTATTAGAATTATTTATTGAACTAGGCGCGGATGATGAACAATTGGACTTCCCAGTTGTTTATGCATCAGCTTTAAATGGAACTTCAAGTAACTCTGATGATCCAGAAGACCAAGAACCAACTATGGCGCCGATCTTTGATCAGATCATCGATCATGTACCAGCTCCAGTTGATAACTCAGATGAACCATTACAATTCCAAGTTTCATTATTAGATTACAATGACTATGTAGGACGTATCGGTATCGGACGTGTTTTCCGCGGTACAATGAAAGTGGGCGACCAAGTTGCCTTGATGAAATTAGACGGTAGTGTGAAAAATTTCCGTGTAACTAAAATTTTCGGTTTCTTCGGATTACAACGTGTGGAAATCAATGAAGCAAAAGCAGGCGATTTAATTGCCGTTTCAGGTATGGAAGATATCTTCGTTGGTGAAACAGTAGCAGACGTTGCGCATCAAGAAGCGCTGCCGATTTTACACATCGATGAACCAACATTACAAATGACATTCTTAGTAAATAACTCTCCTTTTGCCGGTCGTGAAGGTAAATTTGTCACAGCGCGTAAAATCGAAGAACGCTTGATGGCAGAATTACAAACAGACGTATCACTACGCGTAGAACCAATTGCTCCAGATGCTTGGACTGTTTCTGGTCGTGGTGAATTGCACTTGTCGATTTTGATCGAAAACATGCGTCGTGAAGGGTATGAATTACAAGTATCTCGTCCAGAAGTTATTGAACGTGAAATCGAAGGTGTAAAATGTGAACCTTTTGAACGTGTTCAAATCGATACGCCAGAAGAATACATGGGGAGTGTCATTGAGTCATTAAGCCAACGTAAAGGTGAAATGCAAGACATGATCCATACTGGTAACGGTCAAATTCGTTTGATTTTCTTAGCACCAGCTCGTGGTTTGATCGGTTATACAACTGAGTTTTTATCAATGACACGTGGTTATGGAATCATGCACCATACTTTTGATCAATATTTACCGATGATCCAAGGAACGATCGGCGGACGTCACCAAGGCGCTCTTGTTTCTATCGATACAGGTAAAGCAACTACGTATAGTATCATGAGTATTGAAGAACGCGGAACAGTCTTTGTAGAACCAACGACTGAAGTTTACGAAGGAATGATCATCGGTGAAAATAACCGTGATAACGACTTAACAGTAAATATCACGAAAGCTAAACAAATGACTAACGTACGTTCTGCGACTAAAGACCAAACGTCAGTGATCAAAAAAACTAAAAAGCTTACATTAGAAGAATCATTAGAATTCTTGAATGAGGATGAGTACTGTGAAGTAACACCAGAAAGCATCCGTTTAAGAAAACAAATTTTAAACAAAAATGAACGTGAAAAAGCAAGTAAAAAGAAAAAAGTAGCAGAATAAACTCGTCGTTTGGCTATTTCTTAGCTACACGAAATTAGATGAGACATGACAATGATTGTTGTGTCCCATCTTTTTTTGTGGATAACTCTAAATAGAAAGTGATAAAAATGCGTATACTATTTTATAAAGCTTGGTAAATAAGGATTTTTGAAAAAAAGTTAAGTACAGAGATGTTTCACGAAAACTGATTTGTTTCACGGTGAACCATGATCCTTTATTGAATTGCAAGATAGAGCGTGCTAAAATAACTGTCATATACAAAGAATGGAGCGAACCACATGATTGACATAAAAGCGCTATTAAAAGAAAAATTTGGCTATGATGATTTTCGTCAAGGTCAAGAAGAAATCATCAATCATGTATTAAATAAAGAAAATGTATTAGGAATCATGCCCACAGGTGGCGGTAAATCGATTTGCTATCAACTGCCTGCACTTGCTTTAGAGAATCTGACTTTAGTGATTTCTCCGTTGATTTCCTTGATGAAAGATCAAGTCGATGCTCTAAACATGATGGGGATCCCTGCAACGTTTATCAATAGCACGATTTCTCAGCAAGAGATGAATAAGCGAGTTCAACTTGCTGTAGATCGAAAAGTCAAACTTCTTTATGTAGCACCCGAACGCTTAGAATCTTTTGATTTTCAGCAACTGCTTTTACACGTACCGATCGATTTACTGGCTGTAGATGAGGCACACTGTATTTCTCAATGGGGACACGACTTTCGTCCTAGCTATTTACGTTTAGCCGAAATCATTGAACAATTTCAGCAACAGCCTTCAGTCATTGCATTGACTGCTACAGCGACACCTCAAGTTGCAGAAGATATCTTAGAGCAATTACACATACCAAAACAGAATCAAGTACAAACAGGGTTTGCCCGTGAAAACTTATCCTTTCAAGTAGTGAAAGATCAAAATCGCGATGTTTATTTGCTGGAATACTTAAAGATGAACAAAGATCAGTCTGGAATCGTCTATGCCAGCACTAGAAAAGAAGTAGAACGAATCTATCATTTATTGAAAAGTAAGAAAATTGCTGTTGGTATGTACCACGGAGGCATGAATGAGAGTGATCGAAATCATAATCAAGAGGAATTTTTATTTGACAAAATACAGGTGATGGTTGCTACAAATGCATTTGGTATGGGGATCAATAAGAGTAATGTACGTTTTGTCATCCATGCTCAAATACCAGGGAATATTGAGTCCTATTATCAAGAAGCAGGACGCGCTGGTCGTGATGGGCTGCCGAGTGATGCTGTATTGTTATACGGTCCTCAGGATCTGCAAATCCAGCAGTTTTTTATCGATCAATCTGAAATGACGATCGACTACAAGCAAAAAGAATATATGAAGCTGCGTGAAATGTCACAGTATGCCAATGCTCAAATGTGTCTGCAGCAGTTCATTTTACGTTACTTTGGTGAGCAGGGAACAGAATGTGGTCGCTGTTCCAATTGTTTAGATGAACGAGAATTAGTCGATGTAACAGTCGATGCTCAAAAAGTCCTGTCATGCGTCAAGCGTATGGGAGAAAAATTTGGTAAAGGCCTAGTTGGTAAAGTATTGACGGGGTCAAAGGATCAAAAAATCGATCAATGGCATTTCCATCGTTTGCCGACCTATGGATTAATGAAAGACCGTACTCAAAAGGAAGTCACTCAACTGATCGACTATTTGACTGCCGAAAGATATTTGACACCATCCGATGGACAATATCCGCTGCTTTCTGTTTCAGCGACCGGTATCCAAGTTTTATTAGGCAAACAAACAGTTTTTAGAAAAGAAGATCAGCGCGTACGTAAAGTTGCCGCTATAGATGATGCATTGTTTGAAGTATTGAGAGGACTAAGATTGGATCTAGCACAGGATGCTGGGGTTCCTCCATACCTAATTTTTTCAGACAGCACCTTAAAAGAAATGTGTGAAAAACGACCAAAAAATTCGATCCAGCTCCTTCAAATAAAAGGTGTGGGACAAAACAAGCTTGATAAATACGGTGAACAATTTATCGAGGCTATAACAGCTTTTTCAAAAGACGATTAAAAACGCTCGAGGATAAGAGAAAACTGTTTTCTCTTATCCTCGAGCTAAACAAATCATTAGTCCAATTATTTGGGATAGACTGCAAAACGATCTTCTTTTAAAGAGACGATCTGAATAGGTTCGTTATAAAAGTCAGTAAATTTTTTTTCGTTAAAAAGACTATCACGAGTACCTTTCGCAAAAATCTCCCCATCTTTCAACAGCATCAGATGCTCAAAACAAGGAAGAATCTCTTCAGTATGATGTGTCACATAAAGTAAAGTTGGATGGCTTTTTTGAGTTGCGATTTGCTGAATTTGCTTTAGTAATTTTTCACGTGCAAATAAATCAAGACCGTTGCAAGGTTCATCTAAAATCAATAATTCTGGATGTGCCATCAAAGCTCTAGAGATCAAAACAAGCTGCCGTTCACCTTGAGATAATACTTCATATTTTTTTCCGATCAATGAAGCACCACCAGCGTTAGTCAAAATCATTTTGGCTTCCTCTAGTTCTTCATTTGTATACTCTTGGTAGATGCCGATACTGGCAAACTTACCAGATAAAACGATGCGCTCAGCGGTTTCCCAATTTTTCATTCGATACTGCAAAGCAGTACTGACCCAGCCGATTCTGCGTTGCAACTCTGGAATCGAGGTATGCCCAAAAACTTCATCTAAGACTTCTAACCTCCCTGATGAAGGCCAAAGGTAACCGCAAATCAATTGTAAAAGCAACGTCTTGCCTGCACCGTTCAATCCCAAAATGGCCCAATTTTCAGATGAATCAACGGACCAATTTACGTTATTTAACAGTATCTTTTTATCCCGAATAAAAGAGACATGTTCAAATTTAAATGCATTCATATAACTCCTCCTTTGACTTATTTTACCATTAAAAATTAAGAATAGAAGAGAGCAGGCTGAAAAAAAGTGAAAGAAGGAAATACTGTCAAGAAAATTTCATTGACAAAGCTTTCATCCCCCTGTATAATTGCTTTTGTTGCGTTAAGAGGTGATGAATATGAAATGGTCTTTACTAGAACTAAATAAATACAAAGACAACCCATTAGAATTTTCGGAAACATTAGATTTGAAAGCCTCATTGATGAAGCGAGATAATTTGATTCTGGATGTTAGTCCTATAAATGTGACGGGGATACTAACAGTTGGCAAAGAGGAGTATTTGATTCACTATCGAATCGATGTTATTGTAACTGTGCCATCTTCACGTTCTTTAACTCCTGTTCCGCTTAGGATGTCGATTGATGTTGACGAAGTATTTATGACACAAGAGCAATATCAAAAGAAAGATGATCGTTTACCAGAGGAAGAAATCATCTTGTTGGAGAAGCCGATGATCGATTTAGACGAGTCTGTGGAAGACAACATTCTTTTAGCGATACCGATCCAAGTATTGACTGAAGAAGAAATGACTAGCAGTGAGATGCCTAAAGGCAATGACTGGGAAGTCTTATCAGAAGAAGCATATTTGGAGAAAAGAGAAACAGAAGCACAACAAACAATGGATCCTCGTCTTGCCAAATTATCCGAGCTATTTAGCGAAAACGCTGATGGTGATGATGACTAAGTAAGATTGGAATATATCGTGCACTTGCTGCACACATCTTTACAAGGAGGTGGAACACCAATGGCAGTACCAGCTAGAAGAACATCAAAAGCTAAAAAGGGCAAACGCCGTACTCACTACAAATTAACGATCAAAGGTTTGAATGCATGTTCAAACTGTGGTGAAATGAGAAAAAGCCATCACGTATGTCCAGCATGTGGTCATTACGATGGAAAAGACGTAGTCTCTAAAGAAGCATAAAACATTTTTTTGAAAATGTTACGAATCCCCTAGGCTAACCATGGAGCCTAGGGGATTTATTTTTAAGATAAAAAGATTTAAAACAATGGACAAATGACTGAAATACTGCAGAAACGATAAAAATAAATTTTAATCGAACTATTTTTGTTTTCATATCAAGTATTCTACGTTATAATAATGTAGATTATAAGAAAATTCTAATGAATTTTTTTTCAAAGACAGTGGGAGGATACAAGATGACAAAACAACAGTTTGGCGTAGTCGGAATGGCCGTAATGGGAAAAAATCTAGCATTGAATATTGAAAGTAGAGGCTATTCAGTTGCTCTATTTAATCGTACAGGATCAAAAACAACAGATGTTGTTGAAGAGCACCCTGATAAAAATTTTAAAGCAACATACACGATCGAAGAGTTTGTAGACTCTATTGAAAAACCACGTCGTATCATGTTGATGGTTCAAGCGGGTTTTGCGACTGATGCTACGATCCAGGAATTATTACCTCATTTAGATAAGGGAGATATTTTGATCGATGGCGGAAACACATTCTTCAAAGATACGATTCGTAGAAATGAAGAATTAGCGAACTCAGGAATCAACTTCATCGGAACTGGTGTTTCAGGCGGTGAAGAAGGGGCTTTGAAGGGACCTTCGATCATGCCTGGTGGACAGAAAGAAGCTTACGAATTAGTGGCTCCTATTTTAGAAAAAATTTCTGCAAAAGCAGAAGACGGGGAACCTTGCGTAACATACATTGGTCCTAATGGTGCAGGACATTATGTTAAAATGGTCCACAATGGTATCGAATATGGAGATATGCAGCTGATTGCGGAATCGTATGATCTTATGAAAAATATCCTTGGTCTTTCTGTAGATGAAATGGCTGATATTTTCAAAGAGTGGAATCAAGGTGAGTTAGACAGTTATCTTGTTGAAATCACTGCAGATATTTTGACACGTAAAGATGATGAGGGGACAGGTCAACCGATCGTTGATGTTATCTTAGATGCTGCCGGGAATAAAGGAACGGGTAAATGGACAAGTCAAAGCTCTTTAGATTTGGGTGTGCCGTTACCGTTGATCACTGAATCAGTTTTTGCCCGTTTTATTTCTGCCTATAAAGAAGAACGTGTAAAAGCTAGCAAAGTATTAGCTAAACCTGAAAAAGCAGAGTATTCAGGCGATAAGAAAGAATTGATCGAAAAAATCCGCGAAGCACTTTACTTCAGTAAAATCATGAGTTACGCTCAAGGTTTTGCTCAGTTACGAGTTGCATCAGAAGATTATAACTGGGATCTGCCATTCGGTGATATTGCAAAAATTTGGCGTGCGGGATGTATCATCCGTGCACAGTTTTTACAAAAAATTACAGATGCATACGATAAAAACCCAACGATTGAGAACTTACTCTTAGATGACTACTTTATCGATATTACAAAAAAATATCAGCAATCCGTACGTGACGTTGTTTCGATTGCTGTACAGGCTGGCGTACCAGTACCAACATTTGCCTCAGCTATTGCATACTATGACTCTTATCGTTCAGAAAGATTGCCTGCAAACATCATTCAGGCACAAAGAGATTACTTTGGAGCTCATACGTATCAACGTACTGATAAAGAAGGAACATACCACTATAGCTGGTATAATGAAGAATAATATGTTCGAAAGCCATGGGATTAAGAATTTTCTCATGGTTTTCTCTCTGTTACAAAGTGAAAATAGGTTGTTGCTAGCTTTTTAAGATAAAAGTGGGTATAATAGGTAGGCTTTAAGATAGCTTTTAAAGAGAGAGGAAAAATAACCAATGAGTAATATTCTTATTATTGAAGATGAAAAAAACTTAGCTCGTTTTGTAGAGCTTGAATTAAAACATGAAGGTTACACAACAGAAGTTCATTATAACGGACGCACAGGCTTAGAAGCAGCCTTAAATGACGAGTGGGATGCCATTCTTTTAGATTTGATGTTGCCAGAACTAAATGGTCTTGAAGTTTGCCGTAGAATTCGTCAAGTAAAAAATACGCCGATCATTATGATGACAGCACGTGATTCTGTGATCGATCGTGTATCTGGTTTAGATCATGGTGCAGATGATTATATTGTAAAGCCATTTGCAATAGAAGAACTTTTGGCACGTCTACGCGCACTGCTTCGTCGTATCGATATCGAAGGAGACAAAAATGTAGCCAAACAAACGACAATTACATATCGTGATTTAACGATTGAAAAAGAAAATCGTGTTGTTCGTCGTAATTCTGAGATGATAGAATTGACTAAGCGTGAGTATGAACTACTGTTGACATTGATGGAAAATGTTAATGTTGTTTTAGCACGAGATGTTCTTTTAAACAAAGTTTGGGGTTATGAAACAGAAGTCGAAACAAACGTAGTTGATGTTTATATCCGCTACTTGCGTAATAAAATTGATGTTCCTGGTGAAGAAAGTTATATCCAAACCGTTCGTGGAACAGGATATGTGATGCGCTCGTGAGACCGTTAAAATCAAAAAAATTAGAAAGAAAAGAACTGAAGGGGCCTTCTTTGACGATCAAGTGGGCCTTTGCAAGTTCTTTCTTCATATTCGTTGTTTTTACGATATTTGCTGTTATTACATATAAAACATCTGTTAGCCTCATTGTTCAAAAAGAGCGAGAAAATGCTGAAAGAACGGTCGCCGAAGTGGGGAATCGTTTAGCTAATGTCGAAGGAGAGCTGACCGTATCTGAGGTCTACGAGAAATTAAAAACGCCAAGCTTAGATACAAATGATTTAAACAACAAAAAAGTATCCGTCGAGGGTTCATTGATGGAAATGGATAGTATGCTTTCAGAGCTAGGGCAGCCAGCACTATTTTTGACTGTTTTTGATCCGGAAGGCACATTGCTTTTTGAAACCCAAAAAGCACAAAATCAATTGGTAAAAAAAGGAAAACAGAAAGCTGAAATCAAGACATTAAACGATAGAACAGGGTACTTGATCATCCAACCCGTATATTCAAAGAGTACGAGAGAAAAAACTGGTTATATACAAGCCTTCTATGAATTGTCTTCATTTTACGCAATTAAAAACCATTTGCTACTGACTCTGATCATTCTAGAAGTCATTTCACTTATACTTAGTAGCGTATTAGGATTCCTTTTATCTTCATATTTCTTAAAACCTTTAAAAGTGTTGAGAGATACAATGGATACGATCCGTAAAAATCCGCAATCTAGTATTCACATGCCAGATATACATTCAAATGACGAACTGGCAGATCTTGCTGAGATCTTTAATGAGATGTTGGATCGGATGAGGCGTTATATTGAACAACAGGAACAATTCGTAGAGGATGTTTCTCATGAGCTGCGGACACCAGTAGCAATTATCGAAGGCCATTTGAATCTATTGAATCGATGGGGAAAAGAAGATCCAGAAGTGTTGGATGAATCCTTGGAGGCTAGTTTACAAGAGATTACCCGAATGAAGAGTCTTGTGCAAGAAATGCTGGATTTATCTCGTGCAGAACAAGTAGACACATTGTATCCAAATCATACGACGAATGCTAAACAAGTCGTGTATCAAGTTTTTAATAACTTCAAAATTTTATATCCTGATTTTGTAATTACATTAGATGATGATTTACTGCATGAAGTAAAACTAGGAATCTACCGTAATCACTTTGAGCAATTACTGATCATTATTTTAGATAATGCTGTAAAATACTCGACAACTCGAAAAGAAGTTCATATCTCGATTTCCAAAACATTAAATGAATTTGAAATAGCGATCCAGGACTTTGGTGAGGGAATTTCAGAAGATGAACTTGATAAAATTTTTAATCGCTTCTATAGAGTAGATAAAGCTAGAGCTAGAAATAAGGGCGGCAATGGATTAGGTTTGTCAATTGCCAAACAATTAGTGGAAAATTATAAAGGAAGAATCGATGCTGAAAGTGTCATTCATCAAGGAACGATATTCAGAATCCATATTCCAATAGTAGAAAATAGTGAAGACAACGAGTAGGTGCGAAAAGCACCTACTTTTTTTGGATAATTAGCCGAATGATTGAGAGCTATATATGATGAATGTAGCAGAAAAACCGAATGCTGATTTGAAGTTATCTAAATTTGTTCGCTAAGAAAAAAAAGAACGAAATTTAGGCATTTTCTAGTTGCATTTTATGATAAGTATTGTTATATTTATACATGTTCTGATTGATGTTCTTTACTAGAAATTTGTTGAGAAAAAAAGTAAAATTTCTTCTTGACGAATAAAAGTAATTCATGATAGAATAACAAAGTTGCTAATGAAAAAAGCAATTGAAACATTGAAAAATCAGGAAGAAAGTTGTTGACAAATAACAAACAACCTGATAAACTAATGAAGTTGTCGCTGAAACAAACGACAACGCCAAGCAGAAAAAACTTTGAAACTTTTTTAAAAAAGTGTTGACATCAAATCGAAGATTTGATATGATATAAAAGTTGCTGCGAGGTAACAACGTAGACCTTTGAAAACTGAACAAAGTAAGACAAACCAAATGTGTAGGTTGTTTTCACAACGGTGAAAACAAACAACAATTTTTAACAAGCGAAGCAATATGCTAGCAAACAAATGAGCTTAACGATCGCAAGATCGTGTTCAACTTTTATTATGAGAGTTTGATCCTGGCTCAGGACGAACGCTGGCGGCGTGCCTAATACATGCAAGTCGAACGCTTCTTTTCTACCGAGTGCTTGCACTCATTTGAAAAGAGGAGTGGCGGACGGGTGAGTAACACGTGGGTAACCTGCCCATCAGAAGGGGATAACACTTGGAAACAGGTGCTAATACCGTATAACAGTCGACACCGCATGGTGTTGATTTGAAAGACGCTTTCGGGTGTCACTGATGGATGGACCCGCGGTGCATTAGCTAGTTGGTGAGGTAACGGCTCACCAAGGCGATGATGCATAGCCGACCTGAGAGGGTGATCGGCCACACTGGGACTGAGACACGGCCCAGACTCCTACGGGAGGCAGCAGTAGGGAATCTTCGGCAATGGACGAAAGTCTGACCGAGCAACGCCGCGTGAGTGAAGAAGGTTTTCGGATCGTAAAACTCTGTTGTTAGAGAAGAACAAGTAGGAGAGTAACTGCTCTTACCTTGACGGTATCTAACCAGAAAGCCACGGCTAACTACGTGCCAGCAGCCGCGGTAATACGTAGGTGGCAAGCGTTGTCCGGATTTATTGGGCGTAAAGCGAGCGCAGGCGGTTTCTTAAGTCTGATGTGAAAGCCCCCGGCTCAACCGGGGAGGGTCATTGGAAACTGGGAGACTTGAGTGCAGAAGAGGAGAGTGGAATTCCATGTGTAGCGGTGAAATGCGTAGATATATGGAGGAACACCAGTGGCGAAGGCGACTCTCTGGTCTGTAACTGACGCTGAGGCTCGAAAGCGTGGGGAGCAAACAGGATTAGATACCCTGGTAGTCCACGCCGTAAACGATGAGTGCTAAGTGTTGGAGGGTTTCCGCCCTTCAGTGCTGCAGCAAACGCATTAAGCACTCCGCCTGGGGAGTACGACCGCAAGGTTGAAACTCAAAGGAATTGACGGGGGCCCGCACAAGCGGTGGAGCATGTGGTTTAATTCGAAGCAACGCGAAGAACCTTACCAGGTCTTGACATCCTTTGACCACTCTAGAGATAGAGCTTTCCCTTCGGGGACAAAGTGACAGGTGGTGCATGGTTGTCGTCAGCTCGTGTCGTGAGATGTTGGGTTAAGTCCCGCAACGAGCGCAACCCTTATTGTTAGTTGCCATCATTCAGTTGGGCACTCTAGCGAGACTGCCGGTGACAAACCGGAGGAAGGTGGGGATGACGTCAAATCATCATGCCCCTTATGACCTGGGCTACACACGTGCTACAATGGGAAGTACAACGAGTCGCTAGGCCGCGAGGTCATGCAAATCTCTTAAAGCTTCTCTCAGTTCGGATTGTAGGCTGCAACTCGCCTACATGAAGCCGGAATCGCTAGTAATCGCGGATCAGCACGCCGCGGTGAATACGTTCCCGGGCCTTGTACACACCGCCCGTCACACCACGAAAGTTTGTAACACCCGAAGTCGGTGAGGTAACCTTTTGGAGCCAGCCGCCTAAGGTGGGATAGATGATTGGGGTGAAGTCGTAACAAGGTAGCCGTATCGGAAGGTGCGGCTGGATCACCTCCTTTCTAAGGAATAGTACGGAACTACACGGTTCGTCAACACTTTGTTCAGTTTTGAGAGGTCTACTCTCAATTGTATAGCTTTACTGGGGCCTTAGCTCAGCTGGGAGAGCGCCTGCTTTGCACGCAGGAGGTCAGCGGTTCGATCCCGCTAGGCTCCATTAGTAACCATTGGTTACTAGATTGTTCATTGAAAACTGGATATTGAAGTAAAAAAAGTAATCAAAACAAACCGAGAACACCGCGTTGAAGAGTTAATTAATTAATTGTTCGAAGCTTATTTTATTGACCAACCTTCTATCGCTAGAAGAAGTAGTCAAGACCCAACCGCAAGGTTGATAAGGTTAAGTGAATAAGGGCGCACGGTGGATGCCTTGGCATTAGGAGCCGATGAAGGACGGGACTAACACCGATATGCTTTGGGGAGCTGTAAGTGAGCTATGATCCAGAGATTTCCGAATGGGGGAACCCAACATCTTTTATAGGATGTTACTTTCCAGTGAATACATAGCTGGTTAGAGGTAGACGCAGAGAACTGAAACATCTAAGTACCTGCAGGAAGAGAAAGAAAATTCGATTCCCTGAGTAGCGGCGAGCGAAACGGGAAGAGCCCAAACCAACAAGCTTGCTTGTTGGGGTTGTAGGACTCCGATATGGTAGTCTGTCAGGATAGTCGAAGGACTTGGAAAGGTCCGCCAAAGTGGGTAATAGCCCCGTAGGCGAAATTGTGACAGCACCTAGGAGGATCCTGAGTACGGCGGAACACGAGAAATTCCGTCGGAATCCGCGGGGACCATCCCGCAAGGCTAAATACTCCCTAATGACCGATAGTGAACCAGTACCGTGAGGGAAAGGTGAAAAGCACCCCGGAAGGGGAGTGAAATAGATCCTGAAACCGTGTGCCTACAACAAGTTCGAGCCCGTTAATGGGTGAGAGCGTGCCTTTTGTAGAATGAACCGGCGAGTTACGATTGCATGCGAGGTTAAGGTGAAGAGCCGGAGCCGCAGCGAAAGCGAGTCTGAATAGGGCGAATGAGTATGTAGTCGTAGACCCGAAACCATGTGATCTACCCATGGCCAGGTTGAAGGTGTGGTAAAACGCACTGGAGGACCGAACCCACGTACGTTGAAAAGTGCGGGGATGAGCTGTGGGTAGCGGAGAAATTCCAAACGAACTTGGAGATAGCTGGTTCTCTCCGAAATAGCTTTAGGGCTAGCGTCGAAGTTGAGAATGATGGAGGTAGAGCACTGTTTGGACTAGGGGCCCATCTCGGGTTACCGAATTCAGATAAACTCCGAATGCCATTCATTCATATTCGGCAGTCAGACTGCGAGTGATAAGATCCGTAGTCGAAAGGGAAACAGCCCAGACCACCAGCTAAGGTCCCAAAATAACTATTAAGTGGAAAAGGATGTGGGGTTGCACAGACAACTAGGATGTTGGCTCAGAAGCAGCCACCATTTAAAGAGTGCGTAATAGCTCACTAGTCGAGTGACCCTGCGCCGAAAATGTACCGGGGCTAAATAGTTTACCGAAGCTGTGGATCACACCTCTGGTGTGATGGTAGGAGAGCGTTCTAAGGGCGTTGAAGGTCGATCGTGAGGACGGCTGGAGCGCTTAGAAGTGAGAATGCCGGTATGAGTAGCGAAAGACGGGTGAGAATCCCGTCCACCGTATGACTAAGGTTTCCTGGGGAAGGCTCGTCCGCCCAGGGTTAGTCGGGACCTAAGCCGAGGCCGATAGGCGTAGGCGATGGACAACAGGTTGATATTCCTGTACCAGTTGTTTTTGTTTGAACAATGGAGGGACGCAGGAGGCTAAGGAATGCATGCGACTGGAAGTGCATGTCCAAGCAGTAAGTCTTGAGTAGAGTCAAATGCTTTACTCTGTACGGACAAGCTGTGATGGGGAGGGAAATAATAGTACCGAAGTTCCTGATGTCACACTGTCAAGAAAAGCTTCTAGTGAGAAAACAACTGCCCGTACCGTAAACCGACACAGGTAGTCGAGGAGAGTATCCTAAGGTGAGCGAGCGAACTCTCGTTAAGGAACTCGGCAAAATGACCCCGTAACTTCGGGAGAAGGGGTGCTGACTTCGGTCAGCCGCAGTGAATAGGCCCAAGCGACTGTTTATCAAAAACACAGGTCTCTGCAAAATCGAAAGATGAAGTATAGGGGCTGACGCCTGCCCGGTGCTGGAAGGTTAAGAGGATGGGTTAGCTTCGGCGAAGCTCAGAATTGAAGCCCCAGTAAACGGCGGCCGTAACTATAACGGTCCTAAGGTAGCGAAATTCCTTGTCGGGTAAGTTCCGACCCGCACGAAAGGCGTAACGATTTGGGCACTGTCTCAACGAGAGACTCGGTGAAATTTTAGTACCTGTGAAGATGCAGGTTACCCGCGACAGGACGGAAAGACCCCATGGAGCTTTACTGTAGCTTGATATTGAGTGTTTGTACCACATGTACAGGATAGGTAGGAGCCGATGAACCCGGAACGCTAGTTTCGGTGGAGGCGCTGGTGGGATACTACCCTTGTGTTATGAACCCTCTAACCCGCAGCCCTAATCGGGCTGGGAGACAGTGTCAGGTGGGCAGTTTGACTGGGGCGGTCGCCTCCTAAAAGGTAACGGAGGCGCCCAAAGGTTCCCTCAGAATGGTTGGAAATCATTCGCAGAGTGTAAAGGCAGAAGGGAGCTTGACTGCGAGACTTACAAGTCGAGCAGGGACGAAAGTCGGGCTTAGTGATCCGGTGGTTCCGCATGGAAGGGCCATCGCTCAACGGATAAAAGCTACCCTGGGGATAACAGGCTTATCTCCCCCAAGAGTCCACATCGACGGGGAGGTTTGGCACCTCGATGTCGGCTCGTCGCATCCTGGGGCTGTAGTCGGTCCCAAGGGTTGGGCTGTTCGCCCATTAAAGCGGCACGCGAGCTGGGTTCAGAACGTCGTGAGACAGTTCGGTCCCTATCCGTCGCGGGCGTTGGAAATTTGAGAGGAGCTGTCCTTAGTACGAGAGGACCGGGATGGACTTACCGCTGGTGTACCAGTTGTTCTGCCAAGGGCATTGCTGGGTAGCTATGTAGGGAAGGGATAAACGCTGAAAGCATCTAAGTGTGAAGCCCACCTCAAGATGAGATTTCCCATTTCTTTAAGAAAGTAAGACCCCTCAGAGATGATGAGGTAGATAGGTTGGAAGTGGAAGTGCAGTGATGTACGGAGCGGACCAATACTAATCGGTCGAGGACTTAACCAAAAGAAATAAAATAAAAGATCTTGGTAAGCATTGATTACAAGCTTCAATCCAGTTTTGAGTGAATCATCACTCAATTAAATACAACAACACCCAGTGTGGTGGCGATAGCGAGAAGGATACACCTGTTCCCATGCCGAACACAGAAGTTAAGCTTCTTAGCGCCGATTGTAGTGAAGGGTTTCCCTTTGTGAGAGTAGGACGTCGCCGCGCTCGTTGTTATTCCGGCATAGCTCAGTTGGTAGTAGCGCATGACTGTTAATCATGATGTCGTAGGTTCGAGTCCTACTGCCGGAGTTCCTTAATATAGGATTTATGAGTAATAGTTGCTTCTTTTAACTCTGGAGAGTTGTCCGAGAGGCCGAAGGAGCATGATTGGAAATCATGTAGGCGGTGAACACTGTCTCAAGGGTTCGAATCCCTTACTCTCCGTATTAAGTTTTTGTTGGCCCGTTGGTCAAGCGGTTAAGACACCGCCCTTTCACGGCGGTATCACGGGTTCGATTCCCGTACGGGTCATTTATATTTATTGGAGGTTTAGCTCAGCTGGGAGAGCACCTGCCTTACAAGCAGGGGGTCAGCGGTTCGATCCCGTTAACCTCCATTAAATCACGGTTTGGTAGTTCAGCTGGTTAGAATGCCTGCCTGTCACGCAGGAGGTCGCGGGTTCGAGTCCCGTCCAGACCGTTTTATATTTTTGGCGCAGTAGCTCAGTTGGTAGAGCAACGGATTGAAGCTCCGTGTGTCGGCAGTTCGATTCTGTCTTGCGCCATTTTGGAGGAATAGCGAAGTGGCTAAACGCGACGGACTGTAAATCCGTTCCTTAGGGTTCAGTGGTTCGAATCCACTTTCCTCCATTTAAAAGTAGGGATATAGTTAAACGGTATAACTACGGTCTCCAAAACCGTCATTGTGGGTTCGATTCCTACTATCCCTGTTAAAATTTATGGCGATTGTGGTGAAGTGGTTAACACAGCGGATTGTGGTTCCGCCATTCGTGGGTTCGATTCCCATCAGTCGCCCTTAGTTTTAAATTTTTGCCAAGTGTTTTATGGCGATTGTGGTGAAGTGGTTAACACAGCGGATTGTGGTTCCGCCACTCGTGGGTTCGATTCCCATCAGTCGCCCTTAACTTTAAATTTTTGGGGTATCGCCAAGCGGTAAGGCAACAGACTTTGACTCTGTCATGCGTTGGTTCGAATCCAGCTACCCCAGTTTTTCTCTATTAGAGAAATTTACATTGCAATATGGCGGTATAGCCAAGTGGTAAGGCAGAGGTCTGCAAAACCTTCATCACCGGTTCAAATCCGGTTACCGCCTTGCAAAATTATTTCATGCCGGCGTGGCGGAATTGGCAGACGCGCTGGACTCAAAATCCAGTGCCCGCGAGGGCGTGCCGGTTCGACCCCGGCCGCCGGTATAAAAACTGTTAAATCATTGATTTAACAGTTTTTTTGTTTAGTAAATAGTTGTTGTTTATAAATACTATGAGCTAGCATAACAGCTTGAATTCATAACTAAAATAATATAATATTGGATTAATTCATTTTTTGGAGGTGAAATTATGATTTTTGCTCCTCTTTGCGAGTGCGATGTGCCTGATTTCCGTTAAAAAAATATTTTTGATATTAACGGAGGACTATTGATTATGAATATAGTAAAAGAAACATCTAAATTAAAGAAAGCCCAACTAGTAGTATCTACATTTGATTTATGTAATAGAAAGTATGATAAAAATCTTTGGGAAAATTTTTTAACACCAATGATTGCTGAAATTGAAAGTGCAACAACATTGGAAGATATACTTGATAATAAAAGAATTAAGCAAACTAAATTGTTTTATAAAGGTCTTGGGCTCGATCCTTCTCGTCACCGGCCTTCGTCAGATAGTTTATTAAGAAGAATAGTTTAGGGACAAGGATTATATCAAATCAATGCACTTGTAGATTTGAATAACTATCTTTCTTTGAAACTACATTTACCGATTGGCAGTTATGATCTATCTAAATTGAATAATGATCTTTCTTATATGGTAGCACGTAGGGATGAAGAATATGAAGGGATCGGAAAAGGCAAGATCGGAATCAGTAGTTTTCCTGTGTTGAGTGATTCACTTGGTCCTTTTGGTAGTCCAATTTCTGATTCAACTAGGGCGATGATTTCTCTTGAAACGAAAAAAGCGATGCTCGTGGTATATAGTTTTGGTGAGTCACCCTCTGAACTGCAGGCAATAAAAAGCGAAGTTGAACAAGCCATCAATGGCATATTTGGAACGACTGAAATCCAAACAACAATTGTGGTATAAGAGTGCTTCTGTATCTAAATATGCTGATTAGATTAAATGATGAATAAAATTAAAAAAAGATTCACTACCTTAATTTGAGATCTACTATAAAAGCCAACGTATATCCATACGTTGGCTTTCAATTTATAAGTAAATAAAAATAGCTGAGGCAATATCTATTTATATACTTAACTTAGGAGATAGTTATTGATTTTTAAAGAAAAGATTTATTCATAAAAAAGGCTGTGATATAGAAAATCTCATCTTTCGGAATATCGATCCCGTAATAAGTTTCCAACAGCTTTATATTTTGGGCTACTTTATAGATTTCTGTTTGATATTTTTCTTTAAAAGATTCTGTTCTAGGAAAAGTACTGACATTTTTCCCTAGAAGTAAACGATCGATCATACAGATTACATGGCAGGTCAAACCGACCTTGATTTCATATGAAAGAAGGGGCGTTATTTCTTCAGCCAGTGTTTCAACCCAGTCTCTAGTTGTTGAAATCAATTTTTCACCGTGAGGATAATTCAACATGTCCGTGATATTGAGACGCATCCCTTCAAAAGCAAGTTCATAGTCGATTAGTGCTTGAATCTTTGCAGTATTGGTTTCATTTAAAGCATCATTAATAGAAAAATGAGGGATACTCAATCCTAATTGAAACGTTCCCACTGCACAAATGATTTTACCAGTTTTATTTAAACTATTGACTGTTTTTTCTACTAAATCAGTATCAGCTACCTGTAAGGAAACAATCTCACATGCGCCTCCTCGTAAATTTAATCGAGAGCGGAGCATTTTTTTTATAAGTTGAGCAGAACCTTCGCCCGTTGAGCATAATGTTAGCAGATAGAATGTACGTTGTTCTAGCGTAATAGCCTCCTTTTGCTGATAAGTAGAAAGCCCTCTAATATTTACTGTTGATTCATATACTTCATTTAAGGTAGCGCCCAAAGCCGCTTTTCTGCTAGCCTCTAGAACATGTAATGTACTCACTAACTCGATACAGCGAATATCTGTAACGGTGTATTCCTTAAGTTCATCACTAAAATTGATCAATGATCCCATATCAACAAGTAATAAAACATCTTTTGGTTCTTTTTTTTGTTTAAGATAGTCTTGAATTCGAGCTAATATCACTATTGGATTTTCTTCGAGAGGCATATCAAAGCCTAACGCAATATCTTCGCCGAGCAGTTTGTTAACGACATTAGCCATGCTTGTTGCTGTTGTTTCCCCATGAGCAACAACAATGACTTCTACTTTGATTCGTTTTTTTGGTTTAGGTTCATCAGCTGTAAAAAATAGTGCTAAAAAACCAGCTTCATCCTCAGGTAACTTTACGCTAAAATCTGTTTCGATCACAGACAAACAGTGCAGCGCTGTCTCAAAGAGTTGCGGATGGCTATTTTTTATTTCATCGATCCTCGGATTTTTGATCGTTTGCCCACGTTTAATTCGTTGGATCGTATTGTATAAGTGAAGAGCAATCCCATAGCGAACATTATCAGATAAATAGCAATTTAATAAACGAGCGGCTTTTTCACATACCTTACCAGAAGTAGCAAGAATTTCAGAGCCGACGATCTGCTCTAAATTTTGAAGATCAGCAGATAAATCATTTGTATAGGAACGATAATAATTGGTAATCGTTGTGTCAATTATTTCAGAAGTTTGAGTACTGTCTAATCCAATTCGTTCCATATCATTCATTTTTTGTTCAATGATTTGATAAATATCATCACCTTTGTTGTCTTTTGAAATAAAAAGCGTGGTAGTCTCGTCATCAAAAAGAAAAAACCGATTGTTCATATTTGGTAATAGCAGCCAGATTTTTTGCCTTTCTTCAGCATTATAAAGACCTTCCCGAATATAATGAGGCAATTCATAACTGCTAATTTTTATTGCTTCTTCCTGCCGAACAATAAATTGAGAGTAAGCCTTCGCGCATAAAAGCTGGATATCTGCTTTTAATTGGCCGACGTTATTTGCACAATGATAACCTAATAAGGCGCGAATTGTATTTGTAGATACTTCGATCGGTGATTTCAGCTTTTTAGTTTCTTCTTGAAAAAAGGTTGAGATCAACGTCAACCGTTCTTCTAATCCCCGTTCCTCCAAAGTAGGAATATTGATCCTCATTGGGATTCTGCGAATGAATGTTTGAAGTAGATTTGAAGAAATATCTTCAGTTGTAGCACAAATCAGTAGCACTTGGGCCTTTCTTTCGCTAGTTGTTTCTCCTAATCTTCGATAGATTTCTCTATCTATGAAAGTGAAAAGCATTTCCTGACCTTCTGGTGGCAGCCGATGAATTTCATCAAGAAACAAAATGCCGCCATCGGCCTCTTCTAATAAGCCAGCACGGTCGCTGTCCGCTCCTGTATATGCTCCTTTAGACACACCAAAGATAGAACCTACAAGTAATTGGGGATTATTCGCATAGTCAGCACAATTAAATGTGATAAATTTAGAATCCGCTTTCAATTTATTCTGTGATTTTGCATAAGTAAAGATCAATTCTGCAAACATACTTTTCCCAACACCCGTTTCACCTGTTAAAAGGATATGCATGCCTTTTGGTGGGTACAAAACAGCTGCTTTAGCTTGTTCACTACAGTGAAACAGGCTAGGGCTTTTCTTAGTAAATGTATCTAAAATGCTTTCCTTACTTTGAAAGTTTGGCGTGGTTGAAAAGAAGTAAATTGGTTTGGTTCCAGTTTTTTTTGCTTTATTAAGCTTAACAAGCTGGTTTAGGTCACTGCTGACATTTGCTCTAGTGACCCCTAATTTTTCAGCAATTTCCATTGCCGTTGCCGGTTGGCTTTTTGTGTAAGTTGCAAGGATTTCAGCAACTTTGTCGATTCGTTTCATATTTCTTCCCCAGTCTTTCATGATTAATCTTTCAGTTTAAGTATAATGTTCGCAAACAGAATAGTCAAAGTCATGTGTTTTATTTTATGAAAAAGTGTTTGATAAAGTGTTTTGTTTTTTTAAGAAATGAAACACATGCAGAGGATTCTCCATAAGGAGTGTTAGTTGAGTGTTTGGCACGGAAATTGCTTTATAGAAAGATGACTAGGAGTTAATTGAAAGGAGAAGGTCAGATGATTTCAGAAACAGATGTAATGCAGATCATTGTTTACGCAGGAAATGCTAAATCATTGGCAATGAATGCAATTAAAGAAGCGAGAAAAGGGGCGATCGATACAGCAAAAAAAATGTTGGATGAAAGCAAAGATAATTTAAAAATCGCGCATCAACAGCATACGGATATTTTGCAGAATTTTGCCAACAATCCGGATGAGCCTGCTACGATGTTTTTAACACATGCGCAAGATCATATGATGGCGGCGATAACAGCTACAGATTTTACAAAAGAATTGATTGATTTACATGAAGAAATGCAAGAATTGCGTAATTTAATTAAAAAGAGTGCTTAAAAAATATAAGAGAAAAGGTGATCAGAGTGAAAATTACGTTAGCGTGTGCAGGTGGAATGTCTACAGGAATGTTAGTCAAGAAAATGGAAGAATATGCTTCTTCACAAGGAATCAATGCTGATATTTCAGCATGTGGTCTAAGTGAATTAGAAGAAAGAGTGACAGGATCGGATATTATATTACTCGGTCCGCAAGTTGGATATCAACAGGATGACGTGAAAAAAGAGTATCCAGATATTCCTGTTTTAGTGATCGAGATGATGGATTATGGAATGATGAACGGAGAGAAAGTATTCAAGATGGCACAAGAAGTTATTGCAGCTAAATCAAAATAGATAAAGGAGAATGACAAATGTCAGAAGTGAAAAAAAGTTCATTTATCAATGGGTTGAATGTGTTTGTCAATAAATTTTCAAATAATACATTTGTAAAAAGTATTGCTAATGGGATGATGATGACTCTGCCGATCACGATCGTTGGGAGTTTGACAACGATCATTGGGATGATTCCAGGTTTACCGGAAATCGTGACAAAAGCATGTTCGTTAGGTACTTCGATTTCAAGTAATTTGATCACGATTTATATTATTATTGGGATTTCTTGTGCGATGGCAAGAGAGAAAAAAGGGGACACGATCGCATCAATTATCTTGTCATTGGCTTCTTTCTTTGTTTTAACACCGATCACTGCTTTTGATATTGGCGGAGAAAAGCCTGCAATGGCGTATAAGCTGACTTATTTAGGTTCTAAAGGGATTTTTGTAGGAATGATCGTAGCTTTAGTTGTGACATGGCTATTTGCTAAAATGGTTGAAAAAAGAATTACATTTCGTATGCCGGAAAGTGTACCAACAGCTATTGCAAAGACATTTGAGGCAATCGTACCAGCTGCTATTATATTTATCGTTGTTATTATAATCAGTACATTATTTGCAGAAACAAGATTTGGGAATGTCCATGATTTTATTTATACTAATTTACAAACTCCTCTTGAATCATTGGGTGGCTCGATCTGGTCAGCACTATTCATTATGTTTTTATCTGAGTTACTTTGGTTTTTTGGGATTCATGGCAGTATGGTCGTTGGATCAGTGATCGCTGTTTTATTTACCTCACAAGCTTATGCTAATATGGAAGCTGTTGCTGCTGGAGAAGCTGCTACGAATATCATCAATTCATTTTTCTTAGATGCATTTAAAGGACCAAGAGCTTTGGCTTTAGCAGTGATCTTAGTCTGGATGAGCAAAAGCGAAAAATTCAAATCGATTGGAAAAATCTCATTCATTCCAAGTATTTTTGGGATCACAGAACCGATGAAATTTGGGATTCCGATGATCATGAATGCAGTCATCTTTATTCCTTTGACACTCTCAGCGGCAGTTTGTGTGGGCATTGCCTATATTGCAACAATCATTGGATTTTTACCGGTGATAAGCGTGAATGTGCCGAAAAATCTTCCGACATTTTTATCTGGATTTATGGCAGCTGGCTGGCAAGGATTAGTGGTACAGCTGATCCAGTTTGTTGTGGTACTATTGTTATATCTACCATTCATAAAAAAATTAGATAAACAAGGAGTCATTGAAGAAGCTGCAACGCTTGAAAATCAATAGGAGTGTGAGAATATGCAGATGCTGCAAGTTGAAAGAGAAGCAGATCATTTAAAAATCAATCTACCAGATTCAGTGAGACTTCCTGCTAAAGTATATTATAGTCGTGAAGATTCTATGACTGAATCAACAACTTCATTTCTAGAATTTAGAGAGGCAGGTTGGCAGATGTTTAAGGATCCTGACCCAAAAACACGTCTTTATTTTAAATTATTTTCGGGTTCTGATGTCTTTATTGGCGCTGAACGACGTTTACCATTAGATCATTTGTATAACTGTCGCGATCTAGGTGGCTACTATACAGCACGTGGTCAGATGACTCGGTGGGGTCTAGTCTTTCGCTCGGATGCTTTGCATCAAATCGATGAGGAAGAGCAAAAGTATATTGAACGGCTTGGAATCAAGCGAATCATTGATTTTCGTTCGCCGCAAGAAATAGCGAAAGACCCTAACAAGTCGATTTTATTGAGTGAAACAGTCAATTTTAATCCTCATGCGGATGTGGCTCAGCAGGCTAGTACCCAAACTGTATCAAAAAAAGATGAAGAAAAAATTGCTCAGCTTGAAGAATTGGTTCGTACAGATGCAGGAAGAGAACAGTTAGTAAAGAATCGCAATGTGATGAGTAAACAAATGGAACAATTGGTATTAGGTGAAAAAGCAGTCAATGCCTATCAACGATTTTTCTCGACATTATTAGAAGCAGATTCTGCACCATTGATTTTTCATTGTCAGGGCGGTAAAGACAGAACAGGTTGGGCAGCTGCGATTTATTTAAGTGCGTTAGGTGTCGATAAAGACCAAGTTTATCAAGATTATTTACTTACAGATAAGATGAATGCACCTAGAAATGCTAAGCGAATGGCTATTTACAAAAAATATACAGATAATGAAGACGTTCTTGCATTTTTATCCTCCTTGCAGTTAACTAAAAAAGAATATCTTGATGGTGCCTTCAATGCAGTTGAAAAAACATTTGGAACGATGGAAAAGTATTTGAAACTTAGCTTAGGTATAACGGATAAGCAGCTAGATCTTTTGAGAGAAAAGTATTTATATTAAAATGAATGGCTGTTTTTCTTGTATTGACAACGCTTTACTTTCATGTTTTAATAACAAGAGAAATGAAGATTGTTACTGATTTTTCAGGCTATACTTTATTTCTTTCATAACGTTATATTAGCTAGCTGATCGAATCTCATTGAGGAGACACTATGGAAGTAAAAAAAGTAATCAATAATAATATCGTCAAGTCACTCAATCTGGATGGCCAAGAAGTTCTTGTGATGGGGAAAGGTATCGGCTTTAAGAAAACAGTCGGCGATGTGATCGATGACCGTTTGATCGAAAAAATTTATACAAGTAATGCCGATTTAACAACTAATAAGTTAACTCAGTTGCTTTCGAATGTCCGCTTGGAGCATTTACAAGTAGCGAATGAGATTATTGGTTTTGCCAAAGTTTCTTTAGGAAAAAAATTGAATGAGAATATTTATCTGACATTGACAGATCATATCGACTATGCGATCGAACGACATAATAGCGGTTTACCGGTAAGAAATGCACTTTTGTGGGAAATCAAGCGCTTTTATAATCACGAATATTTGATCGGAAAAGAAGCGCTGAATATCATCTCCAATCGCTTGGATATCGCGTTACCAGAAGATGAAGCTGGATTCATTGCTTTGCATATCGTCAATGCTGAACTTGATTTATCACAAGTTAGTCAAGTATCTGAGATGACAAAAGTGATTCAAAAAATCATCAATATTGTTAAATATCATTATAAGACGGATTTAGATGAATATACGTTAAATTATGAGCGATTCATTACACATTTGAAGTTTTTTGTTCAGCGTTTATTTAGTGGAATAGAACTGGATAAGGACAAAGATGAAGGCTTCTTATTTATGTTAAAAGAAAAGTATCAGGAAGAATATCTTTGTGCTTTGAAGATTCGTGAGTATATAGGGAAAGAATTCGGTCGAGATTTAAAGGAGGATGAGATGATCTATCTCACGATCCATATTAGAAGAATTACAAACAATTAAAGGATTGTTACTGTGAAGAGCACAGGCTATACCTAAGAAAAGTTCTTTTTAAAAGAACGTTCTTAGGTATTTTTATTTTTAGGAGGAATTATTTATGAATTATCAGGAATTAGCAGATAAAATTATCGATAATGTCGGTGGAGAAAAAAATATTAGTGGACTGACTCATTGTGCCACTAGATTACGATTTAATTTGAAAGAGGAAAAAAAGGCTGAGACAGAAACACTGAAAAATATGGCGGGCGTAATGGGCGTTGTTTCAAAAGGTGGTCAGTATCAAGTAATTATCGGTAGTGATGTCGGTAGTGTATATAAAGAAATTTTGAAAAAAGTACCAACTTTGGATGGCCAGCAAGGGACATCAGTTGAAAAAGATGATCGGGGAGCGGCAGCTAAAGTCATCGATACGATCACAGGAATTTTTACCCCGATTTTACCAGCAATCACTGCAGCTGGGATGCTAAAAGCAGTATTGTCCTTATTAGTTGTTTTTAATGCAATAGATAAAACTGGACAAACGTATATCATTATTGATTTTATGGCAGATTCGGCCTTTTATTTTCTACCGATTCTTCTAGCTGCTTCTTCTGCACAGAAGTTTAAAACAAATATGTATTTAGCAATGATGGTCGGAGGAATTTTGCTGCATCCTAATTTTACAGGTATGGTGAATGCAATCAAAGAAGCTGGTGAAGGAAGTATTCATTTGTTTGGCTTGCCGGTCTCAGCAGTTTCTTATGGTTCTTCTGTGATCCCGATCATTTTATCTGTTTGGTTTATGTCGTATGTTGAACCTTTTGCGGATAAAATATCGCCAAAAGTGATCAAATTTTTTAGTAAACCATTGATTACTATTGCTATCGTTGGAACAGTTTCTCTTGTTGTAATAGGACCTATCGGTTATTTGATCAGTGATGCTATTTCAAATGGCATCAAAGCGTTGGAAGAGTTTAGCCCTTGGTTGGTCCCAACGATCATCGGCGCCTTCACACCATTGTTTGTTGCAACGGGTACACATTATGGGCTTGTTCCAATCGGTATCAATAATCGAATGACGACAGGCTATGACACAGTGATTTACCCCGGAATGTTAGCTTCTAACTTAGGGCAAGGAGCGGCTGCATTGGCTGTTGGTTTCAAAAGTAAGGAGTCATCTGTAAAACAATTAGCTTCTTCTGCTGGTTTGACAGGTTTATTCGGAATCACGGAGCCAGCTTTATATGGAGTGAATCTACGTTATAAAACGCCTTTGTATGCAGCAATGATCGGTGGCGGGATCGGCGGATTATTTATGGGGATCATGAGAGTGAAAAACTTTACTGGCGGTTCACCTGGTTTACTAACATTACCAAGTTATATTGGCGATGATACACTAAAACATTTGTATATGGCATGTATCGGCGCAGCGATCAGTATTGGGATTTCTTTTGTTGTATCATACATTTTATACAAAGAACCTAAGGTAGAAGAGCAAAGTGAAAAAAATGTTGTCAATGAAGTTCAAACGGATTCAACGACAAATGTTGTCAATCCGATCAAAGGTGAAATCACTCAACTCTCAGCTGTAGAAGATGGTATGTTTTCAGAAGAAATTTTAGGTAAAGGATTTGCAGTAAAACCGATAGAAGGTGTAGTTTACGCACCTTTTTCAGGAACTGTCACAGCTGTTTTTGACTCTAAGCATGCAATTGGTTTGACGAGTGATTCTGGCGTTGAGCTCTTGATCCATGTAGGAATCGATACCGTACAACTAGATGGTGATGGCTATAAATATTTTGTTGAAAAAGATCAGAAAGTAACAACAGGAGATAAATTATTGGAATTTGACTTAGAGAAAATCAAAGAAAAAGGGTATAATATCATTACACCTGTTGTTGTAACAAATACAGTCGATTTTGGAGATGTTATTACGTTGACAAGTCCATTGTCTGATCCAGGCGAGCAGGTAATGAAAGTTATACGGTAACGGATACCATTTATTATTATTCATTGGAGGAAAAAGACATGTCATTTAGAAAAGATTTTTTATGGGGCGGCGCAACAGCGGCCAATCAATGTGAAGGTGGCTATAACGAAGGCGGACGAGGCTTAGCCAATGTGGATCTAGCCCCTGTCGGACCGGATCGTTTTCCAGTGATCACTGGTGAAAAGAAAATGTTTGAATTTGATGATGAGCATTTTTATCCTGCACAAAACGCGATCGATATGTACCACCGCTACAAAGAAGATATCGCTTTGTTTGCAGAAATGGGCTTTAAGACCTATCGTCTATCGATTGCCTGGAGCCGGATTTTCCCATTAGGGGATGAGACTGAACCAAATGAAGAAGGCTTGAAATACTATGAAGATCTCTTCAAAGAATGTCGTAAATACAACATCGAGCCATTGGTAACCATCACCCATTTTGATTGTCCGATGCACTTAGTCGAAAAATACGGAGCATGGCGCAGCCGTGAAATGGTTGGCTTTTACGAAAACTTATGCCGTGTGATCTTCAATCGCTACAAAGGCTTAGTGAAATACTGGTTGACCTTCAATGAGATCAACATGATCCTTCATGCACCATTTATGGGCGCAGGCTTGTATTTTGAAGAAGGCGAAAATAAAGAACAAGTCAAATATCAAGCGGCGCACCATGAGTTAGTAGCCAGCGCAGTAGCGACAAAAATCGCCCATGAAGTCGATCCGGAAAACCAAGTCGGCTGTATGTTAGCGGCAGGAACCAACTATGCGTATACATGTAAACCAGAAGACGTTTGGGCAGCACGTAAAGCAGACCGGGAAAACTTTTTCTTCATCGATGTCCAATCTCGTGGCGAATACCCAGCATATGCGCTGAAGGAATTAGAACGTGAAGGCATCGAATTACCGATCGAAGACGGAGATCTGGAGTTATTGAAAGAGCATACAGTTGATTTCATTTCCTTCTCTTATTATTCTTCACGTGTTCAATCAACAGATCCAGCGGTCAATGAACAAACAGCTGGCAATATCTTTGCCTCAGTAAAAAATCCTTACTTGGAAGCAAGTGAATGGGGCTGGCAGATCGATCCGCTTGGCTTGCGTGTAACAATGAATGACTTGTATGACCGCTATCAAAAACCATTGTTCATCGTGGAAAACGGCTTAGGTGCCGTAGATACGCCCGATGAAAACGGCTATGTGGCTGACGATTACCGCATCGAATATTTAGCGGCACATATTCAAGCAATGAAAGATGCCGTGGAGTTAGACGGTGTCGATCTACTAGGTTATACAACGTGGGGCTGTATCGACCTTGTGTCAGCTGGAACAGGGGAAATGAAAAAACGTTACGGATTCATCTATGTCGATCGTGACAATGAAGGAAACGGCACGTTAAAACGTTCGAAGAAAAAATCATTTGACTGGTATAAAAAGGTTATTTCAACAAATGGAGAAGATTTGACAAATTAAATCCTTGCGATTTGAAAAAGGTTGAACTTGAGAGATAATCCTCAAGTTCAACCTTTTTTGTATGTTTTTATTATAAGTTTTTTTTAAATATATTCCTTTCTAAATTCTGCCAATACATAAATATCATTGAGCTGTGAACGTTCTGTAACATCAAAAATAAGTGGTAAATACTGCATTTTCTTCCCATTAGGTTTTGTATTGTTAATCAATTCTTTGGTTTGTTTTGACAGAGGTAGGGCGAGTAATTGAGCTCGAATTTTTTCAGAAAAGAAAAATGACACTTTAAAAAAGCCCTCCCAGATAGATAACCAAAAAATAGGCTTCACTTTTTCGTTTCCTCGCGTGCTGATCCATTTGAACTCACCCTTAGATAACCAAGCTTTTCCATCATTATAATAACGCCACTTCATCAATGAAATCTGATACTCTTTTAAGTCTTCGAGAAACCTAACATAAACATCAAAGGAGTGACCAAGTCCTTCAGCAATAAGATCGTCTGATGGTCGTATCTTAGGATCTCTTAATAGTTGTCGCGCCTCTTCAGTCATCGCATTTCCTCCTCGTCTTCACTTGATTTAATTAAAGTATAACATGGTAAAAATGAAAAAAGTATAGTTCTTGGACTGTTCTTGTGTGTAACGTGTTACGCAAAATGGAACAAGATACATGCTGCTTTTGACTTTATCAAGAACTGCGAAAACGCTTTAAAAATTATTTTCTAGGCGTTATGATTAATTCGTCAAAAGGAATACTCGAGTAGCCGACAAAAAATCAAGAAAAGATTGGTGGAAGACAAGATGATGAAAAAAAGAGATTTTGTAGACACAAATGATTTTACGAAAGCAGAAATCGATTATCTGATCCAGCTAGGTTTAAAACTGAAAGAATCGATCAAAAATGGTTATTATCCGCCGTTATTAAAAGATAAAACGTTAGGAATGATTTTTGAGCAATCTTCTACACGAACCAGAGTTTCATTTGAAACAGCGATGACACAGCTTGGTGGTCATGCCCAGTATTTAGCGCCTGGACAAATCCAGCTTGGCGGCCATGAATCTTTAGGTGATACAGCACGTGTGTTATCGCGTTTAGTTGATATTCTGATGGCTCGAGTAGAGCGTCATCATACGATCGTAGATTTAGCTAAAGATGCCAGCATTCCAGTTATTAATGGTATGAGTGATTATAATCATCCAACACAAGAATTGGGAGACATCATCACCATGACAGAGCATTTACCAGCAGGTAAAAAATTGAGCGATTGTAAAATCGTTTTTGTGGGAGATGCGACGCAGGTATGTGTATCCACGATGTTTATGGCAACAAAGATGGGGATGGATTTCGTTCAGTTTGGTCCAAAGGGGTTCCAAATCAAGGAAGAGACATTAGCGATCGGTCGTGAAAATGCGGCTGTTTCTGGTGGCAGCGTCTTGATCACAGAAGATGCCAAAGAAGCAATGAAAGATGCTGATTTTATTTATACAGATGTATGGTATGGCTTATATGAAGCTGAACTATCAGAAGAAGAACGGATGGCAGCGTTCTATCCGAAGTATCAAGTCAATAAAGAATTGATCGAATTAGCTGCACCTCATGTGAAGTTCTTGCATTGCCTACCTGCAACAAGAGGAGAAGAAGTCACCGATGAAGTATTGGATGCGCCGTATTCTGTTGTATTGGATGAAGCAGAAAATCGTTTGACTGCGATGCGGGCATTACTTGTTTACTTCTTGAATCCTTATCTAGATTATGCAGGTGAAGCAGTTGCGGCTCACTATGATGCTGAATTTGAATTGATGTTAAGAAATGCTGTTGTTGCTAAGTAATCTGAAGTGATGGTGAGAGAAAAGCATGGGATAAATCATTTTAGAACGATGCCGTGCTTTTTTCTAGCCGCTTTAACGAAAGGTGCGTACAAAACATGAAAGAAAAAAAGAAATTTCGGTTGTTTGACGCAGTTCTAATGGCTGTTGTAGTTATTTTAGTCGTTGAATCCGCTGCACCAGCAGCAGCTATAGGCTCATCACAATTTTTTTGGTGGGGGATTCTGTTGATTTTGTTTTTCCTTCCTTATGGTTTGATCTCTGCTGAGCTGGGAACGACTTACACTGGAGATGGCGGTATCTATGACTGGGTGAAAATGGCGTTTGGGCGACGTTGGGGTGCTCGCGTTGCTTGGTTTTATTGGATCAATTTTCCGATTTGGATGGCTAGTCTTGCAGTTCTTTTTACAGAGGTCATGGTTCAAATTTTCGGATTGAATCTTGGAACGCCAGCCTTGATCATCGGTCAGTTGATATTTATTTGGTTAGTTACCTTGATTAGCTGTTATCCAGTCAGTGATAGTAAATGGATTTTAAATATCGCTGCATTTGCAAAAGTTGCGATCATGGTTTGCTTAGGCGTTTTAGGTATTTATCATGCCGTAACAAAAGGCATGGCCAATGATTTTTCCGGTAAAGCTTTATTGCCAACATTCGATCTAAATAGCTTAAGCTTTATTTCAGTCATTCTATTTAACTTTTTGGGATTTGAAGTAGTGACAACTTTGGCTAGTGATATGGAGAATCCGAAGAAGCAAATCCCACAAGCGATTATCTATGGTGGCATCTTGATTGCTTTCTTCTATCTCTTTGCAGCATTTGGTATGGGAGCAGCCGTTCCAGCAGATCAATTATCTACCTCAGGAGGTTTGATCGACAGCTTTATCCTGTTAGTTGGAGGAATCAATCCGTTTGTTATTATCATTGGAATCTTGTTTATGTATACTTTAGCGGCAAATCTGATCTCTTGGGCTTTGGGAGTGAATTATGTAGCCTTCTATGCAGCAAAAAATCATGATATGCCTAAAATTTTTGCAAAAGAAAATCCTAAAAATGATATGCCAGTCGGCGCTTCTGTGATCAATGGTATCGTGGCCTCGCTTTTAGTTATCGCAGCACCTTTTATTCCAAATGAAAATATTTTCTGGGCCTTCTTTGCCTTAAATGTGGTCGCACTTTTACTATCTTATATTATGATGTTTCCGGCATTTCTGAAATTGCGGAAAATAGATCCGAACAAAGAACGCCCATTTAAAGTGCCTGGCGGTCCAGTTCTATTAAAGATCATGGCATATGTTCCTTTAGTTTTATTAGTGATCACGTTATTTTTCTCTACGATTCCTTTATCAAGTAGTGAGTTTAGTGAGAAAATTCCTATTTTGATTGGGACGGTCGCAGCCGCACTTATTGGCGAATGCTGTATCCGTTTAGGAGATAAAGAATACAATAAAAAGCAGATGATAAAACAAAATCAGCAAAAGGAGAGTTTAGAGCATGAAAACAATTGATAGTTCGCCAAAAAAAGATGGTTTCCGTATGCCGGGAGAATTTGAAGCACATCAGGGTGTTTATATTTTATGGCCGGAACGCCCTGATAACTGGCGTAATGGTGGTAAACCAGCACAAAAGGTCTTTGTTGATGTAGCAGTCGCAATCAGCGAATTTGAACCGGTAACCGTTGGTGTATCAGCTGAACAATATGATAACGCCCGCCATATGCTCCCAGAAGAAGTCCGTGTCGTTGAAATTGCTAATGATGATGCCTGGGTTCGTGATTGCGGTCCGACCTTTGTCAAAAACGACGAAGGAGAAGTGCGCGGCGTTGATTGGACGTTCAATTCCTGGGGTGGATTAGTAGACGGCTTGTATTTTCCATGGGATAAAGATGATCAAGTCGCGCAAAAGATGTGTGAGATCGAATGGAAAGACCGTTATCGTCTAAATGATTTTGTATTAGAAGGCGGATCGATCCACGTTGATGGTGAGGGCACTTTGATCACGACTGAAGAATGTTTGTTATCTGAAGGCAGAAATGCCCAATTATCAAAAGAACAAATCGAACAGGTTTTAAAAGAATATCTTTCTTTAGAAAAAATCATTTGGCTGAAACGCGGAATTTACTTAGATGAAACCAATGGGCATGTCGATAATATTATCAATATCGTCAAGCCTGGTGAAGTTGTATTAGCTTGGACAGATGACGAAAATGATCCGCAATATGAAATTTCAAAAGAGTGTCTGGAGATTTTAGAAAATGAAACAGATGCGAAAGGCCGTAAGCTGGTTGTGCATAAATTGCATGTGCCAAAACCGATCCTGATTACAGAAGAAGAAAGTTTGGGTGTTGATGCAGTTGCTGGAACATTACCTAGAGAAAAAGGAGATCGCTTGGCCGCCAGCTATGCCAATTATTACACAGCAAATGGCGGAGTGATCGTTCCCGTATTTGATGATCCGAATGATGAAAAAGCCTTAAAGTTACTACAAGAATTATATCCGGATAGAAAAATCGTTGGGGTTCCTGCCCGCGAAATTCTCTTGGGTGGCGGTAATATTCATTGTATCACACAACAAGTTCCGAAGTGAGGTAGAAAAAAATGAAAAAAAGAATCGTCGTTGCTTTAGGCGGAAATGCCATTTTGACAACAGATGCCAGTGCAAAGGCTCAGCAAGAAGCTTTAGCTGACACAGCCTATCATTTAGCTGATTTTATAGAAGCCGGACATGAGTTGATCATCTCTCATGGCAATGGCCCTCAAGTGGGGAATTTACTATTACAGCAACAACTAGGCGCTACAGAAAAAAATCCGGCAATGCCGTTAGATACGGCGGTAGCAATGACCCAAGGAAGCATCGGCTACTGGCTAGAGAATGCTTTGGTGGATGAACTGAAAAAAAGAAAAATCGAAAAATCGGCAGCAACGATTTTAACACAAGTCGTTGTGAGTGAAACAGATCCAGCTTTTCAAGTACCAAGTAAACCAATCGGTCCTTTTTTAAGCAAAGCTGAAATGGAGGCTGAACAAAAACAAACACAGGCAACCTATGTGGAGGATGCGGGGAGAGGCTATCGCAAGGTGGTTCCTTCACCAACGCCTGTTGATATTGTTGAATATGCTGTGATCAAACAATTGGTTGAAAATGGCATCGTGACAATTGCAGGAGGCGGAGGTGGCATTCCAGTTGTTATGAAAAATGGGGTTTATGAAGGTGTTGAAGCAGTCATCGATAAAGATTTTGCTTCTGAGAAAATCGCTGCTCTAGTACACGCAGACATGTTGGTGATTTTGACTGGTGTCGATCACGTAAGTATCAACTTTAACCAGCCAAACCAATCTGACTTGAATAAAGTAACGGTTACCCAAATGGAAGAATATATTCAGCAAAACCAATTTGCTCCTGGCAGTATGTTGCCTAAAGTTCAAGCCGCAATTGCGTTTATTAAAGAAAATAGCAACGGCAAAGCAGTAATCACTTCTCTAGAAAACATCAAAAATTTACTGGAAGAAGAAACGGGTACGATCATTACAGCTTAGTTGAAAAAAGAGTAGAACAAAAACTAGTGTCTACTCTTTTTTTCTGATATATTAAAAATATATCGTTTACATAAAATAGCAATTTATGAAATGAAAAGGAGTGCAGCATTGATGAAATTAACGACTAGCAATCCTAAAGAAGACGGTTTTTGGGCACCAGCTGAATATGAAACTCATGAAGAAACCTATATGATCTGGCCAGAACGTGCAGATAATTGGCGAAATGGCGGCAAACCAGCGCAAAAAGCCTATGCAGAGGTCGCGAAAGCAATCGCTCAATTTGAACCAGTAACGATGCTGGTTTCAGCTAAGCAATACAAAAATGCACGACAAACACTACCAAAATCTATTCGTGTGATGGAAATGAGCAATAACGATGCATGGATCAAGGATTATGGTCCAATCTATGTCGTGAATAAAAACGGCAAGGTTCGTGGTGTTGATTGGCGTTTCAATGCTTGGGGCGGCTTGTTGGACGGACTTTATTTTCCGTGGGATCAAGACGATCTGATCGCTGAAAAGTTGTGTGAATTTAAGCGGCTGGATTATTACAGTTTAGAGGAGTTTGTATTAGAAGGTTGCTCAGTACATTTAGACGGAGAAGGAACGCTCTACACAACAGAAGAAGTTTTACTTTCAGAAGGCAGAAATGATAAATACTCTAAAGAAGAAATCGAAGCCACTTTGACTGCCTATTTCAATGTCGAAAAAATCATTTGGCTCAAACAAGGGTATTTTTTAGATGAAACCAATGGAGATATCGATAATATGATCAATATTGTTCGTCCCGGAGAACTTGTTTTAACTTGGACGGAAGATCCGGAAGATCCCCAATATGAAATTTCTAAAGCGGCTTATGAACAATTACGACAGGAGACAGATGCGAAAGGACGTAGACTAATTATCCATAAAATGCTGATGCCTGAACCTATTTATATTACCACTGAAGAAAGTGAAGGGGTCGATCCTGTGAATGGAATGTTGCCGCGTTTTCCTGGAGATCGACTGACAGCAAGTTATGTTAGTTACTATACAGCGAATGGCGGGATCATTTACCCATTGTTTAATGATAAAAATGATCATGCAGCCCAAGCATTATTGGAGCAACTCTATCCAGAACGTAAGGTTGTCGGTGTTCCAGCTCGTGAAATATTACTTGGCGGCGGTAACATCCACTGTATCGCACAAAGCATTCCTAAAACCTGCTAGGAGGGAAAAAGATGGATTTTTTTGAAGTAGTGAACCCTCATGTTTCAGACCTAACGAAAAATGAACATCTGCTCTTTGATTATGTTGTAAAAAATTTGAATGAGATCAAAAACAAAAGTATTCGGGAAGTAGCAGATGACTGCTTTGTTTCGACCACCACTTTTTTACGTTTTGTTCGAAAACTCGGGTTTTCCGGTTATAGTGAATTTACTACAGTGATCAAATATACCTTATTAAATCAGACCAAAGAGGAAAAAGTCAGTCCATTCGTCGTATCACAAAAAGATTATCGGGAAGAATATTTAAAGAATATCAACGAATCAGTACGAGTGATCGACAAAAAAAGTTTAGCAGTCGTTGGAGAGTACTTAAAGAAGAAACCGATCATTTATTTATTCGCCAAAGGAATGAATAAGCAGTTGATGCAATATGTGCGATACTTGTTCGTAGCAGCAGGATTCCTAGTAGTTTTTCCAGAAGATCAGTCGATGCGTGCGGTTGTCCAAAAACAAATCAAATCGACAGATATGGTTTTCATCTTGACCTACCAAGGTAAGGATCAAGAGTGGATTCAATTGATGCAGCATTTAAAGAATACAGGTCACCCGTTGCTTGTTTCCATCACAGGAGCAGATAATAACGTCGTTCAAAACATGAGTGATGTTAATTTTTATGTTTTTACAGATGAACTATTTATTAATAAAATGGAAATCACATCACATATTTCGATGCTTGCTATTCTAGAATTGATCTTGTATCAGTATTTGGACAATGCAGAGGATGGAGAATATCATTTAGTATTCAAATAACATATTATTTGTGAATCACTTAGCAAAATAAAAAAAGTTGTCAAGAACAGTGAGTGTTCAGGACAACTTTTTCGTTTATAGTTTGCCATAGTCATATTGATGTTTAGGAGTATGTTTCAAAAATGAATAGGCGGCAAGTGAGAGTGCAGACAACGTTGCTCCTGTGACTAAAATTTTTTTCATAAAACACCATTCCTTTCATTAAGGTCATTTATGATCAAGTGCTGATCATCAGCACGTACGTGGACGGTAGGATTCGAACCTACACC
Source organism: Enterococcus wangshanyuanii (assembly GCF_002197645.1). Classification (NCBI taxonomy): domain Bacteria; kingdom Bacillati; phylum Bacillota; class Bacilli; order Lactobacillales; family Enterococcaceae; genus Enterococcus; species Enterococcus wangshanyuanii. The sequence goes on along the minus strand of NZ_CP021874.1, from coordinate 964,278 downwards.
TCATCGGTCGAGAATAAACATCCGTTAGTCCTCAAAGAGTTTTAACACCACGTTCATCCACAAAAGTTATTGGTTGTTTACTATGATTAAACTATACCTTTAATAGATTAAATCAAACATAAAAAAAATTGAAAAAAGTGTGAATTTGTATGAAGTTGTAATGAAGAGTGTGAACATCTTGCTGGATGAAAAAGTCAGTGGCTATGGTATAATAAAAAAATCATTGACTATAGAAAAAAGGCAGGTACTTACGATGTGGAATAATCTAGAAGAAAAAAAATCAGCATATAAACTCTTAGTACAGCAACAAGCTGCAATCATTGAGATCGAACATGATAAAATCGCAAACTTAGCGAACTCGTCCGCTTTACTTGCAGATGCATTACCAAATACAGTGTTTGCCGGCTATTATTTATTCGATGGGGAAGAATTAGTTTTAGGGCCATTTCAAGGAAAGGTTTCTTGTACGAGAATCAAAATGGGCAAAGGTGTTTGCGGAGAATCTGCAGCACATAGAAAAGCTCTGATTGTCGACGATGTAAAAAAACATGAAAATTATATTTCCTGTGATTCAGCAGCTCAATCGGAAATCGTTGTACCAATGGTAAAGGAAGGTAAATTACTGGGTGTTTTAGATTTAGATAGTTCAATCACTAAAGGATACGATTCAATCGATCAGGAGTACTTAGAACAGTTTGTTGAAGCATTATTGAAAGATACTGATTTTTCATAGAAATGAGCGTTGTTTTCGCGTAATCTATTTTAGCATGAGATAATGAGCAAAAATAGAGCGAGAGGATGGTACATATGTTACAAGTCTATTTAAATTTTAAGAACCAGACGGCAGAGGCAATTGCTTTTTATGAAACAGTTTTTGATGTAAAAAATGATGGGATCATGACGTTTGCGGATGCGCCGGAAGATCCAGCACATCCCACGCCAGAAGAATGGAAACATCTCGTTATGAATGCTTCAATGACGATTGAAGGCGTTCCAGTTATGCTTTCAGATGTACCAGACGGAATGGGCTTAACATTTATAGAAGGAAATAATGTTTCTTTAGTTGTTTCAACACAAGACGAGGAAAAAATCGATCGTATCTTTGCTCGATTGTCCGAAGGCGGAAAAATAACGATGCCGTTAGGTGAAACATTCTGGGCCAAAAAATATGGCATGGTCGTGGATAAATTTGGCATCAATTGGATGCTGAATTGTTATACGGAAGCTTAAAGGCGTAATTATCTAAAGGATCATTACTAGTTTTTTCTAGTAGTGATCTTTTTTTGTTATACTAGTGATGGAAATGATTTAGGAGGAAAAAAATGATTGGATATTTATATCTTTTTATTGCTATCATCAGTGAAGTACTTGCAACGAATTTACTGAAAGCTACAGTTGGATTTACCAAGCTTATTCCCTCGATCACCTGTTTGATTGCCTATGGGATCTGTTTTTATACACTATCAAAAGCCATCAATTACATGCCATTGAATGTGGCGTATGCACTTTGGGGAGCAATAGGGATCATTATGATCACGGTTTTTTCAGTTGTTTATTGGAAGGAGCAATTAAACGTGCCGACAATGATCGGTTTAGGATTTATCGTCATTGGGACGGTTTTGGTCAATGTTTTTGGAACTGGACACTAATTTTAGATCTTATAAGAAACACTGTTATTCTTTTTAAGAAGGATAATGGAAGATAAGCGTCTAGCTCTTTTAAGACAACGAAAAATATGTTATACTATTAAAAGCATAACATGTGCTTTTAATCTGTACGGGGACGTTACGGATTCGACAGGCATAGTTGAGCTTGAATTGCGTTTCGTAGGTTACGTCTACGTAAAAACGTTACAGTTAAATATAACTGCTAAAAACGAAAACAATACTTTCGCTCTAGCTGCGTAAAAACAGCGGGTGAAGATCCTCTCGGCATCGCCCATGTGCTCGAGTAAGGGTCTCAAATTAAGTGGGATACGCTAACTTTTTCCGTCTGTAAAAGTTAGAAGAGATCATCAGACTAGCAATACAGAATGCCTGTCACTCGGCAAGCTGTAAAGCGAATCTTTAAATGAGTGTACTATGAACGTAGAGGTTTAAGTGACAATGTGTTTGGACGCGGGTTCGACTCCCGCCGTCTCCATGAATTTTGTGGAGAGAAACAGTAGAAACGCTGATGTACAAAGGATTGTACTTCAGCGTTTCTACTGTTTATTTTTTAGATAAAAAACTTGCTAACCACCAAAACAGAAAGAGAGTGAATAAAAAAACATGCTGGCTATCAAATAATTTTCCTAAAATATAAGATGTTAGGAAAAACTATGCTAATTATTGCTGTATAGTAGTCTGTTCATTCTCTAATTGGGTCTGTTTATCTTCTAAATAAGATTTAAATTCATTGAGCTTATCAATTAATTTATATGGGTTTACCAAGTCACGAAGAGGAGCAACAGCCTCATTGTATTCTTGTTTTAATTGAGCGAGCTCTTCTGTAGAGGCAGCTTCTTTCATCAAAACAGAAAATTCTTGTTTTAACCGCTTAAGTTCTTCTTCTGCACTAGTCTCCACAAAGGGTTGATCACTCTCAATTGAATGACTCTCAATCTCAGTCGGAACATGGACAGTTTCAACTGAGTTAGTTGTTTCGGATTCTACCAGATTCTCTCGTTCTTCGGAAGTAGTTGAAATTTTTGTTGGTTTATCAAGTTCAGAAGTTTTTGTTTTGTCTGCGCTAGTAGCTATAGGTTCTTGGATATCAGAATTATCTTCTCCATTCACCATAATCAAAAATAGCACAAATAAAACAACAACCCCAATTCGTAATATTCGTCTCATAAAAAAACTCCTTTTCAAATTTTTTTATCAATAAGTGGTTTACGAGCTACATCAACTAATCGAGTGATATCATTAGAGTCATATATATTATCGCGATAGGCTAAACAGTGTAAATCAGTTTTTGTATCAGTAATGATATCTGCCGTAAAAGTTTTTCTTGACGTTTCCTCGTTATCGATTTCAAATCTAGGTTCTGGTATAGTACCCGTGTCTGTTAACTTCAAGTATAGCAAATTAAAAGCTTGATCAAACGCAAATAATTGAAATTAAAGAGATATTTATATTATTTAGTTTTATTGTTTGTTGAGAAGTTTATAGTGAAAGTGTGTTGTTGTTGCAGATTCAGAAGAGAGGAAGAGCGTAAAGTGAGGTGTATTATACATTTTAACCTGTTTTCGCGTAAATAAAAAAATATTTAATGACTAAAGGGTTGAAATGATAGACATTATATAGTATTATAAATATACCCTAACAGTATTTTCATTTTACTCAATCCGAGTAATACTCCTTATCCCACCTTTTATAAGGTGGGATATTTGTTTAAAAGTAGGGTATTAAGTTTCTTTGAATAGACCAACGGAATACTTTTTGAGCATTTTTTCGCTGTCGCGTTCATGTGTCAATAACTTTACTTCTTTTTTTACTTGTTCAGCTTGTAAGGTATCACCAGCATTCTCTAATAAATGTATGAAGTCATAGACTCGTTCCATATATACTGGTTCACCTTCAAGAATGTAATTTAAAAGATTACTTAAATATTGAAGGTTTAATTTAAAGTTATAGTTTTCATTTTGTTTATCTTGTTTCTTTGCCAATTTAATATATTTTGCAGCGCTATCGTAGTCCTTTGCATAGAGTCTCATTGAGATTAAATTAATGAGAATATTATAGGCAAATTTTTTCGTAGTAAAATCTCGTTTTTCTTCAAACTTTATGGGAAACATTCGTGCTAGTAGTAAATCTGCTTGTTTTGAATTGAAAAATCTAATTAAGTTCGCTGTAATGACATAATCATATTGAACGTAAAATGTTTTTATTAGTAAAGAATTATAAATATCTATTATTTCTGCTTGAGTTAACTCCTCAACTTCATCCCAATGAGCATAAAAATAATTTTTTATAGCAATATAGTTAGATGTTTCTCTTAATGTTTTCTTCTTGTTGTTCTTTAAAAAAACATAATAGTTGATTAGTTTTTGTTTGGTACTTTTGTTTTCTAAATGTGCTCCACAATAGTAAAAAAGCTCTCGAAAATCTTGCTGCTTTTTATCAAAAGTAGCAAAGCTGAAAAACTCTTCAGCATTAATTGACGTATGTTCAAGTATTTCTTCAAGTTCAGTTACTTTTAAAGCACGTTTACCACTTTCTATTTTCGAATAAGTTGAGGGGTCTGTATATTCCGACATCATTTCTCTTTGAGTAAGTCTTAGTTTTAGTCTAAAAAAACGTAAAGTTTCTATGATATTCAAGCGTTTATCCCCCTTTATATGCGATTATAGCATGAAAAATGAGCTTATTTCCATTTTTTAAGAAAAAAATTATTTTTATTTTAGTTTTTTATGCCAATTTCGCACTTTTTAACATTACTACTTTCCTTTTTTTTATCTGTTTGTTATTCTTTACCTAAGGAAAATTATTTGTTTGCAAACGTTGATTTCTAATAATTTAGATGGAGGTGTGCTGGTGATTTCATTAATTGCAGTGTTATTTAGTGGTATTTCTATTTATGTTGTTACAGGAGGGGCCTAGAATTTTGTTTAGACGTTCCTAAAAGTATTAAAAATTTGCAAACAAAAAATTAACCAAAAAAAATAAAAACGTGTATAAATAAAAAGTGCAGAATAATAGCTTCCGATTTACTTTTGTTGAATGAGGTAAATCAGAGGCTATTATTTTTTCCTATAGTGAGCTAGTAGTTGTATGGCGGATATATTGTTGTATGTCGTATTTAGCTGCTAATGAGTTCGAGAATATTTTTTCTTTATTCTTTTCCATATAAATAAAGAATTTGAGTTCTTCTTTTGTTGGAGTTTCTTTAGAAATAATATCTTTCTCATAAGTTAATGCAATATTTTCTGCAAAATAATAAGAATCACCTTTCGCAATAGAGAGGCGAAGGGTATCACCAAATAGAATCTTATTTTCTTTTGCAAAAGAATCTTTTTTTACATTGATCAACCAAGTGTTGTGAAAATTAGTTGAGATTTTTATTATATTCTCCATCATTCGACTACTCCTTTTCATCATTTTGAATTGTTACTGTTATTATACCTAAAAGGAAATAAAAAGTCATAATAAGATTGGAAAAATATAATATATGTCAATTATATAGGGGGTGTGAAAAAGAAAGTATTTAAACATAATTGTTTACGTAGTTATTTTTTGTTAAAATGTTTTAGGTGCAAGGTCGATAAAAAGGTAAAAAATTGGTGATTTCTAAATGTTAACAATTTTACAAAAATGATGTCCTGAATATGAAGAGTTGTGGCAGATATTACTGGTTTTGGACTGATTGGAGCAAAGAATCGACAGTCTAGAATGAGCCTCTTTTTTTTCTTAAGTATAAATAAAAGAGGGCATAAAAATATAGCTGAAAAATAGTTTTTTTGAAAGGAGTGTGAAGAGATGAAGCAGATCACGTCAGAACAGTTTATAGATTTTCTTGATAAAAAAGATCAACGTTTTGCAGCAGTTATTCAATATGGTTTTTATTACATAGAGCAAGGCCGGATTTATCGTTTTGAGTCTAACCACAATGATAAGGCACTTCGAGCATTGCAAGCATTTTATGGTGGTGAGATTGATGACTCCTCGCTAGAAGAAGAAATAAAAAAAATCATTATCAAGCAAATGCAATATGATTGGTTTACTGATGTTTGGAAGGAAACTATTATTGAAAAAGTGATACGCTCTGGTAATAAATTAGAGGCTTTTTTCTTTTAAAAGAACGGAGTGCATATCATTTGAAATAATCTGTCAGCGGCAGTAAGATAAATATATCCTAACAACAAACTTTTTTTCATTTACTCTCATGAGTAAAACTCCTTTCTCATCTTCTGATCGAAGGTGAGATTTTTTTAATTTTTACGACTTCCTTTACAAAAAATATTGTAATTTCAAGGTGTTTTTGCTAAGATACATTCATGTGAATAAAAATGGTTGGGCGAAAGCTTCAAGGATCAGGTTCTTCAAGGGGTGAGAAGAACGATGTTTGAGCTTGCGCCCTTTTTTATTATAGGAAAAGGGATAGATCATGTCTTTTGATAAAGATAGGGTGTATTCCTTTTTGATTGTAATAAAAAATAATACGCTTCATAATAAGTATACTAGTTAAAGTCACAGAATAGGGGTGAAAAAATGGTATTAGAAGCATTAGAGCGCATTCAAGATGCAGAAAAAAAAGTTGAAGAAATGCGCCAAACTGCTCAAAAAGAAATTATGACCTATGAGCAGAAAAAAGCACAACAATTCAAGCAACTTCAAGGAGAAAGCCAAGAAAAAGTCAGCAAAATACTTCAAAATCAGGAGATGCAACTGACAGAGCAGCTTGAACAGGAAAGAATATTATTACTAAGTGAAGCAAAAGAACAAAATCAAGAGTTTAGGAATAAATACGAACAAAATAAAGAGGCTATCGTCGACCACATAATAGAGAGGGTGAAAAAAGTCTATGGCAGTCAATAAAATGGAAAAAATGACGATTATTGCAGCCATTGAGCATGAAGAAACTATTCTTCAAACAATTCAGGGGCTGCAGATGACAGAGATCAAAGATTTTTTTCATTCTAATGTAGATAGCAACTATCTTAAAGAACATTTTTCAAAAACGATACTGGAAGTTGATGATGTCCAACAGAAAGAGTATCAGAAAATATTGAATGACATTCAGGAAGCACTGATTTTTATTGAACGTTTTGCTGAAAAGCCAGCTCAAAAAAGTACGTTTAAAAGACAAGTCAAGACCTTAGAATCTCTAGAACAAACATTTGATCAGCCAACGATCATTGGTTATTTACATGACATTTCTAAATTAAAAAAGCAGCTTGCTTCTATTGAAACGCAAAGAAAAGAATTACGTGCTAGGGAAAAATGGCTTGCGCGCTGGCAGTATTTGGACGTTGTACCAAAAAAGAATTCATCAGACACAACGACGATTTTACTTGGTTCTATCAATTCAGCGAATCAAGCAGATTTTTTAACTGATTGTTCGAGATACCCCTCGATCTATATTGAAGAAATTTATCACAGCCCAAATCATGCTTATTATAGTTTGATCTATTTGAATGAAATGGAAGAAACTGTTGCTGAGATTGAAAAAAAATATAGCTTCAATGAATTTGTTTATCCGTATGAAGAATTGCCAAAGGAAACTTATCAGCGTACCAAAGAATCATTAACTGCTCTTGTTGAAGAGGAGCGGTTAGCGAAAGCTGAACTGGCAGCGCATCGTGCTCATTTAGAGGAGCTGTATTTGGCAGAAGAGATGGTTTTTGCCTATATTCATCGAGAAGAAGCGAAGAAGCATTTGATCAATACGACTTATTTTTTTATTTTACAAGGCTGGATTCCTATAACTGAGAAACATGAGCTTATGATAGCTTTGGACGAAGCTTTACCAAAAAATGAAATCTACTGCGTATTTGATCAGCCGACATCAGAAGAGATACAGGAAGATATTCCGGTGAAATTAAAAAACAATGCCCTTGTCTCACCTTTTGAAATGTTGACAGAGATGTATAGTTTACCGAAATATGAGGAGATCGATCCAACACCGATCATGACTCCTTTTTACATGGTCTTTTTTGGAATGATGGTGGCAGATATCGGTTATGGTTTATTGATGTTAGTAGGAGCTTTTCTGGCACAAAAATTAGTTGTGCTGCCAAGAGGAATGAAACGTTTTGCTAAATTCTTTCTGATCTTATCGTTTCCGACAATTATTTGGGGGTTTATCTATGGATCATTTTTCGGTGCTGGATTGCCAAAAGAGCTTTTTGGAATCACCTTGCCATTTCCGATCTTATCTACAACTGAAGATGTCAATACGATCTTGATTCTGTCTGTTGTGTTTGGTTTTATTCAATTGATGACAGGCTTGATGGTCAATGGGATCGAACTGACGAAGCGCAAACGTTATTTGGAAAGTATTAGTGAGAGTTTTGCTTGGCAGGGGCTGCTTGTGGGACTACTAATTGCAGTATTGAGTATGTTGCTATTTAATAATGATGGGTTATTTACAGCAGGTGTCATAGTGGCAGTCATCTCTGCTTTGTCGATTATCGCGGTTCCTGTGATTCAATCTAAGTCAAAAGCAAAAGGTTTGGCAAAAGGCTTATACGGTCTTTATGGCTTGACGAGCTATATCGGCGACTTAGTCAGCTATACTCGTTTAATGGCTCTTGGGATTTCGGGTGGAAGTATCGCTGCTGCATTTAATATGCTAGTCGCTTTTATGCCACCGATCGCCCGTTTTAGTGTAGGGATCTTACTGATCGTAGCCCTTCACGCGTTGAATTTATTTTTAAGCTTACTGGGTGCCTATGTTCATGGTGCGCGGTTGCAGTATGTAGAGTTTTTCGGAAAATTTTATACAGGTGGAGGACGGGCATTCAAACCACTGAAAACAGAAGAAAAATATGTAAATGTTGAGAAAAAACAAAATAAATAATTTGTGGAGGAATAAAAATATGATAGATTACTTGATCAATAATAATGGCGGAATTCTTTTTGCCGTACTAGGAATGGCAACAGCAACGATTTTAGCAGGGATCGGTTCGGCAAAAGGTGTTGGCTTTACTGGAGAGGCGGCGGCAGCATTGACGACTGAGCAGCCGGAAAAATTCGGGCAAGCTCTGATTCTTCAATTATTACCAGGTACACAAGGATTGTATGGCTTCGTTATTGCCTTTTTGATCTTTATCAATTTAGATAATAGTATGTCGATGGTTCAGGGAATGGATTACTTTGTTGCGTCATTGCCGATCGCATTTGCTGGCCTATTTTCAGGGATCGCTCAAGGACGCGTTGCAGCTGCCGGGATTCAAATTTTGGCGAAAAAACCTGAGCATGCAACGAAAGGGATCATTTATGCTGCCATGGTCGAAACATATGCCATTCTTGGATTTGTAATCTCGTTCTTACTTGTATTAAATGTGAAGTAACAGGAGGAAAAACATGGATGCAATCGAAAAGATCGTCGATCAAATTCTAGAAAAAGGAACAACAGAAGTTGCTGATATAAAAAGAGTAGAATATAAACGAATTGATGAAGCTTACGCGGAAGAAGAAGAAGCATTGTTATTACAGGAACAAAAATTGATTGAAAAGAATAGTGATCAAAGCAATAAAGCATTTAAACAAAAACAAAATCGTCAGCAGTTAGAAATCAAGCAGGCGACACTAAATCAAAAGCAAGAATATTTGGAACAGTTATTTTTAGAAGCGATCAAACGAATGGATAATTGGAATGAAGATGAGTTTCAATTATTTACAAAGCAAATCCTTGATCAATTGACCCTAAATGGTCAGGCACAACTTCAGCTTGGCGAATATTCTAAAGGAAAGTTGACAGAGCAGTGGCTGAAAAATCATAGATCAAATGAGTTGGATTTGGTATTACTTCCAGATTTCATTCCCGGTGTCGGTGGTTTCATCGTTGCTCAAAATGGGATCGAGTATAATTTTTTATTTCCAAGTTTAGTTCAGGAAATCAAGAGAGCAGAAAGTTTTTCCATTGCAGAAATGCTTTTTAAATAGTGTATTCCTTAGCGTCAAATTTTTATGATAGGAGGGGCAAGATGAAAGAGACCGCATATAATCAGATCAATCCGCTGATCCGTCTAAAAGAGACTGAATTGCTGAATCATGCACAGTACGAACAATTATTGAATGCTAAAACGACAGAAGAGCTTCGAGATATCCTGAAAAGTACAATTTACAGCACGTATATGACAGAAGGATTTGCTGATGACTTTGAATATATTTATTCGAAAGAAAAAGGCCGCTTATTTGAATGGCTATACGAGCTGGCTCCTGAACCAGAAGTCATTGATATTTATACGTCTCGTGCAACATTCCATAATTTGAAAGTATTGACAAAAGCTGAGTTGACCGGAGAAGATCTCGATTACTTATTTACTGCTGACGGACGTTACTCGATTGAGACGATCAAAAGTGCGATACGTACGCGTGTGTCGACAGAAATAGCTGATGAATTGATGCAGGCGATTTTAGAAGTGTTGGACTATTTTCAGGAATCCTCTATTTTTCAGGCGATCGACATTATTTATGATCGGAGCTTTCTGACCTATCAAAAACGGTTGGCTGAAAAGCTGGGATATAAGGATATTATTGATGAAGTTACGGCTTTTATCGATCTAACAAATATATCCACGATGGCGCGTGGCATTATTCAAGGGCAGCATGAAAATTTTCTATTGACTGTTTTGTCTAGTTCTGGGAGTATTCCCAAGTCTGATTTTTTAGCGTATAGTGAGCAATCATTAGCAGCTTTTACAGAATTTGTACTCAATACATCCTTTGGGGGAATCCTTACACCGATCGTTTCAGCTGAAACAAAAGAGCTTGATTTGATCGCTTTTGAGAAGGTGAAAGATGATTATTTGACTCGTTTATACGATAAATCAAAAATCATGGCCTTTGGTCCGTTGCCATTGTTAGCTTTTTTAAACGCAAAAGAGGTTGAATGGAAAAATTTACGACTGATTTTAGTTAGTAAGCGTAGTAATTTTTCTGCAGATGTAGTGAGAGAAAGGATGCGTGCAGTAGATGGCTTATAAAATCGGTGTGATCGGCGATAGAGATTCTGTAATGCCGTTTAAGCTTTTTGGATTTGACGTCGTGTATGCACAATCAGCAAAGCAAATAAGAGACACGATCGAATCGATGGCTAAAAAAAGTTATGGGGTCATTTTCATCACAGAAGATGCCTCTGAACGAGCAGTAGAAACGATTGAACGTTATAAAAGTGAAGTAACTCCGGCGATTATTTTAATTCCTAGTCACAATGGGACCAAAGGAATCGGATTAAAGGAAATTCAAAATAATGTAGAACGAGCAGTGGGACAGAACATTTTATAGATTGTGATGTAGCTGAACGGGTTGCTGCGCTTTTTAGTTAATCTAGCTGCGCACCCCAGCTCTTTCAACAAATAGACAACCGACTTAAATGCCAAAGAGCATCATTGAAGTCGTTTGCTAATTTGTTCGAGAGCTGAACGGGTTGCTGCGCTTTTTAGTTAATCTAGCTGCGCACCCCAGCTCTTTCAACAAATAGACAACCGACTTAAATGCCAAAGAGCATCATTGAAGTCGTTTGCTAATTTGTTCAAGAGCTAAACGGATTGCTGCGCTTTTTAGAATAGGAGGAATGATTTTGCAAACTGGTACGATTATTAAAGTTTCTGGTCCTTTGGTCATGGCAGAGAATATGTCTGATGCAAGTATTCAGGATATTTGTCAGGTTGGAGAATTAGGCGTTATTGGAGAAATTATTGAGATGCGCGGTGATGTGGCATCGATTCAAGTATATGAAGAAACAACTGGGATTGGACCAGGAGAACCTGTAGTGACGACTGGAGAAGCGCTATCTGTTGAATTGGCGCCGGGACTGATCTCCGAGATGTTTGATGGGATTCAACGTCCGCTGGATACTTTTGCAGAAGTCACGAAGAGCAATTTTTTAAGTAGAGGGGTTCAAATTCCAGCGTTGGACCGAACAAAAAAATGGACGTTTGAACCGAGTGTGTCTGTTGGTGAAGAAGTTTCAGCGGGTGATGTGATCGGTTCAGTTCAAGAAACAAAAGTCATCGCACATAAAATCATGGTTCCTGTTGGGATCAAGGGGACCGTAAAAGAAGTCAAGCAAGGCGAATTTACAATTGAAGAAACAATTTATATTATTGAAACAGCGACAGGTGAAAAAGAATTTACGATGATGCAAAAATGGCCTGTTCGTCGGAGCCGTCCAATTGCAGAAAAGTTGAATCCTAATGTTCCCTTATTGACTGGTCAGCGAGTGATCGATACCTTTTTCCCAGTGACAAAGGGCGGTGCAGCTGCAGTTCCTGGTCCTTTTGGAGCAGGTAAAACAGTGGTTCAGCACCAAATTGCGAAATGGGCCGATGTTGATTTAGTTGTATATGTTGGCTGTGGAGAACGCGGGAATGAAATGACAGATGTTCTAAATGAGTTTCCTGAATTGATCGATCCAAATACGGGACAGTCAGTCATGGAACGGACTGTTTTGATCGCAAATACGTCTAATATGCCCGTAGCAGCTCGAGAAGCATCGATCTATACAGGAATCACTATTGCAGAGTATTTCCGTGATATGGGCTATTCTGTGGCAATTATGGCAGACTCTACTTCTCGTTGGGCAGAGGCACTGCGTGAAATGAGCGGACGTTTAGAAGAAATGCCGGGAGATGAAGGCTATCCCGCCTACCTTGGAAGTCGTTTGGCAGATTATTATGAGCGAGCGGGTCAGGTAGTGACTTTAGGGAAAGAGCATCGTGAAGGCAGTATTACAGCGATAAGCGCGGTATCTCCTTCTGGCGGAGACATTTCTGAGCCAGTAACACAAAACACTTTACGTGTGGTAAAAGTTTTCTGGGGACTGGACGCTACCTTGGCTCAAAAGCGTCATTTTCCTTCGATCAACTGGCTTCAAAGTTACTCTTTGTATGCATCCGAAGTTGGAAAAGAGTTGGATCAGCAGTTGCAGGTCAATTGGTCTGACATGGTGACAGAAGGCATGCGCATCTTACAAGAAGAATCTCAACTTGAAGAGATCGTTCGTCTAGTCGGGATCGATTCTTTATCAGATAAAGACCGTTTGACTTTAGAGGTGGCGAAATCGCTTAGAGAAGATTATTTGCAGCAAAATGCCTTTGATGATGTTGATACATTCACGTCACGAGAAAAGCAATACAAAATGCTTCAATTGATTTTGACGTTCTATAAAGAGGGTCAAACGGCTTTAGAATTAGGTGCCTACTTAAGTGAAATCATGTCTGGGACTGTTGACATAAGAGATCAGATTGCTAGAAGTAAATATGTGCCGGAAGATCAAATCGAACGTTTGGATACACTGGTTGATACGATCAAGCAGACGATCAAACAAATCATCGCAGATGGAGGGATGACAAATGATTAAAGAATATCGTACGATCAATGAAGTGGTCGGTCCCTTGATGATCGTTGAAAAGGTCGAAGGAGTCAAATATGAAGAGTTGATCGAAGTTCGGATGCAAAATGGCGAAATTCGCCGCGGCCAAGTTTTAGAGATCAATGGAGATAAAGCGATGGTACAAATCTTTGAAGGAACTAGCGGCATCAATCTACGTGATTCTAAGGTTCGTTTTTTAGGTCATCCGCTAGAACTTGGCGTTTCAGAAGATATGGTTGGTCGGATTTTTGATGGCTTAGGTCGTCCTAAAGATAATGGACCAGAAATTTTGCCGGAGAAAAAGGTGGACATCAATGGTGAAGTGATCAATCCAGTTGCCAGAGATTATCCAGATGAATTTATCCAGACAGGTATTTCTGCAATCGATCATTTGAATACCTTAGTTCGTGGACAAAAGTTACCAGTCTTTTCAGCATCTGGTTTGCCGCACAAGGAGCTAGCGGCTCAGATCGCTCGTCAAGCAAACGTGCTGAATAGCGAGGAAGAATTTGCGGTCGTTTTTGCGGCAATTGGTATTACCTTTGAAGAAGCAGAATTTTTCATGGAAGATTTTCGTCAAACAGGAGCGATCGACCGTTCAGTCATGTTTATGAATCTGGCCAATGATCCTGCGATCGAGCGAATCGCAACACCACGGATGGCACTGACAGCAGCTGAGTATTTAGCTTATGAAAAAGGCATGCATGTGTTAGTGATCATGACAGATATGACCAATTACTGTGAAGCGTTGCGTGAAATTTCAGCTGCTCGTCGTGAAGTACCAGGACGTCGCGGATATCCTGGATATCTTTATACAAATCTAGCAACTTTATATGAACGTGCAGGTCGTATCAGTGGGCTGAAAGGCTCAGTAACACAGATTCCTATTTTGACCATGCCGGAAGAAGACAAAACACATCCTATCCCTGATTTGACTGGTTATATCACTGAAGGGCAAATTATCTTGTCCAGAGATCTATATAAAAGTGGGATCCAGCCACCGATTGATGTATTGCCATCATTATCACGTTTGAAAGACAAAGGAACAGGTGAAGGTAAGACAAGGGCAGATCATGCGGCGACAATGAATCAATTATTTGCGGCTTATGCGCAAGGGAAACAAGCAAAAGAGTTGGCAGTCGTGCTTGGTGAATCAGCGTTATCTGATGTTGATAAAATTTATGCAAAATTTGCTGATCGTTTTGAAGCAGAGTATGTCAATCAAGGGTTTTATACAAACCGTTCTATTTCAGAAACATTAGATCTAGGCTGGGAGTTGTTGTCTATGCTGCCTAGAACAGAATTGAAGCGGATCAAAGATGACATGCTGGATGAATATCTAACTGAAGGAGAGTGATCGATTGTGGCTCGATTGAATGTGAATCCAACGCGAATGGAACTCTCCCGTTTAAAAAAACAATTAGGTACCGCTAGCCGTGGACATAAGTTATTGAAAGACAAACAAGATGAATTGATGCGTCGTTTCATATTATTGATCAAGAAAAACAATGCGTTACGGTTGGATGTTGAAAAAGAACTAGAAACGGCTTTGTCCAGTTTTGTTTTAGCCAATGCAACATTAAATGAAGCTTTTATTGAAGAATTAGTTGCTATACCAGCAAATGAGGTGACACTGGATGTGATCGAAAAAAATATCATGAGTGTTACTGTACCAACGATGAACTTTCATTACGACGAAGCAGTGGTTGAAGCACCATTGAACTATGGGTACTTGAATTCAAATGCAGAGCTAGATGGTGTTTTTGCTAAGCTTTCATCGATCCTGCCAAAGCTCTTGGAGTTAGCAGAAGTCGAAAAAACATGTCAGTTGATGTCAGAAGAAATCGAAAAAACCAGAAGACGGGTAAATGCATTGGAATATATGACGATCCCGCAATTAGAAGAAACGATTTATTATATACAGATGAAACTTGAAGAAAACGAAAGAAGTGAAATCACCCGGTTGATCAAAATCAAAAACATGGGTGGAAATTAAAAAATAGAGGAACGAATTCTAAACACTGAATTCATTCCTCTATTTTTTTGGGATAATCATTACTTTGGATCGTCCATAATTGATCAGTAACACTGGCGATAAAAGAAATACCAGCATTTGTTTGTCCATTCGTAAAAACCGTTAAGATAAAAGGATGTTCTGTTTCTAAAATACCAATATCATGTAAAAATCCTGCATAAGAACCGATCTTATGAGCGACCTTTCCTGAGGTTGTCGGTGTGTCCATTCGTTCATGGAATACTGTATTTTTCATATAATCATAAATCGCTTGGTATTCCGGATTTGTTGCTTTTTCATCATATAATATTTTCAGGATCTTTGCTGCGTCTTCGGAAGTGAATTTCGCGTCATCCCATTGGGTTTCTTTTTGCAGAAAATGAGCATAGAGTGCTTTTTTTGCTTTTACATCATCGCCAAAAGTACCGTAAAGCATGTTTTTAGCAATATTATCAGAATAGATAATATTGTATTCTTGCAATGTTCTAACGGAATAAGTTGGCTGAATATTATTGATGATAATCCCCGTTCCATCCTCATAATCATCTTTTTCATTATAAACCAATTGATCGTCCCATTTTAGTTCTCCAGCCTGAACTTTGTCTGCGATCATCATCGCCAGAGGAACCTTAATGGTGCTGGCACTGTAAAATTCTTGTGTGCCATTTACAGAAATCTGCTTCCCAGTCGTCAAATCGACATAGGTCATTCCAACATCTCCATTGAAAGAATCACGGGCACTATTCATTGACTGCTCGACTTTTTCATAAAAGGCATTGAGTGCAGGATCACTTTTTTCTTCAGGAAGATCTGGTTTTGAAGCGGCTGCTGAAATAGTTTTTAATGGCATATCACTTTTTTCATTTGCCTCAGCTTCTTTTGCGTAATCTATTGTATGGGGAGAAAAAAAGAAGGATACGATCAAGAAGAAGCAAATTGAAAAAATCATCCCATATAGAGTCATTTTCTTTTTTTCCAAATACCTTTCGTTCCCTTCTAGTACATTCATTTATTATGAATCAAAAAATACGACACAACCATTTAATCATTTTTCTTCTTGTTTTGCAAGGTTCCTCGGACAAAGATTAAAATCAAAAGAAAATAGCTTTCTTTAAGTTCTGTTTAAGGTAACAAGATTAAAGTAATCTTTGTTCACAAGGAAACTTAGGAGGAATCATATGAATTTTATCAAACGAGCATTATTAAGTATGAGAGCAAAGAAGGGGCGGACATTTCTATTATGTGCTGTATTTTCAGCAATATTGATTTTTGTCTTAGCCGGTTTAACGATCCAAAGTGCTGCATTGACAGCAACAGAAAATGCAAAGAAAAGTGTTGGAGCAACAGTGACGCTTTCAGCAAACCGTGAAGCAGCGATGAAAAAAAATCAGGATAGCACGTCCGGTGAAAGACCAGATCCTGGAAGCTTTAGTTTGACACCTGTTTCTTTAGACGATGCACAAAAAATTGCAGAATTGGCAAATGTCAAAACGTATTCATTTTTATCGTCTTCGTCAGCCGGAGCAGGAGAGGGAATTACACCAATTTCTAGCGAAGATAGCGATACGACCACATCTGAATCTAGCAATAGTGAACAAGCTGGTGGAGAAAATCCAGAAGGTCAGATGCAGGCAGGAGGGCAAATGGGTGGCGCTCCAATGTCCAATATGAAGCAAAGTGATTTTCAGGTAAGCGGTGTAATGGATTTGACGATGGCTAGCGATTTTTCTAGTGGTACAGCGGAAATAACCAGCGGCGAAGCGATCAGTGAGTCAGATAAGGATACCAATAATGTAGTGATCGAAGAAACATTGGCACAAGCAAATGATTTAACAGTTGGTGATACATTCAAAATAACTGATCCAGAAGATGATGAAAAAACGTATGAATTGACAATAAAAGGGATCTATAAAACGTCTGAAAATGGGGATAGTATGGGAATGATGTTCAATTTCTTAAATCCGGCAAATACCTTATACACCTCTTATACACTAGCGAACACATTAAAAGGAGAAGATTCAGCAGGAACGATCGACTCTGCTTCGTATACATTGGAAGATCCGAAAGAAATGGATAGCTTTGTAGCTGCTGCTGAGAAGCTGATCGATACGGAAAGCTTCAGTTTGCAAACAAATGATCAAGCCTATCAACAAATGCTTCAACCATTAAACAATGTTGCCAGTTTTGCTAAAAATATCGTGATTTTGGTCGCTGTTGCAGGTGTAATTATTCTAACGTTGATCGTGATGATGACGATCAGAGAAAGACGTTATGAAATTGGTGTATTACTATCTTTGGGTGAGTCTCGCTTTAAAGTAGTACTGCAATTCTTCAGTGAAATCATTGTCTGTATGATTGTTGCGTTAGTAATTGCCACTTTTAGTGGGAATATCGTAGGAAATGTCGTTGGTGAGCAGTTGATCGACCAACAAACTCAGTCAGCACAACAAGCTACAACTGATCAAGCCGGACCGAGTGGGATGCCAGGCGGTGATCAGCAAGGCGGCAGACCAAGTGGCGGTGGTATGGGTAGAGGAATGAGCGGTATTGGTGCAAGTTCAGCAGAAGCTGCTCAAGCAATTGAAAATCTGAATATTTCGGTTCAGCCAAAAGAAATCGCGATCTTAGCGGGTCTGGGTGTGCTGATCAGTTTCTTTTCAATTGTATTATCATCGATCGGGATTTTAAGATTACAACCTAAAAAAATCTTAACAACATAGAAAAGAGGAATTACGATGCTGCAAACACAAGAAGTAGGCTACTGGTATAAGAACGAAGAAGAATATCTATATAAGCATGTAAACTTAGAATTTCAACGAGGAAAAATGTATGCTATTTTAGGAGCAAGTGGTTCAGGAAAGACAACTTTTCTTTCATTGATTGCTGGATTAGATCAGCCTAAAACAGGAACGGTTCTCTATAACGGAGAATCGCTGGCAAAGATCGGTCTAAGGAATTATCGTAAAAATGATGTGTCGATTATTTTCCAAGCGTACAATCTGCTTCCTTATATGTCAGCGCTGGATAATGTATTGACCGCGATGTCGATCTCAAGTTCAAAACAGGAAGATAAAAAAGCTTATGCTCTTGAAAGTTTAGCAAGTGTAGGAATCGACGAAATATTAGCTAAAAAAAATGTCGCTCAATTATCAGGAGGACAACAACAAAGAGTAGCGATCGTTAGAGCATTGTGTTGCGATCATGAATTGATCGTAGCTGATGAACCTACAGGAAATCTAGACGAAAAAACGTCCAAAGACATTGTTCAGCTATTTCAAAAAGTGGCTCATGATCAACAAAAATGTATCATCATTGTGACACATGAACAAGAGGTAGCTAAAGCTTGTGATGAAGTATATGAATTAAAGAATCAAGAATTTATGATAGTAGAATAAATAAAAGATGAGCGTGGAGCATAACTTTTGAAGTTATAGTCCACGTTCATCTTTTATTTGTGTCAGTTCTGCTAATTCTCTTTTTAAAATGTTTGATTCTCTGATCAAAGACGATCCGATCGTTGTATCTTTAACTTTCAAACGCTTGGTTTGTCGATCAACGATTTGTCTGGTGGAAAGGATGTCTTGATTTTGTTTAATGGCTGTTTGTTTGTCCGCAAATGGTTTATGAGCAGCTAACTGCATACCAAAAGAGTTATACAAAAGAGTGTAGCCTGCAATCCCTGTAACACTTTGGTAGGCTTTGGAAAAGCCGCCATCGATGACCAACATTTTACCTTGCGCTTTGATCGGTGATTCTCCTTTGATCATTTTAACGGGTGTATGTCCATTGATAATATGAGCATTTTCTTGCGTTAAATGAAATGCCTGCAATATTTTTTGACAAATATGGAGATCATTTCTTAACGTATAATAAGCATTTTTTTCTTCTAAATGAGTGTCTTTATCGGCTATAAAATAGCGTTCAAAGGTTTTCATTGCTTTTTTACCGAAGAGAGAAGAGCATTCACCACACCATAAATACCAAATGAGGTCAGTTGCGAAGTCTTCGGTTTGCCAAGGTTGCTCGAATGCTTGCCGGATGTTGCTTTCAAAAAAATCGAGTAATCGTTTTCCAGCATATTCCTGACCGTTAAAGTTGATCGATTGAAAGGTCCCATTTGGATTTAAGGGAATACAGCCATGGATTAACAAATTATTGTTATACGGCAAGTAAAGTGCTCCTTTACCAATGAGAAAAGTCATATGTTGATGGAGTCTTTCAGCTTGCTGGAATTGCTGCAGTAAATCAGTGATCACAGCTTCTTCCTCTGAAGTTAATTGGTAAGGATCAGACCAGTCGATGGTTTGAAAACAGCTATTCATCAGAGGATAGGTAACATGACCCAACGTTATTTGGCCATTATGGATTTTATCTAATAATAAACGATGAGACATCATAAATTCAGGTCTTCTTTGAATCAATTGTCCTTCTAATTTCTCTTGAATGACCGCCATTGCCTGCTGGATTTTCATAGCATCTGTGACTTCTGTGATAGAAAGCTTGCGGTAAGGATTACTTTTAGGTTTAAACTGAAGATTCTCATGATACTTTTCTCGGCTAAATGTTCTTAAAACAGATAAATCGATTCCATAATTGTCTTCTAACAGATCAAGATTTCCATAGCGTGCAGAAATTCGTAAAACGTTTGCGAGACAGGCTTTGGATCCGCTCACAGCACCGAGCCAAATAATATCATGATTGCCCCATTGAATATCCAGAGAATGATAATCGATCAAAGCGTCCATAATTTTATCAGGATATGGCCCACGATCATAAATGTCACCGATGACATGAAGGTGATCAATGACAAAACGCTGGATCAAATAAGCTAAATCCGTTACAAAACGTTTAGCCGTTCCAAGATCGATGATTTTTTGAATAATTTGACGATAGTATGCTTTTTTATCCGTGGTTTCATCATATTGATAGATCAATTCTTCCAAAATATAAGCATATGTTTTCGGTAAAGCTTTACGAACTTTAGAGCGAGTATACTTACTCGATGAAAAACGAACGACGATCAGCAACCGTTCGATCACATCGAACCACCAGCCAGAGTTTAGGGAGTGGACTTGTTGTAAAGTGTCTATTTTTTCTTCAGGATAATAAATTAAAAAGCATAGCTCGTCCATCTGTTCGTTCGTTAATTCTTGATTGAATAAGGCATGAACTTTTTCTCGAATGCTTCCAGAGCCATTTCTTAAAATATGATTGAATGCTTCATATTCTCCATGTAAATCACTGATAAAATGCTCTGTTCCTTTGGGCAGGTTCAAAATTGCTTCTAGATTGATGATTTCAGCAATCAATTCTTCATTATGACAATCTTTCATCTGCAAGTCTCCTTAATTAGTTGTTTTGCGTCAAATCTTCAATGATCGTTGTTGTTTCTTCGATCGATTTTTTGTTCACATCGATCACGAGTGCATTATATTTCGCAAAAACTTCGGCTGCATAATCTAATTCTTCCTGAATTCGGTCTGCATTCGTGTAAGCCGAATCTTCTTTTAGACCAAGTGAATGTAGGCGAGATTTACGAATATCCATTAAGCTATCGATCGTTGTTGTTAAACCGATGATTTTTTTAGGGTCGATTTGGTCCAATTCAGCTGGTAATGCAACTTCTGGGATCAAGGGTAAATTAGCCACTTTGTGATTACGATTAGCCATATACATGCTTAGGGGTGTTTTAGAGGTACGTGAGACGCCTAAAAGAACATAATCTGCTTCAAGGAAACCTTTCGGATCTTTTCCGTCATCGTATCGGACAGCAAATTCAATAGCAGAAACACGGCTGAAATATTGCTCGTTTAATTTATGCAGAGCACCAGGTTCTTGTAAAGGCTGGACACCAAATGTTCCTTCCACGATCTCACTTAAAGGACTCATATAATCTACAAATTGTAAGCCGGTACGATCCGAGAATTCTTTCACTAGTTGAACTAATTTTTTATTCACTAAAGTTGTAACAACGACAGCTTTATCATGAAGGGCATCTTTTAAGATTGGTTGTAATAATTCTTCATCCGTAATAAAAGGGAACCGTTGGATGTCACTCATATCGATATCCGGATATTGTGCAGAAACTGCTGAAATGATTTTTTGAGCCGTTTCACCCACTGAATCGGATATCAGGTAAATATTGATTTTGTTTTTTTGCATGAATAAACTCTCCTTTGCTGCAGTGATTCACAGCTGATTTTATTGTGATATATCATTACTAAAAAATAGAAACCAAAACTAATAATTTTCTTTTTCGATCTCATTACCAGCATTGATGAAGTAAGCCATGATTCTGCTTTTTGTCACTTTACCAATAACTTTCTTAGGATGGTCGATTTCCACTACAGGTAAGGTATCGATACTATGTTGAAGTAACAAACTGCCGGCTTCTAAAATCGTGCGATCTTTTGTGATCGTAATAATATTCGGCATCCTGCTCATGATCATTGCAACAGGTGTTTTTTCGGTGTTTGGGTTGCTGATTGCAGCACGCAGTAAATCTTTCCGAGAAAGCACACCGATCAGGTCATCGTTATCATCTTTTACATATAATGAGCCGACATCATACATGAATAGATTAGTAACGGCATCATAAACCGTTGTTCCTTGGTGGATGAGTATCGGTGGTAAAAGGATATCCTGTACGGTTTTTTTATATAATTTTTCATAAAGTAACGGTTCAATGGTTTGTCCAGTGTAAAAATACCCAACTTTAGGTCTGGCATCCAGTAAACCAGTCATCGTCAAAATCGCTAAGTCACTTCTTAGAGTCGCTCGGCTTAGGCCAAGTGTACCTGCGATACTGTCACCACTGATCGGTTCATTTTCTTTGACGATCTTGATAATCTCTAATTGCCTAGAGGTGAGTTTCATTTTATCGACCTACTTTCTAAATGTGACACACTAATGATTATATATTTCTTATAAAAATAATGCAACAATAAAAAAAAGATACACTAATATCTATTGACATTCAATGTGATACACAATATAATCGATTTATCTTAAATGTGACATACTATTTAAATTGAAGGAGAGTTTGCTTGTGAACTATGTACTTGATTTTTCTGATGGCAGTAAGGAACAAACTGATTTACTTGGAGGGAAAGGCGCCAATCTGGCAGAAATGACAAAATTGAGGTTGCCGGTACCGACAGGGTTTACAATTACTACAGAGGCCTGTTTAGACTATTTACAGAAAAAAGATTATGTTTCAGAAAACTTGGATGTAGAAATAAGACAACATATACAACGGATGGAGACTCGGACAAATAAACTATTCGGCTCAGTGAAAAACCCGCTGCTTGTTTCTGTTAGAAGCGGCTCTAAATTTTCAATGCCGGGAATGATGGATACTATTTTGAATCTGGGGCTCAATGATGAAACTGTATTTGGGCTGATCGAAAAAACCGGTGATGCGCGTTTTGCTTATGATTGTTATAGAAGATTGCTGCAGATGTTTGGCGACGTTGTTTGCGGTATTGATAAAGATCGTTTTGAAGATCAACTGGATTTTTATAAATCAAAGAAGAACTATGGATCTGACACGGAACTGCTTGCAGAAGACTGGCAGGAATTGGTTCGTATTTTCAAGGATATTTTTTTAGAAGTGACGCATAAACCATTTCCTCAGGATCCTTATGAGCAGCTAAAATTAGCGGTAGAAGCTGTATTTCGTTCTTGGAATAACCGTCGAGCGATCACCTACCGCAGACTACATGACATTTCTGATTCATTAGGAACAGCAGTCAATATTCAAGAGATGGTCTTTGGGAATTTTGGTTCACAAAGCGGTACAGGAGTTGCATTTACACGTAATCCTGCAACTGGAGAAAAAGGAATATTTGGAGAGTTTTTACTGAATGCGCAAGGAGAAGATGTGGTAGCTGGTATCAGAACGCCGCAGCCGATCAGTGAGTTAGAGACGCTCATGCCGGAAGTTTATCAAGAGTTCCTCCGTTTAAGCGAACTTTTAGAACGTCATTATAAAGATATGCAGGATATTGAATTTACGATCGAAAACCGTCAGCTATACTTACTGCAAACAAGAAACGGAAAACGTACAGCAAAATCGGCCTTTAAAGTGTGTATTCAGCTGGTTGAAGAAAGGATCATTTCGAAAGAAGAAGCGCTTCAACGAATCAATCCATCGATGATCACGCAGTTGCTTCACCCTGTTTTTGAACCGGAACAGTTAAAACTGGCAGAAGTATTTGCAAAAGGACTGCCAGCTAGTCCTGGAGCGGCAAGCGGCAAAATCTATTTTACAGCGGAGCAAGCTAAAAAGGCGAGTGACTTAGGAGAAAAAGTTATTTTGATCCGTCAGGAAACGTCGCCCGAAGATATTGAAGGAATGGTCGTTAGTGAAGCGATCGTCACTTCAAGAGGAGGAATGACTTCTCATGCGGCGGTTGTTGCCAGAGGAATGGGTGTTTGTTGTGTCGCAGGATGTGAAGAAGTGCAAGTTGATGAGTTTTTGGAACAAGCAACAGCTGGAACTGTTACCTTGAGACAAGGAGATACGATCTCGGTAGATGGCACAACAGGAACCATTTATCGTGGGAGTATCCCTTATGTTGAAGGGGACGAATGGCAATTATTGGAAACGATCACAAATTGGGGCAAAGAAATAGCTAAAATCGGTGTGAAAGCAAATGCAGAAACACCATCAGATATTGAAACGGCGCTAAAATTAGGCGCACAAGGAATTGGTTTAGCCAGAACAGAGCATATGTTTTTTGGCGAACAGCGGATTTTTGAAATGCGGAAAATGATTTTAGCCCAAGATGAGGAGTCATTAATGGCTCCGTTAAATAAATTAAAAGAATTTCAAAAAGAAGATTTTCGCACGATGTTTGAACTTTTACAAGATAAGCCATGTACCATTCGTTTGCTCGACCCGCCATTACATGAGTTTTTACCGCAAATAGAAGAAGAGATAGAGCATCTAGCAAGTGAAACACAACGGACTGTTGCTCAAATCAAGCACCGTATTGCTGAATTGCATGAACAAAATCCGATGCTAGGTCATCGTGGCTGTCGTTTAGCCGTTACAACTCCTCAAATTTATGAAATGCAGGTTGCTGCTATTATTGAAAGCGCAATGACAGTTTCACAGGAATCTGGAGTAACGATTTTGCCGGAAATCATGATCCCGTTGATTGGGAGTAAAGAAGAGCTAGCTTGGTTAAGGGAACGTTTAGTCCAAACGATCGAACAAATTTTTGAAAACGAACAGAAACAAATTCCTTATAAAATTGGCACAATGTTGGAAATACCAAGAGCTTGTTTGACAGCAGATAAAATTGCTGAAGCGTCTGATTTCTTCAGTTTTGGTACGAATGATTTAACGCAACTGACATATGGATTTTCTCGTGACGATTCCGTAAAATTCATCGGTGCATATGAAGAAAGAAAACTCCTAAAATCTGATCCATTCCAACATATCGATGAAGAAGGCGTTGGCGCTTTGATGACTATTGCGGTGGATAAAATCAGAAGTTTTGATTCCGATATTAAAATCGGGGTTTGCGGGGAAGTTGGTGGTGATCCTCAGTCGATTCGTTTCTTGCAAAAACTGGGCGTCGATTATATCTCTTGTTCGCCATATAGGATACCTGCTGCGATTTTGACGATTGCACAAGAAAGTCTTTAGGCATTAAACAGGAGTAGCTAAAAAGCATTGCCTTCTCTCGCTAATTATCCAAAATTAGAGTATGTAGAACAAAATGACGGTTCCGTTTTGTTTTACATACTCTTTAATTTTGTTCGAAAGTGGTATAATTTGAAAGAAGTGTTTGGAAAGAAGTGAGTTAGTTGAGTAAACAATCAAAAAAAATAGTTTATACTTGCCTATTATGTGTAGTGCTGGTCATTTTAGGTTATTGGTATTTTAAAGGGAGTCCGTTTTTTAGTGAGCCTTTTGTCAATACAGAAAAAGTCACCAAAACAAATCAGTCAACAAAGATAGTAAAACAAAAGAAAATCGACCAGTTGATCGTAGCTGCTCATTTTAAGGGGACGGCATTAGTGATCGATCAAGGCCAGGTGTTTTATGAAAAAAGCTACGGCTATGCTGATGCGGAAACAAAACAAGAAAATAAGATCACTACACCATTTCCGATTGCTTCTTTGCAGAAAATCATTACAGGTGCTCTAATTTTACAATTAGTCAATAACAAGCAGCTTTCATTAGATACGACCTTGGATCAATTTTATCCAACTATAGAAACGTCGAAGCAAATTACGATCAAGGATTTATTGAACCATACCTCCGGACTTATGTTGCCGGAAGAAGAACCTGATCATTTACTCAGTGAACAAAATAGTCAAATCGATTATGCCTTAAAAGAAATGGAAGTGGATCAAGGTCAAGAATATCTCTATTCAAATGGAAATTATACTATTTTAGCAGGAATCATTTCGATGATTTTGAAGCAGCCGTATGAAGAGGTGGTTCAAAAGCAAGTGATCGACAAATTAGGACTGAAACAAACCTATTTTTGGGACACTTTACCTATGAAGATCACTGTACCTAAACCATACATTTATGCTGGAAAAGACTATCAGCCGGATGCTTTTCCATCAAGCGAAAAATTATTTTCTAGTTTGCTTGGTGCAGGTAATATGTATATGTCAACGACAGATTTTTGGCAGTTTATTCAAGGATTGACAAATGGAGAGCTATTCAAGTCATCTAAATATGATGAGCTTGCAGAGGTAAAAACTGGCGGTTATCAATCCGGGATGATCTATTTTGATTCATTGAAATATTCCATAGGTAGTCTAGGAGGATATAATACAGTGATTTATGGCGATCAAAAAAATCAGCAACTAGTGATTCTCTTTGCAAACCAGATAGGTGAAGAAGGAATAGGAGCTTTAGCGGAGCAAGTCTATCAGCGAGTATTGACTTCGTAGGACAGGGTTTGTGAAAATGATGAAAAATAGATAGGAAGTTTCTTAATTTTATGCTATTATTTTTAATAAATTAGTTGGAGAAGGTGAAAAAATGCCATTATTATTTGGAACAGCGAGATTCAATACAGAAGAGCATTTAACAATCGGAGGTTGTGATACGGTTGCTTTAACAAAAAAATACGGGACGCCCTTGTTTGTTTACGATGTTGCACATATTCGTGAACGTGCTAGAGGATTTAAACAAACTCTTAACTCTTTAGGAGTAAAAAATAAAGTCATTTATGCTAGTAAAGCTTTTTGTTGTTTAGCAATGTACAAATTATTAGAAGAAGAAGAACTAGGGTGTGACGTTGTTTCAGCGGGAGAAATCTATACGGCGATACAGGCAGGGATGTCACCTGAAAATATTGAATTTCATGGAAATAATAAAACACAAGAAGAGCTTCTTTATGCTGTTGAGCAAGGCGTTGGGACGATCATTATCGATAATTTTTATGAGATTGAACTATTAAGCGCTATTTTAAAAGAAAAAAAGACGACACAAAATGTTTTATTCCGAATCACACCAGGAATCAACGCGGAGACGCATGATTATATTTTAACAGGTCAGGTCGATTCAAAATTTGGCTTTGACGTAGCAAGTGGTCAGGCGACACAAGCTTTGGAGCAGATTTTAGCAGATGATCATTTAATATTAAAAGGTGTTCATTGCCATATTGGCTCACAAATTTTTTCTGCAGAAGGCTTTTTGGCAGCAGTTGAAAAAATGTTGGCGATCTTGAATGAGTGGAAGCAAGCGTTTGATTATACAGTAGACGTTTTAAATATGGGGGGCGGTTTTGGCGTGCAGTACACCGAATCGGATGATCCTTTAGAACCGGAAGCTTTTGTTAAGGCAATTGTAAATGCCGTAAAAGGTCAATGCGCATTGCTTGACTATGCATTTCCAGAAATCTGGCTTGAGCCAGGCCGCAGCATTATTGCAGAAGCAGGTACAACGATTTATACTGTTGGCTCTGAAAAAATAATTCCTGATGTGAGACATTATGTCTCTGTAGATGGCGGGATGGGTGATAATATTCGTCCAGCGTTATATGGTGCAAAATATGATGGATTTTTAGCTAATCGAATCAGCAAGGAGCCAAAAACAGTAAAAACCATTGTAGGAAAATACTGTGAATCTGGGGATATCCTGATCAAAGATATTGAGTTGCCGCCGATGCAGCCACGAGACTTATTTGCTATAACAAGCACAGGAGCATATGGCTATTCAATGGCGAATAATTACAATCGTAATTTGAAACCTGCGGTTGTTTTTGTGGAAAATGGCGAAGCAAAATTAGCGATCCGCCGTGAAACGTATACGGATCTAGTTTCATTAGATTGTGACTGATAGAGAAAAATAAGGCTGAGACAAAAGTGCTTATTTCCGAAAGTTCTACTTTTTCTAGTCGTTTATTCAATTTTAGAGAGCGAAACAAAACTGATTTTTAGTTTTGTTTCGCTCTCGTTCTTTTTCAGTAAGAAAAGGCTCAGGACATTGGTACTTTTTTTATTGATAAAAGAGTATACTTAGTATAGAAGTTAAAAATTTAAGCGAGAGGTGATGTCAATGACAGGAATTATTTGGATCGTAATTATCTTAATCGGACTGATTATGGGGCTTGCATTTTATGCGGCAAATTTTTTTATAAACGTCGCTTTGTTCAGAGAAAATGAATGGTACCACACAACGGGACACAAAATGATGAA
The DNA here is from genome assembly GCF_002197645.1 of Enterococcus wangshanyuanii. Taxonomy (NCBI): domain Bacteria; kingdom Bacillati; phylum Bacillota; class Bacilli; order Lactobacillales; family Enterococcaceae; genus Enterococcus; species Enterococcus wangshanyuanii. Next base: position 936,566 of record NZ_CP021874.1, on the reverse strand, counting down.
CCCAGATAATTTCAATAAAGGGCGTTCCCAGTATGATTTGATAGAAGAAAAACAGCTTCAAAAAGGGGCAGAATTTTGGGAGCAGCCGTTTGCGGCAGATCATTGGTTAGATATAGAAAATGAACGTTTATATAGTCGCTTATTTCAGCCACATCCCAAAAGTAAAAAATGGGTGATTTGTGTCCATGGCTATCGTTCTTATGGAAAACGAGATATGTCCTACGTAGCATCTATGTTTGCTGAGCAAGGCTATAATAGTTTAGTTCCAGACCTAAGAGCCCATGGACAAAGCTCAGGAAATGTGATTGGTATGGGATGGTTGGACCGCTTAGATTTATTGAGCTGGATCCAGGAAGTACTAAAAATTGACCCAAACGCTGAAATTATTCTATTTGGAGGTTCTATGGGGGCTTCAACTGTTATGATGACAAGTGGCGAAGAACTACCTAAAAATGTTAAAGGTCTGGTTGCCGATTGTGGTTATTCTTCAGTTTATCAGGAATTTGGCGCAATGTTACGTTCTGCATTTAGATTGCCGAATTTTCCGATTTTGACGATTGCTGATTCTTTAGCACGAAAAAAAGTTGGTTATTCTTTGAAAGAAGCGTCTGCTGTTGATCAATTAGCTAAAAATAAACGACCGCTGTTACTGATCCATGGAACAGGCGATAAGTTTGTTCCACATCAAATGCTTTATAAAAACATGGAGGCGACAAATGGTGTCAAAGAAAGTCTGATGATTGAAAAGGCACCTCATCTTTCGTCGTTTATCTATGAACCAGAGCACTATTTTGAAACGGTCTTTGAATTCATACATCGCTATTGTCAATAAGGAGGGGTAAAAATGGATGCTAAGAAAAAACAGCAAAAACTTAGTTTAGGAATACTTCTAATTATTATTGCGGCAACATTAAGTAGTTTGGGGCAGTTGGCGTGGAAATTCGGTGCGGATGGCAGCGGAAGCTATGCAGTGATTTTGTACGTAATTGGATTTATAGCTGCTGGTGCAGGAATGTTTTTTATGATGGCTGGCTTTCGTTTTGGTGAAGTATCGATTTTACAACCAATGATGAGTTTAGGATTTGCTCTTTCGATCGTTTTAGGGGCAGTATTTTTAAATGAATCGATTACATGGTATAAACTATTGGGAACAGGATTTATCGTAGCTGGATCGATTCTTTTAGGGATTGAAGGAAATGAGGGAGCAGAATGATCGATTATTTTGCTATTATAATTATTCTGATTGTGTCAACATTATCTGGAAGTGCAGGAGCCTTAGCTTTAAAAAAAGGGATGAATGATTTAACTGAATTGCGTTTTAAATTCGTTTTAACGAATGCTTGGATCTACTTAGGTTCATTTTTGTATCTTTTGAGTGCAGGGACGAATATTTTATTGCTGAAATTTTTGGATTACTCGATCGCATTTCCGATGACTTCACTGACCTATGTTTGGACAGTGATCATTTCCTATTTTGTTTTTAAGGAAAGACTGACTTTTCGAAAGATTGTAGCGGTTTTATTGATCATTATAGGTGTCTTTGTTATTAGCCAATGAGCAAATTAGTCGTATCAAGTAGTTATAGGTTGTAAGATGAATATATTAGGAGGGATAAACATGAAAGTCAAAGCAGAAAAAATCGACAAAATCAAATTATTACAAGCAATAACGACGATCGTTACCGGATTATTCATGTTAAGTACTGTGTTGAAGCACAAAAGAAAATAAGGTAACATATGTCCCTTTATCGAGAGTTAGTGTCTGAAACAAAACTGTATTTTCGTTTTGTTTCGGGCGCTTTTTTGTTTGAAAGAATAGTGGGAGAAATTGGAAAGGAGACTTCGAACAGTTAGGAATATACTATAAAAAAGTGAGGTGACAAAAATGAAAAAAATAGATAAATACCTGTGTTTGTTTCTTTTTTTAGTAGGCGTGGGGATCGTTTTGTCAGGCTGTGTCATTGTTCGAATGTGAGGAGAGAAGACATGAGCAAATATTTATTGATATTTTTAATTTTCCTAGTTCTTCCATTGCTTGCGAGCTGTAAAATTGAGTATAATAGCCCTCAAAGTGCTCGCGATGATAATTACGGAGTGGGATATGGAAGCAGTGGAACAACGACTGATGATAAAACAAGTGGAACAATAGTAGCAAAAACAGGTATGGGAGATGACGTGATAACCAATATCGCTTTAAAAAAAGGACCTGCTGTTTTTCAATTGAAATATTCTGGAAACTCTGATTTTAAAGTGAAATTACTTGATAGTGATGGCGATCTGATTGCTGATTTAGCAGAAAAATCCGGTGCATATTCTGGGAAAGTTTTCGCTCAGATACCAAAGGATGCGGATAATTATGTTTTGATCATCAATGCCAGTGGTTCTTGGGAAGTAAACAATCAGGCCATGAAAGAGGGAGAATACAAATAGAAAAGAACCGCCTGCAATTGAAATGCAGACGGCTCTTTATGTATATCTTTTTTATCGAATTCCTAAAGCGATCCGAGCATAACGTGACATTTTATCTGTCGTCCAAGCTGGGTACCAGACTAATTTTACTTCTGGATTTTTTACTTCGGGAATTTCTTTTAAAGCCTCGTGGATCTGCTCTGTCAACACATCTGCCAAAGGACAGCCCATCGTTGTCAATGTCATTTTGATGACAGTATCTCCATTTTGGGCAAATTCTACTTCATAAATCAAGCCTAGATTAACAATGTCGATCCCAAGCTCAGGATCGATAACTGTTTCTAAAGCAGTTAAAATTTGTTCTTTGATATCCTCGATTTCTTCAGCAGACCATTCTTGATTTGTTTCAGTCATTGTATCTACTCCTTTTCCCGGCTACAAAGCTCCTACATGTGAAATCAACAGCAAAGAGAAGCCGTGTGCCAATACAGTTCGTTCTTCCCATATAATACCTTTTTTTAAATGCTTTGTAAATGAGAATCTTTTTCAATAAGCAACAAAAAAATAGGCAGAAAAACAATAGGTATTTCACTAAAGTCTAGATAGAAAAGTAGTGCCCGTTAAAATTGGAGCGTAAAAAGCATCAACTCATTTTCTGTTGCATTCATAATATTATGCTGTGTGAATGCTTCAAGAAAAATTGCATCGCCTTCATTCAAAACAAGCACTTCATCTTTTAGCTCAACAGTAGCTTCACCTTTGATTACGTAATTTATTTCACAAAGATTATGAGCAATTTTTCTGCCGCTGGAAGAAGATTGGGCATCGATATAGATTTTTGAAATGACCATGTTATTTGTATGTACGGGTAAATTGAATAAAGTATCGTAGTAAGTAGAATTAGTCTGCCACGGGTTATATTTCGTATTAGAGGTATTTCGAATGACTTTATAGCCTTTTTCAGTCGTTTCGTCATCTTGTATGACTTGTGGGGCTTCATTGGCTAAAAGTGAGGCAACAGTTACATCCAAAGCATCAGCAATTTTTCGTAAAGCTTCTAGTGAGGGGCGGTTGGCACCACGTTCGATTTGTGATAAAAAACTAGCTGAGTAACCAGTTTTTTCCCCTAATTCAGTTAAAGTAATCTTCTTTTCTTTCCTTAAATTCTTGATTTCTCTAAATTCCATCTATAGCCGTCCTTTGTTTAGAATCCTTTTTTCTTTCATATTATCTCGAATTAACTACAAAATTACAAGTACTTGAATTTTAATGGCAGAAGATACAGAAAATTCTCATTATTGTATTGACATTTTCATAGAGTAATCTTAAAATTGTAACAATTAATTCAATTTGAACGTCATATTTGAACTGAAAATAAAAAAAAGACTATTTATTAGTTCTTTTAGAGTGATTTGTCATTTTAAGGAAACATTAATAATAAATTGAAATCGAAGGAAATACTATTGGGGGATATCAAATGAAGATAACAAAAATCAATGTGGCAGCAAAGGCAGTCAAATTAAAAGAACCGATTACGATTGCACTTGGTACGATCGAACATTCGATGAGTGCAATTGTTGAGATCGAGACAGATGAAGGGGTTATTGGCTATGGTGAAGGGTCACCTGGGATTTTGATAACGGGTGAGACATTGAAAGGAACCACAGAGTGTATCCAGTTATTTGAAAAGCAATTGATTGGGGTCGATCCGCTGGATATTGAAAAAGTGCATCATATCATGAATTCTATTGCAGCTCATGCACCTTCAGCAAAAACTGCGATCGACATAGCTTGTTATGATCTTTTAGGAAAGAAATCAGGCTTACCAGTTTATAAATTACTTGGTGGTTTTTCAAACTCAGTCAAAACAGATTTAACGATCGGTATCGATACACCGGAAATCATGGCGCAAAAAGCCAAACAAGCAGTCTTACAAGGTTTTGATACATTAAAGATCAAAGTCGGTACAGGGTTTTCTCAAGATATTTCCCGTATTGAAGCCATTCGTCGTGCTGTGGGCAATGATATCAAGTTACGACTAGATGCAAACCAAGGATGGAAGCCTAAAGAAGCGGTAAACATGATCCAACATATAGCGGATTATGGAATCGAATTGGTCGAACAGCCTGTTGCATACCATGATATCGATGGCCTAGCTTATGTGACAAAAAATGTTTCTGTTCCGATCATGTCGGATGAAAGTTGCTTCAATTCAAAAGATGCATTACGTTTGATCAGAGCTCATGCTGTCGATTACGTGAATATCAAGTTGATGAAATGCGGCGGGATCCACGAAGCACTCAAGATCAATAGTATTTGTGAAGCAGCTGGTGTGGAGTGTATGATTGGCTGTATGGTGGAAGAAACGAATATTGGCGTAACAGCAGCAGCTCATTTAGCTGCAGGGACTAAAAATATTACAAGAGCAGATTTAGATGCAACATTTGGATTGACTGAGGTAGCGATTCCAGGTGGTGTCGGGTTAGAACCGATCAGTATCATTGAATTGACAAACCAAGCGGGATTAGGTTTGAGCAAATAAGAAAGAAGGAACTTGAATGTATTACGACTTAAAGTATATGAGTGTACCGCTACCGGAAGATATTATCAAATTGAAAAATTATGGTGATTTTACTGGTGCTGAAAAATTGATCGAACATTTACTAGCAAAAGAAATTCCGCAAGCATTACGAAAAAGATTAGAGATCGAACAAGAGATTATTCGAATCGTAGGAATCAATGAATACCCATTTGATTTTGAAGAAGCGAACAAAATGATGAAAGAAGCCTTTTCAAATTATCAAGAGCAAGAATTGGCTGACTTGAAGGAAACGGGAAAAGTTGATTGGCTGTTTATCGATGGTAAGGTTCACTTTCAAAGGCGCTTTTTAATGAATTTGATCAAGACACAAGCTGATTATGAAGCGAGGTTGCTTGTAAAAGAAGATAGCGAAGTGGATCGTCTGCGCAAGCAAGAGCTAACTCAAAATATTCAGCTTATGAAAGAAAATGGTGGGCGAACAGTCAAGATTCATTTGAAGGCAAGTATTCAGGTGAAAAAGGATTATGAACGTCCTGGAGAAAAAGTTCGAGTGTATTTACCGTTACCGAAAAGCTGCAAACAAGCTTCAGAGATCGAAATTTTAAATACGACACCTGAAGCAACGTTTATTGCACCAGAAGAGGAAGCGCAGCGGACTGTTTTCTTCGAAACAACGTTAGAAGAGGATCAAGTTTTTAGCGTGGAATATAGCTATATCAATCACGTTGATTATGTGGAATTAGAGCCTGAAAAGGCAATAATGGAACAACCGGATTTTGAATTGAGTGAGCAGCTGCCTCATATACGATTTACGCCTTACTTGGAACAATTGCTTGAAGAAATTTTAGCAGGGGAAACAAATCCAATCAAAAAAGCGCGTAAAATTTATGATTTTATCACAACTAAAGTCAATTACTCCTTTATGAGGGAATATTTTACGATCGATAATATTTCTGAGTATGCTGCAGTCAATTTGAAAGGCGATTGTGGAGTTCAGGCAATTTTGTTCATCACACTTTGCCGAATGGCGAAAATACCAGCAAAATGGCAATCAGGATTATACGTGTCACAATATTACACTGGCTGCCACGACTGGGCACAATTTTATGTCGCACCTTATGGCTGGATATTTGCTGATCTATCTTTTGGCGGAGGAGCAAAAAGAGCAGGTGATGAAGAACGCTGGAATTATTATTTTGGTAATCTTGATATTTTTAGAATGCCTGCCAACAGTGAAATTCAAACTGATTTCAATCCGTCGAAACAGTTTTTAAGAGCAGATCCGATCGACAATCAACGGGGCGAATTTGAATATGAGAATCAAGGGCTTCCATATGCTTATTTAGACGTAAAGCAAGAATTGATCAAAATGGAAGAACTTGTGAATAAATAAAAAAAGAAGGAAAAGGTGGAACGTATGAAAAGAGGAGTTAAAAAAAGTCTGACTTTAATGACGACATTATTGTTGCTGGCTGCTTGCGGCGGGAACGCAGGGAAATCAGCAACAGATGATTCGGGAAAAGGGAATGGGACCGAGCAAAAATCTACACGCGTGTTAAATTTGATGGAGGCATCAGAAATAGGCTCAATGGATACAATATTTACACAGGATGAACCAAGCGTGAACGCTCAATCAAACGTTTTTGAAGGGTTGTATCAGTTGGATGAAAAAGATAAGATCATTCCGGCTGTGGCTAAAGAATTACCGGAAATCTCAGAAGATGGGAAAACCTATACGATCAAATTAAGAGACGATGCGAAATGGTCTAATGGAGATAAAGTAACAGCGAAAGACTTTGTCTTTGCATGGAAAAAAATGGCAGATCCGAAAAATCAAGCCAACTACTTTTTCTTGATGGACGGAACGATTTTGAATGGAACTGAAATCGTTAATGAAGAAAAATCAGCGGATGAATTAGGAGTCAAAGCGCTTGATGATTATACACTTGAAATTCAAATGGAAAAACCAGTACCGTATTTCACTTCATTATTGGCTTTTTCACCGTTCTTCCCGCAAAATGAAAAATTTGTTACTGAAAAGGGCAAAGCCTATGGGACATCTAGTGAAAATATTGTTTCAAACGGACCGTTCTTAATGGAAAATTGGGATCAATCATCTATGTCGTGGGATTTAGTTCAAAATCCGGAATATTACGATGCAGATAAGGTCAAATCTGAAAAAATTCATTTTGAAGTCTTGAAAGAAACAAATACAGTATTCAATTTATATGAATCTGGAGAGTTGGATGTTGCTGTTTTAACGGGAGATTTTGCGAAACAAAACAAAGACAATCCTGATTATGAAGCGATTCAGCGCTCAAAAGTCTATTCACTTAGAATGAATCAAAAGAGAAATGACAAACCATCGATTTTCGCTAATGAAAATGTCCGTAAAGCAATTTCTTACGCTCTTGATAAAGAAAGCTTAGTCGATAATATTTTAGCCGATGGATCAACAGCGATTTACGGATACATTCCCAAAGATTTTGTTTCTAATCCTGAAACAGGAGAAGATTTCCGCAAAGAAGCAGGTGAGTTAGTAAAAACAGATGAAAAATTAGCAAATGAGTATTTAGATAAAGCGAAAAAAGAATTGAACGGCGATGTGACGATCGAGTTATTATCTAAAGATGGTGACGGAGACAAAAAAGTTGCTGAGTTTATCCAAGGGCAATTAGAAGATGCGTTACCGGGATTAAAAGTCAACGTTAAAACAGTCCCATTGAACAACTCGATCGAATTAATGAAAAAAGGTGATTATGAGTTATCTGTCAGCATGTGGGGACCAGATTACCAAGACCCTATGACTTTCTTAGAAAGTTCTGTCAGCAGCAAAAACAAAACAAGCTACCGCAGCGAAAAATATGATCAGCTGATCGATGATGCATCTAACAAGTATGCCAATGATCCAGAAAAACGTTGGGAAACTTTGATTGCCGCTGAAAAAGTTTTAGTTGAGGAAGATGCTGCCTTAGTTCCTTTATATCAGCAAGCCAGAGGGCAATTAGTTCGTCCGGGTGTTGAAGGAATCCAATATCATAATTTTGGTGCGACTTGTACCTATAAATACGCATACATCAGCGAGTAGGCACTAAATAAAAAAAGTATGAACTAAAAATTGATATCTGTTCTAACAGAAACACTTGACCTCAAACAAATTTGCTTGTATTATACTACTTGGGCACCTTTAAGAAGGTCAGAAGTTTGTAACGAATTTCCAGCTCCCTATTCATTTTGGATAGGGAGCTTTTACTTTTTTAAGTAAAGAAACAAAGGAAACGTTCGCTTCTCTCTACAAATCTATTTAGAGAAAGGGTTTTTTTATATTATGACGAAATACATCTTTGTTACAGGCGGCGTAGTTTCTTCGATCGGTAAGGGAATTGTCGCAGCATCGTTAGGACGTTTACTAAAAAATCGTGGCTTAAAAGTAACGATTCAAAAATTTGATCCATACATCAATGTGGATCCAGGAACAATGAGTCCTTACCAACACGGAGAAGTTTTTGTCACAGATGATGGTGCCGAAACAGACTTGGATCTAGGTCACTATGAACGTTTTATTGATATCAATCTCAATAAATATTCAAATGTGACAACAGGGAAAATTTATTCAGAAGTGTTAAGAAAAGAGCGTAAAGGTGAATATTTGGGGGCAACGGTTCAGGTGATCCCGCATATCACGAATGAGATCAAAGATAAGATCATGCGTGCAGCAACATTGACAGATGCAGATATCATTATTACTGAAGTTGGCGGAACAGTCGGAGATATTGAATCACTGCCATTTTTAGAAGCTTTACGTCAAATGAAAGCAGAAGTGGGCAGCGATAATGTCATGTATATTCATACGACCTTGATTCCTTATTTAAAGGCTGCCGGTGAAATGAAAACAAAACCAACACAGCACAGCGTCAAAGAACTGCGTAGTTTAGGAATTCAACCGAATATTTTAGTGGTTCGTACAGAATTACCAGTTTCTCAAGGAACAAAAAATAAATTAGCACAATTTTGTGATGTAGCACCAGAAGCAGTCATTGAATCACGCGATGTAGAGACGTTATATTCGATTCCATTAGCACTTCAAGCGCAAAATATGGATCAGATTGTCTGTGATCATTTGAAGCTGGATGTACCGGAAGCAGACATGACAGAATGGCGTGTGTTAGAAGAAAAAGTACTTGGATTGAAGAAAACAACAAGAATCGCCTTGGTTGGGAAATATGTTGAACTGCCTGATGCGTACTTATCCGTCGTTGAAGCATTGAAACATGCTGGTTTTGCCTTTGATTCAGATATTGCGATCGATTGGATCGATTCACAAGAAGTAACGTCTGAAAATGTTAAAGAGATCTTGAAAGATGCAGATGGTATTCTAGTTCCTGGCGGATTTGGTGATCGCGGGGTCGAAGGTAAAATCGAAGCCATTCGTTATGCTCGTGAAAATGATGTTCCGTTTTTAGGAATCTGTTTGGGAATGCAAATGCTTTGTGTCGAATTTGCCCGTAATGTTGTCCACTTAGAAGATGCAGGGTCAGCAGAAAATAATCCTGAAATCACAAACAATATCATCGACTTGATGGCAGATCAGGAAAACGTTGAAAATCTTGGTGGAACGCTACGTCTTGGTTTATATCCATGTAAAGTCAAAAAAGGAACCGTAACGGCTAAAGCCTATGAAGAACAAGAAGTTGTTCAAGAACGTCATCGTCACCGCTATGAGTTCAACAACAAATACCGTCAACTATTTGAAGAAAACGGCTTAGTCTTTTCTGGAGTTTCCCCAGATAATCGTTTAGTAGAAATCGTTGAATTGTCGGACAAAAAATTCTTTGTTGGCTGTCAATTCCATCCAGAATTGATTTCTAGACCAAATAGACCACAACACTTGATCAAAGGATTCGTTGAAGCAGCGCTAAATAATCAATAAAAAAATGTCTGGGGTGACTATCAAGTCATCCCAGACATTTTTTTATTCAATCAACCTGACGAGGAACGGCCAGATCGAGCGGCATTATTTTGTTCAGGTGGTGTTGATGATTGCTCCGGCGGCACTTCAGTCGAAGTAATCGGTGGTTCTTCCGTCGATGGTGTAGACGGTTCAGGTGCTTGTGTAGATGAAACAGGCGCATCACTCGATTGTGAGACAGGTGTTTCTGACGATGCCGCAGTTGAACTGCTTGCGGTTGGCTCAGAACTTACAGGAGCTTCCCAAGATGTTGAAGAGGTGTAACCTGTGTTAGAAGGCAGCAATTGTTCCTCATAAGCACCTTTAACATAAAGCTCACTGCCAGAGCGAATCACACTATCAGGCATCGTCCAATCATCTGTTGCTACTCCTTCAGAAAGATAAGTCATCATTTCACGATAGACAGAAGAAGCAGTACCCCAATATTCATAAGGAATAGGGGTCAAACGGTTCCGGTAACCCGTCCAAACAGACACAGCATAATGAGGGGTATAACCTACGAATGTGCTGTCAGGTGCAATACTAGAAGACTCTGAAGCACCCATCTTAACAAGGTCATCATCTGTGTAGTTGGCCGTCCCAGTTTTACCCGCTTGAACAAGGCCTGGAACAGCTGCGTTAAAGGCCGTTCCGCCGTTGATAACATCTTTCAGCATATCCGTCATCATGTAGGCTGTAGAGTCTTTCATCGCACGGTGGCTTTCTGTTTGAGTAACCTCTTCAGAGCCGTCTTGATAGACGATCTTATTTACATAGTAAGGCTTATTATAGACACCCATATTTCCAAATGCTGCGTAAGCTGCAGCTAATTTTAAAGAGGAGACGCCATATTTATTTCCACCAAGTTCGCTTGTGTTACTAGAAATTGCATTGGCAGCAACGATATCTTTAAATTCAATACCTAAACCTTTTAGAAATTCAGCAGACTTATCACTGCCGACCGCATCAAAGGTTTGGATCGCAGTCGTATTACGAGAATACATGATCGCTTTACGCATCGTCAAGGCACCGTAATATTGCATGTCTGCATTTGTAACAGGAATATTGGTTCCTTCATAAGTTGTGGGTTTATCCATCAAGATTCGACCCGTAGAGTAATTCAGATTTTCAATTGCGGGACCATAATCGGCAATTGGTTTCATCGTTGATCCCACGTCTCGATCGGTTTCATTAGCAAAATTAGTTCCCAATTGAACGTCATCTGGGATATTACGTCCACCGATCTGCGCTTTGACTTGCCCTGTTTTTACATCAATAACAGTAGACGTTACTTGGAAGTCGGCATCTGGATAGTCAACATACTGATCCGTATTGATGATATCGTAGAGATGTTTTTGTGCATTCATGTCAAGGTTTGTATAGATATCTAACCCATCTGTGTAAATATTTTTGCCCATCGCTTCTACTTCGTCAATGACTTCTTTAATATAGTTATCTACGATTTTACGATTATCGTTTGACTGTTTCAGTGGTTGCAATCCGTCATCAATTGGTGTGGCTTTGGCTTCATCGTATTCTTTTTGCGTAATTTTTTCATTTTCTTTCATGGTGTACAAAACAACATCACGTCGTTCTTTCGCAATATCAGGTTTTACATAAGGATCATAGTCGTTTGGTGCTTGCGGCATTCCTGCTAATAAGGCTGTTTGAGGAAGCGACAGCTCAGATAAGGTTTTGCCATAATAAGTTTGTGCTGCAGTCTCCATACCGTATAGACCATTAGCCATATAGACCTTATTGATATAATACGTCAAAATTTCCTCTTTTGATTTTTCTTTTTCCAACTGGATCGCCAGCCAAGCTTCCTGAGCTTTTCTCTTTAAGTTTTGATCTTTTTCAGAGGTTGAAAAGTAAGATAGCTTGATCAACTGTTGTGTCAACGTACTACCACCTTGAAGACCACCCGTTTTAAAGTTTGAGAAAGCTGATCCTAAAATCCGAATGGGATCTACACCACTGTGTTTATAGAAGCGCTTATCCTCAACCGATACCACAGCGTCCTTAAGCAATTGGGGTACATCTGTCGGCTTGATCATTTCCCGTTTTTCCGCACCCAGTTCTTCAAACACTTCATTATTGATATCGTAAAGTTTTGAAGAGACAGTGGCACTTAATTTTTCGTCATCCAATTTAGGGGCATCTTTTGCGTAAGACCAAAATAGGCCAAGACCAGCAAGTAAGCCGAGAATCCCTAGTATGACTAATCCTAAGAAAATTTTTAACAGAATTCTTTTTTTCTTAGGCTTTTTTCCGCCAGCAGAAGGCGGAATGCTTCCCGCACTGTTCGGGGCAGGTGAATGCCCATGTCTTGCAGCGCGTGATCCTATTTCATCAGTTGTCATTCATTGCAACTCCTTTATTCGATTGTATGTATTGTTCCACTGCGTCCAAATAAGGAACTCTTGGCGCGATTCCAATTTGGATTTCAATTCCCTCTTTTTCGATCATTGCTAGAGATAGAGATTTTTTTCCAGTGATTTCTTGTTCCGACCAATAATTCACTAGTGCCTCTCCACTAAAAAAGAAACATCTATTCAAAGATGAAAACCACAAGAGAACAAAGCAAATTCCTTTTTGAGCCAAACATTGCCTGATATGGTCGATCTGGTGTTGGTGAAAGTTTTTAAAAGGAAAGGAGGTCTTATTTTTTGTTTCCTTCGCTTCAAAATCCAGATAGTATCCATTATATACACCATTATAGTCCGTCGTGGAGGCCTGTCTAAAGTAAGCTTCTTTGATGACTGCAGCGCTTCGACTAGGATAATCCACTTTGACGATTTGGACAGGTGTCGGTTTTTTATGAATGACTGCAATAGTGCGAGCAAGGTAGTATGCATTACTTTTATTGATTTCTTCTTCAAAGTCCATACCGCGTTTGCCAAACTGAATCGATTTTTGTTTTTTTACTTGTTTTTTTGATTTCGGTGCTTCATGATTATTATAGGGAGTACCATTAGGATAATGAAAAGCCATTTCTATCACACTCCTAGCAAATATTATAACAAAAAATCATTATGAAAGAAAAGGAATGTCTATGGAAAACGTAAAAACACTTTATGTGACTGGATATAAAAGCTTTGAAATCGGGGTTTTTCAAGACAATGACCCGAAAATTGTAGTTATTAAAAATGTCTTAAAAAGAGAAATTATGGGGTTTTTGGATGCTGGTTTAGAGTGGGTTTTAGTTTCAGGCAACCTTGGAACAGAAATTTGGGCAGCAGAAGTTGTGGCTGAATTGAAAAATGATTACCCAGAATTGAAGCTGGGAGTTATTTATCCATTTAAAGAATTTGGCAGTAATTGGAATGAAAAAAATCAAGCGAATTTGGAAAAAATCGAACGTCTTGCAGATTTTGTTGATTCGGTCAGCCACCAACCCTATCAATCACCCGCGCAGTTAAAAATGCATACACGTTTTTTACTTGAGCATACAGGTGCCAGTTTATTGATCTATGACCGGGAATATCCTGGGAAAACAGAGTATTTCTTAAAAGATGCGACTCTTTTTTCTGAGCAGTATCCTTATGAAATTCGCCTAATTACGATGGACGATTTACAAAACTCGATGGATTGGTGAGAATCTGTTTGATTTTCTGACGATTTTCCGATACAATAATGCTGTTGAACTATGAACTTTTATCCTAATCAAAGAAAATAATGAGGTGTAAGTATGGCAAATTTAGTATACAGTCCAAAAGATATTTTACAAAAAGAATTTAAAACGAAGATGCGTGGGTACGATCCAGTTGAAGTAGATGAATTTTTAGATAATGTAATCAAAGACTATGAAGCTTATAATAAGGAAATCTTAACTTTACAAGAAGAGAACAACCGCTTATTAGCTAAATTAGATCAAGCATCTAAAGTCCAACAAGCAATGCCTTCACGTAGTACACCAGAAATGCCTAAGAGTGCTGCTGTTACAAACTTTGATATTTTAAAACGTTTATCTAACTTAGAACGCGAAGTTTTTGGAAAAAAATTAGATGACACACCAGCTTCAAATCCAATTTCTGGTATGGGACAAACTCCTTCATATGAAAGTAATTTCCAGAATTCTTATGAGCGTGATGTCGATCATTCAGAAACACGTCAATTTTAATTGACCTTGATTTTATACATGTGTGATTTTCGGGTGATCGCGGTCTGATTTTTCAGGCTGAGGAAAGTCCATGCTCGCACAGGCTGAGATGTCTGTAGTGTTCGTGCTTAGCGAAATCATAAGCTAAGGTACTTGAAATCGTAAACGCTGCTTAGGTAGGGTTTACGTATTAGAGTAACGGCAGGAAAAATGACTAAGGTTTCGGCTATGTCAAAGTACCCTTGAAAGTGCCACAGTGACGAAGCAATTTTGGAAACGGAATTGGTGGAACGCGGTAAACCCCTCGAGCGAGCAACCCAAACAATGGTAGGGGCGCTCTTCTAAAGGAAATGAACGAGTAGAAGAGGCAGAATGATTTCTGCAGATAGATGATGACCATCGGTTGTTTTTCCCTGAGAAGCAATCGATACAGAACATGGCTTACAGAAAATTACATGTAATCAGGATGACCTTCCAACTTTGTTGTGAAGGCTTTTTTTAAAGATGGAAGCAAAAATAATAGAAATTCTGACAAATGAGGAGAACAAAACGTAGGCTATTTCTGCTTTTGTTCTACCGTCAAGAGGAGATATAATGACAAAAGAAAAAACATTCAAGCTTGTAGCAACAGCTGCAAGTGGGTTAGAAGCACTAGTAGGAAAAGAATTGCGTGATTTAGGCATTCCTTGTGAGGTAGAGAATGGGAAAGCACTTTTTGAAGGAACGATGGAAACGATCGCGACAGCCAATTTATGGCTGCGTACAGCGGACCGAATCAAAATTATCGTAGGTGAGTTTGATGCATTTACGTTTGACGAATTATTTGAAAACGTTAAGGCTTTGCCGTGGGAAGATTATTTGCCGATGGATGCAGAGTTTCCTGTTGCGGGAAAATCAATCAAGTCTAAGCTATACAGTACACCGGACTGTCAAGCGATCACTAAAAAAGCGATCGTTAATCGCTTAAGAGAAGTCTATCATCGTCCAGCTTCAGTTCCTTTAGCTGAATCAGGTGCTTTTTTCCAATTAGAAGTAGCGCTGTTGAAAGATCATGTAACCGTAACACTTGATACGACAGGTCCAAGCTTATTTAAGCGTGGTTACCGTCTTGAAAAAGGAGGCGCACCTCTAAAAGAAAATATGGCAGCTGCGCTAGTGACTTTAACGAACTGGCGCAAAGATCGCCCTTTTTATGATCCGGTTTGTGGTTCGGGTACGATCTGTATCGAGGCAGCGTTGATCGGTCATAATATTGCTCCAGGATTTAATCGCGAATTTGTTTGCGAAACGTGGAATTGGTTTGATCCGGCTGTATTCGAAAAGGTTCGTACAGAAGCAGATGAAAAAGCAGATTATGATATCGAGTTGGATATCACAGGTTCAGATATCAATGGGAAAATGATCGATATTGCAAGAGCAAACGCTGAAGAAATCGGTTTGGGTGATTCTATCACGTTTAAACAAGTTGCTTTAAAAGATTTCTCAACTGACAAAGAATATGGTGTTATTGTTGCTAATCCTCCATATGGAGAACGTTTAGGAGAAGAAGAATCTGTTCGTAAATTGTATAAAGAAATGGGCGAAGTCTTCCGTCCGTTAAAAACTTGGAGCAAGTATATTCTGACTAGTGACCTAGCTTTTGAACAGTATTACGGTGCTAAAGCAACAAAAAAACGTAAATTATACAATGGCGCATTGCGTACAGATTTATTCCAGTATTGGGGAGAAAGACCGCCAAGAAAACCAAGAGAAGAGTAGGTGGATGAAAAAATGAAGGAACAAGAATTTCTACAAGAAGTAAAAGAAATCGAGTTATTGAACTCTGCATTAGGTTTATTAGAATGGGACAGCCAAACAGGGATGCCGGAAGCAGGCAGTGAATTTCGCGGTGAAACAGTAGGCTATTTATCCGGTATGTCATTTGAACGCAGTGTAGGTCCGAAAATCCAAGAAGCGTTAAGCTACTTTGACGAGCATCCAGATGAATTATCCGAAGTTGGGCTGGCTGTCTATAAACAAGTCAAAGAGGACTATGAATTAAATCATAGTATTCCGCCTGAACGTATGCAGGCGTATAACACAGCACTGACCAATGCGCATGCGGCATGGCTCAAAGCTAGAAAAATGAAAGATTTTGGGCAAATGAAAGCTGAAATCCAAACGATCATTGCTTTTCTAAAAGAGTTTATCCCTTATTGGAAAAAAGAGGAAGCAACAAATTACGATGTTTTATTGAACCAATATGAACCTGAATTAACTGTTGCAAAACTAGATAAAATCTTTGCTCAAGTCAAAACTGGGATCATGGAAATCAGAGCAACGATCGCTGAAAAAGGAACTGCACCTAGAACAGACTTTTTATCGAGAAAAGTGACAAAAGAACAGCAGCGAAAATTTGTCATAGGAGTAGCAGAACAATTAGGCTATGATTTTTCTCGTGGTCGTTTAGACGATACGGTTCATCCTTTTATGTTGGATTTGAATCGCAATGATGCAAGAATCACTACGCGCTGGGATGAAACAAATTTTTCAATGGCAACTTTCGGGGTTATCCATGAAGCAGGACATGGTATTTACGAACAAAGTATCGATCCAAAATATGATTACACACCGCTCTCTACCGGTGCGTCAATGGGGATCCATGAATCGCAGTCATTATTTAATGAAATCATTATTGGCAGTAATAGGCAGTTTTGGGAAAAGCAATTTCCATTTTTCAAAGAATGTACAGAAGGAACATTTGACGACATTACGTTCGCTGATTTTTATGATTCTTTGAAAGAGACCAAAGCCAGCTTGATTCGAATCGAAGCAGATAGTCTGACTTACCCGCTTCATATCATCATTCGTTATGAAATCGAAAAAATGATTTTTAATGAGGATATCTCAGTGGATGAATTACCAAAAATCTGGAATGACAAATATGAAGAATATTTAGGGATTCGTCCGGAAAATGATCTTGAAGGAATCGTTCAGGATGTGCATTGGTCTGGTGGTAGTTTTGGCTATTTCCCATCCTATGCACTTGGTTATATGTATGCAGCGCAATTGCGTCATGCAATGGAAAATGATGTTGAGATCAATGAAGTTCTAGCAAGTGATGACTACTCACCGATCAAAAACTGGTTGACTGAACATATTCATCAATATGGGGCTTCAAGAAAGCCCAATCAGTTGATCAAAGATGCAACAGGAGAAGAATTGAATCCGCAATATCTGATCGATTACATGAAATCTGTTTATTATGATGTTTACAAAATCAATGAGTAACTAATTAAGGAAAAGAAAGTAGGGAGCAGTTATGTTGTCAATCAATCAATACCTGCAAGCCGGTGAAACGACTGTCTCCAATCTAGTAATAGAAAATTATCAAAAAATCGGCTTAACAGATGAGGAATTCCTTTTTTGGCTGCAACTATTCCGTTCACAAGCTAAAGGAGATCTTTTTCCAGATTTAGCTGAAATCAGTCAGATCATGAATAAGCCAATGGAAGTCATTTATAAGTTGTTGAACCAACTTATTTCAAGAGGATTTCTAATAATCCAAACAAAACAAAACGAGCAAGGGCAAATGATAGATACCTATGATCTACTGCCAATTTTTGAGAAAATTTCTTTATTACAGGAAAAACAGATAGAACAAGAGCAGGAGCATTCATCAGAAGAATCAATCAAACAATTATATCAAGGATTCGAGAAAGAATTTGGCAGACGACTGTCTCCGATCGAATTAGAAATGATCGGCCAGTGGTTAGAAACTGATCATTATCAACCTGAATTGATCAGGTTAGCTTTAAGAGAAGCTGTCTTGAATCAAGCGTACAGTTTAAAATATATTGATCGTATTTTGCTTGCTTGGGAACGTAAAAATATTACAACAAAAGAGCAAGTGGCAGAAGATCAAAAACGCCGAAAACAGGCGTTGATTCAAAAAGAAATTGAGCAGCAAGGTGCTGCAAATGAGCCGATTCCCAAAGTTACTCTTCATAATTGGCTCAATCCGGAAGATAACGAGTAGGAGGTAGATATATGCTTTCCAAAGAGAAAACAATGGAAGCGATCGAAATTATGTATGACATGTTTCCAGAAGCGGAATGTGAGCTGACACATCAAAATCCATTTCAGTTGTTGATTGCAGTCATTTTGAGTGCTCAGGTAACAGATGTTTCAGTAAATAAAGCAACACCCGCATTATTTGCTGCTTATCCAACACCAGAGGCGTTAGCAAATGCCCCAATCGAAGGAATCATTGAAAAGATCAAAACAATTGGATTGTATCGCAACAAAGCGAAAAATATCAAAGCTTGTGCGGCACAATTATTGGAAAAGTTTGACGGGAAAGTACCAGAGACCCGAGAAGAATTGATCACTTTGCCTGGTGTCGGTCGAAAAACTGCGAACGTTGTTATGGGAGATGCTTTTGGTGAGCCAGCTATTGCTGTGGACACCCATGTTGAAAGAGTGTCAAAACGCTTACGAATTTGTAAATTAGATGCCAGTGTACGAGAAGTAGAAGACACATTGATGCGCAAGATCCCTAAAGAGCTATGGGTGAAGACACATCATACGATGATTTTTTTCGGACGCTATCATTGCTTGGCGCGAAATCCTAAATGTGAGATTTGCCCGCTATTATATATGTGTCAAGATGGTAAAAGCCGAATGGGCAAGAAATAGTAAAAAATGCGATGCAAAAGTAGAGCTTACTTTTGCATCGCATTTTTATTTTGAATAATTAGTAAGAACCAAGCTGAAATCCTTATTGATTTATAAAAAGGATTCTTCTGACACTTATCCAATACCTATAACGAAATGAAGTAATTTATCTGAATAGGTCAATTCATCGACATCTGTTCGAATCGTTTCATTCAGCAATTTGAGCTTATCCGTAATGATACCGTCAACGCCATAAAACATCATCCGTGTCATGGTATCTTCATCATTTGCAGTCCAGGCATAGACTTTTTTTCCATCGCTGTGTGCAGCATTGACAAAATTTCTGTTCAATGTGGTATATTCCATAGTGAAAAAATCAACATTAGCTACCGGTGGACCAACGATATTGAAAGGTAGGATATAACCAACATAAAAATCGGGCTCTTTTTCTTTGAGCTCTGTTGCCGTATTGAAGGTCAATGTTTGAATAATGTGTTCTTCTTTTAAGACGATATTTCGATATTTTTCAATAAAGCGATCGACTAAATCTGGACTATCTTGTTTGGTCGTTTTGATTTCTATAAGAAGTTTTTGATTCAACTGCTTTGCTTTAGCTAAATAATCATCAAAGGAACAAACAGGTGCCTGCATCCCATTTTCTGTCACTGTTAATTTTTCTAATTCTGCCAGAGTCAGTTCATTTGGCCGTTTATTGACGCCTGTCAAATTTTTTAAATTGAAATCGTGAAAAACAACAAACTGTTTATCTTTAGTTTCTTGAACATCCATTTCTACATAGCTTGGATGTTCTAAACTAGTTTTTTCAAGAGCCGTTAATGAATTTTGAACACCATTCCCGTCATCCACACCTCGATGAGAGAGAGTCAAAGGTTCCTTGATAGAAGGGGTACTTAGATAGTTCGTATTGTATGTTCCGACACCAATCCCAAAAATAGTTGCGATAAATACAAAAGAGCCAATTTTTAGAGCGGTCCATTCTTTATGAGCAGGCTTTTTCTGAGAAAAAAACCACTGAGGTATCTCCGGTAGGAAACCTTCATCATCCATATAATCGATCGTGATATAAAAGATCCCAACGGTCGAAAAAATAATATTCAACAGTAAAACAAATTGCAATAAGGTCATGGCGACAACAGCACTAACTAAAGCATATTCTGGAAATGCTGATTCGATGATTGCTTGAGCACTGAGGATCACCGTGTAACTTAAAACGAAAAAGACTAAAATACTACCGCCAATGACAATAAATTGACCAAGGATTCGGAAGAAATGATTTTTGGTCGAATGCCAACTTTCTTTCACTGCCTGACGAAACGGTACATCTCTTAAAATCATTTCAGGAAGCGCAAAGATCAAACGAATCGAAAGATAAAAAAAGAGCAAGTAGCCCAAAAGAACGAGCGCTATGATCGTTACACGATTCGCAAAAATGAAATCCATGATAAACGCCGGTATTTTGATTTTTGCCAACAAATCTGAATTGAATCCTAAACCGCTAAGCGGTAAAACCAAGAAAAAATAAAATAAAAAGAATAAGATCGTACTGAAACGAATTTTTTTTAATTGAAGAAAAGTACCTTTTAATAAATTTGAGAGAGAAATCGGTTGTTTTTTCTTAATAAAAAAGATGCTCAAAAGTAAAAAGGTAAATTCAAAAAAAACTGCGATCACAATCAAAACCAAGATCAACAATAAAGCGATCAACACGCCAGGGTGTTTCGCGAAAATAATCGGAATCGTATCATAAGATAAATAATTGATTTGACCTTGTCTTAAAATAAATCGCGTAGAGCTTGCCAAAAAAGGCAGTAAAATAAACAGCATGAATCCATGCATGAGTAAAACATCTCGGAAATAAGCTGATGTTCCCGAAAAAAAATCAATCATATTTTTGAAACTGTTTTTTAAATAGGTCACATTTCATCCATCCTTACAACACTAAAATAAAAGAAGATAGAACACAAGCTGCATTCTATCTTGATCGTTTCTATTATACAGTTTTAGAGCTTAAAAGCCCAATAAACCGTTCAAAAAAGTACCGCCGTAAATCAATGCTAAGCTATATAAGAAGATAGAAACTGGTTTAGCTAAAATAATGATCAAAGTAAATTTTCTTAAAGACATTTTTGTCAAACCAGCCATTAAACACAACGCATCATCGGGAGCGATCGGTAAGAAGATCGCTAAGGCGAATAATCGCTCAAAACGTTTTTCATTATCCAGCCAACCAATATACTTATTATACGTTTTATCACTAACTAGACTTAAAATAAATGGCTTGCCATATTGTCTACCAAGAAGAAAAATAATGACAGATCCAATCGCGATTCCTACATAGTTATATATAAAGCCTGCAAATGGACCGAAGATCAAGACACCAGCAGCACAACTGATCCCACCTGGAATGATCGGAATCACCACTTGAATGATCTGGATCAACATGAAAACGATCGGTCCTAAGATGACTGAGTCACCGACTAAACCTCTCAATGCGTCAACATCTTTAAAAACACCTAACCGCATGAAATAAATCGTCACAGCAATTGTCGCGATAATTCCAACGATCGAAATGCAATTTATAATTTTCCGTGAAAGTGCGATGCTCAATTCTATCATCTCCTTAAAAGTAACTATCTACAGTATAAAATTCTTATTAGTAATTTACCATTGTTAATTCTAATTTTTTACGAACAAAGTTGTAAGAACCAACTTACTAAATATATTATACAAATAAAAGGTTAGAAAAAACATCCTACTTAAGTCTTAATTAAAAAAAAGAATGATTCTGTTTACATCTATGCATGAGAGGATTATAATAAACTTAAGAATTATGGTGTACCTAAAAATATAATAAAAGGAACCTTATGATTGATAAATGGAAGAAGGATATAAGATGAAAAAAGAACACACAGAAGCAGAAAAAATATTGAATTATGCAAATGGTCCTAGCCTAGAAGAGATCAATAATACAGTGGAGGTACCAAAAGATGCGAGCTTTTGGCGGACACTGTTAGCTTATAGCGGGCCTGGGGCTCTCGTTGCAGTCGGGTATATGGATCCGGGAAATTGGATCACATCGATCGCGGGTGGTGCTGAATACAAATATGCCTTGTTGAGTGTCATTTTGTTATCTAGTTTGATTGCCATGCTTCTTCAAAGTATGGCGGCAAAATTAGGAATTGTAACGGGCCGTGACTTAGCTCAAGCAACACGAGAACACACGAGTAAAAAGACTGGTTTCATTCTATGGATCATTACAGAGCTTGCGATCATGGCAACAGATATTGCAGAGGTCATCGGTGGAGCTGTAGCATTGCAATTATTATTTGGATTTCCATTACTGATCGGTGTTTTGATCACAACGTTTGATGTATTATTATTACTATTATTGACGAAATTAGGCTTTAGAAAAATTGAAGCGATCGTTGCCTGTTTGATTGCGGTCATCTTCTTTGTCTTTGCGTATGAAGTTGCTTTAGCCGATCCGATGATCGGTGAGGTTTTACGTGGATTTATTCCAGATCCTAAAATCGCAAGTGATAAATCCATGCTGTTTCTAGCACTGGGAATCGTTGGTGCAACAGTGATGCCGCATAATCTATATTTGCATTCTTCGATCGCCCAAGCGAGAAAATTCGATCGTAATGATGATGCGGAAAAGGCTAAAGCAATTCGTTTTACCATTTGGGATTCAAATATCCAGTTAACGGTCGCTTTCGTTGTAAATTGTTTATTGTTGATTTTAGGTGGGGCATTGTTCTATGGGACAAATAGCGATTTAGGAAAATTCGTTGATCTATTTGACGCATTAAAAAATCCTGATATCGTAGGAAATATTGCCAGTCCAGTATTGAGTATTCTATTTGCGATTGCTTTACTTGCTTCTGGACAAAATTCGACCATCACAGGTACACTTTCCGGACAAATCGTGATGGAAGGTTTCATTCATCTAAAAATGCCCCTATGGATGCGTCGAGTCGTGACCCGATTACTTGCAATCGTTCCTGTTATCATTTGTGTGATTCTTTATGGCGGCAGAGAGTCAGCGGTTGAAGATTTACTATTATATACACAAGTCTTTTTAAGTATCGCTTTACCTGTATCGATCATTCCATTGACTCTATATACTAGTGATAAAAAAATCATGGGAAAATTTGCTAACCCAGTCTGGGTCAAAGTGCTCGCTTGGATCATTGCGATTGTCTTAACGGCCTTGAATCTATTTTTGATCTACGGAACATTGACTGGCATCAATGCATGATAAAGAAAAAAGAATCGAATGATAGATGTGGATAGAATTCAGTCACTGGAAATGGTAAAATGAGAAGGACAAAAATTTGAAATGAGGGCTTCACGTGACTGAATATTTAAATGTAGGAAAAATCGTTAATACCCAAGGGCTAAAAGGAGAAGTACGAGTGATTTCTCAAACGGATTTTCCAGAGCTTCGCTATAAAAAAGGGACGACGTTAACACTATTTCAAGAGAAGAAAGAACCTATTGCGCTGACAATCAAAACGCACCGTAAACATAAAAATTTTGATATCGTGACCTTCGAAGGACATTTATCGATCAATGATGTAGAGAAGTATCGTGACGGTATTTTGAAAGTATCAAAAGAACAATTAACAGATTTGCCCCAAGATGAATTTTATTATCATGAAATCATTGGACTGACTGTGATCGATGAGAATGGGAAAGAACTTGGCAAAATCAAAGAGATTTTATCACCTGGAGCGAATGATGTGTGGGTAGTGCAGCGTCCTAAGAAAAAGGATGCATTGATTCCTTATATTGAATCTGTTGTTAAATCGGTCGATTTAGATCAAGGGATTGTTCATGTGGAGATCCCAGAAGGATTGATCGATGATGAAGATTGATGTATTGACACTGTTCCCAAGAATGTTTGAAGGGCCGATGGGTGAGTCGATCATCGGTAAAGCAGTGGAGAAGAACTTACTTGAGATCAACGTCTCTAATTTTCGAGATTATTCAGATAATAAACATCAATCTGTAGATGACTATCCTTATGGCGGCGGAGCGGGAATGCTGTTAAAAGTTCAGCCTATCTATGATAACTTACAGAGCATTGAAGAACTGTCACCAGAAACGAAAAAACGTGTGATTCTTTTAGATCCTGCTGGAAAGCCGTTCGATCAAAAAATGGCAGAAGAGTTTTCTAAAGAAGAGCATCTTGTCTTTATTTGCGGTCATTATGAAGGTTATGACGAGCGGATTCGATCCTTAGTGACAGATGAAGTTTCTTTAGGTGATTATGTGTTGACAGGGGGCGAGTTAGGGGCGATGGTGATGATCGATGCAACGGTTCGCCTATTGCCAGATGTTTTAGGAAATAAATTATCAGCCCAAACGGACTCTCATTCAACCGGACTATTAGAACATCCCCAATATACTCGTCCTGCTGAATTCAATGGGATGCAAGTGCCGGAAGTATTGACAAATGGTAATCATAAATTGATCGACGAGTGGCAGCAAAAAGAGTCCTTAAGACGAACGCTGACACGCAGACCCGACATGTTGGAGAAAGTCGACTTAACACCTCAACAGGAAAAATGGTTGCAAGAACTTCGTAATGAAATAGAGTAGCTTTACAGGAGGTTACAGAAATGGGCGTAACAGCAACAGTCATCGATCAAAAAACATGGCAACGGAAAGAGCATTTTGACTTTTTTTCAAGAGCTGCAGATTCACCTTTGTATGATGTGACGACACAATTGGACGTGACTCATTTTTATGAGTATGTGAAACAAAACGAGCTATCTTTTTACTACAGCATGATTTATGCAACAACGACTATAATGAACCAAATTGAAAATTTTCGTTATAAAATACGAGGCGAAGAAGTTTTTTTGATCGATCGTTTAATTCCAAGTTTTACAGATTTAAAACCTGACAGTGAATTATTTCATATTGTGACTCTTGATCTAGAAGAAGAGCTGCACGCCTTTGTCAATAAAGCAAAAAAAGTCAGTGAAGAACAGCAGAATTACTTTCCTGATTCAAAGTATCAGTCAGACGAGATGATCCAGTTTTCTTGCTTGCCGTGGTTTTCTTTCACAAATCTAGGCAATGAATTGAGCTTAGATCGGGATGATTCGATCCCTAAAGTGACATGGGGGAAATTTGAAAAGAGAGATGATCGCTTACTTTTGCCATACTCCGTTCAAGTCAATCATCGTTTAGTCGATGGTCTACATTTAGGCAAACTAATCAATCAACTGCAAGACTTTTTAAATGAGCTTCCCGTAGATTAAGTAAGATTATCAAGAAAAATCCCTTTACAGCAGCATAGATATTGTGTTAAACTATCTCAGTGAGTGTAAAGCGCTCAACTATTACGATATTCCGCTGTGGCAGTGCCATAAGAATGTTTGGAATGAGGAGAAAAAAGAATGAATCCATTAATTCAAGAATTAACACAAGAACAATTACGTACGGATATCCCTGCGTTTCGTCCTGGGGACACTGTTCGCGTTCACGCGAAAGTTGTCGAAGGTACACGCGAACGTATCCAGTTATTTGAAGGAGTTGTTATCGGCCGTCGCGGTACAGGTATCAGCGAAACTTATACAGTACGTAAAATCTCTAACGGTGTTGGTGTGGAACGTACATTCCCATTACACACACCACGTGTTGCTCAAATCGAAGTAGTTCGTTATGGTAAAGTTCGTCGTGCGAAACTTTATTACCTACGTGCATTACACGGAAAAGCAGCTCGTATCAAAGAAATTAGAAGATAATTATCTTTTAGATTTTCTAACTAAGTACAAAGTACGAAAGTCCTTGATATCAAGGGCTTTTTCTTTTTGTTTTGTTTAAAAGAGATAAATGGATTCTTTTTTGTAATTAGCGCTGTAAACTCTCCGTTTTGGAACTAGTCTTGTGTAATCATCTGATATATAGCTTTTTACAACGTAAAAATTATCACTTGATTCACAAATATTTTTGAATCTGAAGAGTATAGACCAGTTATTCCATCAATAGTGTTAAAATCGTCAGAGAAAGTATAAATTATTTTTATTTTGGTTGATCTGTGAAACGTTTGAACCACTGAGTATCAAGAGGCTAACTTCTCGCAATTCTTTACCGAACAGGACGATTTGAATTTTAGAACCTATAAGTAAATTTGCAACAGGAAGTGAATCAATATAAATTTTGGAACTAGATTTCATTTATAAAGGATTAACTAATTTAAAAGTAGTACTTCCAATATCGATACCAATTAAGCTCTTGTTTGTAAATAAATTAAGAGTTTTTTTAATGAGCGTTTTCTTTCTCTATATTTGAATGTATGTTCAATTATATCTTGTTTTAAAATATTCTTCTCCAAGACTTTTCATAAGTAGTTTTTTATTTTTAGTAAGCAGGGTTCTTAATAAGCGTTTCAAAAATTACAGAACTTTTTGTTATTTCACAAACATTAATGCTGATTTTCTGAATAATTTTGTGATATTAAATCTCTTCTTTCTTCCATCAGTAATATTTATTTCATCTCAAACTATTCCTAATTAGATTCTTACTTGGTATAATGTATAATATGCAATTTATAAGCGAAGTATGTGAATGAAACTTTTACTAAGAAAAAGTTTCATTTTGCTATGAGATGAAGTTTCTTTTGTTTTAAAAGGATCTAATCTATTGTGGTAAATATTCAAAAATAGTATTTTAGACAAAGTAATAAGGAAGCTTCTAGATTTAAAAACAAAAATATTAAAATTATAATTTGCAGTACAATTTTAAGGAGGACTTATGAAAAAAGTTCGATTTCAATATTCGTTAAATACAAGTAAAGTGTTAAGTTTCAATACTTGCCACGATGAAGTAAGTGAAGGAGGATTTAGTATAACTCCACTATGCATGGATAATGGGGAGTTGAAATCTGATATATTTTTGATGAATGATACTAATCCAAAAAAAATTGGACAATTAAAAATTAGTCAACAAGTTTTTGCAATTGACAGCACTATTCAGAAAACATTAGATGTCTTTTTAGAAATTTCAGATGATGCTCTTGACTTCAATAATTTATTAAGCCAAGAGAGCGTTCAGTTTGAACAGTTTAAGTTTAAATTGATGAAATCGTTGATGAAACTGGGAAATATGAAATTTTTTTCCAGAATTTCAATTTATGAAGATTTTCAAGCAAAACTTATTTCTGAACAACTTTTTTCACTACTTTATGATTTAGAAAATAAATTTAGAGAAGTAATCGATAGAGTTCTTACTATTGAGCTAGGACCTAACTGGACAGAAAGTCTTGATGGTCCCTATTCACTGAAGAAAAAAAAAGGAGCTTTAGCTAAAGATATTGTAGAATATAATTTTATGGATGAACGATTATATAATTTATTGACAGATCAACTAATTCAAATTATTGAACCTCAAAAATATGCTATTTCACCTGAAACTTCAAATGTAGTTTTTGTTCAAGAAAAATTGTTGGATATAATGCAGCTACTCCTTGACAAAAATTCTACAAATGAGGAAAGAGTACAGCATTTGATTGAGTCAGGTCTTTTTACAAAAACTGATACTATGTCCCATTTAGATCAATTTTTTAAGGAGTTAGGAAATGAAGGAGGGAATAGGATATTTCAAAATAATTGGGCAATAGCAACTAAGTATAGGAATCATATAGCACACACTAAATTACTCGATTTAAGTTTTTATTCAAAAGTTGTTGGCTTATTCAATAAATTATTAAAAGATTTCGAACTATTTCTTGAGATAAAAACCTTCTCTAAATATATTGAAAATTCAAAACTTTTTGTAGATCCTATCATACAAGACGAACTTTTACATGAAAAATCAAAAGTTGATGATTTGAACTATTTAACAGATGAAGACGTAATTTTTAGAGATGGAGTAGTTGAGCTAAGTGAATATGAAAATGAACTGATCTTAAAGGAAATAATTGAAAATGAAACTGGTGTAATTGTTAGAGAGGAATCAGAAATACAAGGACTGTTCGAAGAGATTATCAATATAAAAATTGATGAGTTATTTTCAGCTTTACACGATAATGGTGCTGAAATTATTGTCAATAACTCAGTACAATTTGATAAAATGGGCCAAATCTTATTGGAAGCAAAACATGCTTATATTTTGAGTAAAAAAATTGTGGTTCATTTAAATGATGCAAGTATTGATGATACAAAAGGGTCAAATAGTTATGTTGAACTTACATTTGATTTTGGAGACGAAAATAAAAAAATAGTTGTTAAATACAAAAATGGAGATTACTCATTTGATGCTCATCAAGGTATATATATTCCTGAAAGTGAGGATATGCTAGATGCAAGTGATCTTGAGGAGTATGTTGATGAATTGATTGATGAACCAGATCAGGTAATACCAAATCTTATGAATATGATAAATAACGATATTGAAAATTATATTAGAGCAAGGGATGGCGGAGAGCCACTATTAATAGAGGAAGAATGTCCGTATTGTTGGGCATATGAGAGTGTGACTACTGAGGAGAAATATTTCGACCTAGCTGAAATAAAGTGGGAAGGAAATACTGCAATTTGTCTTGAGTGTGGAGAAAAGTGTACTGTGGGAGAAAATGCTCAAGGATATATAAAAGTTGTTGAATATGGTGAAGATCCATTTGAGTATGACTTAATTATAAAAGACGATTAAATCAATATTTTAACTTTTTTAGAAGTAACTAAAATGGAAGAATCTTGACTAAAAATGAGAAGAAGGAAAGGACTATGAACAGTTAAACGTTTAAGTTAATTCCTTCTTTTTCTTTTATGTATAAAAGAAACTACGTCAATTAAATAGAGAGTCAGAATATAAAAGAATTGGAGACTATCTTTTATTAATTTACACTAAATGTTTAACCGAAGCAGTCTCATATAAAGATAATCGAGGAGAGCGTTTATGAACAATAATAAAGGTATTTTAGAAGAGCTGGATTTATTTGTACAGAAACATCATATTGAAAAGTATTTAATTTTAGAGAAGTATTATTTAAATTTAAGAGGTGAGTTGAAAAAACTGTTGAAACCTGATTTAAAAAAGAATGCGATTCAATCTGCGTTATATTGTTTTCATTTAGAATCAAAGCTTCAATTATTCATCTTTTACTTAAAGCAGCTAGAACATGGTTCTTTAGGTATGAGTGAAGAGGATATTGTAAATAGGATGGAAATGGACTGTGATAATT
Source organism: Enterococcus wangshanyuanii (assembly GCF_002197645.1). Taxonomy (NCBI): domain Bacteria; kingdom Bacillati; phylum Bacillota; class Bacilli; order Lactobacillales; family Enterococcaceae; genus Enterococcus; species Enterococcus wangshanyuanii. The sequence continues at coordinate 907,691 of NZ_CP021874.1, read as the reverse complement.
ATTCTATTGAAATGATCTGTACTGAACTAATCGGAGAGATATCAATTCTAATGAAGCGAACGAATCAAGAGAGAACAAACCAAAAGTCGAAAGTAAGATTTAGGCATTTAGGGGAGTGATCCTTTTGTGTTGAGAGGCATTAAAAATGAAGTTTATGCAGATATTCAAATCATAGGTGAACAGACAGAGACATAAATCCTTTCCGTCTCAGTCTCAATTTATCAGATAAACCAGAGAGAAAATGATTTCTGAATAGAAACAAACGATTATTGAAGAGAATTTAGCAATATACCAAAAGAAGGCCTATTCAATTGGCCTTCTTTTTTATTCTATGAAAAAGGACGTCCTAAAGGTTTACTTTTAGACGAGTCCACATCTACAGAAGATTCGTTAGTTGATGATGATTCAATTGGTTTATCTGTAGTTATCGTTTTTTTGGGGACCGTATAAGCGCCTAAAACGATTGCACTAAAGACAAGAATCATAGCAGAAAACACAGAGGTCAGTCGTTTGAAATGTGGATTCTTTTGAGTAGCTAACAGCACGTCTAGACGCTTTTTGATTTCATATGTATTCTCATATAAGGTCACCGAAGCTACTTTTTCATTGTATTTGTTCGGCATCTTAGCCATTTCGATCAACGTTGTACCATAGTAAAATTGCTGTTCTTTTGTATAGTGACCTGTAGTCCCTTCATCGCAGGCATATTCGCATTCTTGATTCAAAGTCTTTGCTATGAAATACATAGCCGGATTAAACCAATGAATACAGATGATCAATTGCATGAACCACTTATAAAATAAGTCCTTATTCTTAGAATGGGTAAGTTCGTGTGCAAGAATATGATAGAGCTGTACCTCAGTCAATTGTACACGCGGTAATATGATATAACTTTTTTTGATCCCTAATAAAAGTGGGGATGAAATGAGTGCGGAGGTATAAAGCTCTACAGGTCTATAAATTCCTTTTTCCTCACATAGGGTACTAAGTGTGTCAAGCATCAAGGGATCATCGACAGGGTGCCAGTCTGCTTTGATATATTTTACAAAACTTTGGTATTTCGTGATTTTTTGAATGAGGAAACCAAAGCCAATCACTAGCCAAATATATAGAATATAGGGGGCAATATTTTTACCTTTGCTGCCCATAACGACGTTGTCACCGATAACAACATTATCGCCAACAATAACAGCTGGATTTTTACGATCCTTTGGTCCAAAAAAAGTCGTATAAATAGTGGAAGATTCAATGATTGAAAAGGATTTTCCAATCAAACTTTGTTCTGGAGAAATAGGAAGAATCAAGCGCAGCAATACGATCAATAAAAGATAATAGTACATGCGATGCGAAATTTTTCTTGACAGAATTCGTCTAAAAAGTGTCCAAATACCAAATAAAATAGTACCAGAAAGACTGAGGGAAACGAGTAACATCAATAATTTTAGACTAGTCATTCTTTATTCTTTTCCCAATATTCTTTTAAATCTTCAATTTCCTGATCGGATATCAATTCATTTTCTACCAGTGTCGCAATCAACCCTTTTACTTCTCCCTCATAAACTTTTCCAACAAACTCTTTTGTTTCTTGCTCCAAGTATCCTTTTTCGCTTAGCAATGCGATATATTCATTTCGTCTTCCTTTTTTTTGAACAGCTAAAACATTTTTTTCTGTCAAACGAGCTAAGAAAGTCAGAATCGTATTGTTTTTCCACTTAAATTCTTTTTTGTGCAACTCTTCAACGATATCGGAAAACATCATTTGTCCATCGTGAGCCCAGATAATTCGTAGAATCTCTAATTCTGAGTCAGATATTTTTGGTGCCATACAAGCGCTCCTTTTTATTTAGTCTATCTTACTTTATTTTTGAATAAGACGAATAACTCAATTATACCACGACTATTGACAAATTAGAAAAGTGCATGATATTATAACTACAAGATGTAGGTTTAAAAAAGTACTTTCATAAAAATTCTAGAATTGACATATCTATATCAAAAATAAAAAAGGAGACAATTTTGTGAAAAATAAGTGGTTGCTCACTTTCTTTCTCTCATTGGAACTACTTAGTATCACTGCATGCACAACAACTATCAATCGCACACAATATGACGAAAAGCCAAAAGTTATGCAGAATTCATCTACAGTTCAGGAGCAACTTTATGGAGAATTATCAAATTTGGTGAGTTTTCCTAAGCAGATCAAGAGGTCTGATTTGTTTAATCAAAAGATATCATTTGTTGTAAGAGCACAAGGTGAACCTTACCAAATGAACTCGAAAGATACAACGCTAAATGGAGTCTGGTATATACCTGTATTTCTCATGCGCAATCAAAAAATACCGATCTATTTAGACTTATCTAATATTAAAAAAGAGCAATGGCCAAAAGATGGAGAAATACTGAAAGTAGATGGACTGCCGATCGGTTATCTATATACTAGCTACAAAAATGAGCGGCTAGATTTACTTGATATCCAAGCACAAACAATTCAAAAAGTAGTACACTCTAAAAAGAAAGTAACAACAAAGCAAATCATCGAGACGCAAATGTATAAGATCGAATTTACTGGAACTGATCACTTTTTAGATTCATTCAATGAAGCCAATATGATCGTCTATTATAATTTCAAAAATAAGAAGCAGCATGCTGCGATCTCGCCACTTAAAACGTATTTTCAATTTAGCCAAAATGATGAAGTGTTAGAACCAACATTTATTCCATGGGATAATGAATTACTCGATCCAAAAGCAATCAATAGAGATAGTTTGGAATCAGGGGAAGAGATGCTCTATTATGAAGTTTACAAACTTAAGAATGAAGAAACACCATTAATTGTTCGTACATTTGATGATGAGTATGCTCTACTGAACGAGTTGGAAATGTCCATCAAGAAAATAACAGAAAATCAGTAAAAATAAGAAGGAAAAATAATAAGGGGATATCATATGAAATATATTGTGAAACAAAAGCTGATTGCTTTAAAACCTAGTTATGAAATTTTAGATGCATCAGGAAATCCGTTATATAAAGTAAAAGGGAGTTTTTTAGGACGAGAAAGTTTTGAAATTACAGATCTGAATGGAGAAACATTGGCTATGTGTAAAACAAATGTCAATGCGTTGAGTATGATTGGTTCATTCTTAAGATACAATTTCAAGAAATATCACATTTCAGTCGACGGTGAATCGATTCTGTCTATTGCTCGTTCGTTAAATATTTTCAGCTATAAATTTGTGATCGATTCAGTGATCGGTGATCTAAGCTTAGGGTATGGTATGACAGGAAGCCATCAGTTTAAATTAGAAGAAAAAGTTATTTGTGATATTGACAAAAGAAAATTGACGTTGGGCGGAGATGAATACCATATTGAAGTAGATGATACGCAGGATCATAAAACATTTTTATTAACAGCGATTGCTCTCGATCGTATTTTCTATACTAAAAGATAAGGAGAAAATACGAGTGAGCTGTTTTATTACTTTACACATTAAGACAGTTTGTAAACATTATTTTCTAAGTCTTTTTCCACGCGGCTAGTAGAGCAAAATAAAAGAAAAAATGTTTTATACTTTTAGAAAATAAAGGAGAAAATCTATGTGGTTTAAAAAGAAAACGGAAGTACCAACAGAAATTATTGAGTTCAATGATTTTCCACCGGAAAAAGAAAAAGTACTTTGTATAGGTGCAGCTGTTACCCAGTTTGCTGAAGCTAAAAGAGCATTTAAACCAAATTATTTGAAACTATATTTTCCAGAAAAATACAAGAAGAATATTATTAAGTACTGGTTACCGATGTTTGGAATTTCAACGGGTGAGAATGCTAAAGTGTTGATTGAAAACTGGATCAGTGAAAACAGTTATACTGCGGTCGTATCTTTAGATACAAAAGGTAAGGTTCAAAAGGAAATACAAAAAGCAGCTCGTAAACAAGAGAGTGATGTTCAAAAATTAATGGCTGCTTCTGAAACAATCAGAGATTCAGGTGCATTCGATTTAGAACGATTAGGATATATCATTCGTGTTTGCTTCACGCTTGATCTCATCACAGAACAATATGCTTGGGCATATTTAGATATACTTTACAAATTAGCTCAAGAGTATTATGAAAGTTGGGATGAATACATTGTTAGTTATAGTAATGAAAATGAAGCAATGAATACTAGCTGGTATAAAGACATTATTATAGATTATTTAGCAATAAAACAAGGAAAAGAAAATATTTTTGATAAATATCCTTTAAAGTAAACTCATATTGACGGTAAAAGCATACTAAGATGTTCAATAATAAAGACATATTCATGCCTTTTTAGTTGAAGGCAGTGCTATTGTTAGCACCAGTTACGTTTGAACTCAAAAGGTTGAGAGATGTCTCATAGATATATAAACCGCCTTAAAAAAATTAAAATAAATGAGGGTTATTAGTTGCAAAAAATGAAATCGGCTAGTAATATACAAATATACCAACAACAACCCTTTTTATTTTTTCATTTTACTCGCAAGAGTAAAACTCCTTTTTCCCATCTTCATTAGAAGGTGGGATTTTTTATTTTAAATGATAGAATAACAGTTTATTATCTTTAATAAATGTTAAATTGTTATTATTTTTGAAATTTAATTTGAAATAGATTATTTCTTGAGGGTTATTAGTTGCTAATAATAAAAAAAGATAGTAATATACCAGTATACCAACAACAACCCTTTTTATTTTTTCATTTTACTCGCAAGAGTAAAACTCCTTTTCCCATCTTCATTAGAAGGTGGGATTTTTTATTTCAGTAAAAAAGCAATTATAATTGCAAAAGAAAACATAAAATAGCGATATTTTATGTTTTCTTTTTATTTATCCAATCATAACACTTTCATCTGGATATTTATATTTGGCTTGTTGCTTTTGACCTCTTGTCAATAAAGAAAAGCCAACAGTGTAGATACCTACCCGACCAATGTACATCAATAACATGATAATGATCTTGCCGATGAAAGTTAATTCAGGTGTAAGTCCCATTGTTAAACCAACCGTGCCAAAGGCAGAAAATACTTCAAAAGCAATGTACTCAATGCCGGAGGATTCAGGGATATTTTCCGTAATAGATAAAAGCATGATAGATAATACGCACAAGGTCAAGGTAATAAAAAATAGAGTCAACGCACGGAAAACGGTACTATTACGAATCGTTCGTCCCATAAATTCAGCTCTCGTTCGTCCCTTGAAGATAGAGACGATCTGAATTACCAAAACTGCGAAGGTCGTTGTTTTCAGTCCGCCGGCGGTCGATCCTGAAGTTCCTCCAATATACATTAAAAAAATAGTTGTGATCAGGCCGGCATTTGTCATTTTCATATAATCGATCGAGTAATAGCCAGCAGTTCTGGGAGTGACTGACATGAAGAAGGTATTGATCAAACGATCAAAAAAAGTTGTTCCATCTGTTAATTGACTGGCATTTTTTTCGGTTAAGAAAAAGATGATAAAGCCACCAATAAGTAAAGAAACAGTAGTGATTAGGGCAATTTTAGTATGCAGAGAAAATTTTTGCTTCTTTTTGACTCTTAGTAAATCTTGCCAGACGATGAATCCTAAGCCGCCAGAAATGATCAACGCGCCAACAACCAATAAAACAAATGGATTATTTTGATAAGGGGTCAAACTATCTCCAAGCAAATCAAAACCGGCATTGCAAAAACTTGAAATAGAATGGAAAAGACCGAAAAAGAGCCCTTTTCGCCAGCCAAATTCAGGAACAAACTGAATGGAAAGTAGTATAGCTCCCGTCAGTTGAATAATAGCTGCTAATTTGACAACATAAATCATTAAACGAAAAGCACCGGACATATCATCTAAATTAAGCGCTTCGCGTAATAAAATACGTGTACTTAGTGTAATTTTTTTTCGGAGGATAAAATATAGAAGTACAGGCATCGTCATAAAGCCTAGCCCTCCGATTTCAATCAGCAGCATGATGATCAACTGTCCGTATGCGTTCCAATGAAGTGCGGTATTCAACGTTGTCAGTCCCGTAACGCAAACAGCTGAAACAGCAGTAAATAAAGCATCAATAAACGGTGTAGGCGTACCACTTCGAGAGAAGACTGGTAAGGTAAGTAGAGCCCCGCCTATAAAAATTAGAAGAACGAATCCTAAAGCAAGAACTTGTACAGCAGATAAACGTTTTTTTAGTTTAATAGCAATCGTTTTTTTTTTCATTTTTTTCCTCGATTAAACTGCAGGTTACGGCAGTTTATTTTTGTATTTGATAAACCCAAGTGTATCATTTTCTGAAATAATTTCCAGTGATTTGAAAAATCTAAAATAGAGAACTTAGTAAACGCAATAATACGTATAAGTAGGTAGAAAGAATTTTTTTTGTTTTTTAAAAAGAAAACGCTTGTAAAAAATTAAATAATACAGTATTATACAAATACAGGGAACTTGTACATACAAGTTAACGGAAAGGAGCAAAGAAATGGGTAAATTTCAAGAAGATGCAAAAAGACTGTTAGAAGATGTTGGAGGCAAAGAAAATATTGCAGCGGTTTCACACTGTGCAACTCGGATGCGCTTTGTATTGAATGATGCAGCTAAAGCTGACACCGCGGCAATCGAGAAAATCCCTTCAGTTAAAGGAACATTTACGAATGCTGGACAATTTCAAGTTATTATTGGTAATGAGGTAGCGCAATTTTATAATGATTTTTCTTCTGTTTCAGGACTTGAAGGCGTTTCCAAAGAACAAGGGAAAGCAGCGGCAAAACAAAATCTAAATCCGGTACAGCGGGCAATTTCTGTGTTGGCAGAAATTTTCACGCCATTGATTCCAGCGTTGGTAATCGGTGGGTTGATCTTAGGCTTCCGTAATGTCTTGGAAGGAATTCCATTTGGCTTTTTAGATGGACAAAAGATTGTTGAAGTTTCGCAATTTTGGAGCGGTGTGAATTCATTTCTATGGTTGATCGGTGAAGCAATTTTCCAATTCTTACCTGTTGGTATTACTTGGAGTATTACGAAAAAGATGGGTACTACTCAAATTCTGGGTATCGTATTAGGGATAACATTAGTTTCACCGCAACTATTAAATGCCTATGCGGTTGCAACGACAGCAGCAGCAGATGTGCCTTTTTGGGACTTTGGTTTTGCTCATGTGAATATGATCGGTTATCAGGCACAAGTGATTCCTGCAATGCTGGCAGGGTTCCTATTAGCCTATTTGGAAATCTTTTTCAGAAAAATTATTCCTCAGGCGGTGTCCATGATTTTTGTTCCATTGTTCGCTTTAGTACCGACTGTATTAGCTGCTCACTTAGTTTTAGGTCCAGTTGGTTGGGCAATTGGCAGCTGGGTTTCTGATGTGGTAAATGCTGGATTAACTTCTTCAGTAAACTGGTTGTTTGGTGCGTTGTTTGGATTCTTGTATGCGCCTTTAGTTATCACTGGTCTACATCATATGACGAATGCGATCGATCTGCAATTGATTGCTGATTTCCATGCCACTAATTTGTGGCCGATGATCGCACTTTCGAACATTGCCCAAGGTTCAGCAGTACTTGCTGTGATTTTTATGCACAAAGGGAACAAGGAAGAAGAACAAGTATCGATTCCAGCTATGATCTCATGTTATTTAGGCGTTACTGAACCAGCAATGTTTGGGATCAACTTGAAGTATGTGTATCCTTTTGTCGCTGGCATGATCGGTTCAGCTTGTGCAGGATTATTCTCAACATTGTTCGATGTAAAAGCGATCAGTATTGGTGTTGGCGGGCTTCCTGGAATCTTGTCGATCGTACCGCAATATTATTTGGTCTTCTTCGGTGCGATGGTGATCGCAGTCGTTGTACCATTTATTTTAACTTACATCTTTAGAACAAAAGGAATCTTTAACAAGCTTGATCCTGTAGATGAAGCAACGGGCAAGTTATATGTTGAAGAAAATGCGTAGAAAGTAGTTTCGTTCAAAAAAATATTTGTTAAGTCGCGAGCCATCGGTTCGTGGCTTTTTGCATTAATACAGAGGATATTTTCTAGAAAATAGTTGGCTTTTTTCGTTCTTTCAGGTAGACTAAATAAGGTTTAAGAAAAGGGAGAAGGATAGATGGATATTTATTTAAAAAGTGCGATCCTGCATATTATCGATCGTGAGACAGGAACGCCAGTTTTTTCACAAAAAGAATTGGATTTAACGACGGAATATATTCGGGTTTATTTAACGAGTAAGATCACAAAACTTTCCACAGCACAAACAAAAACAGGGACTTTAGCACAAGAGAGTATGTTTGTTGAAAAGATGCGCGGGATACCCAATGATTTTATTCAAAAGAGTCAGGATCTGGCCCAGCATTGGTACGATGTTTATTCGGGCAGTGAAGATGCACCAAGTGCGGATGTATTATTTGTGTTATATGAGTTGGATACAGTCATGCATCTGGCTATGATCAAATTGAATTATAAAGAGAGCTACACACATTATGTAGATTATGAAGAGGATGCTGTTTATAATAAATTGATCATCAATCGGGCGATCTTACCTTCAAAATCGCAAAAACCAGATGAGGGTATGACCGTTAATCTTGACTCACTGGCCTACGAACTGCTTGAAAAACGCTATGAATTTTCAGGTGAAAAAGCTTGGTATTTCTCTGAAAAGGTTATTGAATCAGAACCTGCTCCTTCTATAGAAGAAAATATGAAGGAAATCAAAAAAGCAGTGAAGCGAATTGGTAAAAAATTCAATGAAGACGAGTTTGAATTGATTGCTTCTGTGAAAGAAGCTGTTTATGAAAGTATCGAAGAGACTGGCACGATCGATAATGAACAAGTCGCAGAGTTAGTCTTTAAAGAAAATATTTCAGCTCGCATGGCTTATCAAGAAGAAGTCAATGAATCAAAATTTGTTGACAAAACACCTCCGGTAAGAGAAGCTAGAGAAATTTCCGAGAAGAAATTCGGGAAGCAAAAACTAAAAATGAGTAACGGCATCGAATTGATCGTCCCAATCGATGTGTATCGTAATGGAGACTTGATCGAATTTGTAAATAACCCTGACGGGACTGTGTCTATTGTGTTAAAGAATATTGAAAAAATCAGTAATCAATTGTAAGAGCAGTGAATATGAAAAAAGCGCACAGCGATTTTGCTTGTGCGCTTTTTAAACATGTTCTTTTTTTATTCGCTCATATGAGCTAAAGCTTTTGGGGGAACTTCGTTTTCTTTGACTTCTTCCCAGCTGATCACGCCTTTTCTGGCATTGACTTTTAATTTTAGATAAGCGTTGATACGTAGGGGGTTATCTCTGATCTCACTCATCTTTTGCACGCTTTTTTCACCATTTTTATCATAGGCATCTTGCGTATAATCATATTGAGTATATTTTTCGCCAGTTGAGAACTTTCCGTCTTTTATTTCTGTCGGCGCTCCAACCTGAGTATAATAAGCTTTTCCGCCATAATAGTAATTATATCCAAACCAAGCAGCACTTGTTAGTAATAAGAATGGTAGGATAAAAAGTAATAGTTTTTTCATTCTCTTCACCTCTTAATGGTAGTATGCCTGTTTTTGGCAAAGGAATCCATTGAAATGACTTAAAAAAATGTGACAGTTTTGTTAGAGGAATCTCGTTCAGCCTTCATAAAATCGTCAAGTTCTGGATACACTTTTTTAAGAAAGACATGATACAATGGAGAAAAGAATAGGGGGAATAAAAAATGGTACCATTTTATGCAATTTTTGATCCGACATATATTTTGGTCATCGTAGGCCTTTTGATTTCAATGGCTGCGTCCGCATATGTAAATAGCACATTTCGAAAATACGACAAAATTCAGAGTCGAAATAATATTACAGGAACCAAAGCGGCTCAATATATTTTACAAGAAGAACATATCAACGATGTCGGGGTCCAACAGATCTCAGGAAATTTGACTGATAACTATAACTCAGGCAATAAAATGCTTAGCTTATCAGAAGCGACCGCCCAATCGATGTCTGTTGCGGCAATTGGTGTTGCTGCACATGAATGCGGTCATGCGGTTCAAGATCATACAGGCTATAGTCCTTTAAAAATTCGTGCGGCAATCGTTCCAGTAGCGAATATTGGCTCATCGTTGTCATTTCCGATCATATTGATCGGTGTGCTGTTTAGCTGGAATCAAACGTTGATCAATATTGGTATACTGGCGTTCTCTTTGGCATTGCTTTTTCAATTAGTAACGCTTCCAGTGGAATTCAACGCTTCAAGGCGTGCACTAAAAATTTTATCTGACGGCAATATTCTAACAGAAGAAGAAGTTCCAATGGCTAGAAAGGTTTTGTTTGCAGCAGCTTTAACATACGTAGCAGCAGCACTAGCAACATTTTTACAATTACTTCGCCTGATCATTTTATTCGGTGGAAACAATCGGCGAAATTGATCCTGCTTTTTTATTACCTCAATTTTTAAGAGTGTGTTATCATGATAATAGAGAGTAAGAAGGAGCTGAACGAGATGAAAACATCAACAAAAATCAGTATTGGATTAAGTATTGCAGCAGTGGCTAGTGTATCTGTAGCAGTGATTGCTTCAGAAAAAATTGCAAAAAAAGTCTACCATGTAACGAATCGCTGCAAAGCTAAAAAATTTGTGAATGATAAATTTGGCGGCAATGAAAAATTATTAAGTATCGTCGATAAATTATCTGATGATGAATTGGATTCTATGTTGGATATTTTAGGAAAAGTTAAAGACGGAGGAAAAAAGATTTCTTCATATGGAGAGTCTCTAAAAGGTAGTACTGAAAACGTCAAAGATCGTTTATTTAGTTTTATTGATGAATTAATGTAATTTGATCGAAAAAATTACTTTTGTCTTACCGTTTAATCGAGTTTAGAGTGCAAAACAAAACTGATTTTTAGTTTTGTTTTGCACTCTTTTATTTTGTAATAAGTAAATAACAAAAGACAAGATCATCCATTTTTTTTAAGGATAGACCACTTTGCTCATAAAATTTTTCGATACGATAGTGTAACGTATTCCGATGCATATATAAATCTTTAGCGGTAGAGCTAATGTTTCCCTGATGGTGCCAAAGAGATAAAATGATTTGTTTGAATTCAGAACTAAAAACAAGCTGTTTTGAATAGGCTTGGATTATTCGGCTGTCTTTCATACTCTGTTTAGTATAATGGTGTATAGCTACATCACTTAAAGAAAAAACGGATTGTGCTTTCAAATTATTGAATTCCTCTAAGAAAATTTGCTGTTCTTCATGAAATAAGGCAGGTAGATGATCGTCAGCTGGATAAAAGTTTCCTACAAATGCTTTGGTAGAAGAGTCAAAATCAGCGTCAAGAGTTAAGAAAATACTTTGAATATCAGTCAACTGATAATGCTTTTTTGTGTATTGCTCAATCAAAAGTCCGTTACTTTCATCAGTGAAAAAGAAATCTACAAAAGCTGGAAAAATTTCTTTCATGCTTTGCTCCCATTCTTTCTGTAAAAAAGCTTTCGGCTTTTTGAGCTGAAATTGTATGATTCGAAAGGATCCGTCGACTTCAACATCCGCCTGATTAAACAGATAGTCAAACCAAGGATGCTTTTGTAAGTCTATAGCAAAAGTGCTTGGTAAAAATAATTTTTGTAGTAAATAGAACTCTTTTTCACTTAATATGTCTTTAGAAATGACAAAATAGTTGCCATTGATCGGCAATGAAAACATGTTGTCGTTTGCTTTTTCTTTTTGAAGCTTTCCTTCAGGGTATAAATTTATTAATTCCTCGATTGTCATAGACACACCTCACTTGTTTATTGTACCATGAATAAGGGGTAATCGTTTAATTATTCTAGTTAGTGAGAGGTGGAAATCGCTTGAATGAAAAGACAAGTCGTTTAACAACAGAAGTAAAAGAACAATTTATGCTTGAAGCCATCAAGGAAGCAAAGAAAGCAGAAATGCTCAATGAAGTACCAATCGGTGCTGTTGTTGTGATCGATGGTGAAATTGTTGGGCGAGGACATAATCTTCGAGAAGAGAGTTTAGATGCAACCGCTCATGCAGAAATGTTTGCAATCAAAGAAGCATGTAAGAATATCCAGAACTGGCGCTTGGAGCGTGCGCAGCTTTTTGTTACATTAGAACCGTGTCCAATGTGCAGCGGTGCAATGCTTCTTTCACGCGTGGAAGAAGTCTATTATGGCGCTAAAGATCCAAAGGGCGGGACTGCTGGGACATTGATGAATCTATTGGACGATGATCGTTTCAATCATGTTGCTTACGTAGAGTCCGGCATTTTAGAAGAAGAATGTGGCATGTTATTGACTAATTTTTTTCGTAAATTACGTGAGAAAAAGAAACTTTTAAAAAAACAAAAGAAAGACTAGCCAAGCAATCGAAAATGCGGTATACTAAATCTTGCCGAAAGGCTAGGACAATGGTGGGCTTACGAAGCGTGTCAGATCCGGAAGGAAGCAGCACTAAGTGAGTGCCGCCATGTGTCTGATTGAATAGGATTAGTTATTGAAGCCGAGAAGGCTTTTTTTTATTTATAAAAAACGAGCACATCTAACTAGAATTCAAGTGAATCTAAATTAGATGTGCTATTCTTTTGTTTTAGTGGAATGATCTTGGTTTGATTTGGGAGAGATTGTCAGGTGGGATTTTAGTAGTATATAATTATGTTGTTATAAAGGGAGGGGAGTGGAGTATGAAAAAAAGGGTTGTTAAGACTATTGTAATTGTTGTTCTTTTGGCTGTAGTATCTGGTTGTACAAATAAAGAAGAAAAAGCAAAAACGGCTTATAAAGAAGGGGATTATCAAGAAGTCGTTACGTTGTTAGGGGAAAACAAGGAGAAGTCTGAGCAAAGTGAACGTATCTATTTATTCTCAAAAGCTCAGTTGGCTTTTGAAAAAAAGCACTATCAAAAGGTAGTTGACTTGCTTGCTGACAAAAAACTGGATGATAAAGTAAAAGACGTTTATCAACTTTCAAATGCTCAAGTGAATTTAAAGAAAAAAGACTATAGAGCGGCTGTTGACTCACTTGAAGGGATCGAAACAAAAGAAGCTGAGGCAATCAAGCAAATAAGTTATTATGAATTATATTTGCCGGAAATTTCAACGCGACTAATGAACAATGACGCAGATGAAACGTATGAGCAATTACAGGCGGCTCAAAATATACTAAATGAAGAGAAGATGGAAAAACTAACCAAAGTGATCGAAGAACGAATCAATGAGAAGGTCAAGGAGTCGGATATCAATAACTTTTATAGTTTAGAGAAATTAGCTACTCTTTTGGATAAAGAAGAAAAAAATAGTTTAAAAAAGCTTGCAGAGTTTATTGGAAAGACACTTTCTGCAAATGAGAAAAATAAATTTGAGGCATTCTTGAATCGTGTTTGGGTGAGACAAGATGATACATTTAAGGGGCTTAAATTAGCGATTCAGATTTCACAAGAGAATAGTTTTGCTACCATTTTAGAAACGTCACCAGAAGCACCAGAATTTAAAGTGAATGATATAAAGTGGCGAAATATTCAATATATCAATAGTACAACTTTTCGTTTTGAAGATTTATCGACCAATAAAAACTATGCTGAAGCAGTCGGAATGATCGATTATTCTGGGGAGACTATCGAGGTTCATGTGACGGCACAAGCCAATGCAATTGGAACAAGTCAACTACTGGTACCAGTGAAAGAATAGAGGAGTCAGGATTGCTGATTTCTGTTAGACAGTGACTTTTTAGTTGAATAAATTAAAAAAGAGCAGTGGACCGAATATCCGGCAAACTGCTCTTTTGCTTTACTTCAATTCGATTTTCTTCTCGCCAAGCTCTTTTCCTGCCATTCCCTGCGTTGCTTTTAACATAACAGGTGTTTCAGTATCATCTAAATCATAAGAAATAATTGCTTTGACTGTACCGCCGGGCTTGATATCATCTGATTGATGTTCTGTATATTCTGCAAACCGTTCATCTTGTGGAGTCATACCAACATTCAGTCGATTGATCGTATTTTCGCCTTCTTGTGTCAATTCCATACAAGCTATCCAAACAGTAGAAGCAGAAAGTGGCTCTTTACTGTCATTTGTTACTTCATAAGTCAGCGCTAATTGTGGTTTTTCTCTATAAAGTGTTGAATCAGCAGGTAACACCTCAGTAGAAAGGATTTTGACTGTAGCCATATCAATTTTTAACGTGTCATCCTTAAAATATGTGCTTGCTTCTTTTTTTTGGGATGTAGAAGAATCTGCACTGCTTTTTTTTGTTGTGTCATCGTTGCCGCTACATGCAACTAAAGTCAAGCCGCATAAAGTCAATATGCCGAAACCTAAAATTTTTTTCACTACCAATATCCTCACTTTTCTCATTTTTAGACTAGCTGTCAATAATTATCCAGCATAAATCAATTAACTCTATACTACCTTGAAAAAGAAGAAATAACAAGATGACTTTAGGATAAAAAAAGAGAATGATCCCTCAAAAAATAAAAGAAGGATCACCTCTAATGCTAAAAAAATGATATAAATCTAAGAACTTATTCGATTAAAACCCTCGGCTACTGCCGCCAAAAGTACCGCCGCCTGTAGAGTGCGTGCTGCTTCCGCCACCACCAGAGCCACTGCCATTTGAATTGTTTCTAGGAATCCGCCGTGTAGTAACGAAGGAATTGATCAGTCGATCATTTTTACTTGTTAAGCTTAACGTGGCTTTTTCTCTAAAAGGATAAGAATAAGTGCCAAACTTCAGCTGGTATTTTGAAACACTGATTGCGAAAAAGATGCCGCTTAAAATAACGGAGGCAATCAAAGCAATCAAGATTTCAGTCGTTGTTAATACCTTGTAACGAGTGACTTTACCAGTTTCTGTATCTACACGATAATGGCCGCCAGGAACCCCTTGCTCGAAAAAGCTGCTAGTATCATCAAGAAATGTTTGTGCCGCTTCAAAATAATTTCCATTTGACAAACTAGGACCTATATTATCCTGCATTTGGTCGTTTCGTTTGTCCGTCAGATAATCGATCATATTGCCTGAGGTAGAAATCACTGATTTTCGTTGATTCATGTCAATATAAAAAGTGACGCCATTTTGATCTTTGCCAATCCGGTCAAGCATATAATAATCTGCAAATCGAGTAGAATCAATTTCATTGTCGGTATTAGTAAGGATAAAAATGTGTGCTTTGGTTTTTGCTTCAATTGGCGCAATCTTTTCATTTAATTGTTCGATCTGTTCACTGGTAAAAAGTCCAGCTTGATCATCGATCGAATTTTCTGCAGCATGACTTTTTATGCTAAAGCCAAAGAGAAGAATAAGACCTGTAAATAGCCACATAGTCATTTTTTTCATCATATAAACCAGCCTCCGATCAAAAAGAGTGCTAACAAGATAGAAAATAGTCCGAAAGTGAAAAGCCCTAAACGCTTATAGCTGACTGGAAGAATTCCGCTAACTTTTCCTGTTTGGCCATTCATTGCAAAGTAGTAAACTTTCTTTGATTGTTCATTGCTTCGATAGGTCACTAACCAAATAGGCAACTGCATATAATGATTTTTTTCATCCACTAAAGAAATATCTGTTCGCAATTTTGTCAAAGAGGTATAGCCAGCTGCTGTGTCCCGCAAGAGGGATTCAGAATAATCCTTGAGCTCGTTTTGAACGGCTTGTTGAATTGCTTCATATTCTATATCTCGTTTTTCTGCTTGAAAACCAGCTAAATATTGGCTTTTGAAAGAGATTGCTTTTTCGATCGGAAAAGGTTGGACTGCTTCAACCATTTTTTGCTGAGTGTTTTTAGATAAGGCATTTTTGATCAGTTCTTTAAATGACATTTTCCCTTGTCGTGTAACGTCGAATTGTTTTGTTTCAGTATATTCTAGATCTCCGACGCGCCAAACCCGTAAGGTTGTACCCATAGCGTTCATTTGACCATCGATATCGGCATCAACCACCCAATAAGGGAAATAAACCCCAGTCAATTTATCGATTTGCTCTTTATTGAAGAAATCTTTAGGGATAAACCATTTTTTCTTGGTCCAGGCTAAAAACGTTTCGACAGCTTCTTCTTTTTCAATCGCAAAAGGTAAGACTTTCTCCGGCAAAAAGGTCCCGCTTAAACGCCCAGATAAAACAACGGGGTTGTGGCAATAGTAGCAATAGGTAGCAGCTGTCGTTGCTTCTGTAACGATTTGTGCACCGCAGCTAGGGCAGTTGAATAATTCCATATCGGCCTTATTACTATCAGAAGTTTTATCAAACGCATCTGCTTTATCAGAATTCATTTGATCAGCCTGTGCATCTGCGGTATAAGTCAATTCTTCCTCAGCGGATGACCCTTCCAGATGTGCTTCGTGTTGAGACTGTTCATACGCAGTGACTTCCGTTTCAGTATAAACATTCAAGCAATACTCACAATGAAATTTTTGGTCTTTAGGATCGAATAATAAAGGACCACCGCAATTGGGGCATTTGTGTGTAAAAGTGTCCGTCATAATGTTTCCTTTCTTATTTGGCAATCTGTTTTAGTTTAGATTGCTAAATAGGTTTGTTTAGTTTTAGAGTGCGAAACAAAACTATTTTTTTAGTTTTGTCCCGCACTCAGATTTTCTCTGTTATGTTTTATAATGGAATTCCTTGAAAAGGTTTGCCGCAATGTGGGCAGAACTTAGGAATACCGTTAGATAAATCAACGATTTCACTACATTCGCTGCATTTCATTTCCAATTTTGGTTTTTCATTGGTTGGTTTCGGAGTCCCGCAGTTGGAGCAGAATTTCCCTGAATTTTCTGTTCCGCATTGAGGACAAGTCCAGGTATCAGTCGATCCCTGTGCGTTTTGCTGGTTTTGTTTTTCTTGCATTTGCTGTTGATTGGTTTGGGAAGCTTGAGCAAAATAATTTCCGCTAGTATTCATACCCATACCGACGCCCATGAACCCGTTCATAGCGCCACCTTCATTGCTTCCGGCTGCTTCCATTCCGCGGGCCATCGATCCTTGGACATAGCCTTCGCGAACACTTGGATCACTTAACATCGCCCCTTGATTACGCATATTGATCAATTTTGTCGAATCATCTGTGTACGAAATGCTGGCAACCGCAACAGAAACGATCTCCATTCCACGAAGTTCACGCCATTCATCATCTAAGGCTTGTGCCATATATTTGCTTAGTTCTAAACTTTTTGATGGTACATAAGAAATGCGCTCGCCGTCTGCCGACATTTTATTGATTGCAGATTGAAGAGCTGTTAAAAATTCTGCTAAATATTGTTCGTTGATATCATTAATATCTACTTGGCTTTTATTTCGAGGAATCGCATTTGAGAAAAATAGTAATGGGTCTGTAATCTTGATTGAATAATTCCCATGCGCTCGTAAAAACAATTCTGCATTATAAAAATTATCAAAGTAATTAAGAGGAGAAGAAGTCCCAAATTTGATTCCTTTGATTTCTTGTAGATTAATGTAAAAGACTTGTTGTTTTTGAGGAGTTACACCACCGAATTTAAAACGGTCAAAACTCTCTGAAATTGCGGCTTTTAATGAACCATTGAATGCCGAAGGAGCAGAGTCATTTTTGACTGTGTAGTAACCTTCTTCAGCAGTATAATCAATGATTTTACCGCCATCGACTAAAATCATCATCGTATTTGGGTACACATGTATCACAGAACCATCCGTCAAAACATCCTCTGTTCCTTTACGGTTAGAGCCGCGCTTATCATTTTTACGAACAAAAATTCCTTTGGTCATAACGGTTGTATCACCCATATCAGCAGGTTCAATGACTTCGATCCATTGATCCGCTAAACCTCCGCCGATCGCACTTGTTGCTGCTTTAATAATTCCCATTCCGAATTCCTCCTTGATAAAAGTTGTACGTAAAAATAGTATACCATAAACGAAGAAGGTAAAAATACAGCTAAGGTCTGATAAGCTCATTGATTTTTTACTAAGCTTCCTCTTTTTATAACGAATAAATGATAAGAATGAGGTATAATAAAGAAGACATTACAAAATGGAAAAGATGGGGGAATTACTAGTGGAAAGAAGAACACAAAAGAAATCAAAAAGACCGGTAGTTCTAGCGATTAGCGGAGTAATAGTTGTAGCCGCTCTAGTCGGCGGATTTTTTGCCTATAGTGCATGGCAAACTAAACAAGAAATAAAACAAGCGGAGAAAACAGCGCAAACTTTTTTAAAGCATTTATCCAAACAAGAGTTTGATCAACTTCCTGCTGTATTGAGTGAAGAGTCGATCAAAGAAAATGGCTATGATAAGAATCAATTAGTCGAAAAATACGAAGCAATCTTTACTGGAATCCAGGCACAAGGAATCAAGAGTAAACAGGTAAAAGTTGAAAAAGAAAATAGCGACAAGTTCACATTCAGTTATCAACTAGAGATGACTACGCCGTTGGGTAATTTAAAGAATTTATCCTATAAAACGACGATCGATAAAGAAAAAGAGGACTATAAAATCAATTGGCAGCCCAGCTTGATTTTTCCGAAGATGTCCGGTCAAGATAAAGTCTCGATTGGCGTAGATACAGCAGCACGCGGAGAAATCGTTGATCGTAACGGAGAAGGACTTGCGGTAAATCAAGCCTTTGATCAGGTTGGTATCGTTCCAGGTAAACTTGGAGAAGGAGACGCAAAAACAGCAAACATCAAAGCTTTCAGTGATCAGTTCAATGTTCCTGTAGATGAAATTGAACAACACTTGAAGCAAGCTTGGGTCCAAGATGATTCATTCGTGCCGATCAATGTATCTTTTGATCCAATTACAGATTTACCACAAGGCGCGGCTTCACAAGACAAAATTGTCCGATACTATCCACTAAAAGAAGCAGCTGCACAATTGATCGGCTACGTTGGAACAGTGACAGCAGAAGATATTGAAAAAGATCCTTCACTAAGCAGTACTGGTGTCGTTGGTAAAGTTGGGCTAGAACAAGCCTTTGATAAAGAATTACGAGGACAAGATGGTGGAAGTATCACGATCACTGATGAAAATGGACAGGAAAAAAGTGTTCTCCAAAAAGTAGAGAAAAAAGATGGCCAAAAAATTCAATTGACGATCGATAAGAATGCACAGTCACAAGGCTATGCTATTTTTGCGAATCGTCCAGGCAGTGCTGTTGTGATGGATCCGAGACAAGGGGATCTATTAGCGACTGTCAGCTCACCTTCTTTTGATCCGAACAAGCTTGCAAATGGCATTTCTCAAACAGAATATGATGCGTATGCTAATAATGAAAATTTACCATTTACAGCAAGATTTGCCACAGGTTACGCACCAGGCTCGACCTTTAAGACGATCACAGGTGGTATTGGTTTAGATGCCGGGACACTTAAGCCGGAAGAAGAGATAGCGATCAATGGATTGAAATGGCAGAAGGATGCTTCTTGGGGCGACTATTTTGTGACCCGGGTAAAAGAAGCGAGTCCAGTCAATTTACGAACAGCGTTGGTCAACTCTGACAATATTTATTTTGCAGAGCAGACGTTGCGGATGGGGGAAGAAACGTTTAGAAAAGGGCTGGACAAATTTATTTTTGGTGAAAAATTAGATTTAGCGATTCCAATGAATCCAGCTCAAATTTCAAATGAAGACTCGTTCAAATCAGAAATTCTATTGGCAGATACAGGTTACGGTCAAGGTCAGCTTTTGATCACACCGATCCAGCAAGCGACGATGTACACTGTTTTCCAAAATGAAGGTAAATTAGTCTATCCGAAAATCGAATTGACTAAAGAAACAAAAACTAAGGACAATATAATTAGCTCAAATGCGGCTAATACGATTGTGACCGACTTGCTTGGCAGTGTGGAAGATGCAGATGGTTATGTGCATAATATGTATAATCCTGAATTCTCATTAGCTGCTAAAACAGGGACAGCTGAAATCAAAGACAAACAAGATACCGTTGGAAAAGAAAATAGTTTCCTTTTGGCTATGGATCGCAGTAATAACAAGTTCTCAGCGATGATCATGGTAGAAGACTCTAGAAAAAATGATACAGCGACAGATATCAGTAAACCATTGATCGATTATTTAGAAGCAACATATAAATAAATGTAGAGATTAATCAAGCTATTTTTGAGTTAACTGTCAATCCTCTTTGGAGTATGAGACGATTGGATAGGAGCAGTATCTGATTATCAAGATTTAGGAAACCTTAAGCCCAAGACAAAGCTAAACAGCAGTTTTGTTTTGGGCTTTAATTCCGCATAAACAGATAGAAAAAAACAACTCCTTCCTATTTTCTCGGCGCTAAATACTTTTGCCTCAGTCTCCGTTTTCTTGTACTTTTTATTTTTATTTGTAAGAACACTTGGTCTTTTTTACTGCTTCGAAAAAATATGCTACAATGAGACAACTACCTAATGAAAGAAAGGGATTTTTTTGTGCGTATTTTAGCAATAGATACCTCGAATCAGACATTATCTATCGCCGTTTGTGATGAGGAGAAAATTTTAGGACAATATACTATAACCGTAAAACGAAATCATAGCTTGACATTGATGCCGGCAATTACACAATTGATGAAAGATATTAGTTTGAAACCAAAAGAACTTGATCGAATTGTCGTTGCGCAAGGTCCCGGTTCGTACACAGGGTTAAGAATCGGTGTGACAACTGCTAAAACACTAGCATATACGTTGAATAAAGAGCTAGTTGGGATTTCTAGTTTAAAAACGGTAGCGGCAAATTGTGTTTCGATCCAAGGCGTGATCGTTCCGTTATTCGATGCTAGAAGAAATAATGTTTACACGGGTGCCTACAAATACATAAATGGTGAACTACAGACAGTTATTGCCGATCAACACATTGCTATGGAAGAGTGGTTGGAGCAGTTGAAGACATTTGAACATGTCTATTTTGTCGGTGAGGATGCTGTAAAATTTCAGGAACAAATGAAAGAACGATTGCCGAATGCTGTGATCAATGCGATTCCGCAATGGCAGATCCCAAACGCTTCAGTACTCGCTGGACTTGGAAAAGTAGCGGAGCCGACTGTAAATATCCATGATTTTTTACCGGATTATCTGAAACGAGTGGAAGCGGAAGAAAATTGGTTGAAAGAACATAAACCTGAAGGAGAAACGTATGTTGAAAAGATTTAATCCTTTCAATAGGCTTGCAGACCTGTTTTTCAAAAATCGACCTTATGAAGAAAAAACGATTCAGCTTTCTAATGAAGAGTATTTCGTACGAGCGATCAAATTTGATGATATCAAAGATTTATTATCTATCGAAAGAGAAGTCTATGCTGGTGAAATGCCGTGGACGAAAACGGCTTTTTTAATGGAACTGCAGGCAACAGATCCTCATTTATATTTATTGATTCAAAAGGAAGAAAAAACGATCGGTTTTATTGGTTGTCGATTGTTTGGCAAAGATGCGCACATTACAAATGTCGCAGTTTCTACTGCTTATCAAGGCAAAGGGATCGGTAGTTTTTTGATCAAAGAAATTCAGCAGTTTTCTATTTTGAATAAATGCGAAACGATTTCATTAGAAGTTAGGATCAGTAATAAGAATGCTCAGAAAGTCTATAGAAAATTAGGGTTTGCATCAAGTACGATCAAGCCGGAATACTATACTGAAAACAAAGAAGACGCCCTTGAAATGGTTTTGTCTTTAAAAGAAGAGTGATCAAATGTACTGTTTAAAAGAAAAACTGCCGATCGAGTTCGCTGCTGAAAAGTTATGGCAATTATGTGAAAACGCGTATGAGCATGGCTCTCCGTGGTCATTGGAGCAATTCAGTGTTGATCTGGAGCAAGAAGTAACGGAGTATCTTGTAAAGATCGAAGAAGACGAATGGCAAGGATTTATCAGTTACCAGAAAATTTTAGATGAGGTCGATATTTCTCATATCGTTGTCCAAAAGAAGTTACAGGGAATGGGTATAGGCAGTCAATTGTTGGATCAGGCTATTCAGCTTTTTAAAGAACAGGGAATCAAAACTGTTTTTTTAGAAGTCCGAGCATCTAATTATGCGGCTCAGCAATTATACATGAAGAAAGGCTTCAATGCGCTTAGTCGCCGCAAAAAATATTATACACGTCCAGTAGAAGATGGGATTGTAATGTGTTTAAAAATTAAGGAAGTGGAACAATGACTTTTTTTTATAAAGAAAGAAAACTGATCTTGGCAATCGAAAGCAGCTGTGATGAAACGAGTGTTGCAGTAATTGAGAATGGCGATCTAATTTTATCCAATATCGTTGCTTCTCAAGTAAAAAGTCATCGTCGTTTTGGCGGTGTCGTACCAGAAGTAGCCAGTCGTCATCATGTGGAGCAGATCACCCTATGTATCGAAGATGCATTGATAGAAGCTAAAATAGAACCGGATGATTTGAGTGGAGTGGCAGTGACGTATGGTCCAGGACTTGTAGGTGCATTGTTGATTGGGATTTCTGCTGCAAAGGCTTTTGCATGGGCTCATGATCTGCCGTTGATCCCAGTCAATCACATGGCTGGCCATATTTATGCGGCTCACTTTGTAGAGCCGTTGCAATTTCCTTTGATGGCGTTACTCGTCAGCGGAGGTCATACAGAATTGGTTTATATGAAGGAAACAGGTTCCTTTGAGATCATCGGTGAAACACGAGATGACGCTGCGGGTGAAGCGTATGATAAAATTGGACGGGTATTAGGATTAAGTTATCCAAGCGGGAAAGAAATTGATACACTCGCTCATTTAGGACAAGATACGTATCATTTTCCACGAGCGATGATGAAAGAAGATAATTATGATTTTAGTTTTAGCGGGTTAAAAAGCTCGTTTATAAATACCGTTCATAATGCGCAACAACGGGAGGAAGTACTTAATATCGAAAATCTGGCAGCTAGTTTTCAAGCGAGTGTGATCGACGTATTAGTCGAAAAAACAATACGTGCTTGTAAAGAATACCCTGTGAAACAATTAGTTATGGCCGGTGGAGTTGCTGCGAATCAAGGATTGAGAGAACGATTAAGTCAGGCGATCGCTGATGAATTGCCTGAAACAACTTTTATTGTTCCACCGCTAAGACTATGCGGGGATAACGCTGCGATGATTGGTGCAGCAGCATTCGTTGAAGCAGAAAAAGGACATTTAGCTGATGCTCATCTAAATGCAGACCCTAGTTTGAGTTTTAAAACGATCAGTCAATAATTAAGGACTAGGCATATTCGTAAAATTTTGCTATAATAAATCCAGTTTCATATTGATTCGTTGAAAAAGAGAGTACTTTATCTTAGGTCATCACAAGCGATTTCGGGACGGTGTAAGCCGAAAATGACAGGTAAAGGAAACGCACTTTAGAGGATCTGCACAAGCAGACGGCTATCTACCGTTATTAGATTAAGTGGGTCTATCATAGAATGGACAATTAGAGTGGTACCGCGGGAAATTCTCGTCTCTGGTGTTTTAAACACCAGAGACTTTTTGCTTTGAAACACTTCGACTGGCAAAGCCAGAGCAGATGTTGAAAAGTAGTTGGCGACGGATGGAGCGAAGTATCAAAGCGAAGGAAAGATCGACAAAATTTGCATATATGTCGAAGGCTCTTCAATGACCAAAAAAAGTCACATTCTAAAGCAAAAAGTAATTTTGCAAAGAATAAAGTGAATACTAAAAGTAAGAGGACAAAAGAATTAAAACGGAATAACCAATTACACAGGAGGAAAAACATGAATAACAAAGAAATCGTAGCAAAAGCGATCTATGCAGTAGTGAAAGATGATCTATCTCTAGAGACAGTCATGCAATTATTAGAAAATCCTAAATCAGTTGACCATGGTGATGTGGCTTTTCCAGCTTTTTCATTAGCGAAAGTCTACCGTAAAGCTCCGCAACAAATCGCAGCAGATTTAGCTGAAAAAATCGAAGGTTCAGATTTTGAAAAAATCGAAGTGGTTGGCCCGTATTTAAACTTTTTCATGAATAAAGAAATGGTCAGTCGTGCAGTGATCACACAGATTGCTAAAGAAAAGGGTCATTACGGTGATAGCTCTATTGGTGGAAAAGGTAGCGTACCGATCGATATGTCATCGCCGAACATTGCAAAACCAATTTCAATGGGGCATTTACGTTCAACGGTCATTGGTAATTCAATTGCTTTTATCCTTGAAAAAATCGGCTATTCACCTGTCCGTATCAATCATTTAGGTGACTGGGGTACTCAATTTGGAAAGTTGATCGTTGCTTATAAAAAATGGGGTTCAGAAGAAGGCGTCAAAAATGCGCCAATTACAGAATTACTACGTTTATATGTACAGTTTCATGAAGAAGCAGAAACACAACCGGAATTGGAAGAAGAAGCACGTGCGTGGTTCAAAAAACTTGAAGAAGGGGATCAAGAAGCTACAGATTTATGGCAATGGTTCCGTACAGAATCACTAAAAGAGTTTGATAAAATCTACGGTATGCTTGAAGTGTCGTTTGATTCTTATAATGGAGAAGCCTTTTACAATGATAAGATGGCTGAAATCGTTACAATGCTAGAAGAAAAGCATCTGCTTCAGGAAAATCAAGGGGCTGAAATCGTTGATCTATCTGCGTATGACTTGAATCCTGCGTTGATCAAAAAATCAGACGGAGCAACATTGTATATCACCCGTGATTTAGCTGCAGCTGTTTATCGTAAACGTACGTATGATTTTGCTAAGGCAATTTATGTCGTTGGTAATGAGCAGTCGAATCATTTCAAACAATTAAAAGCTGTGTTGAAAGAACTAGGTTTTGATTGGTCGGATGATATGCATCACGTACCATTTGGATTGATTACACAGGGTGGTAAGAAGTTATCTACGCGTAAAGGGAAAATCGTTCTTCTAGAAGAAGTCTTGAATGAAGCTGTTTCATTAGCGAACAAGCAAATCATGGAGAAAAATCCTGACTTGCCAAATCGTGAAGAGGTAGCAAGACAAGTAGGGATCGGTTCAGTCATTTTCCATGATTTGAAAAATGATCGCTTGAACAATTTTGATTTTGTATTAGAAGAAGTTGTTCGGTTTGAAGGTGAGACAGGACCATATGTTCAATACACTCACGCTCGCGCAATGAGTATTTTGAGAAAAGCGGATTTCACGATCGATGAAACAAAAGAATATGCTTTGAACGATAAAGAAAGCTGGGAAGTAGTAAAACTACTTCAAAAATTCCCGGATGTTGTTTTGCAAGCTGCTGACAAATATGAGCCTTCAGTGATTGCAAAACATGCGATCCAAGTTGCTCAAGCATTCAATAAGTATTACGCACATGTGAAAATTTTAGCTGATGATGCTGAAAAAGAGTCGCGTTTAGCTTTGGTTTATGCAATGGCAACAATTATTAAAGAAGATCTACGTCTGTTAGGTCTTCATGCACCAAATGAAATGTAATGACTAGAAAGAAAAAAGCAGTTAGTCCTGACTCATTTAGGACCAACTGCTTTTTTGATATTCACGATATACTTGATTACTTATGCCACTCTTGCTGCATTTGATCTAATAGGTCGATGACGTCCTTTGTCAAGAATAGAGAACGATTTGGTAAGGTTCCTTCGATCATTTGGATCATATTGTCGATTTCATAATTCAACGCTTGAGAACTATCACCAGAAACGACTGTTTCAACTGTGCCGTCATTGAAGAAAATTTTTGCTTCATCCGCTCGAGGATAATCGTTGATCACCAAATAGGCATTTTCAAAGGCCACGACACCTTGTTTGGGCATTTTTGCTTGAAAGCTTAGTGAAACAGTGGCTATTTCTTGTGCATCATTTTGTAGAATAGTGGCCGATTGTTCATCCACTCCAGTAGAAAAAGGCTGCATCACAGAAGCAACTACTATAGGCTGTGCACTTAAAAACCAGCGGGCAAAAGAAACAGCATACGTTCCAATATCCAAAAGAGCACCGCCAGCTAATTCAGGGTTAAAAAAGCGATTGGTTGGATCGGGCTCTTTATAACTGCCAAAAGGCGCCTGGATCATCTTTAGCTTGCCGAAACGACCAGAATCGATTTGGCTTTTTAGCTCATGATATAAAGGCATATTAAAGATCGTCATGGCTTCAGCTAAAATTAGATTCTTTTCTTCAGCTAGTTTCATCGCTTCAGTTAGTTCAGCGCTATTCATAGTGATGGCTTTTTCGCAAAGAACATGCTTCCCTGCGTGCAGAGCCTTCAAGATGTGGTCGATATGTTGTCTGTTTGGTACTGCAACGTAGATGATATCGATAGAATCATCCGATAAGAGATCATCATAAGAACCATATGCAGTGGAGATATTATGCAGCTTAGCAAACTCCTCTGCCTTACTTAGTGTACGAGAAGCAACTGCCTGGATACTGCTGTGCTTCTGTTGAAATGTTTCTGTAAAACTTGTTGCAATATCACCGAGTCCGATGATGCCCCAATTATAATTTGCCATTGTTTGTTCCTCCTAATTAAAAGATCACTTCTATTATACATGAGAAGTGTGAAATCGTGGTCAAATTTAAGCAAATGGAAGATAACGTAAAAATTATTAGAGAAAAAGGTGAATGTTTCTTAAAAAAACGAAAATAAGTGGAGCAAAGAGGTGCTTTTTTTTGATATTTTCAGTAAAATAAAGAAAGGAGGCGAAAGTCATGCACCAAATGTATATAGATATTCTTATCGATGCAATTATAGAAGAGTTTGAAACAGAAGAAACATTTTATACCGACTATCTCCAAACATCAAAAGAAAACTGGGAGAACTGGAAAAAAGGCCGTACCAGCTTGACTAATGAAGAAATGCAAAAGGTGAAAAATCTTTTTACTGATTATGAGTGGATGCTGACACAAAAAGTGCTGCGTCAAACCATTCTTTTCCCTGAAAAAAGAAATGTTGCTGTTTCTGAGTATAAGCGATTAAAAACCTTGATTGCCAAAAAATGGCTGCAGTCAGGAGTGGGCGTTGCTGAATTGATTCCTTCAAAAAATAAGGGCGAGCACACAGAACAAGCATTCATCGATTTAAAAGTCACTGTTTCATATGGTGAATGGGGTTTTGATGATATCGTTACATTTCGCTTGCCGGCCACTTTACAGGGGCAGTTGGAAGGATCTAAAGTAGAGCTATTAGATTGGGTAAATGAAAATTTAATGGGAACTTACGTTGGTGAATAAGTAAGTGAGGAGTTTTTTTGTGAAACAAATTTTAGGGATATTATCCGTCATCATAGTGTTAGGTGCTGTGATCTACGTATTTTTTGGACATGATACAGCAAAAGACAAGACAAAAAACACAGCCGAAACAACAACAGAAGTAAGTCAGACGACCACGACGACAACATCTAAGGCACCAGCAAAAACTTCGACAACCATGACTACAACAGCTGTAGATTGATTGTAATGAAAAAAACTGATATAATCAGTCAGCCATTGTCCGTTTTTTAAATGGGATGAATACACGATAAAGTAGGGAATGTATGAATAGTCAAAGGTATAAAAAGAAAAGAAGACAATCAAATTTACCAGCATTATTTGCGGGCCTATTGATTGTTGGAGTTGCATTTATCTTTTCCATCAATGTGTTATCAGATAGTTCTAAAACTGAAGAAAATACGGCACAGAAAAATGAACAAGTGTCAAAAGAAGAGTTTATTGATAGAATCAGTCCGCATGCACAAGAGTTGCAGTCTTCTTATGGTGTCTTACCTAGTATTATCATTGGACAAGGAATCTTAGAGTCGAATTGGGGACAAAGTACGCTTGCCTCTAAATATAATAACTTGTTTGGAATCAAAGCGTATGGTGATCAGAAAAAAGTAAATCTTGAAACGAAGGAATACATCAATGAAGAGTGGATCGTGATTCAGGGAGACTTTAGAGTGTATGATACATGGGAAGAGTCGATGGATGATCACACACGTTTATTTGTTAATGGTGTCACATGGAATCCACGTTTATATGAGAATGTGTTGTTGGCGAGAAATTATAAAGAAGCCGCGCAAGCTTTACAGGATGCAGGCTATGCGACAGATCCAACTTATGCTGAAAAAGTTATTCATGTGATCGAAAGCTATGATCTAAATAAATACGATCATTAGTCTAAAAAAGGAGGATTTTGATGGAAGAAAAATGGGTACCGGAAATCGTCACACCGCTGAAGCAGGATATTGTGCAAGTGCCGAAGGTGATTGCACAAGCAAGCGGGATCAGAATTTTTGGAAAGAAAATCAAATCGATTATTTTTACTACAGATATTGCAATTATTAGGAATACGGATGCAAATGCAGTCATTGCTGTCTATCCGTTTACGCCGCATCCAGCGATCACTAAAAGCATTATAGAAGCAGCAGATATTCCCGTATTTTCAGGAGTCGGTGGAGGCTTGACGCAAGGACAACGTTCTGCGTATATGAGCCTTTTTGCAGAAGCTCAAGGATCGATCGGAGTCGTACTAAATGGGCCAACGCCAGTTGAAACAGTTGAAATGGTTTGTGAGGTTGTCGATATTCCAGTCGTTAGTACAGTCACGTCGATACATACGCCAATTGATGAAAAAATAGCTGCAGGAGTAACGATGATCAATATTAGTGCTGGAAAAAATACAGCAGAAACGGTTCGCTATTTCAGAGAAAAATATCCTACGTTGCCGATCATTGCAACGGGTGGCCCGACAGATGAATCAATCACTGAAACGATCGCAGCTGGCGCAAATGCCATTACCTATACTCCACCTAGCAATGGTGAACTCTTTAGCCATAAAATGGATAAGTATAGAAATTTAGAAAAAGAAAACGATCAGTAGGATCGATGAACAACATACTAAGTGATCAATGAAGGGAAAAATTTCCTTATGATCACTTTTTTTTAATGGTTACAAAAATCAGGTTATATTACAAAACGATGAAAAATTAAATAAGCTAGCTTTACTAGTCTATAATTATTTTATTTTTATGTTATCATTAAATTAAATCGAATGAGAGAGTAGGAGTTGGGAAAATAATGAAAAAGTATTGTTACATAGTTGGGGCTGCCCTGATGTTCTTCGCGTTTGGGGCAACCCATTCGGCTGAAGCGACAGAGGTATTTGGAGACGAAAGCTATCAGGAGGCACTCGAAGCTGGTTATACAGCTGAACAGATCCAGAAAATTCAGGAGATGCCTGATTTTTCATTAGAAACGATCGAAGAACAACCTGCAGCTAGAAGTGCAGTTACGTTTGCAGCAGCTTCACAGAAAACACAAGTTGTAAATGAAGCAAGAAAACATCTAGGGAAACCATATGCTTGGGGCGGAAAAGGTCCAAATGTGTTTGATTGTTCTGGCTTGACTCGGTACGTTTACTTACAAGTAATAGGAAAAAACATCGGTGATTATACTGTGCCGCAAGAAAAATCTGGTGATCAAATCAGTGTTGCCCAAGCAGAACCTGGGGATCTTTATTTTTGGGGAGCTAAAGGAAATACGTACCATGTGGCGATTGCAATAGGTAATAACCA
Organism: Enterococcus wangshanyuanii; assembly: GCF_002197645.1. Lineage (NCBI taxonomy): Bacteria > Bacillati > Bacillota > Bacilli > Lactobacillales > Enterococcaceae > Enterococcus > Enterococcus wangshanyuanii. The sequence continues at coordinate 878,270 of NZ_CP021874.1, read as the reverse complement.
GTATATCCACGCACCAAACGTGAATGAAGTAGTCAAAATCAATTCAACAAGCTATTTTAAACCAGATTTTGCGGTACGAGTAATTAAAAATAGTGCACCTGCGATTCCCAATTTAGTGAGCTATCGTACCCATGTCCAAGATTTCGGCTGGGGCGGTTATGTGGCGGCTGGACAATCAAGTGGAAGTACGGGACAAAAGAAACGCTTAGAAGGAATTCAAATCAAGCTGGATTCGTCTGTTAATGGAGGAATCCAATATAAAACACATATTCAAGATATCGGCTGGCAAGGTTGGAAAGCAAATAATGCTTTAAGTGGAACAACAGGACAAAAGAAACGCTTAGAGGCGATTCAAATCCAATTAACTGGAACGGCTGCCACACAATATGATGTGCAATACCGGGTTCACTCTCAAGACTATGGCTGGCAAGCATGGACGAAGAATGGACAATCTTCTGGAACGCAAGGGTTATCTAAACGTCTAGAAGCGATCGAAATCAGAGTAGTACCTAAAAATACGGCATTACCGACAGGCGGAAACGCTGCATTCATCAAAAAATGAGGAACAAATAAATAATAATTGTAAATAAAGCTCTGTAAGATTTCAATGAAAATTTATTCTTTTCATTGAAATTTTCAGAGTTTTGTACTATTGTATAGTAATACAAGAGCTTATATATGGTCATAATATGGATGACTGTCTCTACCCGGCACCGTAAATGTCGGTCTATAAGCGAAAAAGAGTCTGAGGGCCTTTTTTGCTTTTTTGCAGGAGAAGGCTTTTTTTGTTTTTATAAAAATAGGATGAAGGAGTCGGAAGAAATGGAAGAACTAGTAAACCGAATCAAAGAAGACGGGAGAGTTTTGGGAGAGGGCGTATTGAAAGTTGACAGCTTTGTGACCCATCAGGTCGATCCTGTGTTGATGGAAGCGATCGGTTATCGTTTTGCAGAGGTATTTGCAAATGCGGGAATTACAAAAGTTGTTACAATCGAAGCTTCAGGGATTGCTCCAGCTCTTTTTGCAGCCAAAAAATTGAACGTGCCAATGATTTTTGCTCGTAAAGCAAAAAGCTTAACGATGGACGAAGAGTTACTGACCTCGTCTGTATACTCTTTTACAAAACAAGTGACGAGTCAGATTTCAATTTCTAGAAAATTTTTATCTAGTGAAGATAAAGTATTGATCATTGATGACTTCTTAGCAAATGGTCAAGCAGCAAAAGGACTGATCGAATTATGCCAACAAGCTGGTGCTGATGTAGATGGCATTGGTATCGTGATCGAAAAGTCATTTCAAGATGGTCGTTCGCTGTTAGAGGAAATGGGCATGAAAGTCATATCTTTAGCCCGCATTGCTTCTTTACAAAATGGCGAAGTCGAATTTCTTGAGGGGGATGCATAAAGTTGGCAAATGAAGAAAATCAAAATAAAGAGTTGAATCAACAGAACCCCGAAAATGGGAAGGCGGCCGTTTTAGGGTTGCAGCATTTATTAGCAATGTATGCTGGCGCGGTAGCTGTTCCGCTATTGATCGGTACAGGACTAAATTTTAATTCAGAACAGATGACTTATTTAATTTCCATTGATATTTTTATGTGTGGAATAGCTACTTTATTGCAATTGACGGTCAATCGATTTTTTGGCATAGGGTTACCTGTTGTATTAGGATGTGCGATTCAAGCCGTTGCCCCATTGATCATGATTGGAAACGATAAGGGGATCGGTGCAATTTATGGTTCGATTATTGCTTCTGGGATTTTTGTTGTATTGGTTTCAGGAATATTTTCGAAAATCAAAAAATTGTTTCCTCCATTAGTCACAGGAACGGTGATCACGGTGATCGGACTGACACTGATTCCAGTAGCTGTTGAAAAAATGGGCGGAGGAATGGCTTCTGCGAAAGAATTTGGCGATGGGACAAATTTACTTCTGGCATTTATAACGATTGCTTTGATTATTGTGATCCAAGTTTGGGGTCGTGGCTTTATTAAATCGATTGCGGTTCTCGTTGGTTTAGTCGGAGGTACGCTGTTAGCTGCAGTATTAGGTCAGGTTGATTTGGCTCCGGTTGGTGAGGCTACCTGGTTCCATTTTCCACAGCCCTTTTATTTTGGCGCGCCGACCTTTGATTTGTCATCGATTGTCTTGATGGTGATCATTTCGATCGTAAGTATGGTTGAATCAACGGGTGTCTATTTTGCTTTAGGGGATATCACTGGGAAACAAATCGGGGAAGAAGAGCTTAAAAAAGGCTATAGAGCAGAAGGTTTAGCTGTTATTCTAGGTGGAATCTTCAATACGTTCCCTTATACTGGTTTTTCTCAAAATGTCGGTCTGGTTCAGCTTTCAGGAATCAAAACTCGCCGCCCGATCTATTACTCAGCATTTTTCTTGATCGCCTTAGGACTATTGCCGAAAGTTGGTGCTGTAGCTCAAATTATCCCAGAACCTGTTTTAGGTGGGGGAATGCTAGTTATGTTTGGAATGGTAGCTGTTCAAGGGATGCGTATGTTATCTAAAGTTGATTATACGAACGACAAGAACTTGCTGATCATTGCGATATCGATTGGTTTTGGTCTTGGCTTTAATATGATGCCGACTTTATTCCAGCAAATGCCTGAAACCTTACGTATGTTTACTGGAAATGGCATTGTGATGAGCAGTCTGACAGCGATTATTTTGAATTTACTTTTCAATGGTCTGAAATTAGAGGAATAACTGAATAAATAAAACAAAGAAAAACCGAATGATTTTTTGGTTTTTCTTTGTTTTATCTGTATATACGAACGATAAGATTAAAAATCACTATAATATTCGATTTTATTTTGACACCTTGCTTGAGCCTTGCTAAAATGAAGGGGAATAGAGAAAGGGGAATCTTATGTCTGTCGTGGTTTCAGTAGTAATGGGAAGTACATCGGATTGGCCGACAATGAAAGAAGCGTGTGATCGTTTAGAAGCATTTGGTGTTCCTTATGAAAAAAAGGTCGTATCTGCTCATCGAACGCCGGACTATATGTTTAGTTTCGCTGAAGGGGCAAGAGCCCGTGGCATTAAAGTGATTATCGCAGGAGCTGGCGGTGCCGCCCATTTACCAGGGATGATCGCTGCTAAAACAACATTACCGGTGATAGGAGTACCTGTTCAGTCGAAAGCATTAAATGGAATAGATTCTTTGTTATCGATCGTACAAATGCCAGGAGGCGTCCCTGTAGCAACGACTGCGATCGGTCGTGCAGGAGCAGTCAATGCAGGATTGCTTGCAGTTCAGATGCTTTCCATGTATGATGTAGAATTAGCAGGGAAATTAGACGCTGAGCGTAAATTTCTTGAACAAACAGTGATGGAAAGTAGTGATGAACTTGAATAAACCATTATTGCCAGGTCAAATGATCGGAATCATTGGTGGCGGACAATTGGGCAGAATGATGGCGCTTAGCGCTCGTGAAATGGGCTTTCGCGTAGGAGTTTTAGATCCGACTGTTGATTGTCCCGCAGCGCAGGTCGCCGATTGGCATTTATTGGCTGAATATGATGATGTTGAAGCACTAAAAGAGTTAGCGAGCCGTGCTCAAGTGTTGACGTATGAATTTGAAAATGTCGATGTTGAAGCGTTGATGCAGGTGCAAGATTTGACAGAGATCCCTCAAGGTTCCGATCTTTTAGCGATTACTCAAGACCGCTTATTAGAGAAATCATTTCTTGAAGAAAATAATATAGTGATTGCTCCGTATGCAACAATCGTTAGCCCAACAGATATTCAGGATGCGATTGACGGCATCGGTTACCCGTGTGTGCTGAAGACAACTAGAGGCGGTTATGATGGCAAAGGGCAATTTGTCTTATACAGTACTTCTGATGTTTCTTCTGCGATGCATCTTTTAAGAGAGGGAACCTGCGTCTTGGAAGCCTGGATTCCTTATGAAAAAGAGATATCTGTTCTAGTAAGCGGAAATGGGCAGGGACAATATACTGTTTTCCCTGTCGTAGAAAATATTCACCGCAATAATATTTTGCATGAAACGATTGCGCCTGCTAGAGTCAATGACGATGTTGTTGCTGAAGCGCAGCGTATCGCTCGTGTCATTGCTGAATCGGTCGATTTAGCTGGAACACTAGCTGTTGAAATGTTTTTGACCAATGATGGTGGTATTTATGTCAATGAGTTGGCACCAAGACCGCACAATTCAGGACATTACTCGATCGAAGCGTGCTCGATGAGTCAATTTGATGCCCACATTCGGGGGATTTGCGGCTGGCCGTTGGCCGAAGTTGAACTATTATCAGAAGCGGTGATGGTCAATATTTTAGGTGATGAAATGTATGAAACGATGGATGTGATCGCTGAAAAACCAGAGTGGCATTTTCATTATTATGGTAAAGCAGAAGCAAAAAAAGGCCGCAAGATGGGGCATATCACGATTTTGACAGAGGATATATACGAAACCTTAGAAGAAATTTATCAAACAACTATTTGGGATTAAAAAGGAGCAGATAAACGAATGATTGATCGTTATACACGACCAGAGATGGGTGCTATTTGGACAGATGAGAATCGCTATAAAGCTTGGCTTGAAGTTGAGATTTTAGCCGATGAAGCTTGGGCGGAACTAGGTGAAATACCAAAAGAGGATGTACAGAAAATTCGTGAAAATGCTTCATTTGATGTTGCAAGAATTTTAGAAATCGAGGCAGAAACACGTCATGATGTTGTAGCATTTACCAGAGCTGTATCTGAAACGTTAGGTGAAGAACGTAAATGGGTACATTATGGTTTGACGAGTACAGATGTCGTTGATACAGCTTATGGCTATCAATTGAAGCAGGCCAATGATATTTTAAGAGCAGATCTCGCACGTTTTACAGAAATCGTTGGTGAAAAGGCTAGAGAACATAAACATACAGTCATGATGGGCCGTACACACGGTGTTCATGCTGAACCAACTACTTTTGGGTTGAAGCTAGCTTTATGGTATTCAGAAATGAAACGAAATCTTGAGCGTTTTGATCATGCAGCTAAAGGCGTAGAAGCTGGGAAAATCAGCGGTGCGGTTGGAACGTTTGCGAATATTCCTCCTTTTGTTGAAGAATATGTTTGTGAGCATTTAGGCATCAGAGCGCAGGAAATTTCTACCCAAGTTTTACCGCGTGATTTGCATGCTGAATATGTTTCTGCAATGGCGCTGATTGCAACAAGTATCGAAAAATTTGCAACAGAGATTCGCGGTCTGCAAAAATCTGAAACACGAGAAGTGGAAGAGTTTTTTGCAAAAGGTCAAAAAGGTTCTTCTGCGATGCCGCATAAACGAAATCCAATTGGTTCGGAAAATATGACGGGGCTTGCTCGTGTGATTCGCGGACATATGGTGACAGCCTATGAAAATGTCACTTTATGGCATGAAAGAGATATTTCTCACTCTTCTGCGGAACGAATCATTATTCCTGATACGACGATTTTACTAAATTATATGTTGAATCGTTTCTCCACGATCGTGAAAAATCTGACTGTTTTTCCAGAAAATATGAAGCGCAACATGGATGCAACATTTGGACTGATCTACAGCCAACGAGTATTATTAAAACTGATCGATCATGGCATGACAAGGGAAGCGGCTTATGATTTAGTTCAGCCGAAAACGGCTTATGCTTGGGATCATCAAACAGCGTTCAGACCATTACTTGAAGCTGATGAAAAGATTACCTCAGTGTTATCTAAAGAAGAACTTGATGATGCATTTGATTATAATTATCATTTAAAAAATGTTGACGTTATTTTTGAGCGTGTCGGATTAGCGTAATAACAAAAAGAGAGTGTCGCCAAAAGAAATCATTACTTTTGGTGGATACTCTCTTTTTATCTAAAGAAGTTCAATATGACTATCAAAGTGTTGTTCAATAAAATAAGTCTGTGTTGTGATTTCATCTACAGAGATCGTTGAACCTTCTGGTATAACGATCCATTTCGTTTCAATATCAACATTTCGATGGATCACTGCTGTGACGATGCCAATAAATACATCTAGCTTTTTTGCTGGTACATTTAAAATATATGCATCTTGTTCTTCGCCGTCTCCGCCTATCACTCCTTCAATGTAACCATAATTTACTGGGTAACGATTATTAAAGGAATCTAGATAACCAACAGGTCGATCGACTGTTACTTTAACTTTTAGTTTTTCCATAAACCCTCCTCTAGTGATCAAAAAAACTCTTAGCTATATCTCTAAGAGTTTCTGACTTTTAAATGGCTATCTCTCTTAAGTTTCTCAATGGAGAAGCAGAAGGCGCTTTGAGCGCAGTAAGTAATTGATCGATAAATGAATAATTGCACTCTTTTGAATTAAAGTAAATCTGAATACAATATTTATTTTTACAGAAATGTTGTTCGTGGATTTGATGGATCAACAGTTCGTTGTTATGGCTATTTATATAACGAAACGTACGTTTTCTTCGTTCAGAATGTCGCTGAAAAATACGCTTCAAATTTCTAAATGTGTAGTAAGAGCTGTGCTGATTCAACTTATGAACTTCTTCTAAGGCTAATAGGTCATTATACAATTTCGTTCGTTCTTCAAGCACTAATCCTGCCAAAAATTCCTGAGTCAAATGGTCATAATCGCTAGTCATTCTTGAGGTCCCTCCTAAAAATCATCACTAAAGAATAGTGAACATGTTAAGCAAGTTATTTTTTATTAGCATACCATTTTTACCATTCATTGTAAATGCTTACAGCTGTTTTTCCGATGAGTGAAGAATGAAAAAAAGAGCTTTTTTAACAAACACGAACGTTTATATGAAATGTTCTATTATTGTTAATGATTTTGTTGACGCCTAGAATATTGCTTGTTAAAATGTAAACAAAGATATTATACGAATGATTTTTATTTCAATAATAAAAAATGTACGGAAAGAGAGTGCTGGATTGAGATGGAAGATATGTTGTTGTATGAAGGCAAAGCGAAAAGGCTATTTAAAACAGATGATCCTGAGAAATTGCGAGTGGAATACTTAGATCAGGCGACTGCTTTGAATGGAGCTAGGAAAGATATTGTTCAAGGTAAAGGAATGCTCAACAATCAAATAACCGCATTGATTTTTGAGCAGCTCGCACAAAAAGGAATGTCGAGTCATTTCATTAAGAAAATATCAAAACACGAACAATTGGTGCGACCATTAGCAATCATTCCTTTAGAAGTTGTGATCAGAAACATTTCTGCTGGCAGTTTTGCCAAGCGATTAGCTTTTGAAGAAGGAGTAGAATTAGCAGAACCGATTTTGGAATTCTATTTTAAGGAAGATTCATTAGATGATCCATTGATCAATGATGACCATGTCAAAATTCTTGGTATTGCGAATGAAGAGGAAATCAAAAAAATCAAAGACGAAGCGCATAAAGTCAATCAACTGCTGATTGAGATTTTCAGAGAAATCGATCTACGTTTAGTTGATTTTAAAATTGAATTTGGCAGATGTTCTGATGGAACGATTTTATTAGCTGATGAGATTACCCCTGATACGTGCCGTTTATGGGATTTTAAAACAAATCAACCTCTAGATAAAGATGTCTATCGTAAAAATTTAGGTGAAATCATCCCTGTGTACCAAGAAGTATTAACTCGTTTGGAAAAAAGATTCAATTAACGATAAAAAAGGAGAATAGTCAATGAATTACTTAGTAAAAGTCTATGTTACGTACAAAGATTCTGTATTAGATCCTCAAGGTGAAGCGGTCAAAGGAGCGGTTCATCGCTTAGGATTCAATGAAATCGAAGAAATTCGGATAGGAAAATACTTTGAAATCAAAGTGGCACAAAGTGATCGGGCTGTTGAAACTGTAATTGAAGAAATTTGTGATAAATTACTAGCGAATGTCAATATGGAAACCTATCGTTATGAAATCACGGAGGAGTTATAAAATGAAATTTGCGGTCATTGTTTTTCCTGGCTCGAATTGTGATATGGATCTTTTATGGGCTGTTAGAGACATTTTAGGGGAAGAGGCAGAATATGTTCGCCATGATGCAGAGAGTTTAGAAGGATTTGATGGGGTATTGATACCTGGCGGCTTTTCATATGGTGACTACCTTAGATGTGGGGCGATTGTCCGTTTTTCTAAAATTATCGATGAAGTCGTTCGGTTTGCGGATGAAGGAAAACCAGTTTTCGGTACCTGTAACGGCTTTCAGATCTTGACAGAAGCTGGGTTGCTGCCGGGAGCGTTGATTCGCAATGAGTCACTTCATTTTGTTTGTAAAACGGTGTCGTTGAAAGTGGTGAATAATCAAACAAATTTCACCTCCGAGTACAAAGCTGAAGAATGCATTCAAATACCGGTAGCACACGGCGAGGGAAATTATTATTGTGATGAGGAAACGCTCGAAACGCTGAAAAAAAACCAGCAAATCGTCTTTACGTATGCAGATGAAAATCCTAATGGAAGTATTGAAAATATTGCTGGGATCATTAACGAAAAAGGGAATGTTTTAGGGATGATGCCGCATCCGGAACGAGCTGTAGAAAGTCTTTTAGGCTCTGATGATGGCCTGCGCTTTTTTAAATCGATTGTTAAAAACTATGAAAAGGAACGGATAAACGTATGATGAAAGTAACGGAACCAACGCCAGAAGACATCAAAAACCAACGAATCTATTCTGACTGGGGTTTAACAGATGAAGAGTATCGAATGATCGAAGAGGATATTTTAGGCCGCATGCCGAATTACACAGAAACGGGTCTATTCTCAGTGATGTGGAGCGAGCATTGTTCGTATAAAAATTCGAAGCCGGTTTTACGAAAATTTCCTACCTCAGGACCGCAAGTGTTGCAAGGGCCTGGTGAAGGTGCGGGGATCGTCGATATCGGTGATGGGCAAGCAGTGGTATTCAAAGCGGAAAGTCATAATCATCCCTCAGCGGTTGAACCGTATGAAGGTGCAGCAACTGGCGTCGGTGGGATCATTAGAGACATTTTTAGTATGGGGGCAAGACCCATTGCGCTGTTGGATTCTTTACGGTTTGGTGAACTGACAAATGATCGGACAAAATACCTTTTAGAAGAAGTGGTTGCTGGGATTAGCGGTTATGGAAATTGTATCGGAATCCCAACTGTCGGTGGTGAAGTTGCTTTTGATCCTTGCTACGAAGGCAATCCTTTAGTAAATGCGATGTGTGTCGGTTTGATCGATCATAAAGATATTCAAAAAGGACAAGCTAAAGGCGTCGGGAATGCTATCATGTATGTCGGAGCGAAAACAGGACGCGATGGCATTCATGGAGCGACATTTGCTTCTGAAGAATTTGTTGAGGGTGAAGAGCAGCAACGTTCTGCCGTTCAAGTTGGTGATCCATTCATGGAAAAACTTTTACTTGAAGCTTGTTTAGAATTGATCTTGAACCACTCAGATATTTTGGTGGGCATTCAAGATATGGGTGCGGCTGGTCTGGTTTCTTCTAGTGCTGAAATGGCTTCAAAAGCTGGTTCTGGTTTGATTTTAGATCTAGATGATGTACCACAGCGTGAAATAGGCATGACACCTTATGAGATGATGTTATCTGAATCGCAGGAACGTATGTTGATCTGTGTTGAAAAAGGACATGAACAAACAGTTATTGACTTGTTTCAAAAATATGATTTGGACGCTGTGACGATTGGGAAAGTGACAGATGATGGGCTTTATCGTTTGAATCATAACGGCATAGAAGTTGCTAATTTACCTGTGGATACATTGGCAGAAGATGCACCAGTGTATCAAAAGGAAAAACAAGAACCAGCTAGAATCAGTGCTTTTGCTTCAATGGAAGATTTCTATCCGGAAGTAATCGACGGAACTCAAACATTGCTTGCTTTGCTGCAACAGCCGACTATCGCTTCTAAGAAAGTCATTTATGAAACCTACGACGCCCAAGTGCGAACGAATACGGTCGTATTACCTGGTAGTGATGCAGCTGTTTTACGCGTTCGCGGAACGAATAAAGCGTTAGCGATGACGACAGATTGTAATGCGCGTTATCTTTATTTGGATCCGGAAGTTGGCGGACAAATAGCAGTGGCAGAAGCTGCAAGAAATATTGTTGCCAGCGGCGGTCAGCCTTTAGCGATCACTGACTGCTTAAATTATGGCTCACCGGATAAACCGGAAGGGTTTTGGGAGCTGTGGACATCTGCTGATGGAATAGCAAGAGCATGTGAAGTTTTAGAGACGCCAGTAATTTCCGGAAATGTTTCTTTATATAACGAGACTGATGGTAAAGCAATTTATCCCACACCTGTTATTGGTATGGTTGGATTGATCAGTGATTTGAAGAATATAACGACACAAGACTTTAAAGCAGCAAACGATTTGATTTATGTGATAGGGGAAACAAATGCAGATTTTAATGGTACTGAAATCCAAAAAATGCACTTAGGTCGAATCGAAGGAAAATTGATGGACTTTGATTTAATGATTGAAAAAGAACATCAACAGTTAGTTTCAAAAGCGATTGAAGCAGGCTTGGTTGCAAGTGCTCATGATTGTTCAGAAGGCGGTTTAGCAATCGCCTTAGCAGAATCTGCATTTAAAAAGAATGTTGGTATAGATGTGGATGCAGCAATGGATACTGCGCTGTTGTTTTCTGAAACACAATCCCGTTTTGTTGTCTCAGTGAAACCTGAAAATCAAGTTGCTTTTGAACAACTAGTAAAAGACTCGGCTCGAAAAATCGGTGTAGTTACTAATAATGGATTGCTCAAGATTAAAACTGCTGATCAAAAAATCGAAGTGATGACACAAAAGGCGAGAGAAGTCTGGGAGGAAGCTATTCCATGTCTTATGAAGTAAAAAGTCTAAATGAGGAATGCGGAGTTTTTGGGATTTGGGGTCATCCAGATGCTGCTCGAGTAACGTATTTTGGTCTTCATAGTTTGCAGCATCGCGGACAAGAAGGTGCAGGCATCGTTTCTAATCATGAGGGGAAATTAAATGGTTATCGCGGGTTGGGGCTATTATCTGAAGTGTTCAAAGATGACCGCTCGCTAACTGCACTGAATGGCGAATCTGCGATTGGTCATGTCCGCTATGCAACTGCTGGAAATGGCAGTGTAGATAATATTCAGCCATTTTTATTCAAATTTTATGATAGCTCGTGTGGTCTTGCTCATAATGGAAATCTAACCAACGCCAAGAGTTTGCGAAAAGAATTGGAAAAAGATGGTGCAATTTTTCATTCTAACTCAGATACTGAAATTTTGATGCATCTGATTCGTCGTAGTAAAAAAGAAACGTTTATCGAACAGCTAAAAGAAGGTCTGAGAACAGTCAAGGGTGGTTTTGCTTACTTACTGATGACTGAAACGGCAATGATTGCAGCACTTGATCCAAATGCGTTTCGACCATTATCGATCGGTCAAATGAAAAACGGTGCATATGTGATCGCCAGTGAGACCTGTGCATTAGAAGTGATTGGTGCTGCTTTTATCAGAGATGTTGGTCCAGGAGAAGTGATCATCATTGATGACAACGGGTATAAAGTTGAGACATATACAGATGACACTCAATATTCGATTTGTTCAATGGAGTATATTTACTTTGCCCGACCGGATTCTAATATTGCCGGTGTGAACGTTCATACAGCGAGAAAAAATATGGGAAAACGTTTAGCGATCGAAGCACCAGTTGAAGCAGATATGGTCGTCGGTGTTCCTAATTCATCGCTTTCTGCCGCGAGCGGCTATGCAGAAGCCAGCGGGATTCCTTATGAAATGGGTTTAGTCAAAAATCAATATATTGCACGAACATTTATTCAACCGACTCAGGAATTAAGAGAACAGGGTGTTCGGATGAAGCTTTCGGCTGTAAGAGGCGTGGTCGAAGGAAAGCGAGTAGTGATGGTCGATGATTCGATCGTGAGAGGAACGACGAGCCGCCGTATCGTTCAACTGTTAAAAGATGCAGGGGCAAAAGAAGTTCATGTTCGAATTGCATCACCGCCGTTAAAATTTCCTTGTTTTTATGGGATAGATATACAAACAAGAAAAGAATTGATTGCAGCCAATCATTCAGTCTCTGAAATCGAACAATTGATCACTGCAGATTCTTTGAGTTTTTTAAGTGAACAAGGCTTGATCGATGCGATCGGTTTAAACTATGATGCACCGTATTCAGGACTGTGCATGGCTTATTTCAATGGTGATTATCCAACGCCTTTATATGATTATGAAACGACTTATCGAAAATCTTTAAAGGACAAAATTAGTTTTGTTTAAAGCAACTGTAACTCAAATGACAGGAGGAACACAGATGGCAAATGCCTATGCAAAAGCTGGTGTAGATGTTGAGGCTGGTTATGAAGTAGTTGAAAGAATAAAAAAACATGTGAAACGAACCGAACGCGCTGGTGTGATGGGTGCTCTTGGAGGCTTTGGCGGATGTTTTGACTTGAGTATGGTGGATGTGAAGGAGCCTGTCTTGATTTCGGGAACAGACGGGGTAGGAACAAAATTGATGGTCGCACTTGAGGCGGATCGACATGATACGATCGGGATCGATTGTGTGGCAATGTGCGTGAATGATATTGTCGCACAAGGAGCGGAACCACTATATTTTCTTGACTATATAGCAACTGGAAAAAATGTTCCAGAACGTTTAGAAAAAGTTGTTGCTGGAGTTGCCGACGGGTGTCTTCAAGCAGGAGCTGCATTGATTGGCGGTGAAACGGCTGAGATGCCGGGGATGTACGACGAGTCAGAATATGATTTAGCAGGTTTTGCAGTCGGTGTTGCAGAAAAAAGTCAAGTAATAACCGGCGATTCAGTAAAGACAGGAGATATTTTGATTGGTTTACCGGCAAGCGGTATCCATTCGAATGGCTATTCCCTTGTTCGTAAAATCTTTTTTGAAAAACACGCGCTTACAGGCACGTCGATCATTCCGGAGTTGAATGAAACGCAATTGTCAGATGAGTTATTGAAACCAACTAAAATCTATGCCAAAGCTATGCTGCCTTTAATTAAACAAGGGTTACTAAATGGCGCAGCGCATATTACAGGAGGCGGCTTTGTGGAGAATATTCCACGTATGTTGCCAAAAGAGCTATGTGCAGAGATTCAATTAGATTCATGGCCTAAGTTACCAATATTTACAACGCTTGAAAAATATGGACAAATACCTGAATCGGAAATGTTTGAGATCTTCAATATGGGAATTGGAATGGTGTTAGCTGTTTCACCGCAAAAGGTTGACGATGTTCAAGTTATTTTAAGTGAGGTTGGCGAAACGGGCTATGTCATTGGAAAAGTATTGCGAAGAGAAAATCAGCCGATTCTATTTAAAGAGGTGTGAAAATGAAATTAGCTGTATTTGCTTCAGGAAATGGCAGTAATTTTCAAGTGATTGCAGAAGCAGTTGAAGCAGGAACGATCCCAGGAGAAATCAGTTTGTTATTTTGTGATAAAAAGGATGCCTATGTGATTCAGCGGGCACGAACTTTATCGATTCCTGTTATTTCTTTTTCACCTAAGGATTTTGAATCAAAAGAGATTTATGAGGCGGAGTTGCTCCATCTACTTGAAGAAGAACAAATCGATTTGATTATTTTGGCAGGTTATATGAGAATTATTGGAGCGACATTATTGGAAGTTTTTGCAAATAGAATCATCAATGTTCATCCGTCGCTGCTGCCAGATTTTCCCGGTTTAACAGGCATCAAAGATGCTTTTGAAAGTGGCGTGAAAAAAACGGGAGTGACGATTCATTTTGTTGATGCTGGCGTGGATACAGGTCCGATCATTGCTCAAGAATCTGTGGCTATTGAAGCTGCCGATACATTGAGCGATCTGGAGAAAAAAATTCATGCAGTTGAGCATCGTTTGTATCCAACTGTTTTAGCACAAATAATTAAATCACAACAAGGAGAGAGTTTTTTATGATGAAAAGAAGAGCACTGGTCAGCGTTTCAGATAAAACAGGGATCGTTTCTTTTGTAGAGGGATTGATTGCACTGGGGATCGAAATTATTTCTACTGGAGGGACGAAAGCAACTCTTGATCAAGCTGGTCTTCCGACTCTCTCAATTGATGAAGTAACTGGTTTTCCAGAAATGATGGACGGACGGGTCAAAACACTGCATCCTAACATTCATGGCGGATTATTAGGACGTCGCGACGTGCCTTCTCATATGGAAGCAATGGAGCAGCATGACATTCGACCGATCGATTTTGTTTGTGTGAATTTATATCCGTTTAAAGAAACGATTTTAAAAGAAAATGTCACAGAAGAAGAAGCGATCGAAAATATTGATATTGGTGGTCCTAGCATGTTACGAAGTGCTGCTAAAAATCATCAGGCAGTCACTGTTGTTGTTGATCCCGCAGATTACCCATTGATTTTGTCTGAGCTGAAAGAAAATGGACAGACAGCTCTTTCTACCAGAAAAAAATTGGCGGCCAAGGTTTTTCGTCATACGGCTGCATATGATGCATTGATTGCGGAATATCTGACAGATTTAGTCGGTGAGGTAGAACCTGAATCACTTACGTTGACTTATGAATTAAAGCAATCACTGCGATATGGTGAAAATAGTCATCAACAAGCAACCTTTTATCAAGATGCTTTACCAACGGCTTTTTCAATCGCTAGTGCACAGCAGCTGCATGGAAAAGAATTATCCTATAACAATATTCGGGATGCGGATGCAGCGATTCGAATTTCTAGAGAATATTCGGAACCGGCAGTTGTAGCGGTGAAACACATGAACCCTTGTGGTATAGGGATCGGTCAAACGATCGATGAAGCATACCAATATGCGTATGAAGCTGATCCTGTGTCGATTTTTGGCGGGATCATCGTGTTGAATCGTGAGGTAGATATATCAGTAGCTGAAAAGATGCACCAGCTGTTTCTTGAGATCATCATTGCGCCGAGTTTCTCAGAGGAAGCGCTGGAACTGTTATCAAAGAAAAAAAATCTACGCTTAATGACCTTAGATTTTTCCAAAAAAGATCAAGCGTTAAAAGATGAAAAAATCTCTGTTTTAGGAGGTTTGCTGATTCAAAACCAAGACGTCATTACTGAAACAAAAGACGATTGGCAAGTTGTGACAAAAAGAGTACCTAGTGAAAAGGAATTAGCTGCGCTTGAGTTTGCTTGGAAAGCTGTAAAACATGTAAAAAGTAATGCCATCGTTGTGGCGAATAATCATCAAACACTTGGGATCGGAGCAGGTCAGATGAATCGCGTTGGTTCTGTTCAGATTGCGATTGAACAGGCAGGCGCAGCGATCGAGGAAGCAGTTCTAGCCAGTGATGCCTTTTTCCCGATGGGAGATAGTGTGGCTTATGCTGGAGATCATGGCATCAAAGCAATCATTCAGCCGGGCGGAAGTATCAAAGATCAAGAGTCGATCGACATGGCTGATAAGTATGGAATTGCAATGGTCTTTACAGATGTTAGACACTTTAGACATTAAAAGGAGAGTAGCATGGGATTAAATATTTTAGTGATCGGAAGCGGCGGTAGAGAGCATACGATTGCTCAAAAATTGTATCAAAGTCCGAAGGTTGATTCCGTTTTCTGTGCAAAAGGGAATGCTGGAATGAAAAATGATGGGATTCAACTTGTTGATATCGCTGAAGATGATCATGACAGCTTAATCAAGTTCGCCAAGGAGCAAAAAATCGATTGGACATTTGTTGGTCCTGAACTTCCTCTTTTAAATGGAATCGTGGATGATTTTACCGCCGCTGGTTTATTGATTTTTGGACCAACAAAGGCCGCTGCATTGATTGAGGGTTCTAAGGATTTTGCAAAAGAACTAATGAATCGATATCATATTCCGACAGCAGAGCATCAGACATTTTCTGACTTCGAACGAGCAAAAGCGTATGTTCTTGAAAAAGGGGCGCCGATCGTAATAAAAGCGGATGGTTTGGCTGCTGGCAAAGGTGTTGTTGTGGCAGAAACAACTGACGAAGCTATTGAAGCACTTGAAGATATGCTTAAGGAAAATAAGTTTGGACAAAGTGGCGCTAAAGTTGTTGTGGAGGAATTTCTTGAAGGAGAAGAATTTTCGCTATTAGCTTTTGTTCGTGAGCAAGAAGTTTATCCAATGGTGGTCGCTCAGGATCACAAGCGTGCATATGATGGCGATTTAGGTCCGAATACGGGTGGAATGGGTGCGTATGCACCTGTACCTCAAATTCCTCAATCACTTATTGACGAAGCTATCTCAACGATCGTAAAGCCGACAGCGCTTGGAATGATCGAAGAAGGAAAAGCCTTCACCGGGATTTTATATACGGGTTTGATCGCAACTTCTACTGGACCGAAAGTAATTGAATTTAATGCGCGTTTTGGCGATCCGGAAACCCAAGTTGTTTTACAGCGCTTGAATAGCGATCTGGCTCAAATTATTGATGATCTATTACATGGGGAAACACCAGAAATTGAATGGAAGCAAAATGGGTATAGTTTAGGCGTGGTGGTTGCAGCAAAGGGATATCCGGGAGACTATCAAAAAGATCATCCAATCCCATTTGCTTTTGATGCTGAAGATGAACATATTTATTATGCAGGCGTAAAAGAAATGACAGGGCAGCTTCTTTCAGATGGCGGACGTGTGTATTTAGTTGAAGCAAGTCGAGATACGTTGAAAGAAGCGCAGGAAGCAGTCTATGATCGCCTAGAAAAAATGGACACGACATGCTTGTTTTACCGTAAGGATATCGGTTTTAAAGCGATTGATTCAATGTGAAGTAGATATTCTCACAATTTTCATTCATACAAGCAATTCATAAAAAGCCCTTCACACAGTTTATCTGTATGATATAATCGTCTAGGAAGGGAAGTTGACGAATGAAAAGTGAAAAAGAAATTTCTGTTTCGATCACAGATGTGAAGCAGTCGCCGATGACTGTCTTTGCTACAGCTAAGAAAGAACAAACAGGCGTCTATATCTATAATAGAAATAGAGTTGCAGGGGTCATGCTGACAGTGGAACAGTATGAAGCTTTATTGGAAAAGCAGTCTGCTCAACAAGATCCAAAGGTGAAAATCGCTCAATTGAACCAGACGATTCGGCAAAAAATTGCTTTTGGCTCATTGATATCAGCCAAAAACTTAGATGAACAGCTTGTTAGTCTAGGCTTTATTACGCGCAAAACAGAATCAGACAACTATAATGAAATGATGAATGAATTGAACGAGACGGGTAAAATTGATTATCAGCTTCAGAAAAAAGAAGACCGTACCAATATTTTTGCTGAAGTCATTGGTGAACAAAGCAACCAATCACAGTTACCAGATAAATTGATCGTGAAAAAGGTTCACCTTAGGATCGATTGAATGGAATAGAAAAGAGCGCGACAAAACATACTAGTATGTTTTGTCGCGCTCTTTTCTATTCTCTAAAATCAATCATATTTCCGCGAAAACGTTTAGGCAGGTGGGATAATTGAACTTGTTCGTTTCTGCGTTCTTCAATGGTTACAGCTCGAAGAAAGGTTCGCCAATTGTCTTGAACTTCTTGTTCACAAGTCTGAGCGTGAAATGTTGGGGGATCTGTGTTTTCGATAAATCGAATCTGAGCTTGTTCGATGATTCCTAGTAAACGGTGAGTTTCATCATAAATCATGATTGTTTCATTTGGATATCTCTGTGCAAAATGTGGACATAAGTAAGGTAAAGAAAAGTGCTTAGGTGCAATTTGACTGTACAGGAAAGCCCCAACATATTCAAAGCGAACAAATCCCGTAAACAAATGAACTTCACTGAACAAAGCCTGTAAGGACTTTTGTAAAGCAAGAATCGAAGGATGTCCTAAATGATTGATCAATAAGTCTTTTGTTGATAAAGCAATTTGAATTGCATCTAATAAACAACGTTCTTTTTCTTTTAATGAACAATAAAAGCCATCGATAATAAATTGAAGATTTTCTTTCCGCAGTCGTTGTTCCAATCGGTGATAGATTTTTTTTGCCAGCTGTTCATCCGTCTCGAACCATTCGCTAATAAAGAGACTTTCAACAGCATTTTCAGGAGACAAAATCATTTCCGGAAAATAGTTCTTTTTAAATGCATGGTAAACGATCGTTAAAAATCCATAATAACTACCGTCATATTCCCAAACTTCATTTGATTCTTCAATTGACATAACGCATCTCCTTATGTTTGGTCGCTTCAAAGCGTTCCACATCAAATAAAGACAACTGCTCATGTTTGGATTGCGTATTTACTTTTTTTAATGTGTCATACTGTTTGGAGGAAATTAAAGAAGTGATTATCCATTCAGGCTCTTGAATCAATCCTGCTTGAACAGCGCCGTTGCAGCTGACAAAATACTGAGCTCGTTTAACAACGACGCCTAATTTTTTTAGGTCAGACAAATGTAATTTATAGTATTTTCTTGCTTTCACAATATTTTGAGCACTTTTTGGTCCGATGCCTGGTATTCGTAATAGTCGCTCGTATGACGCAGTTTGTACATCAACAGGAAATTGCTCGTAATTTTGAACAGCCCAATTTGCTTTAGGATCTAAGTATAAATTGAAATTAGGTTTTTCTGGCGACAAAATTTCATCAGCAGAAAAGCGATAAAAACGTAAGAGCCAATCAGCCTGATACAATCGGTGTTCTCGCAGCAAAGGTGGATCGGTCGTAACTGCAGGTAATAATGAATCTTGATTTACAGGGATATAGGCAGAGTAATAAACACGTCTCAAATCATATTTTTGATAAAGATTTTCAGCAATTTTAACGATGGAATGATCGCTTTCCGGTGAAGCACCAATAATCATTTGTGTAGACTGTCCAGCGGGCACAAAAGAGCTTTCTCTCTTTAGCGCTGGAACCAAGGATAATTCTTTCTTCTTATGGGTGATTTGCTTCATAGGTTTGTATAAAGCAAAGGGATCTTTATCTGGTGCTAAAAGCTTGAGGCTTTCACGTGAAGGTAGTTCAACATTGACACTCATTCGATCAGCAAGAAATCCAAGCTCTTCGATCAACTTTTCATCGGCTCCAGGAATTGCTTTTACATGGATATAGCCCTTGAACCCTTTTTCATGACGTAAAATCTTTAGGGTTTTGATCAAAAGCTCGCTTGTATAATCAACATTTTTTATAATAGCAGAGCTTAAAAATAAGCCTTCAATGTAATTCCTCATATAAAAATCCATTGTTAGATCGGCGACTTCCTGCGGTGTAAAAGTGGCACGGGGAATAGCATTAGATTTTCTATTGATGCAATAGTGACAATCAAAAATACAAGCATTTGTAAATAGTAGTTTTAGTAAGGAGACACAACGTCCATCACTTGTGAATGAATGACAAATCCCAGCTTTTGCTGTGCTGCCGACAGAGCCTGTGCGCTGATTATCGGCAACACCGCTGCTGGAGCAGGAGACATCATATTTGGCTGATTCAGCAAGGATCTCAATTTTTTTAGATAAATCCATAACTATTCCTCTTTTCTTAATTAAACGAACGTGTGTTCTTATTTTATCAAGAAGTATAAGAATTGTAAAGATAAAAAAAGACTACTGCATAATTCAAACTTGTGCAGTAGTCTTATAAAAATTATCATGATCTGATAAATGTAGAAAAATCATATTAATGATCATTTAAATCTAAATATCGAGTTAAGTAATCAGCTAAACCATCATCATCATTTGTTTTTTCTGTAATATCATTTGCGACCGATTTGATTTTATCTGTCGCATTTTTCATTGCCACGCCCCAACCAACGTAATCAAGCATTTCTTCATCGTTATGTTCATCACCGAATGCCAGAATATCAGCGCGATTGACATTAAGGAAGCTAGCTACTTGTTCAACGCCTTTCGCTTTTTGAATACCTTTAGAAACGATTTCCAAGATGGGTGTTGGACCTCCCCAAGTTCTGACATCAACGTATTCACCATATTGTTTCATTAAAGAATCTGAAACATTTTTTGCTTGATCATGTGTTGTACGAACCATCATGGATGTTGGATCAGTGACTAAATTTTTCGTCGTAAGTAGATTGCTTGGTGTAGCTTCAGATGCGAAGAAAGCTGGATCAAAATAATCTAATGTGTCGATGTAAAAGGTTTCTTTATTTTCAGCCGCAACAAAGTCAAGGTTCAATGCTTGTTTCTGCGCCAATATGTCAAAAACTAAGTCTCTTTTGATGCCTGTCTCTTTTTCATCCGCCCATTTTTTTTCTGGTAAATGAACAAGTGCACCATTAAAGTTGACCATTGGTGTTGTTAATCCTAATTGACGGTAAAATTGACTGCTCATACGGTATGGGCGTCCTGTCACAATGCTTACATAGTGTCCATGATCGATTGCTTTTTTCAGTGCTTTTTCTGTTGTCGGGCTAATAAGGGACTGGTTATTTAACGTTGTGCCATCTAAATCTATTGCAATTAATTTTTTCAAGGTGATTCCTCCAGGATGTTTTCTTAAGGATAGTCTAGCATAAAATAGGAGAATAACAAGTTTTCAAGAAAATTTTCTATAAATTTACGCTTGTGATACACTTGATGAGAAAAGGTGGTGGAGCAGTTGAATCAAAAATTTCGCTGGATGATTCGCATTGGAACAATTCTATATTGTGTGTATATGTTGCTGTATGCAAAAAGCTATCAATTTATGGCACTCAATGTATTTCTAGCCTATATTCCGATTGAAATTAGTTTTTATTTTGAGCGGGTCAAGTGTAAAATGTTTTATTTCTTGGCAGCTTTTTGGCTGATTTTTTATCCGAATGCGCCATACCTATTTACTGATTTCTTTCATTTGGCCGAATTGACGATCTATCAAGGAAGTAATCAAATTTTTCTTCAATCGATACACGATTGGTTTAGCTTTGTTCTTTTGTCTACTGGTATTTTGGTATATGGCCTTTTAGGGATGGACACCTTATTTTCGCTAATGGATGAAGCAAATAAAAAAGGAATCATGACGAAACACTGGCAATTTGGACTAATCACAGTCCTGATTTCTAGCTTATCAAGTCTAGCGATTTTTGTCGGACGCTTTGATCGTCTACATAGTGTCCATCTATTTACCAAACCTGTTCATACATTACAGATAATTTTTTTCCAATGGTCGCAGGAAAAATGGTTGTTCGTCCTTCTGTTTACAGCCTTTCAGTTGATTTTACTTGGGATGATTTTCAGCTTAAAACAGCAAAATAGAATTGATAGAAGTCATTGACAGGGTGTTTGGAACTTGTTACTCTTTAACTAAGTGATTAAATAGGGAATAAACGCGAAGGAGTATACAGGATGAAAAAGTGGCAAAATTCGATACTAACGATTCTATTTGTTATTGGTGGAATCAGTAGCGGAGTTGTGTGGGACAACGAGGCTGCACAAGCAGAAACAACGGAAAAACAATCAACATCTGAACAGGTAGAATCATTTGATGAAGGAGAGCTGATTCCTTTTCAGCTTTTAGGAATCAACGATTTTCACGGTGCATTGAATACAACAGGATCATTTTATGATGACCTAGGAAATAAAGTTGAAAAAGCTGGAACTGCACCTTTATTAGCTGGTTATCTCAATCAAGCTCAGGAACAGTTTTCAAAAAATAATAAAGGTGGACAAACTTTACGTGTACAAGCTGGTGACATGGTTGGAGCAAGTCCGGCAAACTCAGGACTACTTCAAGATGAGCCAACGATCAAAGTTTTGAATCAGATGGATTTTTCAATAGGGACACTAGGAAATCATGAATTTGATGAAGGGCTGGCAGAATTCAACCGAATCATGACTGGTACAAAACCAGTTGATGATCCATATGGTATTTTGACGGCCTATCCAAGAGAAGCTTCCAAAACCCAAATAGTTATTGGGAATGTGGTCAAAAAAGGTACCGAAGAAATTCCATTTGGCTGGCAGCCGTATACGATCAGGGAAGTTGGTACTGGGTCTAATAAAGTCAAGGTTGGTTTTATTGGGGTGGTAACGACAGAAATTCCTAATTTAGTGTTGAGAGAGCATTATGAAGCTTATGATTTTCTAGATGAGGCACAAACGATCGCTTACTATTCTAGCCAGCTGAGAAATCAAGGGGTAAATGCGATCGTTGTTTTAGCTCACATTCCAGCAACAAGTAAAGCAGGAAAAGTGGAAGGCGAAGCAGCAGAAATTCTAAATGAAGTCAATAAAATCTATCCTGAAAATAGTGTTGATGCTTTTTTTGCCGCACATAATCATCAATATACCAATGGTGTAGTCAATAATACGAGAGTTGTTCAATCAACAGCACAAGGGAAAGGTTATATCGACCTTCAAGGAACCTTAGATCCAACGACCAATGACTTTGTGAAAACACCAGATGCAACTGTTTCAGCGGTTGATCCAGCAGGAAATAAAACACCAAAAATCGATGAAAATGTAGACAAAACAGTCAAGGATGCTAGCGAGCGGGTGGCTGCTGTGACAAATAAGAAAATCGGAACCGCCAAGGATAACCAACTTATTACTCGTGAAGTCAATGAATTCAAAGAATCTCCTTTGGGAAATTTAATTACAGATGGTCAAGTTGCAATGGCCAAAGCTCAAGGGATCGATGCTGACTTTGCGATGACAAATAATGGCGGTATTCGAGCAGATTTGATCGTAGGTGAAAATGGTGAGATCACTTGGGGTGCGGCGCAGGCCGTTCAACCATTTGGAAATATCATGCAAGTTGTTGAAATGACAGGAGCTCAAATCCAACAAGTATTGAATGAGCAATATGACGAAGAAGAACGCTATTTTTTACAAATTTCTGGTTTAACTTATACATTCGTTGAAACAGATGATCCGAATCAGCCATATGTAGTGAAAGAGATGCATAAGAAAGATGGAACACCGATCCAAGCAGAACAACCTTATTTAGTTGTGATTAATGATTTCTTGTTTGGTGGAGGAGATGGCTTTTCCGGTTTCACTGAAAGCCGTTTGGTCAATGCGATTCAACCAGATACAGAGACCTTTATCAGCTATATTGAAAGTAAGGAAGCAGCGGGTGAATTGATCGAAGCTTCGATTGAAGGGCGTAAAACGTTGGCTAAATCAGTTGAGCCGGTGGAACCAACGCCGGAGCCAACAGATAATGATCGATTAAAAAAAGCGACTCTTTTCGATCCATTGTATGAAGATGATGAGCTTTTACGAGGAGTAACATTACCGAATGCTACGATAGCTATTTTTGTTGGTGATTTACCTCAAACACTAACAAGAACAGCGGAGCCGTCAATAGGTGATCTTCAAGGACAAGCAGATGGTGATGGGATCATCAAACTAAATGTTGCGTCATTGAAACTTGCAGGAAAAGAGAAATTGACCGCTTTGGTGATTGACAGCGAAAATAATCAGGCTGTTTTTACGATCCCTATTTTGCCGAAAAAGACAGAACAGAATTTAACAACAGGAGATTCTGACCAACTTTCTGAAACTGCTGGAAAAAAAGAATTGCCAAAAACAGGTGAACAATCAACTACGGCGTTAGTTATTTTAGGTTGGCTATCTGCTGGATCGACGGTAGTGTTTTTCTTGAAAAAGAGGATTTAAAGAGGTATGAATTAGTATAAAGTAGAGACACGTGATAACGAAGGTTATTGCGTGTTTTTTTATAAGTGTAAAACACGAACATTAAAAATAAAATATCGGTTTAAAGTTAATATTTTGTTGAAAAGCGAAATATTCTAGCTTATACTTTATAAGTATTCGTCAGGAAATAGGAACGAGCACTTATTATTTTGATCAGTAAGTATTGACTGATTTAATTATTTTCCTGAGAGCATATTTTAGTAAGGCGAAGAGTTTTTACTGAAAAGTAAAGGACTTGGACAAAGAAAAGGGAGAGACATAAGTAAATGGAGAAGTTTTTCAAACTGAAGGAAAACAAGACAAACGTTTCAACTGAAATGATGGCTGGGGTAACGACATTTTTTGCAATGAGCTATATCTTATTTGTAAATCCATCGATTTTATCACAAACAGGAATGCCGTTTCAGGCAGTCTTTTTAGCAACGATCATTGCCTCTATCATCGGTACGTTGATCATGGGGCTTTTTGCAAATGTTCCGTATGCGCAAGCACCGGGAATGGGGCTAAATGCGTTCTTTACATTCACAGTTGTCTTTGGTTTAGGTTATACATGGCAGCAAGCATTAGCAATGGTCTTCATCTGTGGGCTGATCAATATCTTGATCACAGTGACGAAGATCCGCAAATTGATCATCAAAGCAATTCCTGAAAGCATGCAGCATGCGATCGGTGGAGGAATCGGTATTTTTGTGGCTTATGTGGGTATCAAAAATGCGAAATTACTGGATTTTACTGTACAAGCTGAGCCAAAAAATGGTGTAGTGAATGGAGATAGTATTGTTCCGGCATTAGGGAATTTTAACAATCCGGAAATTATCTTAGCAGTGATCGGCTTGGTTTTAACAACTGTTTTAGTTGTGTTGAATGTTCGTGGATCTATTTTGATCGGAATCGTCGCAACAACGATTATTGCGATACCGCTAGGTGTGGTGGACTTGTCTGCCATCAACTGGCAGCAAAATTCTTTAGGCAACTCATTGGGAGAGTTGAAGACAACTTTTGGGGCGGCTTTTGGCGCTGACGGGATGCAATCGTTGTTTAGTGATGCATCAAAAATTCCTCAAGTATTGATGACTGTCATTGCTTTTAGCCTATCTGATACCTTTGATACGATTGGAACATTTATTGGAACAGGGCGCCGAACTGGGATTTTCTCAAAAGAGGATGAATTGGCTTTAGAAGATAGCAAAGGATTCTCAACGAAAATGGACAAAGCATTGTTTGCGGATGCTGTTGCAACATCGATAGGTGCAGTGTTTGGAACATCAAATACGACGACTTACGTGGAAAGTGCAGCTGGGATCGGAGCTGGAGGTAGAACTGGCTTGACATCAGTAGTAGTCGCTGCAATGTTTGCTTTAAGCAGCCTATTTTCACCACTGATTGCCATCGTTCCTGCTCAAGCAACAGCGCCAGCATTGATTCTTGTTGGGGTAATGATGTTAGCTTCCTTCAAAGATATTGAATGGACGAATCTAGAAGAAGCCGTTCCGGCATTTTTTGCTTCGATTTTCATGGGCTTATGTTATAGCATTTCATATGGTATAGCAGCTGGCTTTATCTTTTATGTGATCGTAAAAGTAGCAAAAGGAAAAATTACAGAAATCTCGCCGATTCTTTGGATCGTAAATGCTTTGTTTATTTTGAACTTTATTATTTTAGCGATTTTATAGTTTTTGATTTTAAACTGGAGAAGTGTAAAACAATGCTGGAAAGACAGTTTTGTTTTACACTTGTTTTTTATTTGCTGAAATTTTTTTGAGAGATTACACTTTTTGGAGTATAGTTAATAGTGAAGAACTTGTGAGGTGTAAACGGATATGAAAATTGATTGGAAAAAGAACTTGATGGTTGCCTGGTTGGGGTGTTTCTTTACTGGTTCCAGTATTAGTTTGGTCATGCCTTTTATTCCTGTGTATGTAGAACAACTGGGAACTCCGAAAAGTCAGATAGAATTATTTTCAGGTCTAGCGATTTCAGTTACAGCATTTGCTGCTGCCATCGTAGCGCCGATCTGGGGCAATTTAGCAGATCGTAAAGGGCGTAAGTTGATGATGATTCGGGCAGCAGCAGGCATGACGATCACGATGGGAGCGTTAGCCTTTGTACCAAATGTCTATTGGCTTTTGATTTTGCGTTTTTTTAATGGGATTTTATCGGGGTATATCCCAAATGCAACAGCGATGATTGCCTCACAGGCACCTAGGGAAAAGAGCGGCTGGGCGTTAGGAACGTTGTCGACGGGTGCCGTAGCTGGAACATTGATCGGTCCGTCGTTTGGCGGCGCATTAGCCCAGTGGTTTGGTATGGAAAATGTTTTTATCATTACAGGTGTTGTTTTGCTGATCACTACGTTGTTGACTGTTTTTATGGTAAAAGAAGATTTCAAACCAGTGGAGAAGAAAGATTTATTGAGCACAAAAGAGATTTTTGCTCAAATGGATCATGTATCTGTATTGATTGGCTTATTTATTACAACACTGATTTTGCAAATTGGTGTGACCAGTATCAGCCCTATTTTAACGCTGTATATTCGTTCGTTGAGCAGCAATACAGGAAATATTCTGTTTGTCAGTGGGTTGATCGTTTCGGTGGCAGGGGTGTCAGCAGTAATTTCATCACCAATTTTAGGGAAACTGGGAGATAAGATTGGGAATCATAAAGTCTTATTGGCTGGGCTTGTTTTGTCACTGCTTTGTTACATTCCGATGGCTTTTGTTAAAACGCCTTTTCAACTAGGGCTGCTGAGATTCATTTTAGGCTTTTCAACAGGAGCATTGATGCCGTCGATCAATACTTTGATCAGCAAACTTACACCAACTGAAGGGGTGAGTCGGATTTATAGCTACAATCAAATGTTCAGTAATTTTGGTCAAGTATTGGGTCCGATGATTGGATCAACGGTTGCTCATGGAATGGGTTACAGCTCTGTTTTTATCGTGACGGCCTGCTTTGTTCTTGGAAACATTTGTCTGTCCCTGTTTAATTTTAGAAACATTTTAACAAAGAAATTATAAACACTGGTGATTTTTAGAGAGAAAATCAAAGAGCAAAAAGGAAGAGTAAAAACAGCTTTGATCATTTGTTAAGCAGTCTGATTTTCAGGCTGTTTATTTTTATAATGATCAAAAACTAAATAAAACAAACATCCAGCTATCTAGCATGTAAACTAGATTGAGGGGATAAAAAAATAGACGACATGACCAATCAAACAGTGTATAATCAAGAATATGATCTACTATTTGACGGGCTCAATCGCCTATTATCAATTGGTATCAAAGATTAAAAATGAATTATTGCACTTGTTTTCTCGTTTCTTTTTTCGGTAGTGCAAATTGGCCGATCAACAGAATAACAAAACCGCAAATCAATGATATAATAGTTGTTAACATGAAATCATAGGTTCCGTTTGTTAAGGCACCGCCGATATAGCCTACGACTTGACCTAGTATAAAAGACCACAACAATACAAGAATGTAACGCATGGCTCACACCTCTTTTCTAGCTTTTAGTTTAGCACAATTTTTCTAAATGTAAAGAATTTGAAAGTGACAATGTTGATTTAAAATGACAATACGAAAAGGAGATGTCTTATGCGCTTTCCACAGTTAAATACGATTACTTCTTATTCCTTGCTTTCTAGTACCATACGCATCCCAGAACTTGTTCGGCAAGCTAAAAAACTTGGTTACAAGACATTAGGGATCACGGATATTAATGTGCTGCACGGAGCTATCGAGTTTTATGAAGCATGTAAAAAGGAATCAATTCAACCGATCATTGGCTTAACCTTAGAATATACACCGCAAAAGGCAGAACAAGCAGCTAAACTTCTATTATATGCAAAAGATCTTCAGGGATATCAAAATTTAATGCAAATTTCAACAGCTAAAATGACGAGCGAAAAAGTTTTTTATATAGAATCAGTCCGCGACTATTTATCTCATTTGTATGCGGTGATGCCTTCTGATACTGGTGAAGTCACTGCGGCTTTTAGAAAAGGTGAACAGGAAGGGGCGGAAACACTTGCTCAATTTGTACAGCTATTTGATGCTGATTCTTTTTATATAGGAGCATCAGTTACCAGTAATCCAGAGTTAGACCCTGAACTGTTCGACTTCTATACAAATCAAAAGCAACCGTTGATCGCTTTACAAGAAACACGCTATTTACATCGAGAGGATGGTTTTGCATTAAAGGTTTTAGCGCATATCGATGAAGGGCAACAAATGTCGTTGAACGCGGAAGAAACAAAAATCGAAGGTCCATTTTTTTTAAGAAATCAAGAGGATGCGGCAAAACTACTTGAGGTTAAAATTGGCAGAGATGCACTTGAAAATGCAGCTCATGTCGCTGCATCATGTTCTTTGGAAATTCCTTTACATCAACGCTTGTTACCACATTATCCAATTCCAGATGGACAAGAAGCAGGAGCCTTTTTAAAAGAATTGTGTTTAAAAAAGCTCCCAGAAAGAGTACCAGAATTTTCTTCTGTTTATGAAGAGCGTTTGGAAAAAGAGCTGGATATTATTCATACAATGGGTTTTGATGACTATTTCCTAATTGTTTGGGATGTTATGGCTTTTGCTCATGAAAGAAAAATAGTTACGGGAGCTGGCCGTGGTTCGGCTGCGGGATCGCTTGTTTCGTATGTCTTGTCGATCACAGATGTTGATCCGATCAAGTATGATCTGCTTTTTGAGCGTTTTTTAAATCCTGAAAGACATTCGATGCCCGATATCGATTTAGATATTCCAGATAATCGCCGTGAAGAAGTGCTGCTTTACGTTCGGGAAAAATATGGACATTACCACATGGCGCAAATCGCAACTTTCGGTACAATGGCAGCAAAGATGGTCTTGAGAGACGTTGCTAGAGTGTTCGGTCTTTCGCAAAGCGAATCGAACCGTTGGTCAAGTGCGGTGCCGAATGCATTGAAAATGACGTTGAGTACTGCATATGAAGAATCAAAGAAATTAGTCGAGTTAGTTGATTCATCCGAAACCAACCGCTTGCTATTTGATACAGCTAAACGTTTGGAAGGACTTCCGCGTCACGTATCGACTCATGCAGCTGGTGTAGTTATCAGCGATTTGAATTTGCTTGAATTAGTTCCGTTACAACCTGGAACAAACGATATCTTACTCACCCAATTTACGATGAATGACGTTGAAAAAATCGGTTTGCTAAAAATGGATTTTCTTGGATTGAGAAACCTATCTATTCTGGATGATACGATCAAAACAGTTAAGCGAGTCTATCAAAAAGAAATCATACTAAACCAAATTCCTTTAGATGATGAAAAAACATTAGCTCTCTTTAGACGAGGAGAAACGAGTGGTGTTTTTCAATTTGAATCAGCGGGAATTAGAAATGTGCTAAGAAAATTAGGACCGACAAGTATTGAAGATATTGCTGCTGTCAACGCATTGTATCGACCTGGACCGATGCAGAATATCGATCTATTTATTCGCAGAAAAAAAGGGTTGGAGCCGTTAAATTATCCTGATAAAAGCTTAGAATCAATTTTAAAGAATACCTATGGAATCATAGTTTATCAGGAACAAATCATTCAAGTGGCTTCTCAAATGGCTGGTTTTAGTCTGGGACAAGCTGATATTTTACGTCGAGCTGTCAGTAAGAAGAAAAAAGATGTGTTGGATGAAGAAAGAAAACACTTCGTAGACGGTGCAATAAGTCAAGGACATGATGAAAAAACAGCGAATATGGTATATGACTATATTGAGCGTTTTGCCAATTATGGGTTCAACCGCTCGCATGCCTTTGCTTATTCTTTCATTGGGTTTCAAATGGCCTATTTAAAAGTTCATTACTCTGGCGCTTTCTATGCTGCGATCTTACATTCTGTTCGGCATAATCCCAATAAAATAAAAGAGTATATCGGAGAAGCACGGAAGAATAAAGTTGTGATTTTACAACCATCGATCAATACGAGCCAATACAGCTTTTATTTAACCAATGACGACCAGATTATGTTCGGTTTTAGTTCCTTAAAAGGCATACGGAGAGATTTCATCCATAACATTTTACAGGAACGCAAAGAACGAGGAGCCTTTCAATCCTTCGATCAATTCTTATTACGCATCGATCGTAAGTGGCTGAAGGCAGAAAATATTCAACCATTGATTGCGATCGGTGCATTTGATGAGCTTCAGCCAAACAGACGACAGTTAGCGGTCAGCCTAGATAGTGAAATTCAAAATATTATTTATAGTGGCGGCAGCATGAACCTTTTAGAAGAAACCTTAAAATTGAAAGAAGTAGAAGTAGCTGACTATACACTTGAAGAAAAGTTGGAGCAGGAAGAACAGTACTTAGGTGTTTATCTGTCTGGGCATCCGACAGAAGAATTTAAAAAAACGCGAATTGCTAAGCAAACAATGCTAATCAGTGATGTCGTAGAAAATCAAGCTGCCCGTTTGCTGATTTATGTCAAGGATGTTCGTGTGATTCGTACGAAAAAAGGGGAACAGATGGCCTTTGTTGAAGGAGATGATCTGACAGGCTCATTGTCACTGACGCTGTTTCCAACTGTTTTTAGATCGTTAAGACAAAATGTAGAGCAGAATCAAGTTTATTTCGTTGAGGGAAAAGTAGAAAAGAGCAACTATAATCAGGAACTGCAGCTTTTAGTCAATAGAATTGAAAAAGCCAGCGAGATCGAACAAAGTATTAGTGCAACAACTTGCTACCTAAAAATCACAAAAGAAAAAGACCAGAAAGATATTTTAAGCAATGTTAATCAGCTGCTCAAACAAAATAAGGGCAATGTACCTGTGATCCTTTATTTTGAAAAAGATGGAAAGAAATTAGTTCTCGGAGAAGAAAACTGGTTGACGGACACAAATGAAGTAAAAGAACAGCTAGCAAAGATTTTAGGAGCTGAAAATGTCGTTTTCAAATGATTTACGGTAAATAATACTAATTGTTTTCATCTTTTTTCAATTTTTTCTTCTTAAATCAAGACATTTTGCACTATTAATGGTAAAATGAGTGACGTAATATTTTTGAGTATTAATAACTGTGACAAAACCTGTTACAGCTTAAAAGTATATTATTATGAGGTGAAAGAACGAATGAAACGTATCGGTATTTTAACCAGTGGGGGAGACGCCCCAGGAATGAACGCTGCGATTCGTGCAGTGGTACGTAAAGGGATTTATGACGGAATCGAAGTTTATGGGATCAACTACGGTTTTGCAGGCTTAGTGGCTGGTGATATCCGCCGTTTGGATATTGCAGATGTTGGCGATAAAATTCAACGTGGAGGAACATTCCTTTACTCTGCCCGCTATCCAGAATTTGCAACAGAAGAAGGACAGTTAAAAGGAATCGAACAATTGAAAAAATTCGGTATTGAAGGTTTAGTTGTTATCGGTGGTGACGGTTCGTATCATGGTGCTATGGCATTGACAAAACGCGGATTCCCTGCTGTTGGAATTCCAGGTACGATCGATAATGATATTCCTGGGACTGATTTTACGATTGGGTTTGATACAGCGATCAATACTGTATTGGAATCGATCGACCGCATTCGTGATACCGCTACATCTCACGTACGTACATTCGTGATCGAAGTAATGGGCCGCGGAGCAGGAGATATCGCTTTATGGTCTGGTGTTGCCGGCGGTGCGGATGAAATCATCATCCCTGAACATGATTTTGATATGGTCAATGTGGCTAAACGAATCAGAGAAGGCCGTGATCGCGGGAAGAAACATTGCTTGATCATTCTAGCAGAAGGCGTAATGGGCGGTAATGAATTTGCAGATAAGCTATCTGAGCATGGCGATTTCCATACTCGTGTGTCTATTTTAGGACATGTGGTTCGTGGTGGTTCTCCAAGTGCGCGTGATCGTGTATTAGCAAGCAAGTTTGGTTCATATGCAGTGGAATTATTGAAAGCCGGCAAGGGCGGACAATGCATCGGAATGTTGGATAATCAAGTCGTTTCAGCTGATATCGTTGATACACTTGAAAATCATAAACATAAACCTGACTTATCACTTTATGATTTAAATCAAGAGATTTCTTTTTAATCATTATTTTAAAGAAACCTTGAGGAAAATAGATAAATCTTCATAATGTATAAACAAAATTGGAATAGGAGCGTTTGGTAATGAAAAAAACGAAAATCGTATGTACGATCGGACCAGCTAGTGAATCTGTTGATATGCTGGTAAACTTAATGAATGCAGGGATGAATGTTTGCCGTTTGAACTTCTCGCATGGTGACTTTGAAGAACATGGCAACCGCATCAAAAACATTCGTGAGGCTGCTAAGATCACTGGCAAACGTGTTGCGATCTTGCTTGACACAAAAGGTCCTGAGATTCGTACGAACGAAATGGAAAATGGCGCGATCACTCTAAAAACAGGTGATACTGTCCGTCTTTCTATGACAGAAGTTTTAGGAACAAACGAAAAATTTTCAATTACTTATCCAGAATTAATCAATGATGTAAACGTCGGCTCACATATCCTTTTAGATGATGGCTTGATCGATTTGGAAGTAACAGATATCGACCGCTCAGCAAACGAAATCGTTACATTAGTTAAAAACGAAGGCGTACTAAAAAATAAAAAAGGTGTGAACGTACCTGGTGTTTCTGTAAATCTTCCAGGGATCACTGATAAAGATGCTGCAGACATCCGTTTTGGTATCGAACAAGGCGTTGACTTTATCGCTGCAAGTTTCGTTCGTCGTGCAACAGACGTTCTAGAAATTACAAAAATTTTAGAAGAAGAAAATGCAACTCATATCCAAATCATTCCTAAAATCGAAAACCAAGAAGGAATCGACAACATCGATGAGATCCTAAAAGTTTCTGATGGTTTAATGGTTGCCCGTGGAGATATGGGTGTTGAAATCCCAACAGAAGATGTTCCTGTTGTTCAAAAAGAATTGATCAAAAAATGTAACGCTTTAGGTAAACCAGTTATTACTGCAACACAAATGTTGGATTCTATGCAACGTAATCCTCGTCCAACTCGTGCAGAAGCAAACGACGTTGCCAATGCTATTTATGATGGAACAGATGCAGTAATGCTTTCTGGTGAAACAGCGGCTGGGGATTATCCTTTGGAAGCAGTTCAAACAATGGCTCGCATCGCAGTTCGTACGGAAGAAGCATTGATCAACCAAGATTCATTTGCATTAAAACTATACAGCAAAACAGATATGACAGAAGCAATCGGCCAATCTGTTGGACATACTGCGCGTAACTTAGGTATTCAAACGATCGTTGCAGCGACAGAATCAGGTCATACAGCACGTATGATTTCTAAATACCGTCCGAAAGCACATATCGTTGCGATTACATTTACTGAACAAAAAGCACGTAGTTTATCATTATCTTGGGGTGTTTACGCAACTGTTGCAGAAAAACCAGCAAGTACTGATGAAATGTTCAGCTTAGCAACACATGTTTCTCAAGACGAAGGCTTTGCAAGTGAAGGCGATTTAATCATCATCACTGCAGGTGTTCCAGTCGGTGAAAAAGGTACAACAAACTTAATGAAGATCCAA
The DNA here is from genome assembly GCF_002197645.1 of Enterococcus wangshanyuanii. NCBI lineage: Bacteria > Bacillati > Bacillota > Bacilli > Lactobacillales > Enterococcaceae > Enterococcus > Enterococcus wangshanyuanii. The sequence continues at coordinate 845,156 of NZ_CP021874.1, read as the reverse complement.
ATGATCGGATCAAAATTAGTTCAAGGTCAAGGAATCGGCGAAGATTCAGTTATTGCTAAAGCAGTAGTTGCAAATACAGCTGAAGAAGCAGTAGCTAATGCAGTTGAAGGTTCTGTATTAGTCGTGAAAACGACTGATAAAGACTATATGCCTGCAATCGATAAAGCAATTGCTCTTGTTGTTGAAGAAGGCGGTTTGACGTCTCATGCAGCAGTAGTGGCTATCGCAAAAGACATTCCAGTTATCGTTGGTGCAGCTGATGCAACAAACCTTATCCAAAATGATGAATTGATCACAGTTGACCCTCGTCGCGGAATCGTTTATCGTGGTGCAACAACAGCAATCTAAAAACTAAAGCATACAATTATAAAAAGGAAAATGAATCGTGCAAAATGATTCATTTTCCTTTTTCTTTATTTAGTTTGAACAAAATTTCAAAATTAATGAACAATTTTACCATTCGTCTTTTAAAATGATTTCATACATGGTAAAATGTAAACATTACCATTAATAATAAATGTAGGAGTGATTGTGTGAAGGCAGCTGTTGTTACAAAAGAAAGTAATGGAAAAGTAGAAATCAAGGAAGTAGAATTAAGACCGCTTGAAGCAGGTGAAGCTTTGGTGGATGTTGAATATTGTGGTGTTTGCCATACAGATTTACACGTCGCTCATGGTGATTTTGGCGAAGTACCGGGACGTGTCATTGGTCATGAAGGAATCGGGATCGTAAAGGAAGTCGCTTCAGGTGTCGATAACTTAAAAGTTGGTGACCGTGTCAGTATTGCTTGGTTCTTTGAAGGATGCGGTACGTGTGAGTATTGTATTACCGGCCGTGAAACATTTTGTCGTCAAGTGAAAAATGCTGGTTTTTCAGTTGATGGTGCAATGGCAGAACAATGTATCGTGAAAGCAGATTATGCAGTAAAGGTTCCGGAAGGCTTAGATCCAGCTCAAGCGAGTAGTATTTCTTGTGCAGGAGTTACTTGTTATAAAGCAATAAAAGTATCAGAAGTGAAGCCAGGACAATGGGTCGCTATTTATGGAATCGGTGGTTTGGGAAATCTAGCTATTCAGTATGCAAAAAATGTCTTTAACGCTAAAGTAATTGCAATCGATATCAACGATGACAAATTAGAATTTGCAAAAGAGCTAGGTGCGGATTTAGTATGTAATCCGCTAAAAGATGGAGATGCGGGTGAGTGGATCCAAGCTAAAATCGGTGGCGCACATGCGGCAGTCGTGACAGCTGTTTCCAAAGTTGCATTCAATCAAGCTGTAAACTCAGTTCGAGCAGCTGGAAAAGTTGTTGCAGTTGGACTTCCACCGGAAACGATGGACTTAGAGATCGTAAAAACTGTTTTAGATGGGATTCAAATTGTAGGATCATTAGTTGGAACTCGTAAAGATCTTGAAGAAGCCTTCCAATTTGGTGCGGAAGGAAAAGTTGTTCCTGTTGTAGAAACACGCTGTTTACATGAAGTAAATGATATCTTTGAAGAAATGGAACAAGGGAAAATCAAAGGAAGAATGGTTGTTGACATGAAAAAATAGCATTATTTAAATGAAGATAATGTATGTTTTATTAGAGATTCTCAAAAGTTAGAGCGAACGTTTCTAGCTTCTGAGAATCTCTTTGTATAAACGTTTAAATGATTAAAGAGCTATAGTGTCTTTGATGGCTTCTTAAAATAGATTCTGTTAGTATAAGTAGAAAGAATTTAAAAATATGGTGTTTCAAGGGAGGCGATGATCTGTTCATTCGCTTGAAAGAGGACGGGAGGTTGAAGAGATCGACTGATTCATAAAAGTAGCCTTCGAAACGCTCAAACTGAAAGACGGTGAGGACCAGAATTTTGTAAGACGTCTATGACAGAGTCCTTATTATTACCTCAATTTGAGTATATTGTTGAGTTTGCTGGCGAAATCATAGGTCTGTTCAAGCTTACAAGACTTCATTTCGAAAACGACCAAGAAGAAAGCAAATTACTGCTTTTAGCTCCTTTGTCAGTAAGGTTAGATCAAAGAAATCTGAGATGGGTGTCAAACTCTTGGAAACTGTTTAAGCTGCAGCTAAAGATGAAGGAGAGCCTGTTATCGTTTTTGTTGGAGATCCTGCTTATTATAAACGTTATGGTTACCAGCAAACGAGTGACTTTGGTTGCTTTTTGGAACCAGAGCTTCCAGAAAAATGCATGTAAGTGATTGGTCACAATCAGGTGGGAAGAATTTTATTCCATCGTAGTAAATGAATTGTTTAGGAGGAATTATAATGAAAGATAGTGCGAAAGCGGGTATCTCCTTTGGCTGTGCATTAGCGATGGTCATTTCTTATGTGAATTGGCATAGCATCATTTGGGCAGTATTTCACGGGCTTTTAAGTTGGATTTATGTAATCTATTATGTAATCGTTTATGGATTGAACTAACATTTTTGAAGAAACTCATTGATTATTTTAGCAGTTTTGATATGTTTACTAGAGCAAACAATGTTTTTTGAGCTTAGAAAAAGAAAGAAAAAAATGAGATTTTTTTCATTCGAGTTTGCTAAAAATTAAAAAAATGGTTAAACAAATGATTTTCAGAAAATTTCTGTTAATAATCAGCTAAATTATGCTATAATTACATAATTAAGATGGGAGGTTTAGTGCACATGGAATCCATTTCAAAAGAGTTCGCGATTCAGCTGTTAAATGATGATGCACAAAGGATCATGATGCTGATCCGTAATCAAAAAAATAGTTTATGTATTTCCCAATGTAAGGCTTTTGAAGAAGTCGTTGATACGCAAATGTATGGTTTTTCTCGTCAGGTGACTTATGCGATTCGTCTTGGCATTTTGAGTTCGACCCAAGGACACCAGTTATTAAGTGATTTAGAGAAAGAACTTAATCAATTATATAGTGATGTTTATGAGGAAACACAAGAAAAAAAAGAGATTGGCAAGGAGGTCTAAACTTTGCCAAACAAGATAAAAAAGCGGCACCTGTTAGATTATAGTATTTTGATTCCATATCTGGTTCTTAGTGCAGTAGGCTTGATAATGGTCTATAGTTCAACTTCTTCACTATTAGTCACAAAAGGACAAGCGCCCACTAGTATGGTGATTTCTCAACTGCAGTTTTGGGTTTTAAGCTTAGTGGCAATGTTTTTTATTTATAAAATGAAAACGGCTGTTTTTCAAAATAAAGGCTTTATTATGTTGGCGATCACTGTTATTTCTGTTTTGCTATTAGCAGTTAAGTTTACTCCATTAGGAAAGACGATCAATGGTGCATCTGGTTGGCTATATTTAGGCGGTTTTTCTATGCAGCCTGCTGAATACTTGAAAATCATGATTATTTGGTATTTAGCTTATATCCTTGGCAGAAGACAGAAGTATATCGATAAAGAGTTTAAAAAAGCTGTGTTCAGACCAATGCTTTTAGTTGGTTTTTTGATTGCCCTTGTAGCTATTCAACCCGATTTAGGGAATGCTGCGATTTTAACGCTGATAGCAATCATTATGATTTTGGCTTGCGGTGTGAATTACATGTATACTTACGTGGTTGGAGGAGCAGGGATTCTAGGAAGTATTTTTATTATTGAAGCTTTGATTTTAAGTAAAGGTGCTTTTATTCCTGCAAAATACCAATATGTTTACAAACGTTTTGCGATTTTTTTAAATCCATTTACGGATGAGCGTAATGCAGGACATCAATTGGCGAATTCATACTATGCCATCAACAACGGCGGTTGGTTCGGTAAAGGATTAGGCAATAGCATACAGAAAAAAGGCTTTTTACCGGAAGCCCATTCGGACTTTATTTTTGCGATCACAATTGAAGAGTTAGGTTTACTAGTATCACTGATTATTTTAGCCCTATTGATGTTTATGATAGCGCGGATTATTTTAGTTGGTGTTCGTTCGAAGAAACCATTTAATTCTTTAATGTGTATTGGTATCGGTTCGATGTTATTATTACAAGTTTTCATTAATTTAGGCGGAATTACAGGTGTGATTCCATTAACTGGGATCACCTTCCCATTTCTCAGCCATGGTGGAAATAGTCTATTGATCATTTCTATTGCGATTGCTTTCGTGTTGAATATCAGTGCGGATGAGAAAAAACAAAAAATGACCCAAGAATACCAACTATTTGGGAATCAATAAAAATGAAGGCAGTTAAATAGAATCTAACTTATAAAGGATATTTAGCTGAATAAAAAGGTAGGAGTGAAGGAATGAAAAAAGTTTTAGTAGCAAATCGTGGAGAAATTGCAATCAGAATTTTTAGGGCCTGTACAGAGATGCACATCGGGACAGTGGCAATCTATGCAGCAGAAGATGAATATTCAGTACATCGTTTTAAAGCTGACGAAGCTTATTTGGTTGGTAAAGGGAAAAAACCAATTGAAGCCTACCTTGATATGGAAGATATCATTCGCATTGCGAAAAAAGCTGGAGCAGATGCGATCCATCCTGGCTATGGTTTTCTTTCAGAAAATCTAGAATTTGCTCGTCGTTGTAAAGAAGAAGGATTGATTTTCGTAGGTCCTTCGTTACATCATTTAGACATATTTGGAGATAAGATCAAAGCGAAAGAAGCAGCAGTTGCAGCAGGTATTGCTTCGATTCCGGGTTCGGATGGTCCTGTTCAAACTGTTGAGGCAGTGTTAGAGTTTGGTCGGACACACGACTTTCCGATCATGATCAAAGCAGCATTAGGCGGCGGTGGTCGTGGGATGCGTGTGGCTCATGATGAAAAAGAGGCGAGAGAAGGTTATGATCGGGCCAAAAGTGAAGCTAAAGCGGCATTTGGCTCAGATGAAGTTTATGTAGAAAAATATATCTCTAATCCTAAACATATAGAAGTCCAAATTCTCGGCGACAGCCATGGCAATGTCATTCACTTATTTGAGCGTGATTGTTCTGTTCAGCGTCGTCATCAGAAAGTAGTCGAAGTTGCACCGTGTATTTCGATGAATGAAGAACAACGATTGAAAATCTGTGATGCTGCTGTTCAATTGATGCAGCATGTCGGTTATATCAATGCAGGTACGGTTGAATTCCTAGTTGAAGGGGATCAATTTTACTTCATCGAGGTCAATCCTCGTGTTCAGGTAGAACATACGATTACAGAAATGATCACGGATATCGATATCGTCGTTTCGCAATTACAAATCGCTCAAGGGCTCGATTTGCATAAGGATATGAAAATTCCACAGCAAAAAGATATCACATTGAACGGGGCAGCGATCCAATGTCGAATCACTACAGAGGATCCGTTGAATCAATTTATGCCTGATACAGGTAAAATCGATACGTATCGTTCACCAGGTGGTTTTGGTGTTCGTTTAGACGTGGGGAATGCATACTCTGGTGCAGTGGTGACACCTTACTTTGACTCACTTTTAGTAAAAGTTTGTACCCATGGTTTTACCTTCGATAAAGCGATTCAAAAAATGGAGCGTTGCTTGCGTGAATTTAGAATACGCGGAGTCAAAACAAATATCCCGTTCCTGCATAAAGTTATCGGCCATCCTGAATTTCAATCGGGTGAAGCGAAGACGACTTTCATCGATAATACGCCACAATTATTTGAATTTCCTAAGTTGAGAGACCGTGGAAATAAAACCATGAAATACATTGGTGAAGTAACAGTCAATGGTTTTCCTGGTGTAGAAAAATCTACGAAGAAATACTTTGATGCACCGCGTATTCCAGCTGATTTAGAATTACGAGAAAACTATGTGACTGCGAAAAATATCTTAGATGCAAAAGGCGCTTCTGGTGTGATCGATTGGATCAAGGCTCAGGAAAATGTATTATTAACAGATACAACCTTCCGTGATGCTCATCAAAGTTTACTAGCGACTCGTGTAAGAACACAGGATTTTAAAGAAATTGCTCGTCTGACAGGAGAAGGTTTGCCTGAATTATTCTCAAGTGAGATGTGGGGTGGCGCGACATTTGACGTTGCTTATCGTTTCTTAAATGAAGATCCGTGGCAAAGACTTCGCAAGATTCGTAAATTAATGCCGAACACATTACTGCAGATGCTCTTTAGAGGGTCGAATGCAGTGGGGTATCAAAACTATCCAGATAATGTGATCGAAGAGTTTATCAAAGAATCTGCAAGACAGGGAATTGATGTTTTCCGTATTTTTGATAGCTTGAACTGGCTTCCGCAAATGGAAAAAAGTATTCAGGCAGTTAGAGATACTGGGAAAATCGCCGAAGCAGCTATTTGCTATACCGGTGATATCAATGATCCTTCTAGAGCAAAATACAATGTTGAATACTATAAAAATATGACGAAAGAGCTTGAACAAATGGGCGCTCATATCATTGCGATCAAAGATATGGCTGGATTACTAAAACCACAAGCTGCTTACCGTTTGATCAGTGAATTGAAAGCAACTACGGACCTCCCTATTCACTTGCATACCCATGACACGAGTGGGAATGGAATCATCACGTATTCTGCAGCAACAAAAGCTGGAGTGGATATTGTGGATGTTGCGACTAGTGCAATGAGTGGCGCAACAAGTCAACCAAGTATGAGCAGTCTGTATTATGCCTTAGTTAATGGTGAAAGAACACCTGATATCAATATTGATAATACGCAAAAAATCAATCATTATTGGGAAGATGTTCGTATGTATTACAAACCATTCGAAAATGGATTGAACGCACCACAGACGGAAGTATATATGCATGAAATGCCTGGTGGACAATATTCTAATTTGCAACAACAGGCAAAGGCAGTTGGTTTAGGTCATAAATGGGATGACATCAAAAAAATGTATCACACTGTGAACCTTATGTTTGGCGATATCGTCAAAGTAACACCTTCTTCAAAAGTTGTTGGAGACATGGCGCTATTCATGGTTCAAAATGATTTAACAGAAGAGGATATTTTTTCTAATGGAGAAAGTTTGAGCTTCCCTGAATCAGTAGTCACTTTTTTCCAAGGAGACTTAGGTCAACCCGTGGGCGGTTTTCCGAAAGAGCTTCAAAGAATTATTCTAAAAGGTCGTCCGGCATTTACAGAAAGACCAGGAAGCTTAGCAGCACCTGTGAAATTTGATAAAGTTAAGGATGAACTTGCTGAACTGATCGGTTACGAACCTAAAATAGAAGAGATTTTAAGTTACTTGATGTATCCGCAGGTATTTTTAGATTATCGTACGTCATATCAAAACTTTGGAGACGTGACGCTGCTGGATACGCCAACCTTCTTCCAAGGGATTCGTCAAGGTGAATCAGTAGAAGTTCAAATCGAAAAAGGAAAAACATTGATCATTCGTTTAGACGAGGTTGGTGAGCCTGATATTGAAGGAAACCGAGTACTCTTCTTCAACTTGAACGGTCAACGCAGAGAAGTCGTTATAAAAGATACATCCGTTAAATCTGCCGTTCAGGCAAAAAGAAAAGCTGAGCCGACGAACAAAGAACAGATTGGCGCAACGATGTCAGGATCCGTTCTTCAAGTTCTAGTCAAAAAAGGCGATAAAGTCAAAAAAGGTGATGCTTTACTGGTCACTGAAGCGATGAAAATGGAAACAACGATCGAAGCACGCTTTGATGGTGAGGTAGAACATATCTATGTCATCGAAGGAGAAGCAATCAGTTCGGGTGATCTTTTAATAGAAGTTAGCGAAAAATAAGTGAAAAGTGGGGAAAAAGATGAGACGATTTTTAGCTTTCATGGGCGTATTTTTAGTAGTCCTAACGATTGGCTATTTAGAGCCTGTCTTTTTACCTGCTGAAAAACCGAAGCAGGTAGCAGATGATTTTGGGAGACAAAATGTCTCCCACACTGCTTTACCATATGAGGAGCTCCAAACTTCTGGATATGCTGAATATATAGGGAAACCAGTATCAGAGTTTGTTGCTAAATTTGGCGAACCGCTTGAAAAACAAGCATCTGGTATGTCTTATGAGCGATGGGTCTACGGAGAAAAAGACACAGACTATTTAGAAGTAAATGTACAAAATGAAAAAATTTCGATGATCAAAGCGTTCAACGATTCAAAAGAATTAGTTCCGTTTACGATTGGAATGAAATTGTCAGATGTTTCAGAACGAATGACGATTTATTCAGATTTTGCTTTTACATATAAAGAAACAAACTATAACATAGAGTTGATGGAAGAAGATATGAACTATCGTCCACTGATTGCTTTCGATAATCAATCGTTTGCTATTTTATTTTTCAATCAGGGAGACAGTGAGCTTGCAGCAGTCGTTTATCTTGATAAAGAATCTTTATTGACATTGATGCCTTATCAGTTGATCGAAGGAGAAGCACTTCCTTTATTACCTGAAAATCAATTAGCTGGTTTCGATCCGATCAAGAGTCATCAGGTCAGTCGAATGATCAATTTATTAAGAGTTAAAGAAAATCTTGAGACATATGCTATTACAACTGAAAGTCAAAAAAATGCTCAGAAACTTTTTGAGCTTTTACCTAAGCAGCAAAAGAATATTTTTTCCGCCGAACGCTTGGAAAGCTGGCAGTTCAGTAAGGAACAATTGAGCGCGACTGAGACGTTTGTTTTATCCAATGATGAATATCAAAAACTGCTAAAATTAGGACAGTTGGATAAAAAAATTACGACTGGCATGTATACAGAACCAATTTATGATCCGTCATTTACTGTTCTTTCATGGTTTTCTGATTCACTTTATCATTCTCGTTTTGCACACGAAGGAAATGAAAACATTGGCGTTGCATTCTCTAAAGCAAGTATGTTAGTCTTAATACAAGAGACTGAAAAAGAAATATCTCAGACAGAGGATAGTGAATAAATATGATCATTACAGAAAAACTTTTTGAAATAGAAGATCAAGTAGAGAATCTTGTCAATGCGATTTTGGCAAGTGACAGTATTACTTTATATAAAAAAAATCGAGAAGCAATGTATACGTCACAGGATATCATGGAGAAGCAAAAGGCTTTTTTGAGTGCCAAAGAATCATTTGAACGAATCGAACCATATGGAAATCATGCACCGGATTTTAGAACAAAGCAGCGTGCTGTTCGACAGGCAAAAAGAGCATTAGACATGAGTGAAGAAGTTGCAGAGTTTCGTTTTTCTGAGACAGAAGTACAAACTATTTTAGATGTAATTGGACTTTCAGTTGCTAAAACGATTTCTGACGATATCAAGGTGGATGCTGGTAATCCTTTCTTCGAAAAAGGAAAACACTCGGGTTGTGGAGGTAGTTGTCATGCAAGTTAATGAGGAAAAGGAACTAAATATTCAAAAGCGCCGTTGTTTAGTTGTTTGGGTATATAGCCTAAAACAGTTAAGAACATTAAAGCGTTTTGGCTTGATTCACTATGTTTCACGTCGCATGAAGTATGTAGTTATCTATATGAATGAGGAAGATATCGAAGCATCAGAAGTGAAAATCAACGGACTTCATTTTGTACGTAAAGTTGAACGATCATACAGACCAGATGTGGAAATGAACTTCGCAGAAAAAATCGGAACAAAAGCGGCCTATCAATATAAAGAAGAAGAGGGATTCGAAGTAGAAGAACTGAATACCCAAATTCGCTTAGCCGAAAATGTCTAAAAATCAAGATGAAAAATGTGCACGAACGTCAAACATTTTTCATCTTTTTTCTGTATATTTGGTATACTAATAAAGAAATAGTGAAATAAGTAAAGGAGCGTCAAATAATATGCGCGTGATTTCTGGAGAGTACGGCGGACGCCGTTTGAAAGCATTGGATGGCGACAATACACGTCCAACAACTGATAAAGTCAAAGAATCGATATTCAATATGATTGGTCCTTATTTTGATGGAGGTGTAGTGTTGGATCTATATGCTGGAAGTGGTGGGCTGGCAATAGAAGCAGTCTCTAGGGGAATGGATCTAGGGATTTGTATTGAAAAAAATTACGCAGCAATCAAGATTATTCAAGAAAATATTGCTATCACCAAAGAGCAGGAAAAGTTCATCATAAAAAAAATGGATGCAAATAAGGCGATCGATGTTCTCAAAGAAGAACAACGTACATTTGATTTAATCTTATTAGATCCACCTTATGCGAAACAAGAAATCGAAAAGCAGATCGAACGAATGATAGCCTATCAATTATTGAGTGAACAGGCAGTCATCGTCTGTGAAACAGATAAATCAGTGAACCTTCCAGATACTATTGGTCCTTTAGCCAAGTCACGAGAAGTAATCTATGGGATCACCCAAATCACGATTTATAAATAGGAGGTAAATGATGAGTAGAGTTGCACTTTTTCCGGGAAGTTTTGATCCGCTGACGAATGGACATCTAGATTTGATCGAGCGCAGTACGAAGATTTTTGATAAAGTGATCGTCGGCGTTTTTGTAAATACAAACAAAAAGGCATTATTTACTTTAGAAGAAAAGCTCTTTTTGATCAACCAATCGATCGAGCATTTAGAAAATGTAGAAGTTGTTATACAAGAAAGCAAGTTGACTGTGGAGAGTGCGGCAGAACTGGGAGCAAACTTTTTGATTCGCGGCATTAGAAATGTGAAGGATTATGAGTATGAAAAAGATATTGCGATGATGAATCATCATTTAGCTGCTGGTATAGAAACGGTATTTTTACTGGCAGATGAAGCATATGGGCATATCAGTTCCAGTTTATTAAAAGAAGTGCTAACCTTTGGAGGCGATGTTTCTGCTTACCTGCCAAAGCCAGTCAATGAAGCGTTAAATCAAAAGAATCGTGAGTTGAAGATGAATGAATAATGAACAGGAAGAAAGAATATCCATTAAATCGATGTTGCCATTTGTTTTGGTCATATTATTGATCATTGCTATGATTTTTCCGATCCCTTATTATATTGAAGGACCTGGAACAACAGAAAATTTGAAAGATTTTGTATCTGTTGATAATAAAAAAGATACAGAACCTGGAGCATTTTATTTAACGACAGTAGGTGTCCGTAAAGCTACACTACCTTCTCTGATAACTGCTTCATTTTCTGATTTTAAAGAAATAGTCAGTAAAAAAGATCTGATGGGTTCAAGTACCAACAGTGAATACGAGCGGATTCAGCAATATTATATGGACTCGTCAAAAAATGCGGCAATCGAACAAGCTTTAAAGTTAGCTAACATCCCTTACGAAATGGAATTTAAAGGTGTTTATGTACTAGCTATTGAAGACAATTCAAGTTTTAAGGGGAAAATTTCTGTTGGTGATACAGTGACAGGAATCGATGGAAAAACATTTAAAAGCAGTGAAGAATTTGTTACGTATGTCAAACAACAAAAGGTTGGACAAGCAGTCACTGTTAGCTATCTACAAGATGGAAAAGCGAAAGAGGCAACTGGGAAGCTGATTGAATTGCCGACTGACAAAAAAGCTGGGATCGGTATCGGTTTAACAGACCATACAGAAATCGATTCATCGATTCCTGTTGAAATCGACTCAGGAGATATTGGCGGACCATCCGCCGGTTTGATGTTTACACTAGAAACGTATGAACAACTAACACAAAAGGGGATACGCAAAGGCTATAAAATTGCTGGAACTGGTACGATCAATACAGAAGGCGTCGTTGGAAGAATCGGCGGGATTGATAAAAAGGTAGTCACCGCCAGCAAAAATAAAACGGATATTTTTTTTGCACCTGATGATGAGATCACAAAAGAAATGAAAAAAGCGGATCCGGGAATCAAGACAAATTATGAAGAAGCTAAAGCGGCCGCTAAAAAAATCGGGACATCAATGAAGATCGTTCCTGTAAAAAATGTTCAAGATGCGTTAGATTATCTTGAAAAGTTGAAAGAAAAATAATAAATAGAGACTGAATCAATGGAACTGGAGCATAACTCTGCGAGTTATGATGGAACTCCAATCTCGAATTTGATTTAGTCTCTATTTCCTTTTTTAATGAAAAACATTTAGCGAATAAAGCATTGAAGAGGAACCAAAATCAAAAAGAGATTTTGCCGGTCCAAAATGAAAAATACCTCCTAAGGCTAAAAAGAATAGAAATAAAACAGCAGCTCCGATAGAAAAATAAAGAACTAAACGATAGGCAAGTACAGGATTATTTACGACCTGATCAAAGCGCTTTTTACGATAAATAGTATCTGTTACGAGGATCGTTTTCAGTAATGGAATCTCGGCTAATTGCCTTTTCAAAATATCTGCATCCCGTTCACTTAGTAATTCTGAGAAAATATGGTTTTCTGATTCAAAATCAAACGTGTATGTTGAAAGAAACGAACGCGTAGGTTTGAAATTATTCCAATTAAAGTATGAGGCTTTATTCTGCTTTAGGGTGATTGCTTTGATCGTCTCATAAGGATAGCTGAACACTGGCTGATGATCTAAAAACTCAATGATCGTTGTATAAATCATTCGATGATTGGTGAAAATCAGCACTCGATTTCCTCGAAGATCATTAAATTCTTTCAAGTATGCTTTCGCAGCTTCAGTTTTAGGATGGTACATTCCAAGCAGACCACTACCGACAACAGAAGCATTTTCTCCGTCTGACGTTAATGGCAAATAGGCACTAATCTCTTCTCCTTCATCTAATTGCTTTTTTATTTGTTCAATAAAATCTTGCAGAAAAATATACATTTTAGTTTGATCATATAAGTCTTTTTTTTGCTGCTTGTTCAGGTCATTGTTGACTTGATTGACAGCGGATTTAAATAGATTTACCATGATGATTTCCTCCTGGTATATTTAGTTTGTTTATTTATCGTTTGATTGCTTGTTTAAGTTTTTGTCTCCCGCGAGATAATCGATTGTAGATCTGAGCGGTATCCATAGTTAGATCTTTGGCGATATCTTTAGGTGAGTCTTGATAATAGTAATATCTTAAGAAGATCAATTGATCTTCATTGTTCAGTGATTGTAATAAATCTAAGAACTGTTCTTTTTCAAAATAATCTTCTTCTAACAACGTCTCTGGTAATTGTTCGGTTGGAATCATCTGTTGTTCACGGATGATTTGACGCTTTTTATCTAAGCAAATATTTCGGGTGATCGTCATTGTCCAAGTTTTTAAACTGCTCTTTTGCGCATCGTAAGTAGCGATCTTCTGCCAAATACGATAGAAAACTTCATTTTCTGTTTCTTTATGATAGATTCTTTCTTTCGGATGATTCAAAATCGAACGAATACATTTTATGATATCGGTTCCAAATACATCGATGAACTTTTCCAACCCTAAAAAATTCCTCTCAATCAATAGTGTAATAATGTCTTTTTCCACTTTTTATCACCTTCTTATTCTATTATACGATGGACTGTTTGTTTTTCTATCATGAAAATGAAAAATAATGCGTATTTTATGATTAAGGAGGGAAAAGAATGGATTATTCTGAGATCATCAGTAAATACAAATATTACTTGGTTGGGGGAGGTGTGTGTGTTCTTTTATGTTGTAGTGTCATTCTAATTTTCATGAAAAAGCCTAGTGATCCAATAGATGAAGCATTTCAAGCAGTTACTTCTTCAACTGAACAAATACTGACATCTGAATCAGCACATGATCCAAGGCAGCTGTACGTCGATATAAAGGGGGCAGTCAAGCAACCAGGAATGTATGAAGTGAAAATGAATATGAGAGTTTGGGACGCGATCATGTTGGCTGGAGGATTCAAGGAAGGGGCAGATACTAAGCAAGTCAATTTTGCTGAACAGATTACTGATCAAATGGTGATCTATGTACCGATCGAAGGAGAAGAGCCGCTTTTTAAACAAGAAATGGTCGGTGAAGAAAACGCTAATGGAGCGTCAAAGGTCAATCTCAATCAAGCAGATGAGACCGAGCTTCAAACACTTTCAGGTATTGGGCTAAAAAAAGCACAGGAAATTATTCGTTATCGCGAAGAACAGGGTGGCTTCAAATCAATAGAGGAGATAAAGAATATTTCCGGATTTGGTGAAAAAACGTTTGAACGGTTAAAAGATACGATTACTATATAGGACTTAAGTAAAAGCATGTTGTTATAAGAAGTATTTTTGGAATATATCAATTAGATTCTTGACGGGAGTTTTTCTATAATTTACTATTTGTATTAGCCTATTATTTTTAAGCAACAGCAAATTATTTTGAAAATGAGATGGACAGTAGCGTAAAAAGAAGGAGCATGAAAATGACATTAGAACGGATTCCCTGGGACCAATATTTTATGGCGCAAAGCGTATTATTATCTTTAAGAAGTACATGCACTCGATTAGAAGTCGGTGCGACGATTGTCAGAGACAAACGAATTATTGCCGGAGGCTATAACGGCTCTGTTAGTGGAGATGTCCACTGTATAGACGATGGTTGTTACATTGTAGATGGACACTGTGTCCGGACGATACACGCAGAGATGAATGCTATTTTGCAATGTGCAAAATTTGGTATTCCTACAGAAGGGGCAGAGATTTACGTGACCCATTTTCCATGTCTGCAATGTACGAAAATGATTCTACAAGCAGGAATCAAAAAGATTCATTATTTAAAAGATTACCGTAATGATCCTTACGCACTAGATTTGATCAAACAGGTTGGTGCAAGTGTGGATCAAGTCACTCTTTCAAAGAAATATTTTGCTGAATTACAATTAGGAGAAGAGCTTGCTTCAATGGACGAAGCACCTCAAACAGATCAATAGTTACTGGATATTTCCAGTACTTTTAATGATAGGATCTGTATTTCTCTTTATAGAATTTGACTGGCCGTCAGGTTTGTTTTATCTGTATTTATGTTGGCGTATTACTGCAACTAGAAAATGGATGCTCATCTGTGTTAGTTTTACGTGTGCTGTTATTATGATCCTCCCTTGTTCTTGGGTCCGAAATGATGAAAAACAGCTTAGATTTGCAGAAGAAACGGAATTGTCCGGCATATTTACAGTTTTACCTGATAAAATGAACATCGATGGAGATCGTCTTCAATTAGAAGGACAATTTCATTCTAAAAAGATGGCAAGAAAAATCGTTGCTTTTTATCAATTCTCCTCTAAACAAGAGAAAGAAAGATGGATGAAGTATACGCAGCCATTAAAGATGCGTATTACAGCAATAATCCAAACGCCTATAGCTCAAACAAATTTGCATGGTTTTGACTATCAGAAATATTTGAAAACAAAAGGCATTTACCAAACGTTGACGATCAATAGTCTTCAGAGTGTTTCAGAACAAAAGATCCAATGGAATGATTTCAGGACATGGATCAGTAGTACTAGAAAAAAAGCGATTGACTATTGTTCGGAGACGTTCATGAAAGAAACGGCTCTTCACTTAAAAACATTATTGTTTGGCTATCGATCTAGTGATTTTTCTCAAAAAGAGGATGTTTTGGCAAATTTAGGAATTCTTCATTTGTTCAGTCTATCAGGTATGCATGTCACTTTTTTTATCGGTAGCTTTAGGTATCTATTTTTAAGAATTGGACTTACTGTAGAAAAATTATTTTGGTTACAGCTTTTCTTTGCATTGATTTATGCAGGTCTTACTGGGTTTTCTGTCAGTGTAGTACGTGCATTGATTCAAAGTTCCATTGTTTTAGCAGACCAGCGTTTTCGCTGGAAATTATCAGGATTAGACTGTTGGAGTTTGACGTTGATGGCGGGATTGATCTTTCGTCCGTACTTATTGTTCACGATCGGTGGTCAATTAAGTTATGGCTTGTCTTTTCTGATTCTTTTTGTACAGCCGATCGTTGAGCAGATCAATCATAACTGGCTGAAAAGTTATTGTTTTTCATTTCTTTTGAATATTGCGATCATTCCGTTATTAGGACATTCGTTTTTTGAATGGCAACTGACGGGTAGTGTGTTTACGTTTGTGTTACTGCCGATCTTTGAATATGGGATTCTACCTGTGCTGACGATTAGTTTTATTAGTTCTTTTTTGATTCGGTTTGATTTTTGGATTTTTGGATTAGAATACTATTTTCTTTTACAGCAAAAAGTTTTTGAGTGGCTCAGCCACACCAGTACATTTACGATTATTACAGGTCACTTTTCACTTTGGCTATTGATGGCGATCATTTTTTCAGTGGGAATTTTGCTGGACCGTCTACTTATAGAGAAAAAGAAAGCATGTTTGTCTGGTGTCATGTTGTTATTATTACTTCAAAGTAAATATATTTCTCCTAAGGGGATGGTCGCTTTTATTGATGTTGGTCAGGGAGATAGTATCTTTGTTCAAACCCCTTTTCATCAAGAAAATATTTTAATTGATACAGGCGGTAAAATGCTGTTTGAAAAAGAGAAATGGGCCATAAAAAGCAAACAAAAGTCCAACGCTGATTACTCAGTCATTCCGTTTTTAAAAAGTAAAGGGGTAAAGTATTTAGATAAGGTGTTGATCAGCCATGGTGATTTGGATCATTGCGGGGATCTTTTAGAAATTCATAAAAAAATACCGATTCGAGCGCTGTATTATCCAACAGGTACTGAAAGCAAGCGACTGTTTCAAAACATGCTGAACACTTTAAAGCGGGCAGGTGTTAAATGTTATCCTATTTTAGCGGGTCAGAAGATCGGAAGTTCAATATCTCTAAACGTTTTAGCACCAATGACGAAAGGAAATGGAGAAAACCAAGATTCATTGGTCGTTTATTCAAAAATAGCTGACCGACGATTTCTATTTACTGGAGATTTGGAAAAGGAAGGTGAGCGGCAGTTGCTTACAAACTATCCTAATTTAAAAATAGATGTTTTAAAAGTTGGGCATCACGGGAGTAAAACATCGACGGATGATACATTTATCAAACAAACCTCTCCTATTGAAGCAATCATTTCATGTGGACGCAATAATCGTTTCAAACATCCTCATGATGAAACCAAAGAAACGCTACAGAAGAAAAATGTAACGATCTTACAAACAGATCAAGAAGGTATGGCATACTATGAGTGGACACCTTGGTCAAAAATGTCTCCCGTATAAACGATGATCAAACAAGACTAGCATTTCATGAATTGTCGTGATAGGATGGATAAGAGAAATGAGGGGAATTATGAACTTACAAGCAGCATTGCAGCAGGTTCGCCAACAACAGTTTGCTTCTGTTTATCTAGTTCAGGGAACAGAAGGATACTTAAGCGAGCTATTTAAAACAGAATTAATGAATCAATTGATTAAAACAGAAGATGATCAATTTAATTATTCTTCCTTTGATATGGAAGAGGTTCCTTTATCAACCGCGATCGAAGAAGCTGAAACAATTCCATTTTTTGGTGACTATCGTTTAGTATTTATAGAAAACCCTTATTTTTTAACAGCTGAAAGAAAAACAACGGGTCTTGATCATGATATCGATAGTTTATTGAACTATCTTGAAGAACCGTCGCCTACGACTATTCTGGTATTTAATGCAAGTGTTGAAAAATTGGATGAACGAAAAAAAATCACTAAATCATTGAAGAAACAAGCAGCCGTCATCGATGTCAATCCGATGGGCGAACGTGAAGTACGTCATTATATCGAGCAAACCATTCAAAGCGAAGGGTATGATATTCGCCCCGAGGCTTTTGATCTATTATTGCAATTGACAGACTTGAATTTGTCTAAAGTAATGGGTGAACTGCAAAAGTTATTTCTTTTTTCTTCAGAAGATAAAGTTATTTCTCTTCATGCAGTAAAAGAATTAGTGCCGAAATCCTTGGAGCACAATGTGTTCGATTTAACGAATGAAGTCCTATCAGGCAATGGAGAAAAGGCAATACAGCTCTATGAAGATCTTTTACTTCAAGGGGAGGAAACGATCAAGCTGAATGCGATTTTATTGAACCAAATCCGTTTATTTTTACAAACAAAAATACTAGCAAAGCTTGGATATCAACAAGCCAATATTGCAGATACACTAAAAATTCATCCTTATCGTGTCAAATTAGCACTGCAGCAAGTGAGGCGGTTTGAGTTGGAACGTCTGGAAGAAATATATGATGAGCTTGTTGAAAATGATGTTAAAATGAAAACCGGCAAGATGGATAAAGAGCTACTTTTTGAATTGTTTATCTTGAAATTATCTGCTCAAGGTGTAAGGTAAGAATGAAGGAAGGCGTGGATTTCATGAAAAAGCCAAAAGAGATCGTGGAAGATTTTTTTAGAAATGTCCGCTCAGGGAATAACCTTGAAACCGCTCATAAGTATATGCACGAGTACGTGATTGCCCATCAAGTTCAGTCTGAGGATGAATATATAATCGAGCGTTCTCCACAAGATTACATTGAACATGTAAAGGAAATGCAGGACATTTATGGGCAGTTCCAATTGGAAATTCAAGAATTATTAGCAGATGGAAATAGAGTGTATATTCGTTGGAAACAAGTAGGAACAACTTCTGATGGTAAACAGGTTATCCAGATCGCCAGTGCCGTTTATTTGGTTGAGTCTGAAAAAATCTCTGAATATTGGATTCAAATCGATCGAAAAGGACTTGAGCTTCAAAAATAGCTGAATTACTTGCTTCGACTTTCGAAGAATAAGAAAAGGTATGTCGTTTTTATGAGAAGCTACGATTTGAGGCTAAAAGTTTTCTTTGGTACAAATAGTAGAGATATCAGGTATGATTTAAAACGTTTCTTCGTTTTGGATCATACCCATTTTTTTGTACAAAAAAGAAGCTGCCGTAAGGTCAGCTTCTGCAAATTCATTATTTTGCTAATTTTTTGCTTAGACGAGATTTGTCGCGGCTCGCTTTGTTTTTATGGATCAATCCTTTTGATTCAGCCATGTCCACAGCTCTAGCAGCTTCTTTATATAGCTCATCCGCGTTATCAGCACCTGTAGCTACAGCATCTTCAAATTTCTTGATTGCTGTACGCATAGAATTCTTTTGAGATGAATTTTGAGCATTCGCGTTTGCGTTAGTACGTACACGTTTAATTGCAGATTCAATATTTGGCATTTCTTTCACCTCCGATAAAATAAGGTCTTACACAGGAATATCCATATGTAATTCAACACTAATCATTATACCTAATCCAAACTGTCATTGCAATAAAAGATGACAAGTTTTTTTCCTTAACAGTAAAATTAATGTATTTGCTTGAATAAAATAGGACTTATATGAAAAAATGAATACTTTTAACAAATTATATGATATTATTACAGATGAAAAATGAAATGGTGGGGTGTCATTGTGAATATTGCTTTAGTGATAACGGTTACGTTAGTGATGGGAGTTATCTTTGTTAATGGTTGGACAGATGCACCGAATGCAATTGCAACCGCTGTCTCGACCCGTGTGTTGAAGCCGAATGTAGCGATTTGGATGGCAGTAGTTATGAATTTTTTAGGTGCGTTAGTTATGACGTATTTCAACGCTCAGGTAGCGGAAACGATCAGTAACATCGTCAGTTTTGATGCACAGGGAAATGCTTCTCAGGTGGCCTTAGCAGCATCTCTGTTCTCAATCGTCGTATGGTCGGTTGCAGCATGGTATTTTGGCATACCGACAAGTGAAAGTCATGCTTTGATTGCTGGGTTGACTGGTTCTGCAATGGCTTTAGGCGGAATTGGAGCGGTTAACGGCTCTGAATGGACAAAAGTATTGGTTGGATTAGTCGTTTCAACTGTTATGGGATTTGGCGGTGGTTTTATCGTAACGAAGTTGATTGTAATCCTTTTCAGAGGTGTTGCCAGAAGAACAGCAGATAAAGTTTTCACCTATGGTCAGGCGTTCGGCGCTGGAGCTAATGCTTTTTTGCACGGTGCTCAAGATGGTCAAAAATTTATGGGTGTTTTTATGTTGGGGTTGTATTATAATAATCTCGCTGAAAAATCTGGATCGGGTTTCATTATTCCTATTTGGGTCATGGTTCTATGTTCTGTAACGATGGGAGTTGGAACTTCAGTCGGTGGTATGCGAATCATTAAGTCCGTTGGGATGGATATGGTAAAGCTGGAACGTTACCAAGGCTTTGCTGCTGATTTAAGTACGGCAGTATGCTTATTTGCTGCTTCAATTGCTGGTATTCCAGTTTCTACGACACATACAAAAACGACTGCGATCATGGGTGTAGGTGCTTCAAAACGGGTGTCAAGTGTAGATTGGCGTATTGTAAAAGAAATGTTGATTGCTTGGGTTTTAACATTTCCAGGCTGTGGTCTGATCGCTTTTGTTATGGCTAAGTTGTTTGTAGCCCTATTTTAATAGACTGTAAAAAGTAGAAAAACGAAATTTATAAGGATAGAGTTAAGTTAAGGGAGAGAGTAAGATGGCAAGAAAGAAACAATTTGACTATTTTGGAGAGTTGGAGCATTTAGCGAAAAATGCTCATCAGGCGGCAGAGATCTTGGAAATGATCGCCCTCAATTATTCTTTGGATTATTTAGAAAAAGAAGCAGTACAAATCCACGAACTAGAGCGTGAAGGGGATCAAATCGTTAAACGAATTTTAAGTGAACTATATGTTTCTTTCATTACACCAATTGATCGGGAAGACATTGTTGAAATCACAGAACGATTGGATGATGTGTTAGATACGATCAATAGTATTGCTTATTTATTGAGCAGTTTAGTGGTTAAAGACCTGAAAGAAAATGCATTGGTGTTTATTACGTATGCTCTAGAAGCTACAGCAGGAGTTTTAACGGCGACAAAAGAGTTTGCAAAGTTTAAAAATTCTAAGACCTTGCGGACAATGATGGATGAAGTCAGTGAAATCGAGGGGAAAGCTGATAAACTTTACAGTGAGTCTATGAAAGATTTGTTTACGAATGAAGAAAATCCAATCGAAGTGATTCGCTGGAAAAATGTTTACGATCAGTTAGAAGATTTATTGAATGCGAGTGAATCAGTCGTAGATGTGATTGGCGGATTGGTCATTAAAAATAGTTAAAGAGAAATATGTCAGGTTGAGATGAATCGCATTTGTTTCAGCCTTTTTTAGAGCAATTAGGAGGAACTAGATGGATAAGCAGACAATAGGTGCGATCGAGGCGTTTGTTCAAGCGAAATTACAAGAGGATAAAAGCGGTCATGGCATGGATCATATAGAACGTGTCGTCCGTAATGCACAAAAAATCGCACAGACAGAAGTGTGTGATGAGTTTGTCGTAGCAGCTGCAGCATACCTTCACGATGTTGCAGACGAAAAGCTTGTTGAAGATCAAGGAAGAGCGTATCAAGAGATCGTGGATGTTTTACAGAAGAATAACGTTTCCGCCAAGAAGATCGAGCATATTCTTTATATCATCAAAAATCTTTCATTCAGTCAAGAACTTGAAGGAACGACAAAGGAATTAAGTATAGAAGGACAAATCGTTCAAGATGCTGATCGGCTGGATGCAATGGGAGCAATCGGAATTATCCGAACCATTTATTATGGCGGGCATAAAGGAAATAAAATTTATGATCCGACTATTAAACCAAGGCTATTGCAAAATAAATCAGAGTATCGGGAAGAAAGTACGATCATCAATCATTTTTATGAAAAAATTCTACTATTGAACGATCGTTTAAATACGCCATATGCTAAAACAATAGGAAAGCAGCGACAAGAATTTTTAGAAAATTTCCTTACAGAATTTCTTGAAGAATGGGAGTAAGCAATTTTTTGGTATAGAAAAATAGAGAACAAGAGGATGAGACAAAAGTGTTTAGCTCCGAGAACCAAGTAGATACTGTGCAACACTGTTTATCTGCGATGAGTCTTTGACGAGAAAGCATTAACTCATCCTTTGTTGTGTTTTACAGCAATTTCGACTTATTTTCGATGCCTTCAATTCTTAGAGCTTTAGCACTTAGAATTGGATGTGATCGAAGCGTAGTGTAGTAGCTACCTTTTTCTCGCCGTTTATTTGGATTTAGAAAGCGGAACAAAACTGATTTTTAGTTTTGTTCCGCTTTCTTTCTTGCTTGTTAGTTTTTAAATGCTGGATTCACTACGATTAAATGAACGTAGTGGTTTAAAAGGTCTCTGTGATTTTGTTTTTACTTTCTCCATCGGAATCGTTTTGAGTAATCTCAAACCATTTAGAATAACCAAAATTGTACTACCTTCATGACCAATCACCCCTAATGGAAGGCTGATCAATTGGAAAAAATTTGAAAGAACTAAAAGTAAAATGATAAAGGCTGAAAAAAGAATATTTTGAGTAACAACTCGTTTTAGTTTTTTAGATAGTAAGTGACTCATCTGTAATTTCTCTAAATCGTTTTGCATCAAAACAACATCGGCCACATCCATTGCAATATCAGTACCGCCTCCCATGGCAACACCAATCGCTGCATTTGCCAGTGCAGGTGCATCGTTGATGCCATCACCAACCATTGCATTAACGCCATAGCGTTCTTTTTGCTGTTTAATAAGAATAGTTTTATCTTCTGGCAAACAATTTGCATGAATCTCATCGATTTCTAGTTCATTTGCAACTGCTGCCGCAGTTTTTTCTTGGTCTCCGGTGATCATTGTTGTATGAACACCGACTTGTTTAAAATAAGTAATGATCGATTTTGCTTCTGGTTTTGGAACATCTAACAGTCCGAGATAAGCAACGATCGTTTCTCCTTCAAAGAGATAAATGACTGTTTTACCATCTGCCTGTAGTTGATCGATTTGTTCTAAAATAGCTGGCGCAATTGAAGAGGTATCTGCAAAAGAAATTTTTCCTAATCGCCAAACTGTAGAGTTGATTGTAGTTTCCATTCCAAAACCTATTACGTTTTTCACATCAAGATGTTTATAATGAGTGGCGCTTTCTTCGTCAAAATGATCGATCACTGCTTGGGCAAGAGGATGGGTGGATTGGCGCTCCATCGCAACTAAAATATCGATTGCTTTTTGTTTGTCACTAAGAAATACAGCATCTGTTACAATCGGCTTACCTTCTGTCAGGGTTCCGGTTTTGTCAAAAGCAATTGCTTTAAGTGCTGCTAAGTTCTCTAAATAGACTCCGCCTTTGAATAAGACTCCGTTCCTAGCACCATTTGAGATAGCAGCCAAGGTAGCAGGAGTTGCGGAAGCGACTAATGCGCAAGGTGAAGCGACAACAAGTAAGACCATTCCGCGGTAAAAGCTTTCATTCCAAGACCAATCTAAAAAGAAATAAGGGATCAGAATCATTAAAGGAATGGTGATCAAGACAATTTTTACATAGGTGTTTTCCAATTTTTCAATGAAACTTGCCGTTTGAGACGGAGTATTTTGTGCTTCGTCGACTAATCGAATGATTTTAGCAAATAGGGTATCTTCACTATTTTTTGTAACAGTCATCGTGAATGCTTCACCAAGATTGATCGTTCCTCCGAATAGTAAGTCTGAGGAACTTTTTTCAACAGGGACAGACTCTCCCGTAATCGCTGCTTCGTCTATGGTAGTTGTTCCAGCAGCCATCTGACCATCAATAGGAATGCTTGAACCTTTTGGGACAAGTAAAGTATCGCCAATTTTTAGCGTATCAACAGGGACTTCCATCGTTTTTCCATTCGTAAATAGTAATGCTGTTTCTGGCTGTAAATTCATCAAACTAGCAATCTCTTTTTTACTTTTGTTTGTAGTGTATTCCTCAAGGGCACCGCTAAGACAAAAAATAAATGTCAGCATTGCTCCTTCAAACCAATTGCCAATAATACAAGCGCCAATAGCAGCCAAAGCCATCAATAGATCAACATTCAAATGTTTGTCTTCAAAAGTATTGATCAACCCTTCTTTTGTTTGTTTAAAACCGCCGAAAACAATTGCTAAAATAAAAATGATCGGATAAAAAGTAACACCAGATTTTTCTAACACAAACCCTGCAATCATAAAAACCAAACATAAAATAGTAGATAGAATTGCTTTTTTTTCTTTTGAAAGTTTCATACTTATCACTCCTCAATAAGAGCATAACATAAATAAATTCTAATTGATAATGAAATATTCTAAATGAGAATGATAGTGATTATCATTTAAAAAAATCCATTTAAATGGAGTGTTTTTGGTTTTTTTAAAATATATTTATTCTAATTAAGATTGATAATCATTATCATTTTGAGTAACAAAAAAAGAGCTGTGATAGACTCTTTAGAGTCATATCATAGCTCTTTACAATCTCAAATAATCAAGAAAATAACCAGTAACTAATAAGCAGGACACCTAAAATAATTCGGTACCAACCGAAAGCGGTGAAGTCGTTGCGTTTCAAGTAGTTCAATAAGAACTTGATCACAATGATCGAAACGACGAAGGCAACGATGGAACCAGTTAATAAAACAAGTATTTCATTAAAGCCGAATGAATTGCCTTTTGCAATGAACTTCACGATTTTCAAGAAACTAGCGCCAAACATGACAGGAATTCCAAGGAAAAATGAGAACTCTGTAGCAACGAACCGTGAAGCACCAATCAGAATCGCACCTAAAATAGTTGCACCTGAGCGCGAAGTTCCAGGAATCAACGACAATACTTGGAAAAATCCAACAATTGCTGCTGCTTTGTATGTGAAATTGTTCAAATCACTACATTTTGGTTTACGTGTTTTATTTCTTTTTTCAATAATGATGAAAGCAACACCATATATGATCAACATTAGAGAAACCGTAAAGAAATTGTGGAATTTCGCTTCTAACCAATCATCCAGTAAAATACCAATGATTCCAGCTGGTACAGTAGCCACCAGGACTTTTGACCATAAAATCCAAGTATCTCTCTTTTCATTCTCATTTTTTTGAGGAGAGAAGGGGTTTAACTTATGAAAATAAAGAACGACAACGGCCATGATCGCTCCTAGCTGGATCACGACATTGAACATTTCCATAAAATCAGCGCTAAGATTCATCTTAATAAATTCATCCACTAGAATTAGGTGACCGGTACTACTGATCGGCAGCCACTCGGTAACTCCCTCAATGATCCCTAAAATAATTGCTTTCCATAAATTTGATAAAAGCATAGGTTCAATCCTTTCAATGTAAAAATAATAAAATCACTAATAGTATACCTTTTCGTAAGAAAAAAACCAACTAACAATTATGTGATGTAAGAAAAAATTAGAATCCAACGATTGATAGTTGTATTTACTTTAAGAATTTTCTATACTATTACTATTCACAAATGGGAGGAAAAAAGATAATGTTTGGATTTTTTAAAAAGAAAGAACCAGTACAAGTAAATGAAACGCTATACGCTGTAGCAACAGGAAAAGTAATTCCGATTACTGAAGTGAATGATCCTGTATTTTCACAAAAAATGATGGGTGATGGATTCGCAGTTCTGCCGGAATCTGGAGAAATTTATGCGCCGATCGAAGGGAAAATTTTGAGCGTATTTCAAACGAAGCATGCAGTTGGTATGAAAATGGCTAACGGTCTGGAAGTTTTACTCCATATGGGGATCGACACAGTAGAATTAAATGGTGCACCGTTTACGATCAAAGTAACTGAAGGAACAAAGGTTGCTCCAGGAACATTGATTGCAACAGTTGATCTAGCAAAGATCGTTTCAGCTGGTAAAGCAACAGATATGGTAGTCGTTATTACTAATATGGATGCTGTGAAACAGTTTGAACTAACGAAAACAGGTGAGGTCACCGCTGGAGATGTCGTAGGTAGTGCGAAAGCCTAAAGAGTGAAATATTATTTTATAAAAAGGAACAAGCAATTGACCGTTGTTTGTTCCTTTTTTGTCGGCTTTTTGAAAAAAAATTCCGGATATAAAATAAATTTAATCTTTAACTTGAAATATTATTTCAAAACAATTATAATGAAAGCGTGTTAGAGAGGAGCGGATGAAAATGTATGGAATTTCAGTTTTTCTTGGAGAAGATCTAACAGAAGAGATTCGAACGTATATACAAGAAATGAGTCATGTTGGAGTGAAAGGAATATTTACTTCTTTGCATATTCCAGAAGAAAACAGCGAATTGTACGCACAACGACTAAAAGAGTTAGGTGAGATTGCTTCCAAAAATGAAATGAAGCTCATGGTCGATATCTCAGGTGAAGCATTAAACCGAGCGGGCTTTTCTTTTGAAAGTTTAGAAGAAATCACTGCGATAGGTGTGACAGGATTGCGTATGGATTATGCGATCTCTAATCAAAAAATTGCTCAGGTGTCGCAAGTGATGAATGTTGGTCTGAATGCCAGCACGATTACGTCAAATGATGTCAAAGAGCTCAAACATTATAAAGCTGATTTTTCTAATTTTGAAGCTTGGCACAATTATTATCCTAGACCAGAAACAGGTTTAGGAAGTTCATCTTTCTCCCAAAAAAATCAGTGGCTGAAAGAGTCGGGCTTCAAAGTTTTTGCTTTTGTCCCCGGTGACGATAGATTGCGGGGACCTTTATTCCAAGGGCTGCCTACCTTGGAAAGGCATCGTTATGAACATCCTTTAGCAGCGATGATCGAACTGAAAGAGCGATTTGCTGTTGACGGTGTTTATATTGGTGATCCAATGATTTCTAAGCGCACGATGCGACAATTGGCGCTATATCTGGAACAAGATGAGTTAGTTTTGGAAGCTAATGATCTTGGCAGTCGCTACTATTCAATGATTTTAGGAACTCATGTGAATCGGCAAGATGACGCAAGAGATGTGATCCGCAGTGCAGATGCTCGTTTTAAGAAAATTCCCACAATCGAAGCAGAAAAATTAATCATACGTACATTAGGAAGCGTGACTATTGATAATTCAAGTTACGGTCGCTATATGGGAGAGATTCAAGTAACTAAAAAAGATTTGCCAGCAGATGAAAAAGTCAATGTGGTCGCACAAATAGTCACTGAAGACCAGGCATTATTAAAATGTATCAATGCTGGTAGTAAATTTAAACTGATCAATGAAGGGACGTTATAAGATGGATTTAGAAAAATTAACAACAGAACGTAGAAACCAAGAAACGATGAATTTAGATGAAATGACTGTAGAAGAAGCGTTGGTAAAAATGAACCAAGAAGATCAGAAGGTAGCTGCTGCGGTAAGTGAAGCACTGCCGCAAATCGAGCCTGCTGTTCATGCAATCATCAATGCGTTTAAAAAAGGTGGCCGTTTGATCTATATGGGCGCAGGCACTAGTGGTCGCTTGGGTGTGCTGGATGCAGCAGAATGTGTACCGACGTTTGGCGTTGAGCCTGAGATGGTGCAAGGATTGATTGCTGGTGGGCAAAAGGCAATGACGATCGCAGTGGAAGGTGCAGAAGATTCAAAAGAGTTTGGACAAGCGGATTTGGTTGAGATTCAGTTAGCAGATAATGATATCGTAGTTGGAATCGCAGCCAGCGGACGTACACCTTATGTGATCGGAGGATTGGAGTATGCAGCTTCGGTGGGTGCAAAAACAGCTTCAGTTTCCTGCAATAAAAATGCTGAAATCAGCCGTTATGCGGATTTTCCAATCGAAGTAGATGCAGGACCTGAATTTTTAACAGGATCGACTCGTCTGAAATCCGGAACGGCGCAGAAATTGATTTTAAACATGTTATCAACAGTCTCAATGATCGGGATCGGTAAAGTTTACAATAACTTAATGGTCGATGTAAAACCAACAAATGAAAAATTAGTGGAACGCTCGAAACGCATTATTATGGAAGCGACAAGTTGTGACTACCAAACAGCTGCGGAATACTTTGTCAAAGCAGAGGAGAATGTCAAATTGGCTATCGTGATGCTTTTGACAAACTCCTCAAAAACAGAAGCAGAAGCAAAATTGATTAAAGGCAATCATTTTATAAAAAATACAATTTAAGGAAAACAAAGGGGGAAATGACTGTGTCAGAAGATAAAGTAAAACGTTTGGCTAGGGAAATTTATGAAGAAGTTGGCGGACAGGGAAATGTCTTGAAATTGCGTCATTGTATGACAAGAGTTCGAATGGATATTCGCGATTATGATCAAGTAAATCTTGAAGAATTGAAAAACATCGAGGGTGTCATGGGCGTTGTGGAAGATGATACGTTGCAAGTTGTCATTGGTCCAGGTACCGTAAATAAAGTTGCTCAGGAAATGGTCGATATGGCAGGCGTGAAACTTGGTGAACCATTCCCAAATAAAGTTTCAGGAAAGCAGCTAGTAGAAGAAAAAGCAGCAGAAGTAAAGGCAGCTCAAAAAGAGAGAAATAAGAATAGTTCAGGATTTAAAAACGTATTGAAATCCATCTCTAATATTTTTGTTCCAATGATTCCTGCATTTGTTGGAGCTGGTATCATTGGCGGGATTGCAGCAGTTCTATCTAATTTGCTAGTTGCAGGAACCATTGGCGACTCTTGGCAGCAATATATCGACGTGTTGAATATTATCAAAAATGGGATTTTTGCTTATTTAGCGATTTATACAGGAATCAATAGTGCTAGCGAATTTGGCGCAACACCAGCTCTTGGTGGCGTGATCGGTGCGGTAACAATGCTGACAGGAATGAATCCTGAGGCACCTCTGCCGAATATTTTAAATGGCGGTACTCTGTCTGCTGGACAAGGTGGAATCATTGGAGTCATTTTTGCAGTTTGGTTACTTTCTCTAGTTGAGAAACAATTGCATAAAATTATCCCAGATTCTATCGATATCATTATTACACCGACTGTTTCTTTACTTGTGATCGGCTTAGTGACGATCTTTTTGATCATGCCAGTTGCTGGTTTGATTTCTAATAGTTTAGTTGGTGTGATCAATGTTGTATTGGAAAAAGGTGGAATACTAGCTGGCTTCACTTTAGGTGCTACATTCTTACCGATGGTTATGTTTGGACTACATCAAATCTTGACACCGATCCATATTGAAATGATCGCTCAAACAGGAATGACATTATTATTGCCGATTTTAGCTATGGCAGGAGCAGGTCAGGTTGGTGCTGCATTAGCATTGTGGATTCGTTGTAAAAAAGATACACAGTTAGTTGAGATGATCAAAGGCGCATTGCCCGTTGGGATTTTAGGGATTGGTGAGCCATTGATTTATGGAGTTACTTTACCTTTAGGTCGTCCGTTTATCACAGCTTGTGTTGGTGGCGGTCTTGGTGGTGCGGTAATTGGCGCATTTGGCAATGTTGGTGCAATTGCGATTGGTCCAAGTGGAGTGGCTTTGATTCCGCTGATCGCTAATAACCAATGGCTTGCCTATGTTTTAGGGTTACTTGCTGCGTATGCAGGTGGCTTTGTTGCAACATTCTTTTTTGGAATACCAAAAGATTTACAAGATAAAAAGTAAAGCAGTCGATCAGCGAGTTCGATTGTATAAAAATCAACTGTTTTATCGTTAGCATGAGAAGCTATCTATAAACAGTTGATTTTTTATTTGAAAGAATTATTCCTACGTTTTAGGCTTAATAAGCAGATGCGGTTCTTTTCTGTTATACTATTTTTGTGTAGAAGTGGATCGTCAGGTCGTTCTTGATAAAAAGAGCGGTAAGGAAGAAGGGGACGAATATCATGCAGCAAAACATTATTTTAACCATTCAGGATCATTTGAAAACACTACCTGGTTCTGAACAAAAAGTTGCTGAATACATTTTAAATCATACAAATGAAGTTATCAGTTTAAGCGCACAGGAATTGGCAAAAAAATCCGGCTCAAGTCCCGCAGCGATCATTCGTTTTTGTCGTTCGATTGAAGTCAACGGCTTTACAGATTTAAAACTGCAACTATCAGCTAATCTTGGCGCAGTTGATACACAGATGTATACAGAAGTTGAAAATGGAGAAACGACAGCAGCCATAAAAGAAAAACTACAGCATCGTTTAGTCCATGTTTTAGAACGAACCAACGAACATTTAGAAGTTGAGGCAGTTGATCAGGCAGTCCGTGCTGTTGAGGAAGCAGAAATCATTTTTGTTTATGGATTAGGAGCCTCTTCACTAGTTGCTCAAGACATCTATCAAAAATTTACACGGCTTGGTTTAAGTGTTTTCTTTACGATGGATCTACATTTATTTGCCTCCGCTTTAGGTACTAATCAATTGAAGGGGTTATTTATTGGGATCTCAAATTCTGGAACAAATCCTGAAACCAATGCATTGGCAGAATTAGCGATTGAAAAGGAACTACCAGTTGTTGCTTTGACAGCAGATCGTGAATCCGATTTAGCACAAAAAAGCGACATTCTACTACTGACACCTAAAGGAGAAGAAGCGCCTTTGAGAAGTGCTGCTACAGTGTCATTGACTGCACAGCTCTATGTCGTGGATGTGCTGTTCTTTGCTTATGGAGCGAAGAATTATGATAAAACGCTAGAAAAAATTCAGCATTCTAGAGGAGCAGTTGAGATTTTGAAAGGGTATAAAGTTTGATCGTTAAAAAGGACTGGGACATAACTCTACGAGTTACGACCTAGTCCTTTTTAAAACGAATAAACGGTGGAAGTAGAAGTAACTACTCCGCTTCGATCACATCAAATTCTAAGTGCTAAAGCACTAAGATTTGAAGGCTTCTGTCTCAGCCTCTTTTAGTTGTTCGACGACTGTTTTTGGCCATCTTCGATGTAATGGACGTCATTGACAGTGTCGATCGTAAATCGGCCATTTTCATAAATCAATTTAGTCACACTGCCATTTTCTAGACCAATCTGCATTGGTAAACTGGAATCGATCAACGACAGCAAGAATGAGATCGTCAAGCCGTGAGAAACGATCATGACGTTACCGCCGCCATCTTTTTCTCTTCTATGCGCAATATCTTCAAAGCCGTTCCAAACACGTTCTTTGATTTTTTCGTAAGGTTCTGCCCAATCAGCTGTATCTGCTGCGATAATCGCCTCGGCTAAGTCTTTATAGCTGATCCGATTCGTCATCATGTCTTCATAATTTTTAAACGCTAATATTCGCGGAACAACTCCCCATAATTCACCATCATAGCCGCCGTCTAGAGAACCAAAACACCATTCCCGAATCCGACTATCTGTCGCATAAGGAATTGTGGCTCCCTGTGTATGTTCTTGTAAAATAATACGGGCAGTTTGCATTGCTCGGCCACTATCACTAGAATAGGCTTCCTTAAAAGGGATTTCTTTTAAACCAATACCTAAAGAATGGATCACCTTTTCCCCTTCTTTTGTCAAAGGAGTGTCTGACCATCCTTGTGTTCGACCGATTGTGTTGAACATGGTTTTTCCGTGGCGGATAATGTATAGCACCGTTGGTTTATTCATAGTACATCCTCCTAGCTTTTTATTTTAATTGAAAAAAGGATTGGTTTTCTTTTCATGCTCGATCGTTGTCGCATCGCCATGTCCCGGGTAAGCAGGGAATTCATCAGGCAAAGTAAAAAGATAGGTTCTGATGCTGTGAAGCAGCTGTTCCATGTCCCCTGTATGCAAATCAGTTCGGCCAATGCTTCCTTTGAATAAAGCATCTCCGGTTACTACAAAATCATCAAAAATCAAACTAACACTTCCAATAGAATGACCAGGTGTTGGCACAACAGAAAATTTGATTCCGCCAAGTTCATAATCAGTCATTTCGAATTCCACTTCTGCAGGCTGAACAATAATATCTGCCATATCATCATGTCTGCCTAATCCAGATAGATTTAAAATAGGGTTCGATAACCATTCTTGTTCCAGTGGACTCACGTACACAGGAATATGATAGTGATGGCGCAGCTCTTCAACAGCTCCTATATGATCATAATGTGTATGTGTAAGTAAAATAGCGATTGGTTTTTTCTCAGTTTTTTCGATCAAGGGAATAATTCGTTCAGCTTCTGCCCCTGGATCGATGATCAAAAGATTTTCTTCATTATAGATTAAGTAGCAATTCTCCTGGATGATACCTGTCAGGATACGTTCGATGGTTAACATAGTTTGTAGCCTCCTCATTCACAATTTCTCTCATATAAGTATAACGCAATTTCATAAAGAATCAAAAGTCAGAGTTACTTTTTTGAAAGATATTATGATTTCTGATAAAAATAATATCTCGTTTGTTAAAACCAATGGCAACATTTATCTAGTGAACTATCGATTTTCTATGTATATTTTTAACTCCATTGATTGAAAGTTCGTGATTTGCTCATTTAAATTTCTATTTATATTTTTTTGAAAAAAAATATAGATTAAAAACGAATAATAATATATAATGTGTTGGTATTGTTATGGAAGGGGTAGCTGATTTGTTTAAATTTGTTGTAAAAGGAACGGCGTTTACTAGCCGTGATCAAAAGAATGTAGAAATTTTACAGGATTCATTGTTTTGTATTTCAGAAGATGGGCTGATTGCAAAAATCATTCAGCCGAATGATGCAGGATACGCAGAGACGATCCAGGAATATTCAGCAAAAGGACAATTGCAGGAGCTGGCATCAGATCAATATATTTTACCGGGGTTCGTTGATCTCCATATTCATGCTCCCCAATGGGCACAAGCAGGAACGGCATTAGATCTTCCTTTGTATGAATGGCTGAATACCTATACGTTTCCGCTAGAGGCGAAGTTTTCTGATCAAGCATTTGCGGACCAAGTGTATTCAGATTTAGTTTCACAGCTATTAAAAAACGGTACGACGACAGCTTTATATTTTGCCACAGTTCATCGAAAGGCAAGTCTTCGTTTAGCAGAAATCTGCAGTGAAAAAGGGCAAAGGGGTCTTGTTGGAAAAGTCGTCATGGATGATCCTGAGCAAAATCCTGAGTACTATCGTGATGAGGATGATAAAACAGCTATTTCAGAGACAGAAGCTTTTATCCAAGAGGTGCTGGAACTTAATAAGCGAACGCCTCAAGGGGTGTATCCAGTTGTTACACCAAGGTTTATTCCTAGTTGTACAGATAAATCGTTAGAAGGGCTAGGTGCCTTAGCAGCAAAATATGATGTTCATATTCAATCTCACTGCAGTGAAAGCGACTGGGCTCATGAATACGTTAAGGAACGTTTTGGAAAAAATGATGCCGTTGCGCTGAACGAGTTTGGTCTATTGAGTGAAAAAGCAGTTATGGCTCATTGTGGCTTTCTTTCTGATGAAGACATGCAGTTGTTTGCTGAAAAAGGGACAGCAGTAGCTCATTGTCCAATCTCTAATGCCTATTTTGGTAACGCAGTGACGCCGGTTGCAAAATTGCTCAACGAGTATCAGGTAGAAGTAGGATTAGGCAGTGATATATCTGGTGGTTTTTCTCCAAGTTTATTTGACAATATCAAGCAAGCTGTCATATCATCTAGAATGTTAGAAGATGGAGTCGATAAAGATTGTTGTAGCGATAAACGTGGTGTGAAAGGCTCTAGTTTAACGTTAAATGAAGCATTTTATTTAGCTACTGCAGGTGGCGGCGAATCGTTGAGTCTGCCGATTGGCAAATTAGCTGTGGATTATGCTTGGGATGTTCAATTTGTTACAACGAAAGATTTACCGGTTTTTTCTGAAACAGAACCTTTGCTGGATATATTCCAAAAAATCATCTACTTGTCTCGTCCTGAAAGTATTCAAGAAGTTTGGGTGCAAGCAAGAAAAGTTTACGATAAATCATTGGAACAACGAAAGGAAGAAAAATAAGATGTCAGAATCATACTCTAAAAAATCAGCATTGACCGTTGGGCCAAATGATGAACTTTCTATGGGGCAGTCCTTGCTTTTAGGAATTCAGCATGTGTTAGCGATGGATGTTTATGTCGTTCCTTTTATTATTGCTTCAATTATTGGTTTGACAACAAAAGAATCATCCGCATTGATTCAGTCTACTTTTATCGCAGCAGGATTGGCAACGATCATCCAATCTTATTTTTGTATGAAATTGCCTGTAGCGCAAGGGCCATCTTTTATTCCAATTGGTGCGGTAGCCGGTATTTACTTTGCAAATAGTCAAAATGGTCAAGGCTGGGGAACTGTTTTGGGAGCTGGCCTGATCGGAGCTGTACTTGTGATCGTTTTAGGACTTACAGGCATTTTCAATCGTCTGATCAAAGCTTTTGTACCGCCGATCGTGGGTGGAACCATTATTTTTATTGTAGGCTTATCTTTGATGCCTGTGGCTTTAAACGATAATGTTTTCAATGCATCTGGCGATTTAGGGCAAAATATATTATTGGCTATCATTGCAGCGGCTTCTCTTATTTTATTTGCGATGATCGGATCACGTTTTCCTGGTAAAGGCCGAATTTTTCGAATCTCTTCCGTGATATTAGCATTGATCATTGGTTCTTTTGCGGCTAAAATGATGGGCGTACTAGACTTATCAGCAGTTTCAAAAGCATCATTGATCAGCGTTCCAAGGTTACCTTTTGTTGATTTTAGTTTTTCATTTGATGTATCTTCAATTTTAACAATGGTCATTATTTATGTTGTGTTGATGGCTGAAACAACAGGTACGTGGTTTGCAGTCAGCAATGTTTGTGAGGAGCCATTGACAGATGAAAATATCAATCGTGGAGTTATTGGTGAGGGGATCGGTTGCTTGATTGCTTCATTACTGGGAACGACACCCGTTACTGGTTATTCGACAAATGCTGGAATTATTTCAATTACTGGTGTAGCTAGTAAAAAAGTGTTTGTAGCAGCTGGGGCTTGGTTTGTTGTTTTTGGTTTATCCGGAAAGCTGTCTACTTTGATTTCGTCTATTCCTTCTCCTGTCATTGGCGGCGTATTTGTTGTAGTTTGCGGGATCATTTCAATTAGTGGGATCAAGGTGATCAAGGAAGTGGAGATCAATGAAAAAGAAATGTATGTGATCGCGATCCCGATGATTTTAACCTTAGCATTGACCTTGATTCCTGAAGAGTTTATTCAATCATTACCGCAATTTTTACAATATTTATTTGGTTCATCTGTTGCAACAGCTTCGATCGCAGCAATTCTCTTGAATCGGTTACTGCCTTCTGAAAAGTCAGCAAAGCCAGAAAAGATAACAGAAATGGATTCAAGCGAGGCAGCACAGCTTAATTGATTAGATAATTGAATAAAACACGAACATTCGATGAGATGTTTTGTATTTTTCGTCTTTTACCTTTGACTTTCAAATGGTTATAGTGTAAATTAGCATAGGCGCTTGTGAAATACGAACGATAATGATTCTAATGTTCGTGTTTTTGCGTATTTTTAATTGAACTTGCTAGGAGGCAGTAAAGTATGAAAGTTTTTGATTACGAAGATGTCCAGTTGATCCCGAATAAATGTATCGTGGATAGTCGCTCAGAGTGTGATACAACGGTCAAGCTAGGAAACCATAGCTTTAAAATGCCAGTTGTACCGGCGAATATGCAAACGATCGTGGATGACAAAATCGCAGAATTTTTAGCTGAAAATAACTATTTTTATATCATGCATCGTTTTGATGAAAGTGCACGAATTCCCTTTATTGAAAGAATGCAAGCGAAAAAATTGATCACTTCGATCAGTGTTGGCGTGAAAGAAAGAGAATACCAGTTTGTTGAAGAGTTAGCTCAACGTAACTTAGTTCCAGATTATGTAACGATCGATATTGCTCATGGTCATTCTAATGCGGTGATCAATATGATCCAACATTTAAAAAAACTTTTACCGAATACTTTTGTGATTGCTGGGAATGTCGGTACACCAGAAGCAGTCCGTGAGTTGGAAAATGCCGGGGCAGATGCGACAAAAGTCGGTATCGGACCAGGAAAAGTCTGTATTACTAAAATCAAAACAGGTTTTGGGACTGGCGGCTGGCAATTGGCAGCATTACGTTGGTGCGCCAAAGCAGCTAGAAAACCGATCATTGCAGATGGCGGGATCAGAACGCCGGGAGATATTGCTAAATCAGTTCGTTTTGGTGCGACAATGGTCATGATCGGTTCATTATTTGCTGGACACGAGGAATCTCCGGGAGAAACAAAAGTGGAGAATGGTGTCGTGTATAAGGAATACTTCGGCAGTGCATCAGAGTTCCAAAAAGGCGAGAAGAAGAATGTTGAAGGAAAGAAAATTTGGATTCAGCATAAAGGCAGCTTAGTTGATACGTTAGTTGAAATGCAGCAAGATTTACAATCATCGATTTCTTATGCAGGCGGTCGAGATCTTGAAGCCATACGTAAAGTTGATTACGTTATTGTGAAGAATTCGATTTTTAATGGAGATACTATTTAGGAATAGAATATAGCTCTCTAATGATAGGGATTCTGCAGTTCAAAGAGCAGATGCTAATTAAAAATACTGAGAAAGAGTGTGAAGATACTTTTTCCCAGTATTTTTTTTCTTATTTTTACTTTACCTGTCGTAGTAATCGTGGTATGATAATTACAACGACAGACGTAGTACGTTAGATGGAGTAATTTGGAGGTGATTGAATGATTGGCAGCGACGCAATCAGAGGATACAACGATACGTTCATTTTATCTGTTTTACAAGAAGGCGATTCATACGGATACGCCATCTCTAAGCGAATCACTGAAATTTCCGATAACAATTATTCAATTAAAGAGACAACATTGTATTCAGCATTCAATCGGCTGGAAAAAAATGGATTCATCACATCATTTCCTGGAGAAGTAACTCATGGGAAAAAGAGAACATACTATAAAATGACACCAGCTGGAAAAGAATACCTGGCAGAAAAAATAGTAGAATGGCAGCTGACTAAGAAAGTTGTCGAACGTTTTATCGACTAATTGAGACGACCTGAGGAGGAAAAATAATGAAAACAATCAAAGACTATATCGACAGCTTATTTCTTGGAGTAGTTGAAACAAGTCAAACGAAACAATTAAAAGAGGACTTGTTGGCGAATGCTGAGGACCGCTATGAAGATTTAAAAAGTCAGGGAAAATCTGAAAACGAAGCCATTGGCAGTGTGATTGCCGGATTTGGTTCAATTGATGAGTTGCTGGATGAAATGAATATCAAACAAGAATACATTGATGAAAAAGGCTATGAAATCGATGAAATCACTCTTGAAGAAGCGAATGATTTCTTGAGCATCCGACACAGAGGAGCGACATTGATCGGCATAGGTGTTATGTTGATCATGCTGGGAGCTGCACTTTGTTTTGCTTCTGCTGGAATAACAGCAAGTACAGAAAATATGGGATTTGGTCTGTTGTTTCTATTTGTTGGAGCGGCCATTGGTGTGCCGTTATTTATTATTGCGGGAACAAGTATGACTAGCTCAAATAAAAAGCTGGATGACCGATTTATTTCTTTGCAAGTTAAAAATGCAGTGAAAAAGCGAAAAGAGCAGTTTCAGCGTTCATTTGTCTTTTGTATCGTGATAGGTGTTTCTTTGTGTATTTTATCGATCATTCCGATTGTCTTTATGTCTTTGACTGATTTTTCAGAGGCAAATGAGTTTATCGGTGTCGGCGGTATGTTCGCGATTGCTTCCTTTGGTGTTTTCTTTCTTATTTTTGGCGGTGTGATCATGGGTAGTTTTACTAAGATGATCGAACAAACTTATTTTATTTCTGATGAGGATAAACCTGGACCTAAAGCTACCGCGGAACGAAATAAAAAAATGCCGCTTTGGCTGCAAACTATAGAAAAAATTTATTGGCCCATCGTAACAGGAATTTTCTTTCTACAAGGTTTTTTCTTAGGAAACTGGGGAACTGCTTGGACAATTTTTCCTGTAGCAGGAATACTCTTTTGGATTTTGGAGAGTATTTTCGGTGAGGAATAAAAAATAAAAGGAACTGTGTGATAACTCATTGAGTTATCACACAGTCCCTTTTTCTCGAAGTTGAACACTTCTTTATAAGTAGCTAAAATGATTGCTTAGAAAAAATAACCGACATGGCTTTTTTTAATGGAAAATAAACAAGACTCACGATAATAATTGTCGTTGCAACATTCACTAATGTAGCAGGCAGCTTGGAAAGTGCACTTGCGAATGCCACCTTAAAATCTGCTCCAGCCATAAGACCCATAACAGTATTTTTTAATTGTGTCATGATGATTTTGGCTATGCCAGTAACACTTGCAATGACAATGATTTTCCAAATGGCATCTAGTCTTCGATGGAAAAAGAGAATCATCAACGCTGCAGCGCCCCCAACAATGAAACTCTCCAAAATGAAATAAGGGGCTTCGGCAGCAAAACCATTCAATAAATCAAAAATGGCAAAGCCTAAGCCACCAGCTAAGGCGCCTCTTTTATATCCAATCAGCAAAACTGCCAATAATAAAACAGCATTCCCTAAATGAACAAAGGCACCTGTTGGTAAGGGGATTTTCAGCATCGTTCCTAAAATCGTTAGTGCAGTAAATAGTCCGATAAAAACGATCGAAGTTGTTGAACGTTGTTTTGTCATAGAAAAACTCCTTCCTTTACTTTTCATTCATCCGGTCTTCGGCATGGTTATAAGCACCGTGCCAAACATGACCAAGAAAAGGATTGATTTTTTGACCGTTTTTAATGGCAGCCGCTACGAATTTTTTCGCTAAAGCAACTGATTTTTCTACAGAATAACCTTTTGCAAGACCAGCTGTAACAGCCGCAGCAAATGTACAGCCTGCGCCGTGGTTAAAATCAGTGGCAAAAAGTTCTTCTTCAAAGATTGTGAACTCAGAGCCATCATAAAACAAATCGATCGCTTTATCTGTATTTAAACGGTGTCCGCCCTTGATAACAACATTTTTAGGTCCTAGGTTTAGGATCTTTTTTGCTGCTTCTTTCATTTGTTCAACAGAAGTCAGATCTCCCATTTCGGATAGAATCCCAGCTTCTACTAAATTAGGTGTAGTGATAGTTGCTTTAGGTAAAAGTAAACGAGTCATAGCAGCTACATTTTCCGGCTGTAGCAACTCACTTGTTCCTTTACAAGCCATAACTGGATCGATAACGATATTTTCCATCGAAAATTTATCGATATATGATCGAGTGATCTCGATTGCTTCGATCGTTCCCAGCATTCCGGTTTTCATTGCATCAAGTGGTGCCCCTGCAAAAATCGTTTTAAGCTGTTTTTCAACTAAATCTGGTTCAATAGGTGTAACTAAATGACTCCAACCTTCATCTGGATCCATTGTCACAATACTTGTCAAAGCAGAGAAACCAAATGTGCCATACTCTTCAAATGTTTTTAAATCTGCCTGAATACCGGCCCCGCCACTAGAATCAGAACCAGCAACAGTCAATACTTTTTTGATCATGTTCTAACCTCAATTCACATTTAATTTAATATCTGTATTGTAAAACAAATCAAAGTTGACAAAAACAGCCAATTGGGTTATTTTCAGGTCATCCAATTACTGCGAAACACAAAGAACGAAGTGAATTGATGTTGAGCAGTACAAGACGACCAAAGGGAGAGTTGTACCCTTCGTAAGAAACACAAAGAACGAAGTGAATTGATGTTGAGCAGTACAAGACGACCAAAGGGAGAATTGTAACCGTCGTAAGAAACACCAATAACGAAGTGTTTAAAAGTAAGGTGATCAAAGTCAGAGTTTTGACAAACAGCGTAACATTAGAGAGTATAAAAAAATCAAAAAAGTTTTCTCGCGTCAAGAAAAGTTAAGTCAATCGATTTTAGCTGTCACATATATAACTAAATTTGAGTAGACTATTTTCATAAATAAAAGGAGAGAGTAAAAAATGTGGACGTTAAAGAAAGAAAAAAATGTTCCTATCTATATCAGCATTATCGATCTGATTCTTTCATACATAAAAAATGGGGAACTTCTTCCAGGTGAACGTTTGCCTTCCGAAAGAAAATTGGCTGATTTATTCAATGTGAATCGCTCAACAGTCGTTCATGCATTAGATGAATTAGTAGCTTTAGGCTGGATCATAAGGAAACAAGGAAGCGGAACGATCGTCAATGAAGGGAAATGGGGGATCACTACCGCTCCAAGAACGAATTGGCGTAATTATCTGGAACAAAATGCTTTCGCAAAAGTTGATCCTTTTGTTGAACAAATCGAAGGGCTTATTCGATCGTCAA
This sequence comes from Enterococcus wangshanyuanii, assembly GCF_002197645.1. NCBI lineage: Bacteria > Bacillati > Bacillota > Bacilli > Lactobacillales > Enterococcaceae > Enterococcus > Enterococcus wangshanyuanii. Next base: position 805,462 of record NZ_CP021874.1, on the reverse strand, counting down.
AAGAAAATGTACTGGATCTTTATACAGGTGAACTGCCATTGGATCTGATTCCCAGCTTTGCTTTTCCGCCACTTACATGGAAGCATTTTTTAGAAGAGGAGCAGCAGGATGATTTAGGCTATTTGCCATTACGAACCTCACTAAGTCGAGAGATGGAGAAGGAATATCGTTTTAGCTTGCCGGCTGAAAGCATATTGATTACCTCAGGTGCACAGCAAGCACTATTTTTGATTTTGCAGGTTTTGTTATCTCCAGGAGACAGTGTAGCTATCGAAGATCCCTCTTTTTTTTATGCACTGCCTATTTTCCAAGCCGCTGGAATTCGTCTATATGGTGTGAAAATGAATCAGGAAGGAATCTGTTTAGATGAATTGGAAAGAGCGATTCGTCAGCATCGAATCAAAATGGTCATGGTCAATCCATCATTCCAGAATCCTACAGGCAAAACAATGTCAATGAAACGACGTGAGGGCTTAGTCAAGCTTTGTCAAGAATATCAGATCCCGATTTTAGAAGATGATGTTTTTGCAAAATTAAATTTTATTCCAAGTGAGGAAATTCCACCGTTAAAAAAACTAGATCCTGAAAATGTGCTCTATATTAGTTCCTTGTCCAAAATTTTAGGGTCAACGACCAAAATCGGTTGGCTAAGTGCTCCAGCCTCTGTTAATCAACAAATAGCAGAAGCAAGGAAGATGATGGATTTTTCTTTGAGTATTTTTCCGCAGGTTTTAGCGAATCTAGCATTGACAGATGAGGACTATTCAAGAAAAACCGCTACGTTGACACACGAGGTTGAAGCAAGAGGGCAAGCTGTTTATGACGTTGTCACTCAACTGTCTGATTGGGAAGCTGAAAAGCCGAAGGGTGGTTATTATCTCTGGGCTAAATGGCGGCATGGAGAATTACGACAAAAAGACTGGGCTATATTTTTACAAGAAGGATTGCTGATTGCGCCTAGCTTTTTTTACAGTGAGAAGCGTGATAGTATTCGCATCAACTTTTCTAGAGTCAGTCAACAAGATGTTACAGCGTTTCAAGAAAAGCTTGCTCGTATCACCGAAAAAATTAGATTAGATTTCCCAGGACTATGATAAAATGAAGAAAATGGAGGGATTTACTATGAATGAAACCTTAGAATTATTGAAAAATCGTCGTAGTTTTCGGGACTTTGATGAAGAGTATGTACTGCCTAAAGAAGAACTACAGGAAATTTTGGACGCGGCACGTCAAGCGCCTAGCTGGATGAATGGTCAATTTTACAGCATTATCGTGCTTCAGGATAAAGAAATAAGAAAGCAACTTGTTGAATGGAATCCGGGAAATCCTCAAATGTTGAAGAGTTCAGTGTTTTTGATTTTTGTTGCAGACCTTTATCGAACGAAAATGGTTAGTATTGCACATGATAGTGCATATCAAATAAAAGACAGCATTGAATCATTGCTTGTTGCAACAACAGATGCGGCATTAGCTTTGGAAAATGCTGTCATTGCGGCTGAAAGTCTGGACCTGGGCTCTGTCGTTGTCGGTAGTATTCGTAAGCACGGAGAAGAAATCAGCCGATTATTAAACTTACCTGAAATGACCGTGCCATTATTTGGTCTTAGTATTGGAAAACCGATCGTCGAAATGAATGTTAAACCTCGATTACCGCAAGCAGCAGTTATCCATTTTGAACATTATCAGCCGTACACTTATGAATTGATCGAACAATATGATCAAACGATGGAATTATTCGGTGAAGCAAGAGAAACAAAACGCTGGAGTCAGAAATTTGCGGATTACTTTGCAGCGGATGCAACGATGGTTACGGATCAACTATTAAAGATGCAAGGATTACTGAAATAAGAGCTGATGTTCTTTTTGTGAGCCATTACTTTCTTATAGCGCAATGGAATGGTATACTTACTAGTGGGTAAGATTACAAATGATAAAAGAGGTGCTAAACATGTCTTGGGAACAAGTCTATGAAAAGTGGATAAATGAAGAAAATATACCAGAAAATTTGAAAAAAGAGTTAAAAGATTTAAAGGATGACCCTGAAAAGTGTGAAGATGCTTTTTACGCGCCCTTAGAGTTTGGAACGGCAGGTATGCGTGGGATTTTAGGTGCGGGAATCAACCGTATGAACATTTTTACGATTCGTCAAGCGACAGAAGGTCTGGCTCGTTTTATGGATGCTCAAGATGCAGAGACGAAGCGACGTGGTGTTGCAATTGCGTATGATTCACGCCACATGTCACCAGAATTTGCGATGGAAGCCGCTAAAACATTGGCGAAGCATGATATTCCAGCATTTGTCTTTGAAAGCTTGCGTCCAACACCAGAACTATCTTTTGCTGTTCGATATTTAAATGCTTTTACAGGAATCATGATCACAGCGTCTCATAATCCAGCTGCATATAATGGCTATAAAGTATACGGAGCAGACGGTGGACAAATGCCGCCGGCTGATGCAGACGCGCTGACAAGATATGTTCGTGACGTTGAAAATCCATTGAAAGTGGACGTCTTGTCTGAGAACGAAGCGAAGACAAGTGACTTGATCACGATCATTGGTGAAGAAGTCGATAACGCTTATTTGAAAGAAATCAAAGCTGTAACGATCGATCAAGCATTGATCGACGAGATGGGCAAAGAACTGAAGCTTGTTTATACACCGCTTCATGGAACAGGCACGATGCTGGGTGAGAAGGCATTGAGACAAGCAGGGTTCGAAAAATTTGTATTAGTTCCTGAACAAGCTATTGCTGATCCAGACTTTACAACAGTTAAATCTCCTAATCCAGAGGAGCATTCAGCATTTGAGTATGCTATTCGCTTGGGAGAAAAGGAAGATGCTGATCTTCTGATTGCAACAGATCCTGATGCTGATCGTTTAGGAGCAGCTGTTCGTCTACCAGATGGTTCTTATCAAGTCTTGACTGGAAACCAATTAGGTACGATCATGATCCAGTATATTTTGGATGCACATCAAAAAGCAGGGACGCTTCCTGAAAATGCGGTCGTCTTGAAATCGATCGTATCCAGTGAATTAGCAACTGCAGTTGCAGAAAAATACAATACAAAAATGGTTGATGTCCTAACTGGATTTAAATTTATTGCGGAAAAAATCGAGCAATATGAGGAAGATCATTCCCAAACCTTCATGTTTGGTTTTGAAGAAAGTTATGGCTATTTGATCAAGTCATTTGTACGCGATAAGGATGCGATTCAAGCACTTGTTTTACTGGCAGAAGTTGCAGCTTATTATAAGAAACAAGGAAAAACGCTTTATGATGGCTTGCAGGATATTTTTGCAGAATACGGCTATTTTGAGGAAAAAACTATTTCTGTGACCTTGAGTGGGATTGAAGGCAGTGCTAAAATCCAAGCCTTGATGAAAAAATTCCGTGATGAAGCACCATCATCTTTTGCTGGGATCAATGTTGTTCAAACTGAAGACTTCAAAGCGTTGACACGGACATTTGTAGATGGAAGACAAGAAAAACTTTCAACACCACCGTCAGATGTACTTAAGTATTTCTTGGAGGATGGCAGTTGGATCGCTATTCGACCGTCTGGAACAGAACCGAAAATCAAATTCTACTTGGCGACAAAAGCCTTGTCTAAAGTAGAAGCAGATCAAAAGATTCTGGACTTTGAAGCGGCAGTTAATGCATTAACTGAATAAAATGATCAGGACTGAAAAAACTAGATAAAAAGGTTGATTCAGTCCTTTTTTCGAAAAGAATAGGAGTGAAAGAGATGAAAATTGGATTTATTGGAGCAGGACATATGGGAAGTGCGATGATCGAAGGATTATTGAAAGCTCAGATAGTAGCGCCAGAACATTTATTTGTTAAAGGCGGTTCAAGCGGTACAGCTGAGGTTCTTCAGCAAAAATTAGGTTTTAATCTAATCAAAGATTATTCAGCATTCAAAGAATGCCAAGTGATTTTTATTGCAACAGGCGCGACGATCGTTTTGGATATATTGAAGGAAGCTGCTTCATTTATGTCAGAAAATACCATTTTGATCTCTGTTGCAACAGGCCATACAGTAGCAGACGCAAAGGAAATACTAGGAAATGAAATCTATGTGGTTCATGCGATTCCTAATACACCAGTCAGTGTGAATGAAGGTATGATCGGAGCCGCTTTTGATCCTGAAATGCCAAACGCAATCAAAGATGAGGCGCTTCGTGTCTTAAGTTCGTTAGGCAAAGTAGAAGAAGTCAATGAATCGATCCTTGGGACCTTTGGCACAGTGGCTGGTTGCAGTCCAGCTTTTGTAGATATATTTATGGAAGCTTTAGCTGATGGGGCTGTCATGGAAGGTATGTCTCGCAATCTTGCTTATGAAGTCGTTGCCCAAATGATGTTAGGATCAGCCAAACTAGCGATCGAAACGAAAAAACATCCTGGAGAGCTGAAAGATGGTGTGACTTCACCAGGCGGCAGTACGATCAAGGGAGTAGCCGCTTTAGAGAAAAATGGGTTCAGATTCGCAATTATTGATGCGATCAAGCAAGCAAATCAGTAAGAAAACGGCAATTGGAATTCTTAAAGGATTTCAGTTGTTTTTTCTTATTATTAAAGAAAAACGTTCCTCTTTTGAAAAGATATTTGTTATAATAAACGAGACTGAATCACGAAAGGAGACACAACAGTGAACGAAGAAGAAATAAAAAAAGTTAGCCAGCTCTATAAAGTATTGAGTGACCCAACAAGATTACGTATTTTATTACTGTTGAAGCAGGGTGAATTAAATGTGACCTCAATTGGAGAAGAACTCTCAATGGAACAATCTGCCGTGTCTCACCAATTAAGACTTTTACGCGATACACATGTTGTGAGATCAAGAAGACAAGGGAAAACAATTTATTATACATTGGATGATCATCATGTTATCGATATTTTGAATCAAACATTTGAACATATCAAACACCAATAACTTACCTTTTCTTGAATCCTCATGGGAAATTCAAAGAAAAGGGTAGTTTTTTTTGTGGCAGTTCGTTATACTAGAAACATGATTTATTAGAAGAAAATGAAATATTTCTAATTTTACAGTTGGAGGAAGAAAAATGAAGGAAAAATTGAACATCGGTTTACTTGGGTTAGGAACAGTTGGCTCTGGTGTACCAACGATTTTAAAAGAACATCAAGAAAAAATTTCTCAAGTGACCGGAATGGAGATCGCCATTTCTAAAGCACTTGTGCGTGACGAGGAAGAAAAAAGACGTCAGGCAGAGAAGTTTGATATTCAACTGACCACAAACATCGACGATATTCTTAATGATGATGACATCCAGATCGTTATTGAATTGATCGGAAAAGTAGAACCGGCTAAAACCTTCATTACTCAAGCTCTTGAAAAAGGGAAACATATTGTTACAGCTAATAAGGATCTACTTGCACAGCACGGCAGTGAATTGGTAGCTTTAGCTCAAAAGAATCATTGTGACTTGTATTATGAAGCAAGTGTTGCAGGCGGCATTCCTATTTTACGTACGATCGCTAATAGTTTAGCAGCAGATAATATTCAAAAGGTTCTAGGGATCGTTAACGGGACAACGAATTACATGCTGACCCAGATGGTTTCAGAGAAAAAATCATATGAACAGGCTTTAAAAGAGGCGCAAGAATTAGGTTTTGCTGAATCGGACCCAACAAATGATGTAGATGGAATCGATGCAGCATACAAGATGGTTATTTTAAGTCAATTTGCATTTGGCATGAATGTACGTTTAGACCAAGTGGATACACGTGGTATTAGGGGATTATCTTTAGATGATGTTGAAATGGCTGCTCAATTAGGGTATGAAGTAAAACTAATTGGTTCTTCAGAAAAGCAGTCTGGTCGTATTGCGGTCGAAGTTGGACCGATGTTAGTGGCGAAAGCTCATCCAATTGCTTCTGTGAGAAATGAGTTTAATGCTGTTTTTATTGAAAGTTCAGGCGTAGGTGAGTCGATGTATTATGGACCAGGAGCTGGTGCCAAACCGACTGCAACTAGTGTTGTTAGTGATATCATTACCATTGCTAAAAACATCCGATTAGGGACAACAGGCCATATGTTCAATGCCTATCAACATGACACTAAATTGGCAGATGACCAGGATACTTCAGGAAAATACTATTTTTCTATAGGAGTGCCGGACAGACATGGTCAAATCTTGAAATTGACTCAAATCATGACCAATGCCAATGTCAGTTTTGATCAGTTAGTACAGCAAAAATCAGATGGAACAAGAGCGAGAATCGTTGCAATTACCCATACGATCACTAAGGCGCAAATGAAAGCAGTCATCAAAGAAATCGAATCAACGAATGACTTTGAACTTTTAAACACATTTAAAGTATTGGAGGACTAGAAACATGTATGAAGGATTATTAAAACAATATAAGGAATATTTACCTATTACAGATAAAACACCTATGATTTCATTAGCAGAAGGAAATACTCCGTTGATTCCTTTACACAATTTATCAAAAGAATTGGGAATCAACTTATATGGAAAATATGAAGGGCTGAATCCGACTGGTTCATTTAAGGATCGCGGAATGGTCATGGCAGTTGCTAAAGCAGTTGAAGAAGGTGCAAAAGCAATTGTTTGTGCTTCTACGGGAAATACTAGTGCAGCAGCAGCAGCTTATGCAACCAGAGCAGGAGTAAAAGCCTATGTTGTGATTCCAGATGGAAAAATTGCTATGGGTAAGTTAGCACAAGCAATTATTTATGGTGCAGATATCATTTCTATTCCTGGAAATTTTGATGAAGCACTTAAAGCTGTTCGCGATATTGCTAAAACTGAAGCAGTTGCGTTAGTGAATTCAGTTAATCCTTACCGTTTGGAAGGACAAAAGACAGCTGCTTTTGAAGTTTGTGAGCAGCTTGGGAAAGCACCAGATGTTTTAGCGATTCCTGTTGGAAACGCCGGAAATATTTCTGCTTACTGGAAAGGCTTTAAAGAATGGCATGATGTGAAAGGGACACTTTTACCACGTATGCACGGCTTTGAAGCAGAAGGAGCAGCGGCGATCGTAAAGGGTGAGCCGATCGATCAGCCGGAAACAATTGCTACAGCAATTCGAATCGGTAACCCTGCTAGTTGGAAGTTAGCCGAAGCTGCTAGAGATGAGTCGAATGGACATATCGATGCAGTTACAGATGAAGAAATTTTAAATGCTTATCGTAAAGTTGCTGCACAAGACGGTGTATTTGTTGAACCAGGTTCTGCAGCATCACTTGCAGGCGTTATTCAACATGTTAAAAATGGGAAAATAAAAGCAGGTGAAACAGTGGTTGCTGTTTTCACAGGGAATGGACTTAAAGATCCTGATACTGCAATCAACGCAACAGATGTGAAAATTTCTAAAATGAGTGATTTAGAAGAGATGCGGATGCATCTACGTAATGGAGTGTCTGAACTATGAAAATAAGAGTTCCTGCTACGAGTGCAAATTTGGGTCCGGGTTTTGACTCATGCGGTATTGCATTGTCACAATATCTGAGTATAGAAGTCTTGGAAAATGCGGATGAGTGGCAGATTACTCATTCTTTAGGAACTGATATTCCGTCAGACAAAACAAATTTACTGCTTCAAACGGCACTGAGATTAGCACCGAACCTTACCCCTAAAGTGTTAAAAATGACTTCTGATATTCCTTTAGCTAGAGGGTTAGGCAGTAGTTCCAGTGTGATCGTTGCCGGCATTGAGCTTGCAAATCGCTTAGGAAATCTGAATTTATCACAAAAAGATAAACTTCAAATTGCGACAGAGATCGAAGGGCATCCGGATAATGTTGCTCCTGCAATTTGTGGTGATTTTGTAGTTGCAAGCTATGTAGATGGGGATGTACATTATGTGAAGCATCATTTTCCAATGTGTGATGTTATCGCATATGTCCCGGATGTTCATTTATTGACAGCTGAAAGCCGTAGTGTTCTTCCTGATAACATGCCTTATAAAGAAGCAGTCAAGGCGAGCTCGATTGCCAATGTGATGATAGCCGCTATTTTAAATGGTAATTTACCTTTGGCAGGAGTGATGATGGAAGAAGACCGCTGGCATGAAGCTTATCGTCGTAAATTAGTTCCTCATTTGGATCAAATACGTGCATTAGGACAAAAGGTTGGCGTTTATGGTGCCTTTTTAAGTGGAGCTGGGCCAACTGTACTAATTCTATCTCCAGAAGAAAATACGAGTCAAATGGTCAGAGAACTGGAAAAACTACCGATATCAGCATCGATCAATGTCTTGTCGATCGACCAAGAAGGTATTCAAGTGTTTTAATATAAAAAAGACGACGGAGCATTATGCGTTCCGTGCGTCTTTTTTTGTTACTCTGGTGATTCCGTTGCATAATAGCTATGGTCTTCTAGATTCAATGCATTTAAGATCATGGATGCTGTTTCTTCAATGGATAAAGAAGCCACATTGATCACTTCACAACCGATTTTCTGATAAAGATCGTTAGCAAAGGTCAACTCTTTTTTGATTTTTTCAATATCTGAATAAGAAGTATCTGCTGGTAAGCCATAAGTTCTCATCCGTTCTTTTCGGATGCCGTTTAAAATATCTGGATCATTCGTTAGACCAACAATTTTTTTAGGGTTTGTTTCCCAAAGCTGTTTTGGCAAATGGGCCTCAGGGATCAAGGGTAAGTTTGCTACTTTCAGATTTTTATTTGCTAAGAAAAGGCTGAGTGGTGTTTTTGAGGTTCTTGAGACACCTAGTAAAAGAACGTCTGCTTCTAAAAATCCGCGAGAATCTTTACCATCATCATATTTTACAGCAAACTCCATTGCTTCGATTCGCTTGAAATAATTTTCATTTAAGTGGTGTAAAGCACCAGGCTCACGTGTCGGAGCGATTCCTGTCAGTCGTTCGATTTCTGCGACGGGAGGCGTTAATATATCAAAGTGGTACATATTGTGTTCTTCAAAAAAGTCATTCGCAATTTTTACAAGACGATCGTTAACAATGGTATGAAGAACCATTGCGTTTTCACGCTTAGCATCTTCTAAAGCCCGTTTCAATTTTTCTTCTTCTTTTGCAAAGGTTCGTCTAAATAATGAAAAATCTACAGTAGGATATTGAGCCATTGAAGCCGCTGCTAATTTCGATGCAGTCTCACCGGCAGAATCAGAAATTACAAAGATCGTTACACATTTTTTTTGTTCGTCATTTATCATAGTAGCATTCCTCTCTTGCTTTTTTGATAATTTTATTATACCATACCTTCATAAATCTTATTCGTAATGGTTCTGATTTACTGATTGGAGGGAAAGAAATGTCACAGTCTAATTCAAAAGTTGAGCAATCGTTAACGATCATGAAAGAAAATGGTCTAAAATATACAAAAAAGAGAGAAGCGATCATCACTTATTTGATTCGACGCAATCGATATATAACAGCAAGAGAAGTGTATGAATTCATGAATAAAGAGTACAAAGGTGTCAGTTACGATACAATTTATCGTAATCTGCATGATTTTGAAATGATGAATCTATTAGAGGCAACAGATTTAAATGGAGAAAAAAAATTTCGATTCCATTGTTGTCAGGAAGTAGGGCATCACCATCACTTTATTTGTACTGTTTGCGGGAAAACGAAAGAGATCCATATGTGCCCAATGGACTTTTTTAAAGAACAATTAAGCGGCTGCGAAATCGAAGGGCATCGGTTTGAAATTTTCGGACGTTGTGAAGAATGTCGGTGATTATTTTTACGAATTCAACGTTAAATTCCAATAGTGTTTAAAAAAATAATCATTTTGCTACTTTTTCCTATATTTTTTACGAGTAAAGGTTGACGTTAAAATAACCTTTCGATATAATATAGAAAGAACGGTATTTTATTTATGACTGAATATTCATAAATATAAAAAACGGTTACTTTTTAAGCTCGGAGGGAGGGAATTAACATGTCAAAAACTGTCGTTCGTAAAAACGAATCTCTTGACGATGCTCTTCGTCGCTTCAAACGTTCCGTTTCAAAAGCGGGTACTTTACAAGAATCTCGTAAACGTGAATTCTACGAAAAACCAAGTGTAAAGCGTAAGAAAAAATCTGAAGCAGCTAGAAAACGTAAAAAATTCTAGTTTCGATGAATTGGAGTTGGTTGTATGTCATTACTAACAACATTGAATGACGATATCAAAACAGCGATGAAGTCTAAAGATAAAGAAACATTATCTGTGCTTCGCATGTTAAAAGCAGCCATTCAAAACGAGCAGATTAAAGCAAACCGTGATTTGGACGGAGAAGAAGAGTTGACAGTTTTATCTCGTGAGATGAAACAACGTAGAGACTCTCTATCAGAGTTTGAAAAAGCGGGACGTGATGATCTTGCTGACAAAGTGAAAATCGAAATCACAATTGTTGAAAAATATATGCCGCAGCAACTTTCTGAAGAAGAAATTCGTCAAATCGTGAAAACGGCAATTGATCAGACTGGAGCTTCTTCACCAAAAGAATTTGGTAAAGTGATGTCAGCTGTGATGCCTGCAGTTAAAGGGAAAGCAGACGGCAATCAAGTCAATGCAATTGTAAAAGAATTACTACAAGAGAAATAACCGAGATAAAAAAACCAGCGGGTATCCGTTGGTTTTTTTGTCCTAATGTACATAAGAAAGTGATGACTTCTTTTTAATAAATAAATTGTGTGGTATGATTGTAAAGAACGAAAAAATAAAGGAGCTGGGCGTTTTTTGACAGAAAATCAGTCAATATCGTTGGAATTGAAATTAACAGATTCTGATGATGTGAGTATGCTTTTAGGAACCCACGATAAACATATAAAATTTTTAGAAGAAAATTCAGCGATAACAATCAATACCAGAGGAGAAACGATTCAATTGATTGGAGAAGAGACAGAAGTCCAATTGATTGCGTCGGTTATCCGTACGTTAAAAGTGTTGATTCAGCGTGGCATCAAAATCAGTACGCCGGATGTCGTGTCAGCCTTAAAAATGGCTAGAGCAGGAGAGCTTGACTCATTTGTTGCAATGTATGAAGAAGAGATCATCAAAGATCATCACGGGCGTGTGATCCGAATCAAAAATATTGGCCAGAAAAAGTATGTAGATGCGATAAGAAAGCATGATGTTATTTTTGGAATTGGTCCTGCTGGTACAGGTAAAACGTTTCTGGCAGTTGTTATGGCAGTTTCAGCCTTAAAAAAAGGTGAGGTACAGAAAATCATTTTAACTCGACCAGCTGTTGAAGCGGGTGAAAGTTTAGGTTTTTTACCTGGAGACTTGAAAGAAAAGGTCGACCCATATTTACGTCCAGTTTATGATGCGTTATACCAGATTTTTGGGATGGATCACACAAATCGCCTGATGGAGCGGGGCGTGATCGAAATTGCTCCTTTAGCTTATATGCGCGGACGTACGTTGGATGATGCGTTTGTCATTTTAGATGAGGCGCAAAACACAACCGTTGCTCAAATGAAGATGTTTTTGACCAGATTGGGTTTTAATTCAAGAATGATCGTCAATGGAGATGCAAGCCAGATCGATTTGCCAAAAGGTGTGACAAGCGGACTGATCAATGCTGAGAAAACATTGCGTTCGATCGAAAAAATCTCATTTGTTCATTTTGATGCGGGTGATGTAGTTAGACACCCAGTAGTAGCTCAGATCATTCGAGCATACGAAAAGGAAAATCAACAGTAAAGATCGTCCACGGAAAGGAGTGAGAATTCCGTTGAAGTATTCATTAATAAGATTACGTGATAAGTTAGGAAAAGCGTTTATTCCGATTTTATTATTGGTTTTTTCCTGTTTCTTATTCGTGATCATGTTTGGTAGTGTTCATCAGAAAAAAGTTGAAATCAAAGAAGGGCAACTAGCTGAAAACACAATTCGTGCTAATAAAAATGTTGAAAATACCTATGAGACAGAGCAAAAGAAAAAATTAGCAGCAGAAGCAGTCACTCCAGAATATATTTATCAGGAAGAGACTGCTGGTATTCAGCATAAACGAATTGAAAAGCTCTTTAAACTGATCACTACTGCAAATGAAAAAACAGATAAAGATTACGAAGAGAAAAAAGCAAAAGCTAAAAAAGATGAAACCATTCCGAAACCGACCATTGAGGAAAGGGTAGCCAACTTAAAATCGCAATTTGAACAGCTAGATCAAGATGAAGTGGCTTTCTATCAAAAATTTCCAAATGTCTTTTATCAAAATATCTTTTCTTTGGATGCGACGCAAATCCAACAAGTAAAAACAGAAAGCTTAAAAATCATTGATGATAAAATGAAAGATCATGTTCGTGAAGCTGACTTGGAGAGTATTCGCCAAAGTGCGATCGAGAAGATTCAGTTTCTCGATGTGACCAGTGTGATGCAACAGGAAATTCGTTATCTCGTCAATGAAGGAATTGTCGCAAATGATTTTGCAAATGATAAAAAGACAAAAGAAATGCGTCAAAATGCGATGGATGCTGTCCCGCCCGCAATGATCTATCAAGGAGAGATCATTGTTCGTGAAGGAACACAGATCGACAGTAAAGCGATGGAGAAACTTGAACTTTTAGGGATGACCAATCAAAGTACCTCTGTATTTCCAATGGTTGCTCTAGGATTAGCGATTGTTTTACAAGTGCTTGTCTTGATTTTCTTTACAAAGCAAGTAACAGAAGAAGGCAAACGCCGTCACTTTATTTTGTTTTATGTAGCAGCCATGTCATTAAGTGTGCTGCTTATGAAGTTTTTCCAAATTTTTCAGACAGAACAGATGGCTTACGTGTCATTATTTTTCCCAGCGGCGTTTACACCTTTGGTATTGAATTACTTTGTTAACCGCAGAGCAGGGATTCTTGCCGCTATTTTTCAAGTGATTTTTGCTTTGTTTGTTTTCTATAATTCTATTGGAACGAATTCTTTGACGATCATCATTGTCAGCTATCTATTTTCCGGCTTGCTTGCCACAGTCGTTAAACGGACACGAATTAGTGAGCAGGGGATGGTAGCTGTATTTTGGGTAATCATTTTTCCTGTTTGTTTAGACTTTGTCTTGATCGTTTATCAAGGAATGAGTTTGTTTGATGGGAAATCTTGGACAATGATGATTTGTGCACTAGCTGGAACGGTATTATCTTTCCTAGCTACTATGGGGCTTCATCCATATATTGAGTTGCTTGTGACTGATGACAGTATGATCATCTTGAATGAGTTGAGCAATCCAAATCATCCGTTGTTGAAACGACTGTTGGAAGAGGCACCAGGAACGTATCATCATAGTATGATGGTTGCTAGTTTAAGTGCTAATGCAGTTGCTGAAATCGGCGGTCGATCTCTATTGACGCGTGTTGCTTGCTATTATCATGATATTGGAAAAATCAAACATGCCAATTTCTTTGTGGAAAATTTACCTGCCGGAGCCGAAAACCCGCATAATTTTCTATTACCGGAAGACAGCAAGCAGATTATTTTTGGTCATGTCATTGATGGTGCAAAGATTTTAGAAGAATATCGTATGCCTGAAATGGTGATCGATATTTGTCGTCAGCATCATGGGACTACATTGATGAAGTTTTTCTACGTAAAAGCTAAAGAACGTAATCCGGAAATCGCTGAAGAAGATTTCCGTTATCCAGGTCCTAAGCCGCAAACAAGAGAAGCGGGGATCGTCAGCATCGCAGATACCTGTGAAGCTGCGGTACGTGCAATGGATCATCCAACAAATGAGAAGATCCAAGCGTTTGTGCATAATGTGATTCAAGATCGGATCTCAGATGGCCAGCTGGATGATTGTGGATTGACGATGAAAGAAATCAGGATCATCGAGAAGTCATTAACCAGTGGACTATGTAGCACGTTCCATTCAAGAATTAAATATCCGAAAATGAAATCAGAAGCGGAAAAAATGAAAGATGAACAAGAAAAGAGAGATGACTAATGGATATAACATTCATTGATGAAACAAACAACTTGTCAGAACCACATTTAAAAGAAGTGGAGGATTTGTTGCAGTTTGCAGCTGATTTTCTTGAAATTTCGGATGATACTGAGATTTCCGTGACTTTTATGGATAATGCAGGCATTCAAGTGATCAATAGGGATTATAGAGGAAAAGATGTACCGACAGATGTGATCAGTTTTGCTTTGGAAGAAGAAGGAGAAGATGAACTGCAGATCATTTTTGAAGACGAAGACGATATTTTCCCTAGGAATCTAGGCGATCTGATGATTTCTACTGAAAGAGCAGCAGAACAAGCAGCAGAATATGGACATACTTTTGAACGAGAGCTAGGTTTTTTAGCGGTACATGGTTTTCTTCATTTGAATGGCTATGATCATATGGAACCAGAAGATGAGAAGGAAATGTTTGGTTTACAGAAAGAGATCTTAGATGCCTATGGACTTAAAAGATAAACAGACAGAGAAAAATAAACATTTTATTGCTTCACTGGAGTTTGCTCTTCAAGGAATCAAAACGGTATTTAAAGAAGAAAGAAATATGCGTACTCATGTATTGATGGGAATATTGGCTGTTGTTATCGGTTTTGTTTTTAGACTATCGATAGCAGAATGGTTATGGCTACTGCTGGCGATTTTTCTTGTGCTGGTCGTCGAAATCATCAATACGGTCTTTGAAAATGTTGTTGATATGTTTACGGATTTTCATTTTCACCCAATTGGGAAAAAGATCAAAGATATGGCTGCTGGAGCTGTTCTTTTGACTAGCGGCTTTGCTGTTATCGTAGGACTACTTTTGTTTGTTCCTAAAATATGGCAAATAATAAAAGACTTTTTATAGAGGAGAGAAGTAATGACAGAAGCACATAAATCTGGATTTGTGGCTATTGTAGGAAGACCAAATGTTGGAAAATCTACTTTATTGAATCGTATTGTCGGACAAAAGATTGCGATCATGAGTGACAAGGCACAGACAACAAGAAATAAAATTCAGGGAATCTATACAGTCCCTGAAGCACAAATCGTTTTTATTGATACACCGGGGATTCACAAACCTAAACATCGTTTGGGTGATTTTATGGTGGAAGCTGCTTATAGCGCATTACGTGAAGTGGATGCAACCTTATTTATGATCAGTGCAGATCAAAAGAGAGGTAAAGGTGATGATTTTATTATCGAGCGTCTGAAAGCGATGAATAGTCCGGTCTATTTAGTCATCAATAAAATCGATACGGTTCATCCTGATCAATTGCTGGGAATCATTGAAGACTATACGAGCCAAATGACATTTACGGAAGTTGTGCCAATTTCCGCTACAGAAGGAAATAATGTGGAGCGATTGATGGATGTTTTGGTTTCTCAAATGCCTGAAGGTCCGCAATATTTCCCGGACGATCAAGTAACAGATCACCCAGAATATTTTATTGTTTCTGAATTAGTTCGTGAAAAAGTCTTACTGTTGACTCGAGATGAAATTCCTCATTCAGTTGCAGTGGTTGTTGATTCCATGAAAAGGGATGAGAATGATAAAGTTCATATCCAAGCGACGATCATCGTTGAACGAGATAGCCAAAAAGGAATCATTATTGGTAAAGGCGGTAAAATGTTGAAACAAATCGGTACGAAAGCACGGCAAGATATTGAACATTTACTTGATGATAAAGTCTATTTAGAACTTTGGGTAAAAGTACAAAAAGATTGGCGTGATAAAAAAGTTCATTTACAGGACTTTGGTTACCGTAAAGACGATTATTAATGATTGAAAGAACAATTCTGCTGTGTAGAATTGTTCTTTTCTTAAGGTAAGTAAGAACGGAGGTTTGGAAATGACATTGGGTGAAACAAAAGGGATGATTCTTTTTACGAAGGATTACAAAGAAAAAGATAAATTAGTCAAAATTTTCACAGAGTCATTTGGCAAATTAATGTTCTTTGTGAAAGGAGCACATCGGAAGAACAATCCGATCACTCCTGCAATTTTACCATTTACAGAAGCTACTTATATTGGGGATTTTAGAGAAGAGGGACTGTCTTTTTTGAATGGCAGTAAAGAAGTTACACATTTTCGTAAAATTCAAGAAGATATTTTTATCAATGCCTATGCGACATACATCCTAAACTTGGTGGATGCTGCTATTGAAGATCGCGTATATGATCCTAATTTGTATCATTTTACTTTTCAGGCGCTAACTTTGTTGAATGATGAAAAAGATGCCGAAATTATTACGAATATTTTTGAAATTCAATTACTAAATCGTTTTGGCATTACTCCTGAATGGTCACACTGTGCGATTTGTCAGGAGACAAGAGGGAAATTTGATTATTCATCTAAGTATAGTGGTGTACTTTGTGAACGTCATTGGCAATTGGACGAACATCGTTATCATGCAGATCCTAGAGCGGTTCACTTTGTTCGCTTGTTTGCCGCAATTTCCTATGATAAAGTTCAAGATATCAATGTAAAGGCAGAAACGAAAACAGCGATTCGACAAATGATCGATGAATTGTACGATGAATATGTAGGAATTCATCTAAAGAGCAAGAAATTTATCGATCAAATGAAAAGTTGGGAAGATACTTTACGTATTCCAAAGCGAAAGAACACAGATGAGCTGGATGACGAGTTAAAAAATTGATCTTTGAACATTTATTTTGTTCATTCTTTCATAGTATTACAAAATCATTTGACAACGTACGCTGTAAAGATTATGATAAAGAGGAATTAAATACATACATTGATAAAGAGGAGTAAAAAGATCTGCTTGTTTAGCGAGTCTGGGAGCGTGTGAGCCAGATACTAGCAACTTTTGAAGGGCGCTTTTGAGTATGGTAAATGAAGCTGTCGGCAAATGCCGGAAGTAGGGTGGAACCGCGATTATTCGTCCCTATGTCTCTTAGAGGCATAGGGACTTTTTGATTTGCTGAGAAACACAACGAAAATAATTGAGTTGATGTTGAACAGTACAAGACTTTCGGAGAAAGTGTTGATCATTTGCTGAGAAACACAACGAAAATAATTGAGTTGATGTTGAACAGTACAAGACTTTCGAAAGAAAGTGTTGATCATTTGTATTATCTAGCTGCACAAATCAATCCTTAGGAAAATAGATAAATTGTCAATGAGGTAAAAATCACCTCAAAGTCAATTTCCTAATTTTCTACAGGATTAAACGATTTGTTCCGCTTTTATATTAAGGAGGATCTCAATGGAGAAGAAACTTACTGTACAAGATATGATTTTAACGTTGCAAAAATTTTGGTCGTCAAATGGCTGTATGCTCATGCAGTCCTATGATACGGAAAAAGGGGCAGGGACGATGAGTCCGTATACTTTTTTGCGAGCGATTGGACCTGAGCCATGGAATGCGGCTTATGTTGAACCGTCACGTCGTCCTGCTGACGGTCGTTATGGAGAGAATCCTAATAGACTTTATCAACATCATCAATTTCAAGTGGTGATGAAACCTTCACCAGAAAATATTCAAGAGTTATACCTAGAAAGCTTAGAATTACTTGGAATCGATCCGTTAGCTCATGATATTCGTTTTGTAGAGGACAACTGGGAAAATCCTTCAATGGGCTGTGCTGGTTTGGGCTGGGAAGTTTGGCTTGACGGTATGGAGATCACTCAGTTCACCTATTTCCAACAAGTGGGCGGCTTAGC
Source organism: Enterococcus wangshanyuanii (assembly GCF_002197645.1). Lineage (NCBI taxonomy): Bacteria > Bacillati > Bacillota > Bacilli > Lactobacillales > Enterococcaceae > Enterococcus > Enterococcus wangshanyuanii. The sequence continues at coordinate 787,879 of NZ_CP021874.1, read as the reverse complement.
TTGCCATCCGGTGACATCTGAGATCACTTACGGGATCGAACGTCTGGCTTCTTATATTCAAGAAGTTGAAAGTGTGTATGACCTAGAGTGGACTAATGGCGTAAAATATGGGGAAATTTTCAATCAGCCTGAATATGAGCATTCAAAATACTCATTTGAAATCAGTGACCAAGAGATGCTATTAGAAAACTTTGATAAATTTGAAAAAGAAGCGAAACGCTGCATTGATGAAAATCTAGTGCATCCAGCTTATGATTACATTTTAAAATGCAGCCATACTTTTAATTTACTGGATGCTCGCGGTGCAGTGTCCGTAACTGAACGTGCAGGATATCTCGCACGTATTAGAAATATGGCACGTGCAGTAGCGAAGATTTTTGTTGCAGAGCGTGAAAAATTAGGATTCCCATTATTAAATAAAGAAGAACAAGTTACGAAGGAGGCTAACTAATATGGCGAAAGATCTATTACTTGAAATTGGATTGGAAGAAATCCCAGCACATATTGTCACTCCAAGCCGTTTACAATTAGAACAAAAAGTAGTGAAATTTTTAGAGGAAAATAATTTAGCGTATGAAACAGTTCAAAGTTTCTCAACGCCTCGTCGTTTAGCTGTTCGTGTCACTCAATTACCTGAACAACAAGAAGACACCCAGGAAGAGGTCAAAGGACCGGCAAGAAAAATTGCTCAAGATGATCAGGGGAATTGGAGTAAAGCAGCTGAAGGTTTTGTTAGAGGGCAAGGACTAACAACAGATGCGATAACATTCAAGGAATTGAATGGAGTAGAATACGTATATGTCACAAAGCATAATCATGGTCAAAAAACGATCAATGTATTAAGTGGATTAAAAGATGTGATCACAAGTCTGACCTTTCCTGTAACGATGCATTGGGCTAACTATGATTTTGAATATATTCGTCCGATCCATTGGTTGGTTGCACTCTTAGGAGACGAGATCATTCCTTTTTCTGTTTTGGATGTGGAGACGAGTAATCAATCACGTGGTCATCGCTTTTTAGGCGATGATGTGACAATAACGCATTCTAAAGAATATGAAGCGAAAATGAAAGAGCAGTATGTGATTGTCGATCCAACTGAAAGAAAAGCAATGATTGTTGCTCAAGCTGAACAATTAGCAGAAAAAAATCGTTGGACCTTAGATTTAGATGAAAAATTACTGGAAGAGGTAACCAATCTAGTTGAGTATCCAACTGCTTTTGTTGGTGGTTTTGATGAAAAGTATTTGTCGGTACCAGATGAAGTTTTGGTAACATCCATGAAAGAGCATCAACGTTATTTTGAGGTACGTAATGATCAAGGAATGTTGCTGCCGCATTTTATTTCAGTTCGAAATGGAAATGATGTACACCTTGAAAATGTCATCAAAGGAAATGAAAAAGTGTTGATCGCTCGTTTGGAAGATGCTGAATTTTTCTATAGTGAAGACAAGAAATTAACGATCGAAGAGTGTGTCGATAAATTGAAACACGTGACTTTCCACGAGAAAATTGGAACGATTTATGAAAAAATGCAGCGTGTAGGACTTATCGGACAAGTGATTGGTAAAGAAGTTGGCCTTTCAGAAAATGAATTGACAGAATTGAAACGTGCTTCTGAGATCTATAAATTTGATTTAGTCACTAATATGGTAGGCGAATTCCCAGAGCTTCAAGGAATCATGGGAGAAAAATATGCCTTACTTCAAGGAGAGACTCCTGCAGTGGCCCAAGCAATCAAAGAGCATTATATGCCGACTTCAAGTGAAGGTGACCTGCCTGTTTCTGATATTGGTGCAGTCTTAGCCATTGCAGATAAGTTGGATAGTGTCTTTTCATTCTTTACCGTGGGGATGATTCCTAGCGGTTCGAATGATCCGTATGCGCTACGTCGTCAAACATATGGTGTGATTCGCATTATTGAAAACAAGAACTGGAAATTCCCGCTTGATCAATTACAGAGAGAGATCGATGCTGCGATCAATGCAGATGACAAAAAATATGGTATTCAATTGAACAGTGGACAAGCAGAAGTGATCGACTTCGTCAAAGCTCGTTTGCGCCAATTATTATTGACAAAAGATGTACGTCACGATGTGATCGATGCTGTGATCTCTGCAGAACAAAAAGATTTAACGAAACTCTTTTCATCAGCAGCGATCATCAAAAATCATCTGTTGGATAAAGAATTTAAACCATCGATCGAAGCGTTGACACGTGTGATCAATTTAGCTAAAAAAGGACAGGAGCAATCAGCAGAAGTAGATGTGACCTTGTTTGAAAATGATGCTGAAAAAGAGCTGAACAAAGCGGTCAATGCTGTTGAAGATGGCTTTAAAGATAAAACGATGGCAGAAAATTATCAAGCGTTAGTTGATCTACGTCCATTGATCGAGCGTTATTTTGATGAAACCATGGTAATGGTCGAAGATGAACGTGTGAAAACAAATCGTTTGAATGAACTGAATCGTATTGCTAAAATGGCTTTATCTTTAGCAAGTTTAGATTTATTGATCGTAAAGTAATAGAATAAAGTAAAAAGATTTCCCAAATAGTATCTGTGTTTTCTCTAATGAGCAAAATAGTTTTCTAATTTTTTTAAGCATGATACGATTACCTTATCAATTGATAAGGTAATCGTATCATTTTTTATTTTAGGAGGGAACATACATGAATTTTTCATTTAAACTTTTTGGTACCACCGCTTTAGTTTTTTTGATCCTTGATTTTATCTGGCTATTTTTGATTTCTAAGAAAATGTACCAAAATTATTTAGGCGATTTAATGGGACAAACCAAAATCTTACCGGCAGTGATATTTTATCTCATTTATGTTGTTGCTGTATTATTTTTTGTCATCCAACCAGCAATCGAAAAGGAAAGTTTGCTTTTTGCCATCGGAGCTGGCGCTCTATTTGGTCTAGTTTGTTATGGAACGTATGATTTAACTAATCTAGCAACGTTGAACAACTGGCCAGGAATTATAACTATCATTGATTTAATTTGGGGAATGTTTGTAACAGCAACAACCTGTGGAATCACTGTTTATATTGCTGAACATTTCAACTGGAGGTAAATGACCCATGGAAAAGGAAACGGTTAATCAACTGATCGATCATCAAGAATTATTATTTGCTTTTCAACAAGGAGCAATTCAATTGATTAACGAGAAGAAAGAATTAAATCAAATCAATGTTTTTCCAGTTTCAGATGGAGATACTGGTAGTAATTTAGCCTCGTTAATGCAATCGATACTAGAAGTAACACATGAAGAATCACAGTCGGTCCTTGATGTTTTTGAAAAAGTTGCTGACGCAGCTTTGATTGGTGCTAGAGGCAATTCCGGGATTATTTTTGCACAATATTTCAATGGAATTTACACGCACCTATTAGATTCAGAAGAAAAAAATTCGGTGAAAAGTTTTGTGAGTAGTGTGAAATCTGCTATAAGTGAAGCCTATCAAGCGATTGAAAATCCAGTAGAGGGAACGATCATTACAGTGATGCGTTCTTGGGCAGAAGCATTAAACGAAGGAGAGCAAAGATCGACACTTGAAGTAAAATTATCTGCAGCACTAACTGCTGCAAAAGAAGCATTGGAGAATACAACTGAGCAGTTAAAGGTGCTCAAAAAGAATCAAGTCGTTGATGCTGGAGCACGAGGATTTTACGTTTTTATCAAAGGATTCACGCAAGCTTTTATAGATAAAAAAAGTGGAAGCCAACATGGAGTGAGTGATGAAATTCCGTCTAGTCCAACGTTTCAGGCAATGACACATCCTGACACGGAAGAACCAGCTTATCGCTATTGTACTGAAGTTCTTTTAGATCAAGTAGAGTTAACAAAACAGGAAATTCAAGACAAAATCAAACATTTGGGAGATTCACTGATCGTGGCAGTTAATCGTGGGAAGGCAAGAATCCATATCCACTCGAATGAACCTACTACGGTTTTGGAAATAGTGGGAGAAATCGGAGCTATACGACAACAAAAGGCTGATGATATGCTTTTACAATACCAAATTAGTCAGGAAAAAAAGGCTTCTATCGCGTTAGTCACTGACTCGATCGCAGATTTACCTGCAGATTATTTATTGAGGGAACAAATCCATGTTTTACCCATGAATATTTTATTAGGTGAAACGAGCTATATCGATAAAGTAACGATTCAAAACCAACATTTATTCACTTTGATGAAAAAGCAAAAGCAACGTGCAACAAGTGCACAGCCAGCTGTGAGAACTGTTGAAAATCTTTTTTCATTTTTAGAAAATAAATATGATTCGGTCATTGTCATTACGGTAGCAGACAAACTGAGTGGAACATTTCAGGCGGTAAAACAAGCGGTAAAAAGAACGACATCACAAGCTCGTATCGAAGTGATCGATTCTCGACTTAATTCAGGAGCCCAAGGCCTTTTAGTGATGAAAGCAAATGAGTGGATCAAAGAAGGATTAGCTTTTGAAACGATTGTTGAACATATCAAAAAGAAGCGGGAGCATATAGAGATCTTAGTGAGTGTTGACGATCTGAATCCAATGATTGATTCGGGAAGGATTCCGCAAATCGCTGGGAGAGCGGCAAAAAGGATCAATGTAAAGCCGATCGTCAGTTTAAGTAAAGAAGGAGAAGGGAAGCTCAGCGATTTTTCATTTAGTTTAGAAGGAAATGAACGGAAAATTTTCAAAAAACTAAAAATGATGTATAAGTCGCAAGGAATAAAAAACTATGCGGTCCTTCATGCTGATTCTTTCGAAAAAGCTGAGGTTTGGAGTAAAAAATTGGAAACAGAGTTCGAGTTGCCTGCAAGCTATATCATGGATATTTCTTCAGTTGTTGCTTTAAGTGCGGGACAAGGATGTGTTGCAGTGGCAGTTGAATTAGCAGATAGAGGAGGAAATTAGGATGACGATTTGGATCATAATAGGGGTATTATTTGTTTACTTCACGGCATTATTCTTTTGGGCGCAATATTTGAAAAACAATTCGATCGTGGATTTAGCATGGGGAATCGGTTTTGTTATCGTTGCACTAACGGGTTATGTAATCATGCCGAATAAAACAAAAGTGAGTACAATCATCGTATGTTTAGTTGCAGTTTGGGGAATTCGCTTGTTTCTTCACTTGGCGAAAAGAAATATTGGTAAGCCGGAAGATTATCGCTATGTAAATATGCGTAAACGTTGGGGCACACATTTTGCAAAATTGAAAGCTTACTTGAATGTTTTTGTATTACAAGGTGTATTGCTTATGATCGTATCGTTACCGATTTTACTGGTTGTTACCGGTTCCTCCAATTCTTTTTACTGGTGGAATGGAGCTGGAATTGTTATTTGGTTACTTGGATTTGGTTTTGAAGTGATCGGTGATTATGAACTAGCAAAATTTAAACAGGATAAAACGAATCATGGGAAGTTATTGACAACTGGTTTATGGTCATTGACTCGACACCCAAATTACTTTGGAGAAGCACTTAGCTGGTGGGGCATCTTTTTGGTCAGTTTGAATGAGGTTCGTAATTTGTGGGGAATCATTGGTCCTTTGACGATCACCTTATTATTATTATTTGTTTCGGGTGTACCTTTGCTTGAAAAGAAATATAAAGAACGGCCAGACTTTTTAGCGTATGCGGCAAAAACACCAAAGTTTGTCCCTTTTATTGGAAAGAAAGGATTATAAAGAAGGAGGAGTTAACATGAACCAGATGAAAAAAGAAGTGTATCAGTGGCTGGTTCCAATCATCTACGTTGTGATGATCGGTGTGAATGCGGCGGCGGTCTTATTGCCGATGAATGGAATGACGACACAGGAAGTTTCAGATAGTTATTCAAATTTATTTGCTCCAGCAGGACTTACGTTTTCGATTTGGTCAGTTATTTACTTACTACTCGGGGCCTTTGTTGTATATCAATGGATAAAACCAAAAAAAGGGTCGATTTTAGCTGATAGACAGATAGCACATAAGCTACGTTTGGTCTTTATTATGTCTTCAGTTTTGAATGGTCTTTGGTTAGTTGTCTGGCAATATTTATACATCAATATCACGATTTTTATTATGTTAGGATTATTGATCACCTTGATTTATTGCAACAGAATGTTAGCAATGATGTCTTTGACTAAGAGCGATTACTTTTTTATACGTTTGCCTTTTAGTGTGTACTTTGGCTGGATCACGATTGCAACGATTGCGAATATCACTGCCTTTTTAGCTGATAAAAATATTGCCTTTTTACAAGACAATCAGCAAGTGTGGACAGTAGTCATTTTACTTGTTGGCGTGGCGATCATTGGTGCAACAATTATTAAGAATAGAGATATCGCCTATGGAATAGCTACACTTTGGGCGTATTATGGTATATTAGTGAAGCATCGTTCAGCAGATGGTTGGAATGGCGCCTATCCAGTGATCATTACAACCGTTATGATTTGTTTATTGCTGATTTCGCTCTTTTGTTTGTATGATTTATTTCTTTTATCTAAAAAGAAAGCTAGCTGATATGTTTTTCTTCAATTATTTCTGTTAAAATAAGAGTCATATCAATTATAGGTGGCAATGTAAATGGAAAAAGAAACTGTAAACACGAGAGATCGAATCATTCAAGTAGCAACTAGATTGTTCATGGATAATGGTTATTTAGGGACATCTACGAGACAAATTGCACAGTTGGCTGAAGTAACACAACCCAATTTGTATCATCATTTTAAAAATAAAGAAGAAGTCTATATTGGTGTCATTGAAACGTTATTAAGTGATGTAAATGAAGAATTAGTTGTGATAGTGGAGGATCAGACACTAGATACGGTTAGTAAATTAAAAAGATTTGCTGAATGCTTAAAAACGAAACATCCTTTTGATTTTGATTTGATGATGCATGATTTTAATACAAAATTGATGGAAGAAACCCAATATAAATTATTTATGCTTTGGAATCAATCCTATAAAGAGCCATTGCTCCGTCTGTTTAAAACAAGTGATTTTCCGATACGTTCCGGAGTTACTCCGGAAATAGCAACAACTCATTTCTTGAATACATTATCACCATACATCAAAGCAGAGCAGCGAACAACCACATTGACGATCGATCAAGTGGTGGATTTATTTTTGAATGGTATCACAAGTAACGAATAAAACAGAAGTTGGAGCGGGTTTTCAAAGGAAGATTTCTGCATTTGTTGTCTATTTATTTTAAAAAGGACTGAGACACAACTCTAAAAGTTACGTCTCAGTCCTTTTCTTATTTTCTCTTTTGTTTACCAGCGTTTCGACCTTTAGGTGAGCTAGTTGTTTTCGTAGGTGTTTTTTCTGCTGGTTTCAAATCAGCTGGAGTAACATCTTTTCTAGGTGTTACTACTTGTTTAGGCGGATTCTTTTTCAATTCCTCCGCAACCTGCGCTTTGATTCTTGGTTTTAATAATATGTTTGTGATAAATGTTTGGATACAAGTGAAGATACCACCGACGACCCAGTAAAGTGTAACACCGGCAGGAGAGCTAATCGACATGAAGACGATCATTAAAGGTGAAACGATCAACATGGATTTCATCGTTTTCTTTTGTTCTTCTGGAATACCAATCGTTGAAAGGTATCCTTGTAATAAATAAGCAACTCCGGCCAAAATGACGAAGATCATACTTGGTTGACCAAGATTGACTCCAAAGAAACTAGCTTCGCTGATTCCTTTCGTGTAACGAGCTGCAAAAAATAGGGCAGAGAAAATCGGCATTTGGATCAGTAATGGTAGACAGCCGATACCGCCCATCATACTCATATTGTTTTCTTTGTAGACAGATTGTAATTCTGCTTGCGCCTGCATTTGTTCTTCTCGAGTGGTCGCTTCTTTTAATTTTGCTTGTGCCGCATCAAGCTGAGGCTTGATCGCTTGCATTTTTTCCGTTTGGATCATACTTTTTTTCGATTGATTTAATCCTAATGGCATGATAACAAGTCGTACGATGATCGTGATAAAGATAATGGCCCAGCCGTAGTTCCAGTTGAAATTATCAACAAGATATGTAATAGCGCTGCTCATTGGTTTTACCAAGAAATTATAGATGATGCCTTCACCTGTGGGTTGACCGTCAGATCCTGTTTTGACACAACCTGATAAAAATAACACCAGGCTGAACAGACCGGAGCCCAGTAGCCACTTATTTAATTTTTGCATTTCACTCTGTCCTTTTCTAAAAAATTTGCACATTTCTAACTATACTTGAAAAAGCGTTTTTTTTCAATAAAAAATAGAAGAATCCGCCTCAAGTCTGAGTCGGATCCTTCATCAGTTACTTCGCTTAGTTAGTAACTCTAAAAGTAGAATACTCTTCAAGCAAAGGATCGTCTTGAAGATCAACATAAGTGACCCGACCAGCAGGGCTAGGAGAGTCTTTGACTTTTTGAATAAACTGAGCCATTTTTTCATCCGTACCGAATGCTTCAATTGAAACAGAACCATCGTCTTCATTCCGGACGGTTCCTGTGATACCAAGCTCATCTGCCACAAGCTTAGTCATATAGCGAAAACCAACACCCTGTACTCTGCCTTGAACATTCATGCGTACTTTTCTCATAAGTGTGCACCTCGTTTTTATCTTATTGTTAATGATAGCGTTTTTTTATCTACATGACAAGCAAAAGAAGCGATTGTTTGAGATTGAGCAGTCATGTTATAATACCATTGGTGAGGTGTAAAAATGAAAGAAATTTTGTCTAGTAAAAATACAATGATAAAAGAAGTAAAAAAATTAAAAATAAAAAAACATAGAGAATTACAACAACGTTATCTAATAGAAGGGTTTCATTTAATCGAAGAAGCAATCAAAGCAAATGCAAAAGTCGAATGGATTTTGATCAACCAGCGTGGATTAGAAGAATGGGCGGAATGGATTGCTTTACATGAGGATGATCGCTTTATTCTCGTGACAGAGGAAATATTGAATTCTCTTTCGGAGCTGCCAACACCACAAGGAATGGCGGCGGTTGTTAAGATGCCAGATCGTGAACAAGTATTATCTTACAGTGGACGGTGGTTATTGTTAGATAATGTACAAGATCCAGGAAATGTAGGTACTATGATTCGTACAGCAGATGCTGCCGGATTGACTGGTGTTGTTTTAGGTTCTGGCTGTGCTGATATTTATAACACGAAAGTTCTTCGGGCAATGCAGGGAAGTAATTATCATTTGCCGATTTTTCGTTTGCCGCTTATAGAGGTAATCGAAGGGTTTCAGAAAAATGAGATTTCTGTCTATGGCACTGAACTAAATAAAGAAGCAGTTGTTTATCAGACGTTACCGAAACAAGAAAACTATGCTTTGATCATGGGAAATGAGGGGCAGGGTGTTTCAAGAGAATTATTGGAAATGGTCGATCAGACAGTTTACATTCCAATCGTTGGTAAAGCAGAGTCATTGAATGTAGCAATCGCTGCAGGGATTTTGATGTATCATTTATAATTCGAATTTTGAATAAAATAACATCGGAAATAATTTATTTTTTTTGATTGAATTGCTAAAAAAAAATTAGTATAATACTTTAGCCGGCAAAGAATAAATAGAGCATAGCTATGTTTTACACTAAGAATATAATGATTCGATCGAAAGAAGGATACAAGTATGAAAAAAATGTTGCTTATGTCAATGGTATTACCATCATTGCTATTAGTAACAGCTTGCAATCAGCAAGCCGCAACTAAGACAAATGAAAGTTTTTCACACACACAAGAAAGTACAACAAAAAAAGAATCTGCTCATTTAGACTATGATGCACAAGAAGAATGGGAACAGGTTGCAGGAAAAATGCAGTCACCGATAGATATTCCAGCTTCAGCAGCAAAAGAGATGACAGATCAAGGAAACATTACATTAAATTATAGTGCTAAAATCACTAAGGCTGAAAATAATGGACATAGTATACAATTGGCTGATTCAGGCTCTGCGGTAATCAATCAGCGTAATTTTGAGTTAACGCAATTTCATTTCCATGCTCAAAGTGAGCATACTGTTGATGGAAAGCATTACCCAATGGAAGTCCATTTTGTCAATCAAGCTCAAGATGGAAGAATTGCCGTTATCGGTGTTTTCTTCGAAGAGGGTAAGGAAAATAAAGGATTCCAAGAAGTTTTGGATGATGTGAAAAATCAATCTGATAATGAAATTACTGATATCGAAACAATGTTTCCAGAAAACAAAAGCTATTATCACTATTTAGGCTCATTGACTACACCGCCACTTTCTGAAAATGTAGAATGGTATGTGTTAAAAAATCCGGTTCAAGTTTCTGCAGAACAAATCAAAGAATTCCAAAAATTCTATGACCATAATAATCGTGAAATTCAGCCATTGAATGATCGCGCTGTCTTGATGCACAACGAATAGTTTTATTGAAAAGATTTCTGAAATAGATTGGACGTAACTTGTGGAGTTATGTCCAATCTATTTTTTAAGCAGTAACTGAGAGAGAATGTAAACGTATAGTTAAAAACGAATTTCTGAAAAAAGTTATTTTATTGTTGAAATATCTATAAGAGTAAGTTATACTAATTAACGGTGTGAAAACACTAAATCCACATCCTTGTTTGATTTGTAAGGCGGTGCTGCGATTAGCAGTTCCTTATAAAGCTGAGAACGGGAGAGGGAACAAATAAAAACCAATTGGAGGAAACAAATCATGGCAGTAATTTCTATGAAACAATTACTAGAAGCCGGCGTACATTTTGGTCACCAAACTCGTCGCTGGAACCCAAAAATGAAGAAATACATCTTCACAGAAAGAAACGGAATCTACATCATTGACTTACAAAAAACAGTTAAATTAGTAGATGCTGCTTACGATTACATGAAAAACGTTGCTGAAGATGGCGGTGTTGCATTATTCGTAGGTACAAAAAAACAAGCACAAGAAGCGATCAAAGATGAAGCGATTCGTTCAGGTCAATTCTACGTTAACCACCGTTGGTTAGGTGGAACTCTAACGAACTGGGATACAATCCAAAAACGTATCAAACGTTTGAAAGACATCAACAAAATGGAAGAAGACGGAACATTCGATGTACTTCCTAAAAAAGAAGTTGTTGGCTTAAACAAACAACGTGAACGTTTAGAAAAATTCTTAGGCGGTATCGCTGATATGCCTAGAATTCCAGATGTAATGTACATCGTTGACCCTCGTAAAGAGCGCATTGCTGTTCAAGAAGCACAAAAATTGAACATCCCAATCGTTGCGATGGTTGATACAAACTGTGATCCTGATGAAATCGACGTAGTAATCCCATCAAATGATGATGCGATTCGTGCGGTTAAATTGATCACTGCTAAAATGGCTGATGCATTCATCGAAGGAAACCAAGGTGAAGATCAAGTCGTTGAAGAAACATTCACTGAAGAAGCACCAGAAGCTGCAACTTCTATCGAAGAAATCGTTGATGTTGTTGAAGGCAGCAACGAATCAGCAGAATAATATAAAATTACAGAGCTGTCTTGAAGGCTAGGCGAACAAAAGCCTGATTTTACCTTTGAGATAGCTTTTTTTAAGCAAACAAGAGCTATCTCTCGTAAAGACAAGTAGCTATGCTTTCAAAACTATCTAGCTAAGCAGGCTAACCTTTCGGAAAAAAGATAAAAATGGAGTGAGACAAGAAGCGTCTCAAACAATTTTTCCTATTTTTCAGTCAAGGTTAAACGAGCCTGTTACGCTTTTAAAACTTTAGGAGGAACAAGAAAATGGCAGATATTTCAGCAAAATTAGTTAAAGAATTACGCGACATGACTGGTGTCGGTATGATGGACGCAAAAAGAGCGTTAGTAGAAGTAGAAGGAAACATGGATGCGGCTGTGGATTACCTACGCGAAAAAGGCATGGCAAAAGCAGCTAAGAAAAATGATCGTGTAGCAGCAGAAGGTTTAGCAAATGTTTCTACTGATGGAAACTTTGCAGCAATCGTTGAAGTGAACTCAGAAACTGACTTCGTATCTAAAAATGAAATGTTCCAAGACTTAGTTAAGAAAATCGCGACTGAAATCGCAAAAAATAAACCAGCATCTATGGAAGAAGCTTTGGCACTTAAAACAGACAAAGGAACTATTGAGTCTGAGTTAGTAGAAGCTACAACTGTTATCGGCGAAAAAATCAGCTTCCGTCGCTTTGAGTTAGTTGAAAAAGCTGACGATGCTGCATTTGGTGCTTATTTACACATGGGTGGCCGTATCGCTGTATTGACAGTATTAGATGGCACAACTGACGAAGAAGTTGCGAAAGATGTTGCGATGCACGTTGCAGCGATCAACCCTCGTTATGTAAATGAATCACAAATTCCTCAAGAAGAATTAGATCACGAAAAAGCTATTCTTTCTGAGCAAGCATTAAACGAAGGCAAACCAGCGAACATCGTTGAAAAAATGGTTATTGGTCGTTTGAACAAATTTAAGGCTGAAATTTCATTAGTGGATCAACCATTCGTTAAAGATCCTGACATGACAGTTGAAAAATATGTAGCCTCTAAAGGCGCTACTGTTAAATCATTCACTCGTTTTGAAGTAGGCGAAGGAATCGAAAAACGTGAAGATAACTTTGCAGATGAAGTGATGAGTCAAATCAAAAAATAGTTCTGTTTCTTTTTTTGAAACAGCCGGGAACGCATGAAGATGCGCTCCCTTTTTTTAGGAATTAAAAGAAATAATAGACGAAATATGTTAAACTATTGATAGATAAATGGTGGAGGGAAATCAAAATGGTAAAACCTAAGTATCAACGAGTTGTATTAAAGTTAAGCGGCGAAGCTTTAGCCGGAGAAGATGGGTTTGGAATTAAGCCTCCTGTAATCAAAGAAATTGTAGAAGAAATCAAAGAAGTACATGAATTAGGTATCGAAATGGCAATCGTTGTTGGCGGTGGAAACATCTGGCGTGGACAAATTGGTGCACAAATGGGTATGGAACGTGCACAAGCAGACTATATGGGAATGCTTGCTACAGTGATGAATGCGCTAGCGCTACAAGACACATTAGAAAATTTAGGTGTTCCTACACGTGTTCAAACATCGATCGAAATGCGTCAAATTGCAGAACCATATATTCGCCGTCGGGCAGAGCGTCATTTAGAAAAAGGACGTATTGTGATTTTTGCTGGTGGTACAGGAAATCCATATTTCTCAACAGATACAACAGCGGCATTACGTGCGGCAGAAGTTGATGCTGATGTGATTTTGATGGCAAAGAACAATGTTGATGGTGTCTATTCAGCAGATCCTAAAGTAGACGCGAATGCAGTTAAATTTGAAGAATTAACACACTTAGATGTTATCTCTAAAGGACTACAAGTAATGGATTCAACAGCCAGCTCATTGAGTATGGACAATGATATTCCATTAGTTGTCTTCAATCTAAATGAAACAGGAAATATTCGTCGTGCATGTTTAGGCGAAAACATTGGAACAACAGTAAGGGGGAAATAAGGAATGAGCGGAACAATTTTAACGACAGCAAAAGAGAAAATGAGCAAAGCGGAACAAAGCTTACAACGTGAACTAGGACAAATTCGTGCAGGTCGTGCGAATGCTAGCCTTTTAGACCGTATTCAGGTTGATTATTATGGTGCACCAACACCTGTCAATCAGCTTGCAGGAATCAATATTCCAGAAGCACGTGTTTTGATGATCACACCGTTTGATAAAAATTCACTAGAAGATATTGAAAAAGCGATTCAAGCGAGTGATATCGGTATCAGTCCGACAAATGATGGGACGGTTATTCGATTAGTTATCCCACAATTGACTGAAGAAAGACGTAAAGAACTAGCAAAAGATGTAAAAAAAGCTGCTGAAAATGCGAAAATCGCTGTTCGTAATATCCGTCGTGATGCGATTGATGATTTAAAGAAACAACAAAAGAACAACGAAATCACTGAAGACGAATTACGTAATCTGGAAAAAGAAGCCCAAAAGCTGACAGATGACAGTGTGAAAAATATTGATTCAATTACAGCTGAAAAAGAAAAAGAGCTTTTAGAAGTTTAGACTTTTTCCTAAATTAAACAAATAGAAAACAACAAAAATACCGGACGTTAACGGGTGTTTTTGTTGTTTTTTTATTTTTCTTGTGAATATTTGTTATTTAATTCAAAAATCTCCAAATATATAACTTTATAATTTATTTAAAAGTAACATTTATAGCAGTAAGTAAAAATTTGCTTGTTAATCAATCAGTGTTATGAAATAATGTATCTAACTAAATTCTTTTTGAGGAGATGAAAAAATGAGTTTTATTAAGCGTGCATTATGCAGTGTGACAAGAAAAAAAGGTAAGTCACTTATTTTATTTGCTGTAATTTTTGTATTAGGGAATGTTATCGCCGGTGCTATTGCGATTCAGCAGTCTACACAAAACGTTGAAAAAAGCGTGAAAAAGGAACTGGGTGGTATGGCAACGATTCAGCTTGATTATGAAAACAATCAAGAGGAATTTATGAAAGAAGATGTTGAAATTGAACCGCTCAAGGTAGATTTGATCAAGAAAATTGGAGAATCTCCTTATGTAAAATATTATGATTATAATGCAATGACAATGGTTCAAACAAAAGAGCTAAAAAGCGTATCATCAGAATCAGAAGAATTTGGTATGATGGAAGGTTTTACTCTAAAAGGTGTAAATTATAATAAAGTCTTAGATATAGAAGAAAAGAAAATCAAGTTGGTTGAAGGGAAAGTATTTACGCAAGAGGATATTGAAAATGGTAAAAATGTTGGTTTGATCTCATCAAAAGTTGCTGAGGAAAATGGTCTATCCGTTGGGGATCAAATGGTTGCAGATTCAAGAGGTTACGATTATACCGAAAATGGCGAGGAAAAAGAATTATTCAAACAGGATATACCCATCCAAATCATTGGTATCTTTGAGCCGACGACAGTTGAAATGAAAGAAAAAGATAAAGAAAAAAATGCTGAACAGAATATGAATCAGCAATATATGTCTCTTCAGCAGATCAACACAGTTTATTTACCAAATAAAACAGTGTTGGAGATCAACAAGAACTATTTAGATAAGTTAAAAGAAACTTCATCAAATAGTGAGATGTTCGAAGGTGAAAATGAAGAGGACTATTATACCCCTGTATATGTATTGAAAAGTCCAGAAGATGTCGATGCTTTTAAAGAAGAAGCTCAACCGCTACTACCTAATCTTTATGCAGTAAAAGCTTCTGCAGATCAATATGAACAAATTGGCGGAAGTATGAAAAAAATGTCTCAGATTTCCGGTTATGTCGTTTGGATTGCTGTAATTGCCACTCTATTGATCATTTCGCTAGTTGTTTTATTATTTATGCGTGATCGTAAGCATGAGTTAGGCATATATCTGTCGCTTGGCGATAAGCGCAGTCACGTCATGGGACAAATAATTATTGAAATGTTGTTGATCAGTGGAATCGCATTGATTTTATCATTGATCACAGGGAACTTTTTAGGAAAAATGGTTTCTGATTCACTATTAAATAGTGATATTTTAAATAGCGCAAATAATCAAATGAATGCCTTTATGGTTATGGATGATATAGGTATTACTGATTTAACAGCAGATGATATTATGAATGCCTATGAAGTGAAATTCTCACTCGGCTATATTGTTACCTATTTAGTTGTTGGTTTAGGAACGGTCCTACTATCAGCAATTTTACCATTGCTATATATTGTACGATTAAATCCGAAGAAAATAATGATGTAGGAGGTCAGGAGAATGGCGATTTTAGAGACAAAAAAACTTAGTTATTTTTACCAGGATGGCGATCAGCGCCGCTTCATTTTGAAAGATACGAGTGTGTCTTTTGAACAAGGAAAATTCTATACGATTTTGGGTCAGTCAGGATCTGGAAAAACGACCTTTTTATCTTTGATCAGTGCATTAGATACACCAAAAGAGGGGCAAATTCTACTAAATGGAAAAGACATCAAGACGATCGGTTATGAAAAATATCGACGAGATGATATCAGTATAATTTTTCAAAGTTATAACTTAGTTCCTTACTTGACTGCATTAGAGAATGTATTGGTTGCAATGTCGATCACAGACAATGAACTGCCGCAAAATCAAAAGGAAGTCGCATATAATCTTCTTGACTATATTGGGATCACGCATGAAAAAGCAGATCGCTTGGTCAATCAATTATCAGGTGGTGAGCAGCAGCGTGTAGCGATTGCCAGAGCATTATCGACGAATGTGGATGTTATTCTAGCAGATGAGCCAACAGGGAATTTGGATGAAGGAATGGAGCAAGAGATCGTTGATATTTTCAAAAATCTTGCGAAAGTTCATAATAAATGTGTGATCGTAGTCACTCACTCGAATGAGATTGCTGCTCAGTCGGATGAGACGTACTACCTGAAAAAAGGTGTGTTAAAAAAATATGAGTGATTTTTTATCAAATTTCAGCGGAGAAAATTATGAAAAGACCCGCGAAAATAAAAACAAGCAAAAAGAACAGAAGAAATCTAAAGGAATCAAAAATAGCGAAGAAAAGCCATCTACCATAAAAAAAGAGGCAGATTCTGTTTTCGTTGGCCCTAAAAATACAGTAGACCCTTCTTCAAAAAATATTCAGCAGACTACAAATGAAAAAGAAGAACCTAAACAAGTAGAAAATCCAGATGATGTGATCTACACCAAAAAGCGTACGAAAAAGAAAAAATATGAACCAAAAAAAGAAGCAGAAACACCAGTTGCTAAAGCCGAACCTGTAATTACGCCACAAAATCCGGATGAATTTATCGAAACGGACCCAACGTACAAAAAGAAGCGTAGAACAAAATTGATCTTAATTGGTGCAGGCAGTCTGGCAGCGGTAATTTTATTGTATTTTGGCTACTATCAGCTGACGCATGTAAAAGTACCTGATTTTGAAGGGAAAGAATTATCAGAAGTCCGTGAATGGACGGCTGAAAATGGAGTGAAACTTCAAGTCGAACAGAAATATGATTTTGATAAAGAAGCGAATTTGATCATTGATCAAACGGTCAAGAATAAAAAAATCAAAAAAGGCAAAGAATTAGTTGTGGATGCTAGTTTGGGTGCAGATCCGGAAGAACAGATCCAGTTACCTGAATTTAAAGAAATGAAAATCAGCGAAGCAAAGAAATGGATTGCAGAACAAAAAGCAGATAATATAGCGATTATTGAAGAATACAGTGACAAAGTGGCGCAAGGAGATTTCATAAAATTTGAAATCACGAATAAAGATGTAAAAGCAGAGGAATATAAACGTAAGGATAAAGCAAGAGCCTATTTTTCAAAAGGCAAAGAGGTTTTTGAAAAAAATATTGCTATGCTTGATTTTACAGGAAAGACAAAAGAAGAAGTAGCAGAATGGACCAAGAAAAACGAAATCACGTTAAAAGTAGAAGAAGCAGACTCTGATAAAATCGAAGCGGGCAAAGTGATCTCACAAAGCATCAGTAAAGACACGAAAGTTGCAAAGAAAGATACGTTGACTGTGACAGTCTCTACAGGCAAGGCGATGATCGTACCCGATTTTTCACAATTCACTGCAGAAGAAGCTGCGGACAAAGGCGATGGACTGCAAGTACAAGTAAAACAGCTGTATAACAACACAGTTCCGTATGGCCATTTCATTAGTCAATCCGTAGAAATCGGCAGCAAATTTACTGAAAAAGATGATAAGCCCGTTATTCAGGTCGTGTATTCGATCGGTAAGCCTTACATCAAGGATTTACGTGATAATACAGTAGAAGGCGACCTTCAAAAGATATTCTTTGATGACTATCAGTCTAAGGGAGCGAATATAACCTATCAAGTGTATTATGTTGATTCAACTGTTACTAAGGGAACTGTTGTGAAAATGAGTAACTACAATGAATTTGTTCCAATCGATTCTGTGATTCAAATTGGGATAAGTAAAGGAAATCTTAAACCAGAAGCAACGAAAGATTCGGAATAAGAAAGATAATCAGCGTGTAGAGGAAACTAAAAATTGTTTTCTCTACACGCTTTTATTCATAAAATAGCACCACAAATCACGGATTTTCTTTGTAAATTCAGTAAATTTGTTAAATAATCTCGAAAATTTTTTCATTTGCATAGGCTTTTCTGAAAGATATTGCTATAATAGTCTAGACAGATTTTTGGATTGGAGGGAAAAATATGTTACGTTTTTTTCCACAAAAGAATAAATACATACAGCAGGAAAGTGATTTTACTTTTAATAGTGAGGGTGCAATTCCTAAACATGTAGCTGTTATTATGGATGGTAATGGCCGTTGGGCACAAAATCGTCGTTTACCTAGAATTGCTGGGCATAAAGAAGGAATGAATACCGTCAAGAAGATCACAAAACATGCTAGCAAGTTGGGAGTCAAGGTTCTCACGTTATATGCTTTTTCTACTGAGAACTGGAAGCGTCCGACAGATGAAGTGAGCTTTCTTATGCAGTTGCCGGTCGATTTTTTCGATACATTTGTACCAGAGCTGATCAAGGAAAATGTAAAAGTTCATGTAATGGGCTATAAGGAATTTCTACCAGAACATACACAAGATGCTATCACACGGGCGATTGATCAAACAAAAGAGAACACGGGAATGGTTTTGAATTTTGCACTAAATTACGGGTCAAGAGCTGAGATCGTTACTGCGGTAAAAGAAATCGCTGGAAAGGCAGCTAATGGAGAGCTTTCGGTAGAAGCCATTACAGAAGAGACTCTGGCGCAACATTTGATGACAGGCTTTTTGGCTGAAGAGTTAAGAGATCCTGAATTGTTGATTCGTACAAGTGGAGAAGAGCGGATCAGCAACTTTTTACTCTGGCAGATCGCTTATAGTGAATTGTTTTTTACGGATGCTTTATGGCCTGATTTCAATGAAGAATTATTGGAAACGGCTTTAGCATCATTCCAGAATAGAAACCGTCGTTTTGGCGGTCTGAAAGAAACAGAGGAGGAAAATAAATGAGACAGCGCGTTATTACTGCTGCCGTAGCTTTAGTGGTGTTTATTCCAATTATTTGGTACGGAGGTTTTGTGATCGAACTGGCTGCAGCTGTGCTTGCAGTGGTTGGAGTTTATGAGTTATTTAGAATGAAAGGATTAGAAATCGTCAGTTTTGAAGGGATCCTTTCAGCTTTGGGCGCAGTATTGTTAGTTTTGCCGAAAGAGCGTTGGTTTTTCTTTTTACCTGAAAAAGCCGATAATTTTATTTTGTTTTATTTGACAGTGATGATTTTACTAGGTGGACTTGTAGCATCAAAAAATATGTATACTATTTCTCAGGCCGGCTTTCCAGTGATCACTAGCTTATATGTTGGTGTTGGGTTTCAAAATTTTGTCAATGCAAGGGCTACGGGCTTTGTTGTATTGCTTTATGCATTGTTTGTGGTTTGGGCAACAGATATTGGAGCATATTTCATTGGAAAACGCTTCGGTAAAAGAAAATTATGGCCGGAAGTTTCACCTAATAAGACTATTGAAGGTTCTTTAGGCGGTATTCTTAGTGCTGTAGTTGTCGCATTATTATTTTTAACGTTAACACCGAATAAAGAGCTGTTTACTTATAATTTGCCAATCATGTTGGCAATGACAGTAGTCTTTTCGATCGTTGGTCAATTTGGCGATTTAGTCGAATCATCGATCAAACGGCATTATGATGTAAAAGATTCCGGGACGATTCTACCTGGGCATGGCGGGATTTTGGATCGTTTTGATAGCTTACTTTTTGTTTTTCCAATCATGCATTTATTCGGATTATTTTAATTTCTAAGCAAGAAGGGAAGGTGAAAAACTCTGATTGGTCAGAGTTTTTCTTTTTACTATGAAGAAAATCGCATTATTAGGTGCAACAGGTTCGATTGGTTCAAATACAGTTGATGTAGTCAAAGCGTATCCTGAATTATTTCAAATCGTTTCACTGACATTTCATTCAAATGTGGAGGCAGGTTCAGATTTAATTGAGCAATTGAATCCAAAATATGTTGGTGTTGGCTCAGAAGCCATCAAAGAAATTCTGGCTTCTCGTTTTCCGACAGTTGAATTTGGTGTTGGTGAAGCAGGTTTAGTTCAAGCTGCTACGATAGAGTCTGTAGATGTTGTATTGACTGCCGTCACAGGTAGTGTTGGTCTTGCACCGACAATGGCTGCAATAGAAGCTGGAAAAGATATCGCATTGGCAAATAAAGAAACATTAGTGATGGCAGGACAATGGGTCATGGCAGCTGCAGCCAAACACAAGGTGCAAATATTGCCTGTAGATAGTGAACATTCTGCTATTTATCAATGTTTAGAAGGTCAACCAAAAGAAAACTTGAAAGAATTGCTGATCACAGCGTCTGGCGGCAGCTTTAGAGATTTATCGCGAGAAGATCTAAAAAAGGTTACCTTAGAGCAAGCTTTGAAGCATCCAAACTGGTCGATGGGTAAAAAAATTACGATCGACTCTTCAACTATGATGAACAAAGGGTTAGAAGTTATTGAAGCCCATTGGTTATTTGGTGTAGATTATGATAGAATAAAAGTTGTTTTACATAAAGAAAGTATTGTTCACTCAATGATTGTTCTAACCGACGGCGCCTATTTAGCTCAATTAGGACCAAGTGATATGCGAGAGCCGATTCAATATGCATTAACGTATCCGAAACGTCTGCCGATTAAAAATGAAAAAGATTTTGATTTGACTCAAATCAGTCAGTTGAATTTTGAAGTAATGGATTTTGAACGTTTTCCTATGTTGAGGTTAGCGTTTGAAGTAGGAAAAAAAGGCGGTGCCTATCCAACTGTTTATAATGCAGCCAATGAAATCGCTGCGACAGCTTTCATTGACGGTAAAATTTCATATTTGCAAATTGAACACTTTGTTCAACGAGCAGTGAATGAATACAACGAAACAAACGAAGTCACTTTGGAAGAAGTGATTGCGATCGATAAAAAAACAAGAACTATCATAGAAAGATGGATCAAGGAAGAAGGTCATTTATGAAAACGATCATTACATTTATAATTGTCTTTGGTATTCTCGTCCTTGTGCACGAATTTGGCCACTTTTTCTTTGCAAAACGCTCAGGAATTTTAGTGCGGGAATTTGCGATAGGTATGGGACCAAAGATTTTTGCTCATCAAGGTAAAGACGGCACAGCTTATACGATTCGTATTCTGCCGATCGGCGGGTACGTCCGAATGGCTGGGATGGGTGAAGATGAAACTGAGCTAGCCCCCGGGATGACTCTTTCTGTTGAGTTGAATGAACAGGAAGAAGTCGTAAAAATCAATACAAGTAAAAAAGTTCAGCTGACAAACAGTATTCCGATGGAAATGTTGGAAGCTGATCTTGAGAAAGATCTATTTATCAAAGGTTATGTGAACGGTGACGAAACAAGCGAAATCACTTATAAAGTAAACCATGATGCAACGATCATTGAACAAGATGGTACCGAAGTGCGAATCGCACCTATCGATGTTCAGTTTCAATCAGCTAAATTATGGCAGCGGATGTTGACCAATTTTGCCGGACCAATGAATAATTTCATTTTGGCTTTTGTTTTGTTTACGTTATATGTCTTCATGCAAGGCGGTGTAACCTATACAAATACCAATCAAATCGGTGATGTTCAGGCAGATAGTCCTGCACAACAGGCAAACTTAAAAGCAGATGATAAGATTTTAGCAATTGATGGCAAAGAAGTTTCGACATGGGAGGATTTTACAAAAATTATCCAAGCTAGCCCTGAAAAAAAATTAAAACTAGAAGTGGAATCAGATGGTAAGACAAGAGAAGTAGCGATTACTCCCAAAAGTCAAAAGTCAGGAGAACAAGAAATTGGTATGATCGGCATTACACCGCCGAAGAAAACCAGTTTCACAGATAAGTTATCTGGAGGGATCCAGACAACTTTAGAAAGTTCTATGCAGATTTTTAAAGCATTGAAATCACTGTTTACTGGTTTTAGTTTAGATAAATTAGGCGGACCTGTCATGATGTTCCAAATGTCTTCGGAAGCTTCTAAAGCTGGATTGAATACAGTTATCTGGCTAATGGCGATGTTGTCGGTCAATCTAGGAATCATCAATTTATTACCGATTCCAGCTTTGGACGGTGGTAAAATTGTATTAAATATTATTGAAGGTGTCAGAGGGAAACCTTTGAGCCAAGAAAAAGAAGGGATACTAACACTGATTGGGTTTGGGTTCATTATGGTATTGATGGTGTTAGTGACCTGGAATGATATTCAACGTTTTTTCTTTTAATTAAATAAACTGTAATTTATAACGGACTACTTGAGGAGTTTTGTGGTATTCGTTTAAACAAAGGAGAGTTCTGATGAAACAGTCAAAAATGCTAATCCCAACATTACGAGAGGTACCAAACGACGCTGAGGTCTTAAGTCATCAAATGCTGCTGAGAGCGGGTTATATTCGCCAAGTATCTGCAGGAATTTATTCTTACCTACCTTTAGCTAATCGTGTCCTTGAAAAATTGAAGAAAATCATGCGAGAAGAATTTGATAAGATCGATGCGGTTGAAATGCTGATGCCGGCATTGTTACCAGCCGAATTATGGAAAGAGTCTGGCCGTTATGAAACGTATGGTCCAAACTTATATCGTCTAAAGGACCGGAATGATCGTGACTTGATTCTTGGTCCCACACATGAAGAAACATTTACTGAACTGATTCGTAACGAAATCAATTCATATAAACGTTTACCATTGAACCTTTATCAAATCCAAACAAAATATCGTGATGAAAAACGTCCGCGTTTTGGTCTATTAAGAGGCCGCGAATTCATTATGAAAGACGGCTACTCATTCCATTCAAGTGAAGAAAGTTTGGATCAATCTTACCGTGATTATGAGAAAGCTTACTCAGCCATTTTTGAGCGCTGTGGTTTGAATTTCCGAGCAATCATCGGAGACGGTGGTGCAATGGGCGGAAAGGATTCAAAAGAATTCATGGCAATTTCTGATATCGGTGAAGATACGATCTGTTTCTCAACAGAAGGAGATTACGCAGCAAACTTAGAAATGGCAACTAGCCTTTATACACCAAAAAAATCGCATGAGACACATTTGGATATCGAAAAAGTAGCAACGCCAGATGTTTCTTCGATCGAGCAAGTTGCTGCATTTTTCAATGTCGAAGCACAAAAAATCATCAAGTCAGTTCTATTCATGGCTGATGAAGAGCCTGTCTTAGTTTTAGTTCGTGGTGACCATGAAGTGAATGATGTCAAATTGAAAAACTTCTTAGGCGCTGATTTCTTAGATGAAGCAACAGAAGAAGATGCGCGTAGATATTTAGGTGCTGATTTTGGTTCAGTCGGACCAGTTGAGTTAGCTGAAGAAGTTAAGCTATACGCTGATCGACATGTTCAGGATTTAGCGAATGCGATTGTAGGAGCAAACGAAACTGGCTACCATCTAACGAATGTGAATCCAGGACGTGATTTTACACCGATCAGTTATGAAGATTTACGCTTTGTTCAAGAAGGAGATCCTTCACCTGATGGAAACGGCACATTAGAATTCACAAAAGGAATTGAAATCGGTCATATCTTCAAATTAGGTACACGTTATAGTGAATCGATGGGCGCAACGGTCTTAGATGAAAACGGCCGTGAAAAACCTGTGATCATGGGCTGTTATGGTATTGGTGTCAGCCGACTATTATCAGCCATCGTTGAACAAAACATTGACGAAAATGGCATCAATTGGCCAACTGGAATTTCACCATTTGACTTGCATGTTGTTCAAATGAATGTCAAAGATGAATATCAATCAAAACTTGCTCAAGAAGTGGAAGAAATGATGTCTGCTTCCGGCTATGAAGTTCTTGTGGACGACCGCAATGAACGGGCGGGTGTGAAATTCGCAGACGCTGATTTGATCGGCTGTCCGATCCGAATCACTGTCGGGAAGAAAGCAGTCGATGGTGTAGTTGAAGTGAAGATCAAACGTACAGGTGAAATGGTAGAAGTACGTAAAGAAGAACTTGAAAGTACTTTATCTATTTTGCTAAATACAGATAAAGAATAACAAAAAACTATCTTTGGAATTGTTTTCCAAAAAAATAGATTAGTTCAGTAGGTGGGAAATTTTCTCACCTGCTTTTTTTGTATCAAAAATGGTGAGATGTAGAACTTTAATACCAATTGTTTCATGGTAAAAATGATAAACGTCAATTAATTTTAAAACGATCAATTAGATAGTTAAAATTTATTAAATGTAAAAAAAGTATTGATTTTTGTTTTTGATTAAAGTATTATGAGATTATAAAAAGGAGGTGATTACATGAAGGTAAGAATCGGAAAGAAATTTGTTGGTCTGATGCTTTTGGCAGTTACGCTACTATCTATTGCAACATCAGTTTCTGGAGCTTTGCGTCATTGGGCAACTCGTTACGTTTGGGGTGTTGTTGGAACTACGGAAACGCCTGGACGTCACTATACAAGAGCATGGATGTCTGGAATTGGAACAGATTCTGGTCGCGTTTACGGAAGTAACTTAACAAAAGCTACTGCTTATGGATCTGGAACCGCTCACACAAGATATGGTTGGTAGAATGTACATTTAATCGGGCAAAATAGAAATGTGTCTGTTCAGTTTGTTGGTATGGGCACATTTTTAATTATTATTACCATAACAAAGCAGAAGAGGAGAGCAATATGGGAAAGAATTTGTCACAAGTATTTCTCTATATTATTTACACTGTCTTAACCATTTTTACTTGTGTAATGGTAGCTAGTGTTCGTTCTTATTTGAAGAGCGAAATGTTGATATATAATTTTAATAATCAAGAGACGATCCATGCATCTGTGAGTTTTACAAAGGAAAATTTCGATTTGACAACGCTTACTGATAAAAACATTGGAAGTTATTTAATTTCCAAAGCTCTTGATAATAACGAAGAAATTATAGGGATTTATTTTAATAAGACTCCTTTTTTGAATTTAAATGTAGCTTCAGG
The DNA here is from genome assembly GCF_002197645.1 of Enterococcus wangshanyuanii. Classification (NCBI taxonomy): domain Bacteria; kingdom Bacillati; phylum Bacillota; class Bacilli; order Lactobacillales; family Enterococcaceae; genus Enterococcus; species Enterococcus wangshanyuanii. The sequence goes on along the minus strand of NZ_CP021874.1, from coordinate 762,940 downwards.
ACGCTATTTTTCAGAGAAAGATTTTACAGATAATACTAAAAAAATCGTAATAGGTTCGAATCTTAAAAAGAATACTAAAAAAATAAATGGAAAGGATTATTTTTTATTTGATGACGACCAATATGAAGTAATCGGTATTTTAAATGATAAAAATAGATTAAGTTGGACGAAGAATAAGGCTTATATAAATTTGAATAGTATTGGAAATTTAAAAAAATATTTACATAATGAGAACATACAGTTTAACGCTAAAAAGAATGCTAGGTATGCGTTTAATTCATTGAAATCACAAACAATTGGATTACTGAATTTTAATGAAGTTCGGAAAGAAACTGTCCATTCTCCATTTACTAACTTACTTAACGACAAAGCTATTTCATTATTAATTTATGGGCTAGTCTTGGTTACTTTTATTGGTAATACGTTTTCAGCCAGTTCTTATTGGTTAGATTCTTTGAGCAAAGAAATTGGCATTAGAAAATGTGTTGGAGCCTCAAACTTAGCAATTGCTATATTTATTTACAAAAAGATGAGTAGCATTTTGTTGAAAGCTGTTTTTTTGGGGTTATTTCTTTCATTTATGATTAATGTATTTTATCTAAAAGAAGGATTTATTGATATTCTTAGTATAGTTGTCACTGTCGGAATTATATTTTTAACAAATGTTATCACGGTTATATTTCCGATTATCAAAGCATTTAAAATACAACCAATTTTGATGGTGAGGTAAAGTGGAAATGAAAAATATAAAGTATGCGTTGCTGTCTATTTTCAATAAACCTTTTTTTATGATCAGTACAATTTTACAGTTATCAGTTGTTTTATTACTTTTGACAACGTTGATTATGGCGATGATCAGTATTTTTTCTTCTGGAGAAAGATTGGAGTCTGCTTTTAATAACCAGACGTACTATGCTATTCAGGATAAAAGCAATGAAGAAGAATTGTTTAAAAAAACTTTTAAGAGTGAAGGGATCAATCGACGAATGAGTGATTTTTTAGATTTTTTAAAAAATAGTAAACAATTTACCTTCTTAGAAATTATTCCTGATTCTTGTTTGATTCGTCCTAATCAAATTCCTTATGAATATGACGATTTTTTATATGATAAAAATACGCCTAAAATAAGGGTAGATGACAAGCCTTGGCTTGTTTTTAAGACATTGTCTGTTAATTCAGATTTTTTTGAGCATTTTCCTGTGGAAATAGAAGAAGGGAAATTTGTTCAAGATGGATTATTACTTGGAACACAGTATCGTCGTCATTATAAAATAGGAGATCAATTCGAGATTTATGATTCGATAACTAAGAAAGAAGTAAAGAAAGTCATAACCGGATTTATAAAAAGAGATGCGTACTTCTTTTCCAGAGGGGCTGGCTTGATCAACCTTGATTATTACATCATTCAACAACTGGAAAGTATAAATGAAACAAGTGATTTATTTATTAGCGACGTTGATCATAAAGTAAATCAGGGTGTGATAATTAGCAAAGATATCAAGAAAACCTTTGAATTGATCAACTCAAAAAGTAAAGAATTATCTTTGTATACACAATTAGAGCCATTAGATTTGAATAAACAAAGCGCAATGTTACTTTCTACATTGCAAAATTTTCGCGAGAGTATTCTGCCGGGAGCAATTTGTGTCCTTATTTTTTCTCTAGTTAACATAGTTATCAGCTTGATGAATAACTTAAAAAAAAGTGTGAAAGAAATCACTGTACACTTGCTATGTGGCGCTACGATCAACGATATTATATGTCGAATGCTATTTATGATCAGTTTCTACTTAGTTCCAGCGATAATCATCAATCAACTCATTACGGATACTATCATCAATCAACTGTTCCTGATTTCCTCACAAGATTTGTTGAATACATATATTATTCAAGGACTTGTGTTTTTATTATTAAGCATAATTTTGGCTACGTTGCCAATATATTATCTATTAAATTTAGACATATCCAAATTGATTAAACGGGAGAAGATATGATGATTGAATTAATTAACCTTAGTAAAGTTTACGGTAAATCTAATACTGAAGTAAAGGCGCTTAATGAGGTGAATCTAGAAATCAATGAGGGCGAAATGATTGCCATTATGGGGCCTTCTGGATCGGGAAAATCAACACTTTTGAATATTTTAGGCGGTTTGGATTCTCCGACTTCAGGAGAATATTTGCTAAAGAATCGCAATGTTCAAAATATGAAACAGAAAGAATTAAGTAAAGTGAGAAATAGGACATTTGGATTTGTTGTTCAATCATTTGCGTTGATTGATCATTACAGCGTTTTTAATAATGTTATGATCCCGCTAGACTATACTAAACTAAAGAAAGCAGATAAAAAAGAAAAAATACGATTATGTTTAGATAAAGTAGGTATTCTAGACAAAAGTAAAAATTACCCATATGAATTATCTGGAGGTCAATGCCAGAGAGTTGCAATTGCCAGAGCTTTAGTAAATACTCCTGATGTGATTTTAGCAGATGAGCCAACTGGGAATTTAGACAAAAACAATGGGGAACAGATTATAGAAATTTTCAAAGAATTAAATAAGGCCAAAACAACCATTATCATTATTACCCATGATGACGAAGTAGCAAGTAAATGTAATCGGGTTATTCGATTAGAAGATGGGAGAATTATATGAAAAAAAGAAAGAAAATGATTATTAGTATTTTCATAGGCATCATCATTTTAGGCTTGATTATTACGGCTATATATATGAGAACATATAGAAAAGAAGCTGGAGTTATCGAAATGAAATCAAATGATAGCAGTTATATCACAGGGGCGATTGATAATCGAAATAAAGAAGTACAATTGGTAATCGAAAATAAAACGACTTCTCCTGAAAATTTTATAGTAGAATTTTATAATAGTGAAGATAACTTAATTAATAGTGAAAAAGTAACTAAAAAAAAATATGAAAAAAAAATCAAGGTAGCTAAAAACGATATGTTGAATATTAAAATCATCTCTCCTTCAAAAAAAGAAGCGTCGTTTAAATACCTAAAAAAAGAAAAAATAGATTTATGGTAACGTATTGAATAAGATTTCTCTTCATTGAAATACGTGCAAAAAAAGAGTATAATTAATAAAAATAAGGTTCTTAGCAGAAATGCTTGAGAGCCTTTTTCTCCATGTAATTGTAAATAGTGTGACAGATATATTAGTTGTTTTTAGTAAGTTGTTCAAGCAAAAATGATTAAGAATATTCGTGGTAAAAAGAACCATGTATATTTTGCTTTATTTCCAGTCAAAACTAACGAGCATAGTCATTTTTTAGTAAAGGGGGTTCTTTAGTGACACAACAGGCACAAGAATTATTTGCAAAACTGCTCGATCAGATTCAATTAAGCGAACAAGAACGGCAACATCCGTTGATCCAACAAGGAAAAATCAATAAGGTAATTGTTCATCAGCAAAGTCGTCATTGGGAATTTCATTTAGGTTTTTCAGAAATTTTACCAGTAATGCTGTATCAATCATTTATGCAGCAATTACAATTAGCATTTCAACAAATTGCAGGTGTTTCAGTGAAAATCACGACTGAAAAGACCGAGTTTAATGCAGACCAGTTAACTGACTACTGGCAAGTAGCATTGCTGAACAGCCAATGTGATACTCCTTTAGTGCAGCGTGTCATAAAAAGTCAAACGCCGATCATTGAGGATAAAAAAATTATTCTGCCCGTGGATAATGATGCAGTCATTCCATACTTAAGGCAACAATATTTACCAATCATTGAAGAGTTATTTCTTGATTATGGTTTTCCAAAATTCCATATTGAACCTAAAATGGATGAGCAACAGGCAAAACGAGTATTAGAACTTTTTGAAGAAAGAAAACAAGAACAAGATGCTGCCTTTCAGCAACAAGCAGCTGAGTCTTTAATCAAGCACGAACAAAAGAAAAAACAACAGCAGCAACAAGGTCCAGCACTGGAAGGTCCTATTCGTTTGGGAAGAAATATTCCTAATGACGAGCCAATCATGCCAATGGGCAATATCTTAGAAGAAGAACGCCGGATTACGATCGAAGGCTTTATTTTTGATAAAGAAGTGCGTGAATTGCGTTCAAAACGAAAAATCTTGATTTTAAAAATCACAGACTATACCTCTTCTTTTATTGTTAAAAAGTTCTCGAATGGTGAAAAAGATGAACAAGTCTTTGATGCGATCCAGAAAAATAGCTGGGTTCGTGTACGTGGAAGCGTGCAAGAGGATACGTTCATGCGGGATCTAGTCATGAATTGTCAGGACTTGATGGAAGTCAAGCATGCACCGCGTAAAGACTATGCACCAGACGGAGATAAGCGGGTAGAGCTTCATTTACACAGTAATATGAGTACGATGGATGCAACGAATAATGTTGGTGATTTTGTTGCTCAAGCAGGTAAATGGGGGCATAAAGCTATCGCAATCACTGATCATGGGGGGGCTCAAGCCTTTCCGGATGCGCATAGTGCGGGTAAAAAAGCAGGCGTAAAAATTTTATACGGGGTCGAAGCTAATGTGGTGGATGATGGTGTGCCAATTGCTTATAATGAAGCGCACATTGAATTAAGTGAAGCCACTTATGTTGTATTTGACGTGGAAACCACAGGGCTGTCAGCGGTTTATGATACGATCATTGAATTGGCCGCGGTCAAAATGCACAAAGGCAACATCATTGATACATTTGAACAATTTATCGATCCAGGACATCCGTTGTCTCAGACGACCATCAATTTAACGGGTATTACGGATGAAATGGTTCGCGGATCAAAATCAGAAGAAGAAGTTCTGCGTCTTTTTAGAGAATTTTCAGAAGACACGATCTTAGTTGCCCACAATGCTTCATTTGATATGGGCTTCTTAAATACGAGTTACGGCAAATATGACATACCTGAGGCTGAAAATCCAGTCATCGATACATTGGAATTATCCCGTTATTTGCACCCAACCTTTAAAAGCCACCGTTTAAATACCTTGTCTAAAAAATTCGGTGTCAATCTAGAGCAGCATCACCGGGCGATATATGATTCTGAATCAACGGGTCACTTATGCTGGATCTTTTTAAAAGATGCGAAAGAAAATCATGACATGAACTATCATGATGAACTGAATATGCATATTGGAGAAGGCGATTCTTATAAACGAGCACGTCCTTTCCATGCAACGATTTTAGCAACAACACAGGCTGGTTTAAAAAATCTATTTAAGCTGATTTCAATGTCTAATGTGAATTACTTTTTCAGAATTCCGCGGATTCCGCGTTCTCAGCTGAATAAATTACGTGAAGGCTTGATCATCGGTTCGGCATGTTCGAGTGGTGAAATTTTCGAAGCGATGATGCAAAAAGGGGTAGAAGAGGCTAAAAATCGGGCAAAATTCTATGATTATATTGAAGTTATGCCAAAAGCAGTTTACGCTCCTTTGCTTGAGCAAGAGTTAGTTAAAAGTGAAGCTGACTTGGAAGAAATCATTGCGAATTTAGTCAAGATCGGTGACGAATTGGATAAACCTGTTGTTGCAACGGGGAATGTCCATTATTTAAATGAAGAAGATAGCATTTATCGTAAAATTTTGATTGGTTCGATGGGGGGAGCAAATCCTTTGAATCGCCATAGCTTGCCGGATGTTCATTTTAGAACAACCGATGAAATGCTGACGGCGTTCCAGTTCTTAGGAGAAGAAACAGCCCATAAGCTGGTTGTAGAAAATCCTAATATGATTGCAGACATGTGTGACGAAATCACTCCTGTTAAAGATGATTTGTATACACCTAAGATTCCAGGTTCTGAAGATGAGATCAGAAACTTGAGCTATACACGTGCTAAAGAATTATACGGCGATCCACTACCGGACATCGTTGAAAAACGATTGAAAAAGGAATTAGACAGTATCATCGGAAACGGATTCTCAGTTATTTATCTGATTTCGCAAAAGCTAGTGCATAAGAGTATGGAAGACGGCTATTTAGTTGGTTCCCGTGGATCTGTAGGATCAAGCTTTGTGGCAACGATGACAGGGATCACAGAAGTTAATCCATTAGCACCTCATTACCATTGCACAAACTGTCAGTATTCTGAGTTTTTTGAAGATGGTTCTTATGGTTCTGGGTTCGATATGCCAGAGAAAAACTGTCCGAATTGTGGGCAGCGTTTGTTTAAAGATGGTCATGATATTCCGTTTGAAACATTCTTAGGTTTCCACGGAGATAAAGTACCCGATATCGATTTGAACTTTTCAGGTGACTATCAGGCTGAAGCGCATAACTATACGAAGGTTTTGTTTGGTGAGGAATATGTGTATCGTGCCGGAACGATCGGTACCGTTGCAGATAAAACGGCTTATGGTTTCGTTAAGGGCTATGAGCGCGATCACAATCTTCATTTTAGAGGGGCTGAAGTGGATCGTTTAGCGAAAGGTTCAACTGGTGTTAAACGGACGACAGGACAGCATCCGGGCGGGATCATCGTTATTCCGGATTATATGGATGTCTATGACTTTACACCGATCCAATTTCCTGCGGATGATCAAAATGCGGAATGGAAAACGACTCACTTTGACTTCCATTCGATCCACGATAACATTTTGAAACTTGATATACTGGGACATGATGATCCGACAGTGATTCGGATGTTGCAGGATTTATCCGGAATCGATCCGAAAACGATACCGACAGATGACTCGGAAATGATGCGGATTTTTGCAGGGCCAGAAGTTTTAGGAGTTACACCGGAACAGATTTATTCTAAAACGGGTACGTTAGGGATTCCGGAATTTGGGACAAGGTTTGTACGAGGAATGTTGGAAGAAACACACCCGTCGACTTTTGCAGAGCTATTACAGATTTCTGGTCTATCTCATGGTACAGATGTTTGGCTGGGGAATGCAGAGGAATTGATCAAACGTGGAGAAGCGAACCTGGCAGAAGTAATTGGTTGTCGTGACGATATCATGGTTTATTTGATCCATGCAGGATTGGACAGTGGAATGGCCTTCAAAATCATGGAAACAGTGCGTAAAGGTTTATGGAATAAGATTCCTGACGAGCTGCGTGAAGAATACTTGAAAGCAATGAAGGAAAATAATGTACCTGACTGGTACATCGATTCTTGTTCAAAAATCAAGTATATGTTCCCGAAAGCCCATGCGGCAGCCTACGTACTGATGGCTTTGCGGGTAGCCTATTTCAAAGTCTATTTTCCAATTCTTTACTACTGTGCTTACTTTTCTGTTCGCGCGGACGACTTTGATTTGGTAGCCATGTCGCAAGGCAAAGAAGCAGTTAAAGCTCGGATGAAAGAAATTCAGGACAAAGGTCTGGAAGCCTCTACGAAAGAAAAGAATTTGTTGACTGTTTTAGAGTTGGCAAATGAAATGTTGGAGCGCGGATTCAAATTTGGTATGATCGATTTATATAAATCGGATGCTGAAAACTTTGTTATTGATGGCGATACTTTGATTGCTCCATTTAGAGCTGTTCCTAGTTTGGGTCTCAATGTGGCTCGTTCGATCGTAGAAGCAAGGTCTGAACCGTTTTTATCAAAAGAAGATTTAGCCACACGAGGAAAAGTTTCTAAAACGTTAATAGAATACATGAACGAAAATGGCGTATTGAAAGATTTGCCGGATGAAAACCAGTTGTCCTTGTTTGATATGCTTTAAACAACGAGATTATATGTTTATAAGAAATACGTGATGAAAAAAAGGATCTGGGAAATTTCCCAGATCCTTTTTTAAGCTTCTCACAATTGAATCAACGCATCATTTGAACCGTTTGTATACAGAGCAAATAAGCTATTTAAAGAGCTTTCCATCAAAATTTTTGAGGCTTGTAATGTATAAAAAGCAATGTGTGGGCTAACAACAACATTGTCTAATGCTAATAATTCTTCAATATAAGGATTTTGCTTTTCTTGTTCAGCTTTTGTTTTGTTGACGAACATCATTTCGTCTTCTAAAGTATCTAAACCAGCACCAGCAATTTCTCCTGTTTGTAATGCTTGGATCAAGGCAGAAGTGTCTACTAGTGGTCCACGAGCTGTATTGATCAAAAGAGCATCAGGCTTCATTTTTTTCAATAATGCCGCATCGATCAAATGATGATTTTCTGGTAAATAAGGCGTATGAAGTGTCAAAATGTCAGCTTTTTGGGCAACTTCTTCTAAAGAGGTCTGATACGTTAGAATTGTATCCACATCATTTTTAGGGTATTTGTCATAAGCAATGACGGTTGCGCCTAAGGCTTTAAATAACTCAGCCGTAACTAAACCGATATGTCCCGTTCCGACTACACCAACAGTCAATTCATGGATTTCTCTGCCGATCAAACCATCCAAAGTAAAATCTTGTTGTTGTTCTCTTTGTAAAAGTCTCGGGATTTGTCGTAGCAGCATCATCGTCAAAGTTAATGCATGCTCTGCAATCGCTCTTGGACTATAAACAGGTACATTACAGGCAGCGATCTGATATTTTTTTAAAAAATCTTTATTGAGTCCGTCAATACCTGCAGAACGTGTAGAAAGTAATCGGATATTATTTTCTGCCATGATTTGATACATTTTTTCATCATGGACAGCCGCCATTTGCTGAAATGAGATTGCATCATATCCCTTTGCTAAAACAACTGTTTGAGTATTTAATTCTTGATCAGTGAATGCAATCTCAACCTTGTGTTCTTTGGCCCATTTTTCTGCAACAGGTTGTTCCTTTTTGCCAATCCCGTAAATAAAAATTTTCATGATTATTTCTTCCTTTCATATAAACAGAACAGTTATTAGGAAAATTTAAATAACTTTTCTCTTGTTATTGTATGAAAATTAGAGAAAATTTCCTAGTAAGAAGTCGTTTAACGAAAAAAATCTAATGAAAAACGTAATAATGCACCTAGACCTTTAATTTTTCTGTTTAGTAGCATATAATAAAAAAGGGTTTATTTAGGAACGCAATCGAATGATTTTCATGATACAATAGTAAGTGATGGATCATTACAGGAGGGAACACGATCATGGTCAAAGAAAAAACAAGATATAAAGCAGTGATTGCTGATCATACGTATACAATAATCGGACAAGAAAGCAAACAACATATGGATTTAGTAACGAAGCTAGTGAACGAGCAGTTAGCTGAGATCAAGCATATCTCACCACAGACAGATAATGAACAAGCGTCTGTTTTACTTGCGATCAATGCGATATCTGATCAACTAAAAAAACAAGAAAAAACGATCAATCTAGAAAAAGAAGTAGCAGAATACAAAAAACAAACCATCCGTTTAGCTGAATTAGAAAATCGGATCAAACGCATTGAAGCGATCGAAGAAGAAGCGCGCGATGTATTGAAGAAAAACGGTCAAGAAGGTGTTGAGATCCATAATCACATGGAAGCCCAACAAATCCTCAATGAAAACCGGAAACAACAGATCCAAAATAAAAGTACGGAGCAATAATCTGAAAGGATGACAGGATGTTAACATTACTCATTTTAGTAATACTGGCGATCGGTTACTACACTGGTTCAAGACGTGGCTTGGTTTTGCAGATTTTGTATACATTCGGTTATCTTTGTACGTATCTGATTGCAAAATCTAATTATAAGAGCTTAGCGTCTCATTTAGAATTATATATTCCTTATCCTTCACCAACAGAAGAGACCAAACTATTATTCTTTAATCAAAAGTTGACGTTGGACTTAGATCAAGCGTTTTATGGTGCAGTTGCCTTTTTAATGATTATGATAGCTGGTTGGCTAGTCGTTCGATTTTTAGCGATTTTTGCCCATGCGCTGACATTTTTACCTGTACTAAAGCAAGCGAATGGTTTGGCAGGAGGACTATTGAATTTGATTGTTGTGTATATCGGTGTCTTTTTAGTGCTGTATACTGTTTCGATGCTTCCTGTCGATGCCGTTCAAAATCAGTTCAAAAATAGTGGACTAGCTCAATTTATTGTTAAAGATACACCGATATTTTCCAAACAGATCTATAGTTTATGGGTCGAGCAAATGATCAAATAATGAATAAAGAAACATCTGTATAGAGGTAGAGAATGAAGGTAAACATAACTTGTTTCAATGCTGAATCAGTTATTGTTTGCCTGCTTCACGTTTTACAGTAAAAAGAGAAGAATAGAAGGTGAACATCAATGAATGCACGTATTTTAACAACCTTAGGTTTTGATAAGGTCAAACAAATGCTTGCCCAATATATAGTTACAGCTCAAGGACTAGAAGAAGTCGAACAGTTAGCTCCGATCAATGATGCCTTAACGATCCAAGCTTGGCTGGAAGAAACCGAAGATGGTTTAAAAATCCAACGACTGCGCGGTGGTATACCGATTCCTAAGTTGGAAAATATTCGTCCTCACATGAAAAGAATCGAAATCGGTGCGGATTTGAACGGTTTAGAATTAGCACAGGTCGGTCGAGTACTTTCAACAACCTCTGAGGTCATTCGTTTTTTCAATGATTTAGAGGACAGCGAAATTGAATTATTACGTCTATATTCATGGATCGAACAGTTAGTCGTATTACCTGAATTAAGTCGGCGCTTAAAGGAATCGATCGATGAAGATGGCCGTGTCACAGACGAAGCGTCAGAAGATTTAAAGATCATTCGCAATAATATCCGTAAAAGTGAGCAAACGATCCGTGAGCAGTTAGATGGAATCGTCAGAGGAAAAAATGCGAAATATTTAAGTGATTCGATCGTTACAATGCGAAATGAACGGTATGTTATTCCTGTGAAACAAGAATATAAAAGCGTATTCGGTGGAGTTGTCCACGATCAAAGCTCTTCAGGTCAAACCTTATTTATCGAGCCAAAACAAATCGTAGAACTGAACAACCGCTTACGCCAGCATCAAATTGCGGAACGCAATGAAATTGAACGAATCTTGTCAGAGCTTTCCGCAGAATTAGTTCCGCACCGCAATGACATTTTGCATAATGCTTATGTGATCGGGAAATTTGATTTTGCCAATGCGAAGGCTCGTTTTGGTAAAGAGCTCAAGGCTGTTGTTCCTGAAATCAGCAAGGAGAATGATATTTATTTTAAACAGGCAAGACATCCTTTGTTAGATCAGGAAAAAGCCGTACCTAACGATATTATGATTGGACAGGATTATCAGGCAATTGTCATTACTGGACCTAATACTGGAGGAAAGACGATCACGCTGAAAACCTTAGGTCTGCTGCAGTTGATGGGACAATCTGGTTTGCCGATTCCGGCAGGTGAAGAAAGTCGCATGGGTATTTTTGACGAGGTCTTTGCAGATATAGGTGATGAACAATCGATCGAGCAAAGCTTAAGTACGTTCTCTTCACATATGACAAATATTGTCAGTGTTTTAGAAAAAGTAGACAATCATAGCCTTGTTCTTTTTGACGAGCTTGGAGCAGGTACCGATCCGCAGGAAGGTGCAGCGTTGGCTATCTCGATTTTAGATGCATTAGGCAGTAAAAGTGCCTATGTCATGGCGACGACTCATTATCCTGAACTGAAAGTTTACGGCTATAATCGAGCAGGTACGATCAATGCCAGTATGGAATTTGATGTGGATACATTGAGTCCAACTTATCGTTTATTGATCGGAGTTCCAGGAAGAAGTAATGCATTCGAAATTTCTAAACGATTAGGTTTAGATCAAACGATCATCGATGAAGCTAAACATATTATGGATGGGGAAAGTCAGGATCTAAACGAAATGATCGCTGATTTAGAAAATCGCCGAAAGATGGCGGAAACCGAGTATTTGGAAGTTCGTCACTATGTCGATGAATCAGAGCGTTTATACAAAGAATTGAAGGAAGCTTATGCTTATTTCTTTGATGAACGTGAAAAAGAGATGGCGAAAGCTCGCAAAAAAGCGAATCACCTTGTCTCCGAAGCGGAGGAACAAGCAGCAGATATCATTTCAGATATTCGTAAAATGCAGTTAACGAGCGGCAATCAAGGAGGTGTCAAAGAGCATCAGCTGATCGATGCCAAAACTAAGCTGTCACAGCTCCATCAAGAAGAAACCCGTTTAGAAAAAAATAAAGTACTAAAAAAAGCGAAAGAGCAGAAGCAGTTAAAAGCGGGTGATGAAGTTATCGTTAACACGTACGGTCAGCGAGGAACCCTGATTCGTAAGACTAGTGCTCAAGAATGGCAAGTACAGCTGGGGATCTTGAAAATGGCTGTGAATGAAAGTGACATGACACCAGTAGCACCGGAAAAAGAACCAAAACAGCGAGTAACAGCTGTTCGTTCAAGTCAAAGCAGTCATGTACCGAATCAGCTGGATCTGCGAGGCAAACGTTATGAGGAAGCTTTGGCGGAAGTCGATCAGTATTTAGATGCAGCTATTCTAGCTGGTTATCCGCAAGTCACGATCGTTCATGGAAAAGGGACTGGGGCATTACGGACAGGTATCACCGAGTATCTTAAGAACCACCGCAGTGTGAGCGGATTTGAATTTGCACCGGGGAATCAGGGCGGTAACGGAGCAACCATCGTTAAATTCAAATAGTGTACTTACCTTTAGTAAGCAGAAAACTAGTCGGATAAATCAATAAGTGCTATAATCACAATAGAAGTAAAAGTAGGAGGTAAATCAAATGACACAAGTAATTACAGATAAAGAATTTGCAGCAGAAACAGATAACGGTCTTGTATTGATCGATTTTTGGGCAACGTGGTGTGGACCTTGTCGCATGCAGGCACCGATTTTAGAACAACTAAGTGAAGAATATGATGAAAGCGAATTGAAAATCGCAAAAATGGACGTGGATGAAAATCCAGAAACACCTGCTTCATTTGGTATCATGAGTATTCCAACGCTTCTTTTGAAAAAAGATGGCGAAGTTGTAGAAAAGGCAGTCGGAGTACACTCAAAAGAACAATTACGTACATTGATCGAAAAATATTTATAAAAAGCAAAAAGTTGAGGCGAATGATTTTTCGTCTCAGCTTTTTTAAGTGAGCAAACTAGGTGAATGAGATAAGACTGAAAGTTTTATCTGACTCACCTTTTTTCTGTCTAACGCTTGAGAAAATGGTATAATAAACTTTATCAAAGAAAGAGAAGGGAAGTATTATGAACGAACGAATCAGAAATAAATTAGCATTGCTTCCTGACCAGCCGGGCTGTTATTTGATGAAAGACAAAAACGGCACCATTATTTATGTTGGGAAAGCAAAAGTTTTAAAAAATCGTGTTCGCTCTTATTTTACTGGCAGTCATGATACAAAAACAGAACGGCTTGTCAGTGAAATCGAAGACTTTGAATATATTGTAACAGAATCAAATATAGAGGCACTATTACTGGAAATCAATTTGATCCACAAGAATGATCCTAAGTATAATATCATGCTGAAAGATGATAAGAGTTATCCTTTTATCAAGATCACAAATGAAGAATACCCGCGTTTACTGATTACTCGTAAAGTGGTGAAAGATAAGGCTCTCTATTTTGGTCCCTACCCGGATGTCGGTGCCGCGAATGAAACAAAACGTTTGTTGGATCGTTTGTTTCCTTTAAGAAAATGCCGTGTACTGCCAAAGGAAGTTTGTCTCTATTATCATATGGGGCAATGCTTAGCTCCTTGTGTATTTGACATTCCTAAATCGACATATAAAGAAATGGTTGGGGAAATCAAAAGTTTCTTAAATGGCGGACATCCCGCGATTCAAGAGGAGCTTCAACAGAAAATGGATGCTGCTGCCGAAAGTATGGAATTTGAAAAAGCAGCAGAATATCGCGACCAGATCAAAGCAATTGAGACTGTGATGACGCGTCAAAAAATGACCAATGCAGATTTAGTGGATCGTGATATTTTTGGCTATTCAGTGGACAAAGGCTGGATGTGTGTGCAAGTCTTTTTTGTGCGCCGAGGCAAACTGATCGAACGGGATGTCTCGATTTTTCCTTTCTATAATGAAGAAGAGGAAGACTTTTTAACTTTTATTGGGCAGTTCTATCAAGAAAATGAGCACTTTATTCCAAAAGAAGTGTTGATTCCTGATAACATCGATATTGAAAGTGTAGAAGCAATGCTTTCAACGAAAGTCATACAGCCTCAGCGCGGGGAAAAGAAAAAGCTTGTCAAGCTTGCTGGAAAAAACGCCACAGTTGCATTACAGGAAAAATTTGACTTGATCGTGAGAAAACAAGAACGGACGATCGGCGCAGTTGAAAAACTGGGAAATGCTATGAACATCCCTGCACCTGTGCGAATCGAAGCATTTGATAACTCTAATATCATGGGAACAGATCCAGTTTCTGCAATGGTCGTTTTTATCGATGGCCGACCGGATAAAAAAGAATATCGAAAATACAAGATCAAAACTGTCAAAGGGCCCGATGATTATGCATCGATGCGGGAGGTTATCTATCGCCGATATTCCCGCGTTTTGAAAGAAGACTTGCCATTCCCGGACTTGATTGTGATCGATGGTGGGAAAGGTCAGGTAGATGCTGCTAGAGAAGTGTTGGATAATCAGCTAGGGTTGGATATTCCGATTGCAGGATTGGCGAAAAATGATAAGCATAAGACAAGTGAGCTACTTTTCGGACCCGAACTAGAGATCGTTCCTTTAGAAAGAAATTCTCAAGAATTCTTTTTACTACAGCGGATTCAAGACGAGGTCCATCGATTTGCGATCACGTTCCATCGCCAGTTGCGAAGTAAAAATAGTTTTGCTTCACGCTTAGACGGGATAGAAGGCTTAGGACCCAAACGAAAAAAAGAACTGTTAAAACAGTTCAAATCCTTAAAAAACATTACTGCAGCAAGTGTCGAAGAATTGATTGCTTCTGGTTTGCCCAAAAACGTGGCTAAAAATGTCTATGACTATTTACATGAAAAGGAAGAGCAGTGATTGATTCGAAAATGGGCACAATACTGCTTTTGTTTCCACTATTTATCTAGATTTAAAGAGCTTAGGATATTGCTAGACAAGCTATATTCTAAGCTCTTTTTATTATGGAAGGAAATGAAAAAACAATTGACATAGGAAATAATAAACGATACTATATCATTATATGATATATCGCTTGGCGATATAAAGGGGCGGAGCACCATGGAAGAAACATTGACAGACTCTACCTATTTGATTCTGTTAGCATTATTAAAACCGCAGCATGGCTATGCTATCATGAAAGAAGTGAATCTTTTAACAAATGGTCAAGTTGTAATTGGTCCAGCAAGCATGTATACGATCTTAAAAAAATTACAAACAAGTAAGTATATTTCATTAGAGGAAAGCAATGATCGGAAAAAGATTTACTTGATCACTGATAAAGGAAGAAATGCCTTAGAGCAAGATATAGAACGACGAAAACTTCTGTATCAAGCTGGAAGTCGTCTATTAGCAAAAAAGGGAGAATGAATGAAGATGGTTAGGAAGAAAAAGTACATTTTTTCTAGAGGAGTAGCATTTTATCCTGAGAAAGAAATGCAAATCTTAAAAAAAATGGCTGAAGAAGGTTGGCTTTTTAGAAAAATGAATCAGTTGGGGTTTTTGGTTTTTGAAAAGGGGGAACCAGAACAAAAGAATTTTTCCGTTGATTTTTTTGATGGTTCGAAAGAAGAATTGTCTGAATATTTGGTGATTTATGCGCAAGCAGGCTGGGAAAATATTACGAATTACAAAAATAAATATTTTTATTTTAAAGCGGAACTCGATACACCGACGATATACTCAGACCCAGAGAGTTATTGGCTGCGAATGAAAAAAGAATGGCTTTGGATGCTAAGAAATTTTTGGATCTATTTTCCTATAGGTCTCATTCTTTTAGGGATACTTTTATATACAAAGGAGACGAACAATCTGATCCTTGCTAATTCGATATTTCGAATAGTCCTTACGTTTGTGGGTATGTTTTTTGTTGCACTGCCACTAGGGGTTGTAGTCAGTGTGCTATTTTCTCTGGTATTCTATAGGGATCGAACTAAATACTATAATCATCCTGAACGTTTTGCTAAACGACAAAAGGTGATGAGAGATTCTTTATTTTTAGGAGCAATTGGCTTTGTTTTGGGTGTCATGATTAGTCTGATTTTAGGAGAAACAATTTATTGAGTGGATTAGTTAGTTACCAAATAAATTAATATGAAAATGGGAGGCTGGAAAATGTTAGAAGTTAGAAATTTAGTCAAAACGTTTGGGGATTATACAGCTGTAGATGATATTACTTTTGAAATTCCGGACGGAAAAATCCTTGGACTGATTGGTCAAAATGGTGCAGGAAAGACTACAACGTTTCGGTTGATTTTAGATTTTTTATCGCAAGACAGCGGAACGGTGCTTTGGAATGGTCACTCACTAAGCGGGAAAGATTATAACGATATTGGGTATCTGCCAGAAGAAAGAGGATTATATCCCAAGATTTCAATTCAGGATCAGTTGATTTATTTTGCAGAATTGAGGGGTAAAACAAAAAAAGAAATCGAACCTAAGATCGATGAATGGATGGAAAAATTCAAAGTCAAAGGAAAGAAAACCGATAAAGTAAAATCACTTTCCAAAGGAAATCAGCAAAAAGTCCAATTGATCGCAACGTTGATCCATGAGCCAAAACTGGTCATTTTAGATGAACCTTTTAGCGGATTGGATCCTGTGAATGCTGAGCTTTTAAAAGACGGGATTCTTGCACTGAAGGAAAAAGGATCCTGTGTCATTTTTTCTAGTCATAATATGGATAATGTTGAGAAAATCTGTGACCATTTAGTGATGTTGCGTAGTGGGAAAATGGTGTTGAATGGGAAGGTTCATGACATTCGCGAAAGTTTTGGCCGTACTAAAGTTTTCTTAGAATCACCATTGGAACCTGCGGATGTCCTTGCAATAGATGGGGTTAAAACAGCGGTTAAGCGCAGTGATGGAATGGTCGAAGTAACTTTGGAAGATCCAAAAGCAGGCGAAGAAATTTTTGCACGTGCGACTCAATTTGGGTATATTCCGATGTTCAATCAACAGCCGCCGACGTTAGAGGAGATTTTCAAAATGAAAGCAGGTGAACCAAATGAGTAAATTTTGGATTATAGCAAGCGATGTGTATAAAAAGAATGTAAAATCCGTTTCTTTTGTAATTATGATTTTAGTGCCGTTTTTAGTGATGGGGATCATCTATATTGCCGGCTCACTTGCTGGTGGTTTTTCTGAGGATACAAAAGTTGGACTTGTATCAGATAACCAAGTATTGGCAGAGCAACTCGCACAGTCTAAAAGTGATGAGTATACATTCAAAGTTGTTGAGTCACAAAAGGCTGCAGAAAAGCAATTGAAAAAGAAAGATATCGATGCATTTCTTGTACTCGACACAAAAGAAGAACAGATTCAAGGGAAATTATACGTTGAATCTTCCCTAGGAACTACGACAGAATTGATGATGAGCCAAATGCTCAATGGATTACAGTCCTCACTTAATGCAAGTAAGCTGAATCTGACTGCTGAACAAGTATCTAGTCTAAGTCAGCCCGCAAATTTCGAAAAAACAAAAGTCAGTTTTGATGAAAATGGTAAGATGACTACTGGTCAAGATAATACAGCTATTCAATCTGTTTTGTCGTTTGTCATCACGATCATTTTGTGGGTAATTATCATCACTTATGCATCGATCATTGCTCAGGAGATTGCTTCGGAAAAGGGGACACGGATCATGGAAGTCATTTTGTCCAGTACAAAAGCCCAAACCCATTTTTACGGCAAATTGACAGGGGTAATTTTGGTTGCATTAACTCAAATTGTGATATATGCTGCGGCAATCGGAATTGGGTATTCACAGTTAAAGAATTTAGAAATAGTCAAAACATTCTTAGATGGGATTTCAGCAGCTAATATCTTTGGCAGCTTCTTGTTTTTCACATTAGCATTTTTTGTCTTGGGTGTTTTAGTCTATTCAGTTTTGGCAGCGTTATGCGGCTCCCTGGTTTCTAAACCAGAAGATACTGCAAAAGCTGTTCAGCCAATTATTTATATCGCAATGATTGGGTACTTTATCGGCATTTCATTGGGACCAACTGATCCACAAAATATTGTGATCAAAGTTTCTTCTTACATTCCATTGATTTCATCTTTTATTATGCCGATTCGTTTAGCAAGTGAAACGGTAAGCGTATCAGGAGCCGTTATTTCTGTAGTTATTTTAGTAGTTTTTGGTATATTGTTGACACTATTTTCTGCTAAGTTATATAAATCGAATGTACTGGTATATAGTGACGGTGGTGTCTGGAAATCATTGAAACAATCGATTTCTATTTTAAAAAATGAACGAAAAAAAGTAGTTGAGTAGGTAAAAAATCGATTTAAAGAAAACAAGCCTGAAACAAAACTGTTTTTTAGTTTTGTTTCAGGCTTGTTTCTGATTCATATATTGGTACTGTATTTCTTTTGACTAGCCGGACCTTGATTTCACGTTCAGGAAGCTGTGTCTTATTTAATTGATTGTGCAAGTAAATAAAAGAATTCTCAGCCTGATGATTGATAGAATAGTCGACTGTCGTAATATGCATTAGATCACTGATTTCACTATTGTCAAATCCAATCACCGCGACGTCTTCCGGAATAGAATAACCTAATGTTTGTAGCCTTGAAATAAATCCTGCGGCTACAAAATCAGTATAAAAAGCCATTGCAGTCGGTTTTTCCGGCATTTCATGCCATAAATCAGCAATCGCCTGTCCGTTATTACTATTACTTTCTTCATGAAATATCCAGTTTTTACGAATAGGTAAATGTTTTTCCTCATGAAAATCATCGATCGCTTTTAAACGAGCTTTGGTATTTAGGTTTTTTACATTTCCCAAAACATGACCAATAGAACGATACCCTTGATCGAAAAGATATTCCAATGATTTGTAGTAGCCTTTATAGTGATCGATATAAGAAGAATAGATACGTTCAGAGTCTATTCGGTGCCAAGTCGCGATAGGCCCATAAATGCTGTAAGATTCTATCACATCCCAATCGTTTGCTCTAGTTAAGATAAACACGCCGTCAAGTTGTTTGTATTTCATTTGATTGAGTGCTTCAATTTCTTTTTTCTTATCGCCATCAGTGAAATAGACAGTGACATAATAATTATATGTTTTCGCAATTGAAATAAAGCTTTCTAAAAAAACACCTAAAGGACCGAAAGAGCCGTGTGCTAAAAAGCCAATCGTTTTGGTTTCGCCACTTTGAAGGTTGCGTGCAATTAAATTAGGCGAATATGCGAGCGTTTCCATTGCTTCCAATACTTTTTTTCTACTTTCTTGACTGACGTAACCATTCCCGGAGATAACGCGTGAAACAGTCGATTTTGATACATTGGCTTGTTTTGCTACATCAATGATAGTCGTCATATGTACACCTCATAGTTTAAATTGGGTGAGGAGAGAAATTGCCTCGACACTTACTAAATAAGTATACCATAAAAAAAATTAAAAAAGTCCTTGACATGGGAACATTCCCACAGATTATCCTATAAATGTAAACGATGTCAGAACGTATTCTGAACAAAAAATCAGGAGGGAAACACATGACAAGAGATGCATTGAAAATCGCTACAATTGGTGGAGGTTCTAGCTACACACCAGAATTAATCGAAGGATATATCAAAAGAAAAGATGAATTACCAATCAAAGAAATTTGGTTAGTAGATATTGAAGCTGGAAAAGAAAAATTAGAAATCGTTGGCGAAATGGCAAAACGTATGGTCAAAGCAGCTGGCTTGGACTGGGAAGTTCATTTGACTTTAGACCGTCGTGAAGCATTGAAAGATGCTGATTTTGTTTCTACACAATTCCGTGTTGGTCTATTAGACGCTCGAATCAAAGACGAACGTATTCCGTTGTCTCATGGTGTTTTAGGTCAAGAAACTAACGGAGCAGGCGGTATGTTTAAAGCCTTCCGCACGATCCCAATAATTTTAGGGATCATCGAAGATATGAAAGAACTATGTCCGAATGCTTGGCTAGTAAACTTCACGAACCCAGCTGGGATGGTCACAGAAGCAGCAATCAAACATGGCGGTTGGAAAAAGACAGTTGGGTTATGTAATGTACCGATCGGTCACCGTAAACAGGCTGCAGAAAAATTAGGTGTTGCAGAAGAAGATTTATTCTTCAAATTTGCAGGAATCAACCATTTCCATTGGCACCGTGTATGGGATAAAGAAGGCAATGAACGGACGCAAGAACTGATCGATTTGATTTATGGTCCACAAAATGAACAAGAAAGCCATCTGAAAAACATTTGGGATGCACCATTCCATTATGAACAATTAAAAGATTTGGGCATGTTGCCTTGTGGTTATCACCGTTATTACTATATTGAAGATGAGATGTTGAAACACTCGATTGAAGAATTTGAAAAAGGTGAAACAAGAGCTCAAGTCGTAAAAGAAACGGAAGCACGCTTGTTCGAATTATACAAAGATCCAAAACTAGATTACAAGCCAAAAGAATTAGAGCAACGTGGCGGAACTCACTACAGTGATGCTGCTTGTGAAATGATTGCTTCGATCTATAATGATAAACGTACGGATATGGTTGTTTCAACAGAAAATAATGGAACGATCACTGATTTACCATATGACTGTGTTGTAGAAGTTTCTGGTCCAGTAACGTCTCATGGACATGAACCATACAACTGGGGGGCTTTCCCACCAGCTGCTAGAGGAATCATTCAAAACATGAAAGGAATGGAAGAAACAGTGATCCGTGCTGCCATCGATGGAGATTACGGTGCTGCTTTACATGCCTTTACAGTGAATCCGTTAGTTCCAGGTGGAACAATGGCTAAAACTCTCTTAGATGAATTGTTGATCGCACATAAGGATCATCTACCAAACTTCTCAGAGTCGATCGCTAAAATTGAAAAAGAACAACCAGATACAGTTGCTTATGTGACTGAATTGATGAAAAGTAATTAATGACTAAAAAAACTCCGATGAAATGATCGGAGTTTTTTGCTTATATCTAAGTTAAATAATTTTAGTTGTCATTGTGTTCTTCAAGAAAGAGCGAATGGGTTGTTCCGGTTCAACGCTAAATCGGTAAGAACGATAACGAAAAAGTTGGCTCAATACTGCAAAAGAAATCATTTCAACTGAAAAGAAAATCTTCAAAGAATCGATAGAAAGACAAATCAATGAAATAGCCAAAAATAATAATATAAATAGAGCGAATAATTGCTGGATTTGATTGGTATTTGTGATGGTTACTTCTTTAGTATCAGATGTGACTTTGATTTTTTGAGAAAAACGAAAAAGACCTTCTCTAAACTCTAAAGTATCTCCCTCATTAACCTCCAACTCAGTTGAAAAATTGTTGAATAGTCTTCCTTGATAAGCACCATTTTTATACACAGAGAAATGACGAACACATCCCCAAGTTGTTTGTCTTTTTAGTAAAATTTTCATTAGTATCACCTCTTGTAACTATTTTCCCATGATTTAAACAAAAAAGAATCAATCAAAAGACCGATTCTTTTTATCACTTTTATCGTGCTTAAGTCCTAGAAGTTAAATATCGTCTAAAGGAAGATAGGTATACTCAGCTATTTCTGCTGCATGAGTTCCTGCCACGTGTCCGGTAACAAACGCTGCGGTCACATTATAACCGCCGGTGTATCCATTGATATCCAATAATTCACCCGCAAAGAATAAGCCATTGATCAATTTACTTTCCATTGTTTTAGGTTGGACCTCTTTTAAAGAAATTCCGCCTCCAGTCACAAAAGACTTTTCGATCGGCAAGGTCTTTTCAGCAGTTATTGAAAAAGACTTTAATAGATTTGTAAATTGTTCTAATTGTATTTCAGAGACTTTTTTAGCTGTAATATCGGTCAGCTCAAGTTCGGTCAATAGATAATCTAAAAGACGCTCAGGAATCAAATTTTTCAACGCATTTTTAAAAGACTTTTCGGGTTGCTCCAAAATCATTGATTGGACATTCTTATTTAGTTCCGCTTGTGTATGCTCAGGGAAAATGTCCAAACGTAATGAGACAGCGTGGGCAGGATTTTTAGCTAACTCCTGATTGACAAAACTAGAGCATCTCAAAGCTGCGGGTCCAGAAATGCCAAAATGTGTGAAAAGCAGATCCATTTGATGGGAAACAATGATCTTGCCTTTTTGATTTAACACAGAAAGTGAAACATCCTGCAGAGAAAGGCCTTGGAGTGTTTTTTTCTGGATAAAGGAGTCATTTGATACAATGGGAGATTCAGTTGCATAAAGGGGTGTAATTGTATGTCCCACTCTTTTTGCCAATTTGTATCCGTCTCCAGTAGAACCAGTAGAAGGATAGGTTCTTCCGCCAGTCGTCAGAATAACACAAGGTGCATATAGTTTTTGGTCGGCTAACGCAACGCCGATGATTTGACCTTCTTTATGTAGAAGTTTTTCTACTTTGACTTCCGTATAAATAGTAACTCCATCGTTCTGCAGCTGATCAAAAAGAGTTTCTACAATCGTTTTTGAACGGTCAGTGACAGGAAACATTCGTCCGTGATCTTCCTCTTTTAGATGAGTACCATTCGATTCGAAGAACTCCATAATGTCATAGTTATTAAATTGAGAGAACGCACTATATAAAAATTTACCATTTCCCGGAATATGAGCAATGATCTCCTCGGCTGGTCGATTATTGGTCACATTACAACGTCCGCCGCCAGTCATCAATAATTTTTTTCCAACGCGTTTATTCTTTTCTAGTAATAAAACATTACTGCCCGATTGAGCTGCGGCGATTGCAGCCATCATACCGCTAGTGCCGGCACCAACAACAATAACATCAAAAAGTTTCATAAATTTGCCTCCAATTCAATGGTAGTTTAACACAATTTTCAACTTTTTTCTCACTTTCTTGCAATTTACAGTAAAAAATTGTGGAAATTTTCTGAATTTAGGTTAAAATAGGATTACAACTATGAGAGGGTGATTAAATGGAAGCAAAACAGTATGTGGAAGAGATTCAAAAGAAGATTCATGAAAATGATCGAGGACAAGTAGAATACTTGCAAGCAGTCGATGAATTTTTACCAACGGTAGAGGTATTTCTAAAAGAAAACCCAGCATTCATTGAAGCCAATATTTTAGGGGTCTTGATCGAGCCGGAAAGAATTTTACAATTCAGAGTACCATGGCAAGATGATCAAGGCAACTGGCAAGTCAACCGCGGTTATCGTGTGCAGTATAATTCTGCGATCGGTCCATATAAAGGCGGCTTACGTTTTCATCCTAGTGTAAATCTAAGTGTGATGAAGTTTTTAGCATTTGAACAAATCTTCAAAAATAGCTTAACTGGACTGCCGATCGGTGGTGGGAAAGGCGGTAGTGATTTCGATCCTAAAGGAAAATCCGATGCCGAAGTCATGCGTTTTTGTCAAAGCTTTATGACGGAATTACAAAAACATATTGGTCCAAGTACAGATGTTCCAGCTGGTGATATCGGCGTGGGAGCAAGAGAGATCGGTTACTTATATGGACAGTACAAACGCTTGAGAAATTATGACGCAGGTGTTTTGACTGGGAAACCATTAGGTTATTGGGGTAGCCAAGCGAGAACTGAAGCGACTGGTTACGGCTGTGTTTATTTCGTGAAACATTTATTGAACGATGCGGCTGATTCTTTTGAAGGGAAAAAAGTCGTTGTTTCTGGCAGCGGAAATGTATCGATCTATGCGATGGAAAAAGCCAAAGAACTTGGTGCAACAGTCTTAACTTGTTCTGATTCAACTGGTTTCGTTTATGATCCGAATGGAATCGATGTAGAGCTTGTCAAAGAATTAAAAGAAAGAAATCGTGAGCGGATTTCTAAATATGTTGACACACATAAAGAGGCAGTCTATTATGATGGTCAATCTGTGTGGGATTTTGATGTTGCATATGACATTGCCTTACCATGTGCGACTCAAAATGAGATCAATGTAGAACAAGCAAAACGTCTAGTCAAAAATGGCGGTAAGATCGTAGCAGAAGGGGCAAACATGCCTTGTACATTAGAAGCTGTGGATGTTTTAGCTGAAGCTGGTGTCTTATACTGCCCAGGTAAAGCTGCTAATGCTGGTGGAGTGGCTGTATCTGCACTTGAAATGAGTCAAAACTCTGAGCGCTTATCTTGGTCATTTGAAAAAGTTGACGGCATGCTGGATGATATCATGAAAAATATTTATGAGACTTGCCGTGATACAGCAACAAAATATGATGCTAAGGATAACTTTGTTTTAGGAGCAAATATTGCAGGTTTTGAAAAAGTTGCAACGGCTATGCTGAGCCAAGGTTTAGTATAAGAAAAAATCTAAACGTTAAATAAATTTATGAGAGAACGATCGAATGCTTGGTCATTGTCGTTCTCTTTTCCTGTAATTAGAGATAGAGCCATTATTTTACTGGATAATTTCGTCATTTTAATTGAATTAACATAAAATTGGTACAGACGATCATAATTTGCTTGAAAAATACAGGAAAAGAACGTAAAGTAGTTAATGTAGTAAGTTTAAATTCAAGGAGGAGAAGGAATGTCACACATTCAATTTGATTATTCCAATTTGACACCATTTATCGCTGATCATGAATTGGAATACATGCAGACACAAGTGACTGCAGTAGACAAAGCATTACGAGAAGGAACTGGGGCAGGCAGTGATTTTACTGGCTGGATCGATTTACCGGAAAATTATGATAAAGAAGAATTTGCCCGTATCAAAAAAGCGGCTGAAAAAATCCAGTCTGATTCTGAGGTTTTAGTTGTTATTGGGATCGGTGGTTCTTATTTAGGTGCTAGAGCAGCAATTGAATTTTTACACCATTCATTTAACAACTTATTACCAGCAGATGAAAGAAAAGCCCCACAAATTTTCTTCGCTGGAAATAGCATCAGCTCAACTTATTTAGCAGATTTGATCAATGTTATTGGTGATCGTGACTTCTCAGTGAACGTGATTTCAAAATCTGGTACAACGACAGAGCCTGCTATTGCGTTTAGAGTATTCAAAGAATTATTAGTTAAAAAATATGGTAAAGAAGAAGCAAACAAGCGTATCTATGCGACAACTGACCGCGCGAAAGGTGCTGTAAAAGTTGAAGCGGATGCTGAGGGTTGGGAAACATTTGTAATTCCTGATGATGTTGGCGGACGTTTCACTGTATTGACACCAGTAGGTTTGTTACCGATCGCTGTTAGCGGAGCGGATATTGATAGTTTGATGAATGGAGCAAATGATGCTCGTAAAGAATATGCTTCAACGACAGATTTAAGCAAAAATGAAGCCTATCAATATGCAGCATTAAGAAATATTTTATACCGTAAAGGGAAAACAACTGAAATGTTGATCAACTATGAACCAGGTATGCACTATTTCTCTGAATGGTGGAAACAATTATTCGGCGAATCAGAAGGAAAGGACCAAAAAGGTATTTTCCCAGCTGCAGCTGATTTTTCTACTGACTTACATTCAATGGGTCAATATGTACAAGACGGTATGCGTAACTTATTTGAAACAGTCGTGAAAGTTGACACACCGCGCCATGTCGTTTCAATTCCTGAATTAGAAGAGGATTTAGATGGGCTTGGCTACTTGCAAGGTAAAGAAATCGACTTTGTAAATACAAAAGCATTCCAAGGAACATTGCTTGCTCACACAGATGGCGGTGTGCCAAATATGGTAGTAAAAATTCCTGCAATGGATGCTTATTCATTAGGTTATGTAATGTACTTCTTTGAAATCGCAGTTGGGATTTCAGGATACTTGAATGGTGTAAATCCATTTGACCAAGAAGGCGTGGAAGCTTACAAACGCAACATGTTCGCTTTACTTGGTAAACCGGGCTTTGAAGAATTAGCGAAAGAATTGAACGATCGTTTATAATTTTGCTTGTTATTTAGTTGAAAAAGGAACGCTCACGAATTGAGCGTTCCTTTTTTCTAAGTATAAATAATTAGTTAACTGGAAAATCAGCTTTTCCATATTCCGTTCCTAATATGTTTTGTGCGATTAAAGTAACAGGTGTCTCAGTATCAGTCAATTCATAACCCATTGCACTTGATACAGTTCCGCCAGGTTTGATTTCTGCCATTTGAGAATCTAAAAATTGATTATCTGGTAGACTTGAAACATTTAACTTGTTCACTTTATTTGGATCATTATCTTGAACAGCTTTGAAACTCATGATCCATGCCATATTCGGACTGATTTCAGCATCATCTTTGTAATCAGGTGAAACTAATGTATCAAACCAAAAGGCTAGTACTGGTTTTTCCCCATATTCATTGCCAGGTTCACCCGGTTGAATCACTTTGTTGCTTGTGATTTTGATAGTGTATGAGTTGCCTTTAAGTGTAGTCCCGTCAAAAGTTGAGTCAGCGGCTGTAGAGACGAAATCGCCCGTTGATTCAGTCTTTTCCTCTTTTTTTGTAGTTGAACTGGTCTCACTGGCTTTTGACTCTTTGCTTCCAGAATCAGTTGATCCGCAACCCATAAGTGCGAATAAAAGTATACCACCCATAAACATAATACTTGTTTTTTTCATTTTCGAATTCCTCACTTTGTGATATAATAATTTTGCTAAGAGAAATTCTGTTTGGTTGCTCCGTTATGTGTCAGCATAACAGAGCTTTTTTTATGGATCGATTTTTAGTTAGTCGTTATTTATATTCATCATCTTTCGGATAAGGCAGGACGTGAAGATAGTCATCATCTTCTACGGGTTCATCTACATTATCTACCTCAGGTTGTGAATAGGTGTTTTGCTGAAAGCTGTGTTGTGTTTCTTTCGGAAAATCATTGGTATTCATTGTTGAATGGAGCGTTTCTGACTGTTCAGGATTATTTTGCGCTAAGCGAGCCTTGGCTTCTTCTTCAGCTTTGATTTGATTGTCGTGTTTAGTCGTCTGACCTTTTCCACTGGTAAATGTTAAATAAATGATCAATAAAATCATGATGATCGTTGCGATGATCAAAGCAATAAACATACCAAATGAGATAAACATAATGATTTAACCTCCTTTATCCATTGTTAACATGTTATAGTGTATCAAATGTTAACGCTATCGTCATCTGTTTATGGTCAACTATTGTCTTTTTCTTAAGAAGGATTAATATAATTTGCATAAAAAGGAAAGAATTGTGTAGGAATTTGCTCCTTTGTGGTAAACTATAGGAAGCAAGTTTTTGGAGGAATGAAATTGAAATCAAAAGAGCTATTACATACAGTATTATATTTTGCAGCGTTCGCGCTGATCTTGTTTTTACTAAGACAGTTTGTCTTCACTCCTGTGGTCGTTAAAGGTCATTCGATGGATCCGACATTGGCTGATGGCGAACGAGTGATTGCACTAAAAAACACTGAGATCAAGCGATATGACATTGTGACGTTTCCAGCGCCGGATGAACCTAAAAAGAGCTATATCAAGCGAGTGATCGGACTTCCAGGAGATTCTATCGAGTATAAAGATGATGCTTTATATATCAATGGGAAAGAAACAAAAGAGCCTTATTTGGATGAATTTAAAAGTGAACTGACAGATGGAATGCCATTTACCTTTGATTTTACCTTGAAAGAGGTCACAGGTAAGGATAAAGTTCCAGCGGGTGAATATTTCGTGATGGGAGACAATCGAAGAAATTCTAAAGATGGAAGAATGATCGGTTTCATCAATGAAAAGGATATTTCTGGAGATGTTAAATTTGTTTTATGGCCGTTCAATCGTTTTGGAACTCTTTCAAAAGTTGAACAATAGATAAGACACACTTACAAGAAAATAGAAAGCTCTCTTTTAATTAAGAGGCTTTTTTTGTTAGATAATATCCATGATAGTATTAAAGATTATATGCTACACTAGAAAAGAATCAACAGCTATAAAGGATGTGATAAAATGAGTCTGCAATTTGTACGTGGAACAGCTGATAGGGATTTAGAAGAAGAATTGATACACGCTTCATTGGATTGGCTTTCGAAGGATAAAAGAAATGAAGTTTTTTATCTAGTACCCAATCATATGAAATTTGAACAAGAAATCAATACGTTGAAACGAATCCAATCGTTTGGAAATAAGTCTAAAGATTCGATTGCGACAATGCGTTTGCAAGTCTTCAGTTTTTACCGTTTGGCTTGGTACTATCTACAAAATACACAATATTATAGCTCAGAAGTGCTATCTGAGGCTGGAGCCGCTATGGTTTTTAGAAAGATATTGTCTGAAAATGAAGAAGAGCTGAGTGTTTTTCGTGGAGAAATCAACAAAGCCGGCTTTATTCAACAGTTATTTGACCTCTATCAAGAGATGAAAGAGGGGAATATTGAAATCCAACAACTCTCTGATTTTCTGAAAGAAACTAAATTGGGCGGGAAAGAACAGGATCTACAATTAAAGATTCAAGATATTCAATTGATCTTTTCACGATTTGAGGAGACTATGAGTCATTATGGCATCAAGTCAGCTGAGATTATCAATTATTTGGCAGAATATCTGGAAACAAAAGAGCTGAAACATGTTTTGTTTGTGATCACAGGGTATCATCATTTTTCTGCGAGAGAATTAAAACTGATCGAGGTTTTATTACGTCAAAGTGGAGAAGTAAAGATTTCTCTGATTGTAGATAAAAAATTTGCTGTGGAGATACCATCCACAATGGATTTGTTTTATGAAACTGGAACAACGTACCAACAATTGTATCAGTTAGCTAGAAAATCAAATGTCGCTGTTTTACCGGATATTGTCGAAAATGATAAGCCGTTGGTCACAGAAACAGAGCTTCAAACTCTTGGCAGATATTGGATCGACTCACAAGAAAAAGCAACCAAAAAAAGTAAAGTCAGCCTCAATAATGAACATGTACAGATATGGCAAGCAGAAACACCAAAAGAAGAAATCAACCATATCACTAAAGAAATTAGAAGATTAGTTGCCGAAGAAAACTATCGTTATAAAGATATTCAAGTGTTGACTCGTGATCTGGATAGCTATGAGACACTTCTTGAACCACTTTTTTCACTCAACGATATTCCAATTTATTTGGATCGAGATATGGCGATGGAGCAGCATCCGTTGGTTGAATTCATTCAATCTCTATTTGCAATAAATGCTTATCGCTACAGGTATCGGGATGTTTTACGATTTTTGCGGACAGAATTATTCTTTCCTATTGAAGATGAGATTTCCAGTGAAGAATGGCAACAGCAACGAGATGAATGGCGCAGGAAAATCGATGTGACTGAGAATGTTGTGCTTGCTTATGGTTATGAAGGCTATCATTGGGAACAAAATAAAGACTGGCGCTTTATCCGCTACGATTTTGAATCAGATCAACAAGATGATACTGAACAAATTGAAGAGGACTCAAATGTCGTTCGTAAAATGATCCAGCAAACCATTCCGGCTTTTTTTAAAACCATTCAAAAAGCGAAAACAGGGATTGAGGCAGCTGATTGCTTTTATCGTTTTTTAGTGCACAGTGGTGTTGAAAAGCAATTGATCATGTGGCGAAATCAGGCGGTTGCTAAAGGTGAGCTTGAAGCTGCTAGAAATCATGAGCAAACATGGGAAGCTTTGATGACGTTGATGGATGAATATGTGACGATTTATGGTGAAGATGCGTTTGATCTGCCTACATTTGAAACAATTTTTTCAAGCGGTTTAGAAGGATTACGTTATAATAAGGTGCCTACAGCTATCGATCAAGTTCAAGTAAGAGCCATTGATTTAGCGCATCCAGGTCAAGCAAAGGTTGTTTTTGTGATTGGCTTGACTGATCAAGTTTTGCCACAAAAAATCGAAAATAAAACATTGCTTTCGGATGAGGAACGGCAATTTATGAGTGAACGTCTTGATGAAGGACAATATTTGGTAAATGATACAAGAAAAAATATCGCTAAAGAGCCATTTATTGCTTATATCATGCTTAGTTCAGCTAGAGAACGTTTATATCTATCATATCCTAGTGTAAAAGATACAGTCAAAGACGTTAAAATGTCTCCTTATTTATTGAATATCCAAAAAGATTTAAATCTGTCTATCATAGAAAAGAGAGCACTGCTGATTTCTGATGATCAGCAGGAAAGCTTAGCGCATATTGGTACTTATCGAACATTGATCAGTGATCTAACTAATCTAAAACGGCAGAAAAAAGAAAGTCAGGAACCGTACTTACCATTTTGGGATAGATTAGAAAAGACCTTGATGAAAAACGAACAAAGTGAGTTGGCGCAGCGCGTTTTTGAAAGTTTGGCGCATAAAAATATTCCTGAAAATCTACAGGAGCAGCTGGCTGAGAATTTATATAGTAAACAAATTTATACCTCTGTTTCGAGAATGGAAAGTTTCTATCGTTGTCAGTATCAGTATTTCTCCCGTTTTGGTTTAGGCTTAAAAGAGCGGGACGTTTTTGGACTATCTCCAGCAGCTACGGGGGATTTCTTCCATGAAGCATTGGATCAGTTTTTCAAGTTATTGATCATGGAAAAGAAACAACTGACTGATTTGACAGATCAAGAAGTAAATGCGTTTACAGAGAAAATTTTGAATACTGTTTTTGGCGAAATCAAATTTTCGATTTTGGATTCCTCAAGTCGAATGAATTACATCCGCTACCAACTCGGTCAAACGATTAAAAAAGTCAGTTGGGCATTAAAGCGTCAAAGTGAACGGAGTGGAATGAGCACAGTTCAAACAGAAATTTTATTTGGGCAGTTAGCGAGCCAAAAAGGCATCAAGGGACTAGAATTACCACTTAAAAATGGCGGAAATATCAGTGTACGCGGAAAAATCGACCGATTGGATCAATTAGTTACGCCAGATGCCCTTTATTTAGGCGTAGTAGATTATAAATCCAGTCATAAAAAATTCAATATCACAGAAGCATACTATGGCTTGGCTATGCAGATGCTGACGTATCTAGACGTTGCGTTGATGGATGCGGTAAGCTTGGTAGGTCGAACGGCTAAGCCGGCGGGATCTTTGTATCTCCATGTCCATAACCCGATTCTTCCATACGAGGTTGAAGATAAAAAAGAGCAGCAGTTACTTAAGAAATTTCAATTTGATGGTTTATTATTAAATGATCCAGTTCTATTAGAAAATCTAGACAAAAGTTTGGAACCAAAAAAGAGCTCTCTACTTTACCCAATCGAAGAGTCCGCTAAAGAGTTGATCAAACCTGGCCGCCGTCAGGAAGATAAATTTGTAACGGAACCTGAGTTAGATGCATTATTGACGCATAACCGCAGTAAATTTATCAAAGCTGGAAATAAGATCACAAGTGGTGAGATCGACTTGAATCCTGCTTATCAGGGCAAAGAAAGAATTGCTTGTAAGTTCTGTCCATTTAGAAGCGTCTGTAATTTTGATGTGATGCTAAAAGAAAATAACTACAACCGAATTGAAACATTATCCAAAAAAGAAGTAATGGAACGATTGATACTTGATGAGCAGGAAGGAGGAGAAAGTGATGAGTAAGATGATTCCTTTGCGTCCGGAGAATGAACAATTCACTGATAATCAGTGGCAAGCAGTGTTTGACGGGGATGAAAATATTTTGGTTTCTGCATCGGCAGGATCTGGAAAAACGACAGTCCTTGTCCGTCGAGTGATCGAAAAGCTAAAAAGCGGAACAGATATCGATCGACTGCTGATCGTTACTTATACGGAAGCTGCCGCAAAAGAAATGAAAGAACGAATTCAACTTGCTTTGCAAAAAGCAATCACTAATGAAAGTGATGCTGAAAAGAAACAACATTTTATTCGTCAGTTGACATTGCTTCCTACTGCCAATATTAGTACCTTACATGCCTTTTGTTTGACGGTGATTCGTCGGTTTTACTATTTGATCGATATGGATCCTGTGTTTCGTCTGTTAACGGATGAAACAGAAATGCTTTTGTTAAAAGAAGATGTTTGGGATGAGCTAAGAGAAACCTTTTATGCTGAAAATCGCGAACCTTTCTATCAATTGACAGGGAATTTTTCCAATGACCGAAGTGATGAGGGGCTGACTCGGCTAGTCTTCTCGCTGTATGAATTTGCTAAAGCGAATCCTGACCCTGAACAATGGCTTACTCATTTGGCGGATAGTTATCGAGCAGATGGTAAACTTGGTGATTCAATTTTATTTCAAGAGTTTATAAAACCTCAAGTGATGGAAACTCTACTACGTTGTGTGGAACGTTACGAGGAAATGATACAGCTGACTGAAGGAGAAGAAAAGCTTGAAAAAATTGCTGCGCTTGCCCGCAATGAGAAGGAGTTTGTCGAAACATTCAGCAGTCAATTAGCAGATGATGATTTAGAATCAGGTTTTGAGATTTCTAAAACAGTGACTTTTGAACGCTATCCAACAGTCAGAGTTGAGGAATTAAAAGAAACCGCTAGTCAGGCAAAGGGCTTACGTGAGCAAAATAAAAAGGCGATCACTACAGTTATTGCTGATTTGTTTACTTTATCACCGCAGCAAATGAAAGAGGTCATGGCTCAGGCTTTTCCGGTTGTGGATGAAATGGCAAGAGTCGAGCAATCTTTTATCGAAGCATATGGTAGACAAAAATTAGCCAAAGGCTTGGTTGATTTTAATGATCTTGAGCATTTTACCTTAGCTATTTTAGCGAAAAAGAATGCGGATGGCTGGCACGCCACAGAAGCATCAACTTATTATCGGGATAAATTTGATGAAGTACTTGTCGATGAATACCAAGATATCAATCGGCTGCAGGAAACAATTCTATACTGGTTGAGACGACCTAGTGCATCTGAAGGAAATTTGTTCATGGTGGGTGACGTGAAACAATCAATCTATTCATTCCGTTTAGCAGATCCTACGTTATTTATTGAGAAGTATAACCAGTACGGACAAAACAAAGAAGGAAAAAGAATCGTCTTAGCAGAAAACTTCCGTTCGAGAAAAAATGTACTAGATTTTACTAATTTGGTTTTTGAACAGTTGATGGATGAACGAGTCGGTCAAATTGCCTATGATGAAGCTGCTCGATTGGTTCATGGGTTTGATCAATTTGAAGAAGCCGAAAATTATAACACAGAACTATTGATTTATGAAAAAAAAGCTGGAAAAACTGATGGAGAAGCATCAATAGTAGATGAAAGTCAGCTAGTTTTAGAAGATAAAACAGAAGGCGAATTGCATATGACTGCTTTGAAAATCAGAGAGCTAGTAGATCAAAACTTTATGATTTATGATAAAGCAAATAAAATCAATCGTCCTGTAACATACAAAGATATTGTGCTGTTGACACCAACGAAGAAAAACAATTTGACGATCTTAGAGATTTTTAAGACAGCTGGTATTCCGATTCAAGTCAATGATGCACAGAATTATTTTCAAGCAACGGAAGTACAAACGATGGTTGCTCTTCTGCAGATCATTGATAACCCATACCAAGATATTCCACTCGCTGCAGTACTGCGTTCACCGATTGTGGGTTTGAAGGAAAATGATTTAGTCGAAATTCGCCTAGCAGCGAAAAAAAGTATGTATTATGATGCTTTTTTAGCGTTCAACCAAAAAGTTGAGTTGAACAAAGAGCAACGAACAGTGCAAATAAAAACTATGGCCTTTGCACAATTATTGGCAAAATGGCGGGAAATGGCCAGACGCAATCAATTGGCTTCTTTGATTTGGATGATCTATCAAGATACTGCTTATTTAGATTATGTTGGCGGACTGCCTGCTGGTAAACAGCGTCAAGCCAATCTATATGCGCTGGTCGATCGTGCTGCAGCTTACGAACAAACAAGTTTCCGCGGGTTATTTCAATTTGTACGGTTTATTGAAAAAATGCAGGAGAAAGACAAAGATTTAGCTGAACCTGTTATTTTGAGTGAGGAAAATGCGGTTCGTGTCATGACGATCCATGCTAGTAAAGGGCTTGAATTTCCGATCGTCTTTATTTTAGACATGACCAAAGAATTCAATTTAGGGGATTTAAATGAACGATACATCTTTGATGATCGTCTGGGTGTAGGAATTCGTTATCTTGATCAGACAGAGCGGATGCTGTATGATACATTACCATTTTTAGCAATCAAGCAAGCAAAATTGAAAAAATTATTATCAGAAGAAATGCGGAAGCTTTATGTTGCATTGACCCGAGCTGAGCAAAAACTTTATTTGGTTGGTTCGTATAATGATCAAGCTGCCCTCTGGAAAGAATGGCTAAAAGTCGGCGACGTTAGAACAAAAGTGCTGCCTAGTGAAAATCGTCTTCAAGGGAAAAGCAGCTTGATGAATTGGGTAGGGATGAGTCTGATCCGTCATGAAAGTATGGCGAAGTTTCAAACTGAATTTGTGACAGAAAAAGTAGCTGGAATCACAACACATGCGGCTGATTTTACTCTTTCATTTATGACAGAAAAAGAAATACAAGACCAATTTGCTGCTCTTCAATTTGTGGATACAGCTATCGGGACGATTCAAGCTAATCAAACGGCTGAACAAACTAGTATAAAGCAGGCTCTTCATCGTTTAGATTATCGTTACCCGTATCAATTATCGACCCAAACGACTAATTATCAATCTGTTTCAGAAATCAAGCGCATCTTTGAAGATCCTGATAATAAAGAGATTGCGAAAATCGAAGTAAGTGATAAAAATACCTTTCAGCCGACGCCATTGATCGTTCATCGAATGACAGAGGGAGAATTAGGAAAGCCGAGGTTTATTGAAAAAATCCAGCGAGCCTCTTCTATGGAAATCGGTACAGCAACGCATTATTTACTACAGCTTTTAGATTTAAAGCAAGAACCGACAAAAGAAACAATTGAACGACTAAAGAATGAACTGGTAAAAACAAAGATTATTCAGGAAAATGTAGCGAGGGAAATCAATAGTGAACAAATCCTAGCGTTTTATCAAACAAATTTAGGAAAACAACTGTTAGCTGAACCTGAGAATGTCGTTCGTGAACAACCATTTTCTATGTTGTTGAAAGCAGAAGAGCTGATCAAGGACTATCCAAGAGAAACAGAAGATGACCTTTTGATTCACGGGATGATCGACGGGTATATTGAACAGGAAGAATCCTGTATTTTATACGATTATAAAACGGATTTTGTTAATGATTATCAAAATCCAGCTGAAGTGTCAAAAATCATCCAACGCTACAAAGGACAATTGAATCTCTATAAAAAAGCATTAGCAGAAGCAACGAATAAACCGGTGAGTCAAGTACTGTTAGTCTTGTTATCCGCAGGGATCATCATTGATCTAGATAATGAAGAAATAATTGAAGAAATCAATAAGAATTGAAGCAGATGTACTTACAAATTGTAAGTTGTGTGCTATACTCAGTTCACGAGGTGAGGAAAATGGAGCAAGTAAAAACAACCGAATTTACACTATGCCCCAAGTTTGAAAAGGCCTTTGCGATTCTAGGAAAAAAATGGAACGGTTTGATCATTGATGTGTTATTAGAAAATGGTCCCCAGCGATTTGGCGAACTGCGCCAAAAAATTCCTGAATTAAGTGATCGTGTGTTAGTTGAGAGGCTAAAAGAGCTTGAAGCAGAAGGCGTTATTGCAAAAGCTGTTCGTTGTGATGAAAGTAGTCGCTTAGAATATTTCCTTACAAATAAAGGTAAGGATCTGCAGCAAGCAATGGAACAAATTCAAGAATGGGCAGAAAAATGGGTCACAGCTGAAGAATGCAGTTGACCAAACACCAAACTTCTTGTAAACTGTATTCAATTGAATAAAAAGATGTAGATGGAAAAGAGTAGTTTTTGCTGATACGTTCAAGGGAAAATCTGTCATAGACTGAAAGCAGATTACGTTATCGAGAAATGAAGTTCACTTCCGGAGTTTGTCTGCTCCATAAAAGCAGGCCGGTGAAAGCCGTTATTAAAATTGAGTGCATGACTATTTGTCATGAAGTAGGATGGTAACACGATAGCTCGTTCCTTATTAGGAGCGGGCTATCGTTTTTTGTTTTACCGATAGATGAACATTTGATCATTAAACAAAAGAAAGGGATAGAAAAAATGACATTGAAAGCTCAGTTAGAAGCATTAAGAGATGAAACATTGATTAAAATTAAACAAGTTGATGACCTTAATGCGTTAAACCAAATCAGAGTGGAAACATTAGGGAAAAAGGGGCCTATTACAGAAGTATTGAGAGGCATGAAAGATTTATCTGCAGAAGAACGTCCAGTCGTGGGGAGTTTTGCAAATGAAATCCGAGATTTATTGACAGAAACACTGGAAAAGCGTAAAGAAGTTTTGGAACTATCTGCTTTGAATGCTGCATTAGAGCAAGAAACGATCGACGTTACTCTTCCAGGAAAACAAATGACACACGGCACGCGCCATGTCTTATCTCAAGTAATGGAAGAAATCGAAGATATTTTTGTCGGGATGGGTTACCAAGTAGTTGAAGGGTATGAAGTCGAGTCAGATCATTACAATTTTGAGCGTATGAACTTACCGAAAGATCACCCAGCACGTGATATGCAGGATACATTTTACATCACAGATGAAACATTGATCCGCACACATACTTCACCAGTTCAAGCACGCACAATGGAAAAACATGATTTTTCTAAAGGTGCACTTCGGATGATCTCTCCAGGAAAAGTTTTCCGTAGAGATACAGATGATGCGACCCATAGTCATCAATTTCATCAAATCGAAGGTCTGGTGATCGATAAAAATATTACAATGGGTGACCTTAAAGGAACACTAGAAGTTGTAATGAAAAAAATGTTTGGTGAAGACCGCAGTATTCGTCTGCGTCCTAGTTATTTTCCATTTACAGAACCTTCTGTTGAGGTAGAT
Source organism: Enterococcus wangshanyuanii (assembly GCF_002197645.1). Lineage (NCBI taxonomy): Bacteria > Bacillati > Bacillota > Bacilli > Lactobacillales > Enterococcaceae > Enterococcus > Enterococcus wangshanyuanii. Next base: position 726,197 of record NZ_CP021874.1, on the reverse strand, counting down.
GTTAGCTGCTTCAAATGCGGCGGAGCAGGCTGTAATGTGTGTAAGCATACTGGTTGGATCGAAATTCTAGGTGCGGGTATGGTTCATCCGGATGTATTAAAGATGTCTGGGATCGATCCAGCTGAATATACAGGATTTGCTTTTGGCTTAGGACCTGATCGCGTTGCGATGTTACGTTATGGCGTCAATGATATTCGGAATTTCTATCAAAATGATTTGCGTTTCTTAAATCAGTTCAAGGTAAAGGAGTAGTCGACAATGTTAGTTTCTTATAAATGGTTAAGTGAGTATTTAGATCTTTCTAAAATTTCTGCTAAAGAATTATCTGATAAAATGTCTGTGACAGGGATCGAAGTCGAAGGTGTGGAAGTACCAGAAGATGGATTGAAAAAGATTGTCGTGGGCGAGGTCAAAGAATGCATTCCTCATCCCAATTCAGATCATTTATCGATTTGCCAAGTGGATATCGGTGAAGAAGAATTGTCTCAGATCGTCTGTGGTGCGCCAAATGTTAAAGCTGGGATCAAAGTGATCGTGGCTCTGCCTGGTTCTCGTATTACAGGAAACCAAAAAATAAAAAAAGGGAAAATGCGTGGAGAAGTTTCCAACGGAATGATTTGCTCTCTTCAAGAACTTGGTTATTCTGATAATGTGATTCCTAAAGCTTATTCAGATGGCATATACTACTTACCGCAAGATGCTGTGAACGGTAGTGACGTTTTCCCTTATTTAGATATGGATGATCATATCATCGAATTATCGATTACGCCAAATCGTGCGGATGCGCTAAGCATGCGTGGTGTAGCCTATGAAGTCGGGGCGATCTATCGTCAAACGCCTTCTTTCAATGATGAACCGTTAAAAGAGGATACGAGCGAAAAAGCTTCTGATTACATCGATGTTGAAGTAACGGATCCAAAAGATGCACCAGCGTATCAAATTAGAATCATCAAAGATGTAAAAATTGCAGACAGCCCGCTTTGGCTGCAAAATCGTTTGATGAATGAAGGGATTCGTCCAATCAATAATGTCGTTGATGTAACAAATTACATTTTATTGCTTTTTGGTCAACCATTGCATGCGTTTGATTATGATAAATTAAATAGCAAGAAAATCCTTGTTAGAAGAGCAAATAAAGGCGAAGAGCTAGTAACTTTAGACGGAGAAAAAAGAGAACTGTCAACCGAAAATATCGTTATTACAAATGGTGACGTTCCAGTTGCTCTTGCTGGTGTTATGGGTGGTGCTGATTCAGAGATTACAGATACCACAACAACGGTGGCATTAGAATCTGCATTATTTGATTCATTGTCTATCCGTAGAACGTCAAAGGAATTCAATTTACGCAGTGAGTCATCAAGTCGTTTTGAAAAAGGGATCAATCAGTCAACTGTGGGAGAAGCAGGGGATGTAGCGGCTGCGATGATCGCGAAACTTGCTGGAGGAACGGTTGTTTCAGGAAAGAGTGTAGGTTCACAAGTTACTCTTGAAGAAGTCAATGTTTGTGTGACGATCGATCGTATCAATGAATATCTTGGAACAGCTTTAGATGAAGCGACAGTCAGCGAGATCTTTGAAACGTTAGGCTTTGGCTATTCATTCACTGATGGAGAATATACAGTGACTGTACCGCCTAGACGTTGGGACATTTCGATCGAGGCTGATTTGATCGAAGAGGTAGCTAGAATTTATGGTTATGACAATTTACCCTCAACATTACCAAAAGGAGAAACAGTTGCGGGAAGTTTAACTGGTGCTCAACAGCTAGTTCGTAAGATCAAAGGGTTGTTAGAAGGCGGCGGACTAAGTGAAGCAATTAGCTATGCATTGACAACGGAAGAAAAATCCAGTCAGTTTATGATGAAAGAAAGCGAAGCAACAAGACTACAATGGCCAATGAGTGAAGAGCGTTCTACGTTAAGGATGAATCTGATTTCAGGTTTATTGGATGACGTTGCTTATAACACAGCGCGTAAGAATTCAAATGTTGGCTTATATGAAATCGGACGAGTTTTTTATAAAAATGAAGATATGACTCAAGAATTACCTTATGAAGAAAATCATTTAGCAGTAGCTATTTCGGGAAATCAAACGGTAAAAGATTGGCAAACGAAAGAAATTCCGGTTGATTTTTATACAGTTAAAGGAATTTTAGAAGTCATGTTTGATTCAATTGGCCTAAAAGATGTTGTGACATACGAAGCTGTTAATGGTTATTCTGAACTGCATCCAGGAAGAACAGCACTAGTAAAAATCAATGAGAAGGTCATTGGTTTTGTTGGACAAGTTCATCCAACAATTGCAAAAGACTATGATATTCCAGAAACCTATGTTGCGGAATTGAATTTGCAAGCAATAATTGAAGCAAGCGGACATTCATTTGTTTACCAACAGGTAACGAAATTCCCCGCAATTTCAAGAGATATTGCTCTTTTAGTAGATGAAAGTGTCACAAATCAAGCGTTAGTCGAAACCATTACAACGAATGCTGGAAAATACTTGCAATCTGTTCATTTGTTCGATGTGTATCAAGGCGCGAACATTGCAGATGGAAAAAAATCAATGGCGTATAGCCTGACATTTGTTAACCCGGAAGCAACGTTAGTAGATGAAGAAATCAACCAATCGCTGACAAAAGTGGAAAAAGCGTTAGTGGAACAATTTGATGTAAGCATTAGATAAATAAAAAAAGCCCCAGACAAAACTAGAAAATAGTTTTGTCTGGGGCTTTTTTTATAAAAGATGCTCAAAAAATTAGATTTTTTGTAATTTTGTAAAAATCGTATAGTTCGATTTTGCACCAATCAATTGAACTCAAGTGACTTTTTGCTTGGTTCTTTTTTAGACCCAGTTTCGAGACAACCATCTTGAAAACTGAGAAATAGAAAAATTGATAACAAAATACATCAAGGCAACGAGAGCGTATATCATAAAGACTTGCTCTGTCTGAGCGTATCGTCCCATTAAGATATAGGACTTTCCAAACAACTCTTGTAATGCAATAACTGAATACAAGAAACTCGTGTCCTTGATCACTGTAACAAACTGTGACACGATCGCTGGCAGGACATTTCTGATTGCTTGCGGTAAGACGATGTACAAGATGATCTGAAAATTATTGAAGCCTTGTGAGCGTGCGGCTTCTTTTTGTCCTTTATCAACACCATTTAAACCACCGCGAATAATTTCAGCTAAAGCAGCTGTAGTGAATACGGTAAAACTGACGATTCCAGCTGGTGTCGATCGGATCTTAAAGATCAAAAAAATTACATAAATCCATAGTAAATTAGGAATGTTGCGGACGATTTCGATGTAAAGACTAGCTAAAAATTTTAAAGGTCCTTTTTTCTGATTTCGAAGTACAGCTAAAATAGTTCCAAAAATCGTACTTAAAACGATCGAAATAAAAGAAATATAAAGAGTGAGCTTCAATCCATCGAATAAAAAGCGCAAATTATTCCCCGTCAAAAGTTGACTCATTTGTTCTGAAAAAGACATTTATGCACTCTCCTATCTGGTATAAGCTTTCTTATTATTTTCTTCTAATCTTCGTGCTAGTTTAGCTAACGGGAAGCACAGAATGAAATATAAAAACCCTGCTAAAGCAAAAGCTGGAATATAATTCAAGTTGATGGAAGACCAACTATTTGCTGTGAACATGACATCTGCTCCCGAAATGATAGCAACCGTCGATGTATTTTTAATCAAGTTGACCACTTGATTGGTTAATGGTGGTAACATGATTCGCCAAGCCTGAGGTAAAATAACATAACGCATCGTTTCGCCGTAGGAAAATCCTTGAGAATAAGCCGCTTCGAATTGTCCTTTTGGAACAGCACCGATCCCAGAGCGAACAACTTCAGAAATATAAGCACCATGATATAGACCAACACATAGAATGGCAATAAATGTTGTTGGAAAGGTCAATGCGGGGCTGATCAAAGGAAATCCATAATAAACGACGATAAATTGAATCAAGAGTGGTGTATTTTGAAAAAACTCAACATAAATTCTGCTGATTATTTTCGGCAGTTTATTATGCATCGAAGATAAACTGCCGAAAATAATGCCAAGAATCATTGCAACAATTAGAGAGCCGACAGCCAGAAGAATTGTATAAAGAAAGGCGTCGCCAAACAGTTTCCAGTCCTTAAGCAAAGCTTCCCAACGGAAAAGAGCAAAAGGGCTGGCATTTAATATAATCAACATCTAATTCCCTCCCAAGTCCAGAAAAACTAAATAAAATCGACTGGGATTTAGTTTAGATTCCATGTTTTGTAGATTTTATCTAATGTTCCATCTTTTTCCCATTTTTCGATTGATTCATTCAAGAAATCATTTAATTCGGTATTGGATTTTTTAGTCGCAATTCCATATTCTTGTGGTGAGAAACCATCCTTGAGAATTTCAGTATTATCATCTACATAACCAGTTAAAATCGATTTATCGACAGAAAAAGCATCGATACGTTTTGATGTTAATGCAGTTTTTAATTCTGGATAAGAGCCTAGCTCTTGGTATTTAAATGTGACACCCAATTCTTTTGCTTGCTTCTCGATCGCATCTTTTGTTGTTGAAGACTGAACAACGCCGATTGTTTTTCCATCAAGACTCTTGGTATCTGTAAATTTATCAGCTTTTCTTACAAGGAAGCCTACTTCATCTTTATAGTAAGGAGTAGTGAAGTTGTATGTTTCTTTTCGCTCATCGGTGATCGTAAAGGTTGCGATGACCATATCTAACTCACCATTATCTAAAAGAGGACCACGCGTTTTAGCCGTTACACCAACAAATTCCACATTATCTTCGCTGCCAGTCAATTCTTTTGCAAGCAAACGGGCAATATCAGGTTCCATTCCTTCGTTTTTATTCGTATCAGGATTCATATAACCAAAATTAGGCACATCTTCTTTTACACCGACTTTGATAACACCCGCATCTTTTATTTTCTGAAGATCTGTCGTTTTACCTGATGAATCAGCTGATTTTGTATCATCTCCGCCGCTACAACCTACAACCAAACCAAGTAATAAAGCAAGGGAAAGAGCGCCTACAATTTTTTTCATCTTTTTCATATTTTATTTCCTCCTATTTTTGATTATTAGTTATGAATGATTTTACTTAAAAATTCTTTTGCACGTTCGTTTTGTGTATTTGTAAAGAAATGTTCAGGAGTCCCAGTCTCAATAATTTGACCATCATCCATAAAAATCACTTTATCTGCCACTTGACGGGCAAATCCCATTTCATGAGTAACACAGATCATCGTAATATTTTGTTTAGACAAATCGATCATTACATCCAATACTTCTTGGATCATTTCAGGGTCAAGCGCTGAGGTTGGTTCATCAAAAAGAATGATCTCAGGATGCATATTCAATGCCCTAGCAATGGCGACCCGTTGTTGTTGTCCACCTGAAAGTTGTGAAGGGTATGCATTTGCTTTGTCAGCAAGTCCGACTCTTTCTAAATATTCCATACCAGTTTTGGTTGCCTCTTCTTTGCTGACACCTTTTACTTTGATAGGGGCAAGGGTCAAGTTCTGAATAATTGTTTTATGAGCGTAGAGATTGAAATTTTGAAAGACCATCGCTACTTTTTGGCGAACTTTCTGCACAGGCGCTTTTGGTTCCGTTATATCGATCCCATCAACCAAAATATGTCCATCACTAACTTTTTCTAAACGGTTGATGCATCGGATCAAGGTACTTTTTCCCGAACCTGAAGGTCCGATGATCACGATTTTTTCCCCTTCGTTGACATTCAAAGAAACATCCTTCAAGACATGATGTTCTCCAAAATACTTATTTACATGCTCCAACGAAATCATAGCAAGTCTCCTTTATGTATAGATTTATCACATGAATATCAAAAGATTATGAGCGAATAGAATAAAAGAATGGTGCTAGAAAAAAAGAAAGGTGATTGCTTTCAATGAAAAGAAGCAAAATAGAATTTTGTAAAAAAACGTTTTATCGTCTTTCGTTGACAGATTCATCGTTTTTTTACTCCAAAAGAATATTCTTTTTCTAAACACATTTATCTTTTTAATCTAATCTAATAATCATAATTCTATTCGTTTGTTAATGTTAGAAATTATAACATATGAAAAAAGAGATTGCTAGTTTTTTTTGTTGATGGATAACAAACAATAAAAAAACATCAAGAAGAATGGTATAATAAAGGAGCTTTGATAATTAAACTTGAAATAAAACAATAAAAAGTAGAAAATAAAAGTGTTGAAATATATTGTAAAGGTTTGATCGATTTGAATAATCATGGAGCGATAGGTTTTATGGATTCTGGAGTCGGAGGACTTACGGTTGTTAAGGAAGCGTTAAAGCAGCTTCCGAATGAGCAGTTGATTTATATAGGAGATACAGCACGCTGCCCATATGGACCTAGACCGGCTGAACAAGTTATCCAGTTTTCTTGGGAAATGACTAATTTTCTATTAGATAAAAATATAAAAATGCTAGTAATAGCTTGTAATACTGCAACTGCAGTAGCATTAGAGTCCATCAAGACACAGTTGGATATTCCCGTAGTTGGTGTGATTCTCCCAGGCACTAGAGCAGCTTTGAAAGCAACAAAAAATAATCGGATCGGAGTCATAGGGACGGCTGGTACGATCCAAAGTGGAGCTTACGAACAGGCGTTAAAAGGAAAAGCCCCAAAAACATTTGTCAGCAGTTTAGCTTGTCCGAAATTTGTTCCGATCGTCGAAAGTAACGAAACACATTCTTCAGTTGCCAAAAAGGTAGTATCTGAAACATTGAATCCATTATTACTTAAAAAGTTGGATACACTGATTTTGGGATGTACGCATTACCCATTATTGCGTCCATTGATCCAAAATGTCATGGGCAATCAAGTAAAGCTGATCGATTCAGGTGCTGAGACAGTGGGAGAAGTTAGTATGCTTTTGGATTATTTTGATCTTGCCAATACTCCCTTTTCAGAAAAAGCCCCTCATGAATTTTATACGACAGGTTCTGCAAAAATGTTCAAAGAAATTGCAGACGAATGGTTAGGTTTAGACGATCTTGCTGTAAAACAGATTCGATTAGGAGGAAAGTAAAAGAATGAATAGACACGATGGTAGACAAGCAAAAGAACTGAGAAAAATCATTATTGAGACAAATGTCTATAAGCATCCAGAAGGTTCCGTAGTGATTTCATTTGGTGACACAAAAGTTATCTGCTCAGCAACAGTGGAAGAAAAGGTTCCACCATTTTTAAGAGATCAGGGAACAGGCTGGGTCACTGCTGAATACAGTATGTTGCCGCGTGCAACCAATACACGAAATATTCGCAAAAGCGCTAAAGGAAAATTGACAGGTAGAACAATGGAAATCCAACGGTTGATTGGTCGATCTTTACGAGCAGTTGTTGATCTGGCTAAACTTGGTGAACGGAGCATCATCGTTGATTGTGATGTGATCCAAGCAGATGGGGGGACACGTACAGCAAGTATTACAGGAGCCTTCGTAGCAATGAAGTTAGCGGTAGATAAATTGATGAAAAATGGAGAGCTAAAAGAAGATCCGATCAAAGAATATTTGGCAGCTGTCAGCGCAGGGATATTGAAAGATGGCTATTGCGTCTTGGATTTAGATTATGAAGAAGACTCAGCGGCTGCGGTCGACATGAATTTAGTGATGACAGAATCTGGAAATTTTGTGGAGCTTCAAGGAACAGGAGAAGAGTCGACATTTTCAGGTGATGAATTGAATGCACTGCTCTTTTATGGGAAAACTGGAATAGAAGAGCTGATTGCATATCAAAAAGAAGCCCTTTTAGCACCTGACCTAAAAAATCATTCTGTAGAAAAAAACACGATCGTTATCGCAACTAGAAATCCTGGCAAAGCGAAAGAATTCACGAAAATCTTTGCTGAAAAAGGCTATCAAGTAAAAACATTATTGGATTATCCAGAGCTTCCTGATGTGGAAGAGACAGGAAAGACATTTGAAGAAAATGCCCGTTTGAAGGCTGAAACGATTGCTGAAATTTTACAGCAGCCGGTCTTGGCTGATGATTCTGGGTTGATCGTCGATGCTTTAGGCGGACGACCAGGGATTTTTTCCGCAAGATATGCAGGCGAACCAACGAATAATGCTGCGAACAATGCTAAATTGCTTCATGAACTGACTGGGGTACCATCGGAAAAAAGAACAGCAACGTTTCATTGCACGCTTGTTTTTGCAGCACCAAATAAGAAAAGTCTAGTCGTTGAAGGGGATTGGTCTGGTATCGTCGGCACGATTCCAAGAGGAGAACATGGCTTTGGTTATGATCCATTATTCTTCGTACCAGAAGAACAAAAAACTGCCGCAGAATTGTCTGATGAACGCAAAAATGAGATCAGCCATAGAGCTAAGGCAGTCTCAAAATTAAAAGATCAATGGGAAGATTGGCTGAAAAAGTAGGAGGAAATCAATGAAATATTTAGTAGTGAGTGACAATCATGGAGACCGTGATGTTTTAGTGGATTTGGCTGAAACCTATCGTGGCAAAGTCGATCGAATGTTCCATTGTGGTGATTCAGAACTTGAACCAACCGATTCATTATGGCATGATTTTAAGGTTGTGAAAGGTAATTGCGACTATGATCCGGCATTTCCTGAGAAAATTGTTGAAAAAACTGAAATGGATACAATTTTTATGACACATGGACATTTGGCAAATGTTCGTTATGATTTAACGACACTTGCTTTACAAGCGTCAAAAGTCTCTGCCAATATTGCATTATTTGGTCATACACATGAAATCGGTTGTGAAGTAAGGGCGAATATTTTGTATCTGAATCCCGGGAGTATCAGTCTACCAAGAGGCCCCATTCAATTAAAATCATACGCCATCATTGAAAGTACAACCGATCATTACCATGTTCAATATTTTGGACGGGATCATCAACCGTTTAAAGAGCTGTCGTTCAGCTTTAGTAAAAATTAATCATTTAACAGCAGGGTGTTGAACAATCAATTTGTTTTCACCTTGCTTTTTTCAAAAGTGAAGAAAGTGTGTTCAAAGCTTAATTTTTTTTAAGAGTTATGAAAAAAGTTTGAATTTCAAGACATTTGCATCCGTTTTCGGTAAAATAGAGTTTGTGGCAAAGAAAATGAAATGGAGGCACTCCAATGATTGGATCTGCTGTAAAAGAATTATTATTAGAAAAAGAAGATACATTTTTAATACCTGCGGAAAACGTTGCAAATGTGATGTGTTTGAATCCGCTAAGTCATGCATTATTGGTTTTATCACAAGTCAAATATTCAAAAATCCCCGTTTTGGATAAAGGGGACCGTTTTGTCGGATTGATCAGCTTATCGGATGTTGTAGATAAAATGTTTGATATCTCTTCGGTTGATTTTGATAAATTGAAAGAGTTTACTGTTGCAGATGTGATGGAAGTCAATGTCCCTGTGATCGGTGAAAATTGGGAATTAGAGGATATCTTACATTTATTAGTAGATGCAGCATTTTTACCTGTTGTTGATGATAATCAATGTTTTAAGGGAATCATTACGCGCAAAGAGCTACTTAAAGCAATCAATCATATGGCTCACGAACTAGAGCGGAAAAATATCATTTTACCAAAATCTGAAGAGGATCATAGAGAAATAAAAGTTGTTTGATTTTTTTCGTTTTTCTGTTAAGCTAAAAATCTGTAAAATGATTATTTTACTGTAAAGTTTGAAGGGAGTTATTTTATGGACGCATACGAAATTATCAATTATATTGGCAACGCCAAAAAGAAAACGCCGGTCAAGGTGACATTGAAAGGAAAGCTAAAAGAAGTTACTTTTCCAGAAACGATCCAAGCTTTTACGAACTGCAAAACAGGAACGTTATTTGGAGAATGGGAAGATATTAAAGCTTTTCTAAATGAAAATGACGCATCGATCGAGGATTATGTTGTTGAAAATGATGCTCGGAATTCAGCAATTCCAATGCTTGATCTCAAAGAAATCAATGCTCGCATCGAACCTGGAGCGATCATTCGTGATCAAGTAGAGATCGGGGATCAAGCGGTCATTATGATGGGTGCTATTATTAATATTGGTGCTGTGATCGGTGAATCATCTATGATCGATATGGGTGCAATTTTAGGCGGAAGAGCAACCGTCGGAAAGAATTGTCATATTGGTGCTGGCACTGTATTGGCTGGTGTTGTTGAACCACCAAGTGCTCAACCTGTCGTAATTGAAGACAATGTCTTGATCGGGGCAAATGCCGTTGTTTTGGAAGGCGTTAGGGTATGTGAAGGAGCAGTGGTTGCTGCTGGTGCAATTGTGGTCGATGACGTTGCGCCATACACAGTTGTTGCTGGAGTTCCTGCTATAAAGATCAAAGATATCGATGCTAAAACCAAGAGTAAAACAACGATGTTGGATGAATTAAGAAAGCTTTGATCATTCACACTAAATAATGACGATATATGAAATAAAGAATAGGAGGGTCGCTTAGGCTGTCTCATCTATTCTTTTTTTGAGCTTTCAAATATGTAAGAAAACTGTTCGTTTATTCGCTTTTTGATCCTTTGACAAACATCTATAATCAAATTTAGATAGATTGTAGGAGGAATTATGATGATAAAGAACAAAAAAGTAAAATGGGTGATCGGCGGCGTTATTCTTAGTTTAGGGATCGGAGGATATTTTTTCTTATCTTCTTCAAATAAAGCTAGTGAACCAAGTTATAGTGCGTTTAAGTTGGAGCCGTTAGATCCTCTTGTGCTGAAAGGAGAAATCAACGCCACTCAAAGCGAAGATATTTTTTATGATCAAGCTTTAGGAACGATCGCGTCGATTCCAGTGAAAAATGAACAGGAAGTCAAAGCTGGAGAAGTAGTGCTGAACTATCAAAATAGTGATGCTCAGACTCGCGCCGATCAACAACAGCGAACAGTAAATAAAAGTAGTTTGACAGCTCAACAAGCTGCACAAAACTTATCAAATGCACAAACGAAATATAATGAGGTACAAGCAGCATTAAACCAAAGTAAAGCAGAAGTAGATCGTGAAACCGATCCGGAAATTAAAGAAACACTAAAAAGTAAAGTAGAGCAGCAACAAACTGAATTGACTGCTGCAAATAGTGAAGTGATTCAAGCACAGCAAGCCTTAGAATTAGCGAATACTGATGTGAATGATGAAGCAGCAGCACTGGAAACGGAACAAGGAAAAATCGTGACGACAGTCCAAGCTACCCAAGATGGAATTGCGATCGTGAATGAAGCTGGGAAAAAGTCATTAGATATTCCTTTGGTACGTGTTTTAAGCAAATCAAAGCAAATCAAAGGAACTGTAACAGAATATGATCTTTCAAAATTAAAAACGGGTCAGGAAGTTAGCGTTACTTCTATCGGTTCAAACCAAGAAGTTTCAGGGAAAGTTGGAACGATCAATCAATTACCTAAAACAAGCGCTGGAGGAGAAAGTGAGATTCCGACCTATGAGTTTACTGTAGAAGGTGATTTTCCTTGGCCTTATGGTTCATCTGCCCAAGTTTCTTTGCAGCAGCCTCAATTGATCTTACCTCAAAGTGCAATTGTGACCGAAGGCAAGCAAACCTTTGTTTATATCTATAAGAATGGCCGAGCTAAAAAAACTGAAGTGAAACTTTCTGACAGCAATAACGCAAAAGTTGTAGAATCCGGTGTTTCAAAAGGAATGACGATCATTGATAATCCTGATGAATCATTAAAAAACGATGCAGAAGTGCAGGTGGTCGAAAATGATTAAACTGGAACATATAAACAAGTATTACTCACTGGAAGAAGAACGACTTCATGTGCTAAAAGATATCAACTTTGAAATCAATGAAAAGGAATTTGTGGCAGTCATGGGGCCATCTGGTTCTGGTAAATCAACATTGATCAATTTGATCGGTTTTATTGATAAGAAGTTTGAAGGAAAATATCTTTTTGAAGGAAAAGAAATCACTGATTTTTCAGATAAAGATCTCTCTGCGATTCGAAACCGTTCTGTCGGCTTTGTTTTCCAGAATTTTAGCTTGATTGAAAATAATACAGTTTTTGAAAACATTGAATTACCGTTGCTCTATAATGGATCAGCTTATGAGAATACAAAAGAGAGAGTTCAGGAGGTTCTTGAAAAGGTAGGCTTGCCGGATAAAGGCAATAAATACCCCAAACAGCTTTCCGGTGGTCAGCAGCAGCGTGTCGCGATTGCTAGAGCAATTGTCAATTCCCCTAAATTTATTATTGCAGATGAACCAACAGGCGCATTAGATTCAAAGACTTCAGAAGACATCATGCAGTTATTTCAGGAATTAAATCGTAAAGAAGGCGCAACGATCATTTTAGTTACGCATAATCCAGAAATGGTTTCTTACTGTGATCGCTTGATCCGTGTAAAAGACGGTATGATCTTGGAAGAGGAGCTGATCAAATGAAAAGTTATGTTCTTTGGAAGACAGCATTGAAGTCTATTTTAAAAAATAAAAAACGTAGCTTTCTGACGATGTTCGGTATAATCATCGGTATTGCTTCAGTAATTACGATCGTGTCGATCGGTAATGGATTCAAACGAGATATGATCGATAAAATGTCTATGACTAATACTAACGAAAACGTCAATAATTTAACGTTTAATTATTATGATGTTGCTAATGCATTTACTGAAAATGAAGTTTTCAAAAAAAGTGATTTAGATTTAATAAAAAATGTAAAAGGCGTTAAGAAAGTAGATTTTTACGAGCCAAAGCAAAAATTGACTGAACGTCAAGTGGAAATTCATATCAGAGAAAAGAAGCTGACAAAAACGGTTGAACGTGTAGAACAAACAACTCTTCAATTATTGAAAGGCCGTCAACTTGAACCTAAAGACAGCGAGACATTGAATAAGGTCGTTGTGATCGATGAGATCTTAGCGCAAAAATTATATGGTGATCCTGAACAAGCGATCGGCAAAGGATTTGAAGTCGGCAATGAATTATTCACGATCGTCGGCGTGATTGCTAACAAAAATGGCACGTTATCAATGGCAAATCAAGCACCTTTAGCTTATTTTCCGATAAATAGTTATGATCATTACTTTAAGAAAAAGGAAAGTCAATCAATTTTAAATTTAGAAGTGGAAAATGTTCACGATAAGGAACGGATCACAGCGGAAGTGTTGAAGCAGTTGAATTTTAATGGTAGCTTGCGCAATGTTGGTGAATATGAACAATACAATCCTAAATCAGATATTGCTGAAATGGGCAAAATTTTAGATAATCTAACGTTGTTTATCTCAGCAGTTGCTGGAATTTCTTTGTTTATTGCAGGTGTGGGTGTGATGAATATGATGTACATTTCTGTTTCTGAACGTACAAAAGAAATCGGTATACGACGTGCACTGGGAGCAACAGAAAAAGATATTCGCAAACAATTTCTGGCAGAAGGACTGACCTTGACTTTATTAGGCGGTTTGATCGGGTATCTTCTTGGTATGCTTTTAGGGCTATTGACCTCTTTGTTTTTACCATTTGCGGTTCGTCCGGATTTATTCACAATTTCCTTAGCTGTAGGAATTTCTGCACTGATCGGGATTGCATTTAGTTACATGCCTGCATCAGCAGCTTCTAAAAAAGATCTAATCGATATCATGAAATAGTTTTTACCGAAGTAAGATGAAACAGAAATTTTGTTTGGTCTTACTTTTTTATTTTCTCAAAAAATCAGTGTTCGTGTAAAAGATCGATTGACAGATCCTTTTTTTTGTTGAACAATAAGTCTTATGAAATAGAAAAGAGGCAGATAGATTGTGATTAATGATCGTTTGATAGAGATTCGCAGACAATTGCACCAAATACCTGAAATCGGCTTGGAAGAAGTCGAAACACAAAAAAAATTATTGACGCTGATTCATCAAATCGAGAAAGACTATATAGAAGTAAAAGTTTGGGAGACAGGTATCTTAGTTTTTATCCATGGGAAAACCCCTAAGAAAACAATCGGTTGGCGGACAGATATCGATGGTTTACCCATTACTGAAGAAGTAGTTTCTGATTTTAAATCGATGCGTGAGGGATTCATGCATGCCTGTGGGCACGATTTTCATATGACGATTGCTTTAGGTCTATTAGAACAGTTAGCAAATGACCAGCCGGAAAATAATTATTTATTCCTTTTTCAACCCGCTGAAGAAAATGAAGCTGGCGGAATGCTGATGTATGACGGAGGTGCCTTTGGTGATTGGCTCCCGGATGAATTTTACGGACTACATGTCAATCCTGATTTACCGGTAGGAACGATCACAACAAAAGTCGGTACTTTGTTTGCAGCTACTTGTGAAGTACAAGTTACATTGATCGGCAAAGGCGGACATGCAGCATTTCCTCAAGATTCCAACGATATGATCGTTGCTGGTATGAGTTTTGTACAGCAGGCTCAAACAATCGTCAGTCGCAATGTCGATCCAGTAGAAGGAGCTGTTGTGACTTTTGGGACATTCAATGCAGGAAGTGCTACAAACGTGATTGCTGGAAAAGCAACGATTTCTGGAACGATTCGGACGCTTACAGATGAAATGAATCAATTGACTCAAAAAAGAATCCGGGAAATTGGAGAGGGCATCGCAAAATCATTTAATTGCGAGGTAGATGTTTTTTTAGATCAAAAAGGCTATGTTCCTGTCATCAATGATCAAGTGACAACTGAGCGGTTCATGCGTTTTATGGACCAAGAAGCAGATGTTTCGTTTCATGAAGCAGGAGTAGCAATGACAGGGGAAGATTTTGGGTATTTATTATCAAAGGTTCCAGGAACCATGTTTTGGTTAGGTGTAGATAGTGCTTATGGACTACATTCAGCTAAATTCGATCCGAAAGAAGAAGCGATTCCTTTCGCAGTCAAGCATATTTCTGCATTTTTAAAATCATTAGATAAATAAAAGAGGGACTAGGATATAACTCTATGAGTTACGGACTAGTCCCTTTAAAACGAATAAACGGTGGAAGCAGAAGTAATTCCTTCTTATTTCTCGGAGTTGAACACTTCTGTCCCAGCCTCCTTTAAAAAAGAATAAACAGTAAGACGAAAATATCTATT
The DNA here is from genome assembly GCF_002197645.1 of Enterococcus wangshanyuanii. Classification (NCBI taxonomy): domain Bacteria; kingdom Bacillati; phylum Bacillota; class Bacilli; order Lactobacillales; family Enterococcaceae; genus Enterococcus; species Enterococcus wangshanyuanii. The sequence continues at coordinate 711,136 of NZ_CP021874.1, read as the reverse complement.
TTAAAGTAATCGGTGTATTTGGTATGGAGAAATTTGCTTCGGATAATTTCTTGACATACTGAGCTAAAAATTCTTCTCTGATCACTGCCTGTTTTCCATTTAACACATACATGGTCGTCCGAACGGCAAAGTTTCCATTGCCCAGATCAACCATTCCAAAAATCGTTGGTCCTGATTGAATACTTTCTGAATATTTTTCTTTGAGCTTATCATTTACCTGCTCGATGATTGCCACGATTTGGTCGTATCCTTCATCAGGAATGATCCGCACATCGATCAAAACCTGCATATTAGAGCGTGAGAGGTTACTGATAGTTGTAATATTACGATTAGGAATAAAGTGAACAGTTCCATCCAAAGCTTTCATTTGAATGGTTCTAAGACCAACGGAAGTCACGGTCCCTTCGATACCCAGCGCGGTCAAGCGGACATAATCACCAACATCCATCTGTTGTTCCAGAATAATGAAAAAGCCGGTGATGATATCATTCATAAATCCTTGTGCGCCCAAACCAATTGCTACACCTGCGATCCCAGCTCCAGCAAGTAAGGAGCCTACAGGGACCCCCACAGTTGTCAATAAAGAATAGATAAAAAAGAAAAATAATGTATATTGAAACGCATTGATGATCAATGTATGCAATGTTTTTAGACGACTTTCGCTAAAAGATTGCTTTTTACTATAATTATTATACGCTCGATCGATCAATAGTTTTCCGATACGGTTCAAAACGATAAAAAGTAAAATCAATAAAAATAAATAAATCGTTTTTTCGATTACAACGGCTAAAATATGATCCCAATTGATATCATTCCAAAAACGTTGCAGCGCATTGACTTTTCGTTCAGTGGCTACTTTTATATCAAGAGTAGAATCTACCGTGCTGTCCAATGTACTGCTGGAAATAGATTGTCCCAAACTAAGCAATAATAACCCAACTTTCTTTGACTGTTTTGATGGAAGAGTGCATTCATCTTCCATTTGTACTCTTTATATTATACTTGAAAATGAAAAAAGATGTCATTATTTCTGTAAAAAGGTTAACAAAGTGATTGGTAATATGTTACAATATTCTGAAAATAAGGAGTGATTGTATGACAGTAGATTGGGATAATTTAGGCTTCGATTATATAAAAACACCTTTTCGCTATATTTCCATGTGGAAAGAGGGGCAGTGGGATGAAGGAAAGTTGACTGAAGATAATGTTCTTCACTTACACGAAGGATCTGCTGCTCTTCATTATGGTCAGCAATGTTTTGAAGGGCTTAAAGCTTATCGGTGCAAAGATGGTTCTATCAATTTGTTCAGAGTAGATGAGAATTCTAAACGGATGAATCGAAGTGCCAAAAGATTATTGATGGCAGAGGTCCCAGAAGAGAAATTTATTCAAGCAGTTGAAGAGGTGGTAAAGGCAAATGAAGCATTTGTTCCGCCTTATGGAAGTGGCGGAACTTTATATATTCGTCCGTTATTGATCGGTGTAGGCCAGGGAATCGGAGTTCACCCAGCACCTGAATATTTATTCACGGTGTTTTGTATGCCGGTTGGAGCCTATTTTAAAGGCGGTTTAGTACCAACAAATTTTGTAGTGTCTGAGTATGATCGTGCAGCTCCACATGGAACAGGAGCAATCAAAGTCGGCGGGAATTATGCTGCAAGTTTACTTCCAGGAGAAGAGGCAAAAGAGCGAAGCTTCTCAGATTGTATCTATCTTGATCCAGCAACGCATACGAAAATCGAAGAAGTAGGGTCAGCTAATTTCTTTGGAATCACAAAAGACGATCGCTTCGTCACACCATTGTCTCCATCTATTTTACCGAGTATCACAAAGTATTCGCTTTTGTATCTTGCGGAACATCATTTAGGGTTGGAAGCGGTGGAAGAAGATGTTTATCTTGATTCGCTGGATCAATATAAAGAAGCTGGAGCTTGTGGAACTGCTGCTGTCATTTCACCAATCGGCGGGATCCAAGTCGGAGATGACTTTCATGTGTTTTATAGTGAAAATGAAGTTGGTCCTGTTACTCAAAAATTATATGACGAGTTAACTGGGATTCAATTTGGTGATATTCCGGCACCGTCGGGCTGGATCAGAAATATCAACATATAGAAATGTAGAATAAAATCCTGAGAAACCGCTTGTTTAGAGTGTTTTTCGGGATTTTTTGATGTATTTTTAAAAGAACTAGTCCAGATATAGAAAGTAAAAAATGAAAGGTTCCCATAGGCATCGATTTAGCAAATAATAGTTATAATCAGATTGAAAAAAATGAAGCATCCAAACCAGAATGATTGAAGTGTATCTGGTAAAGAATCATCATAGATATAAACAGGTTCAAAGCTCTTTCTAAACGTATTTCACTTTTAGATCAAGGAGTGATTTGAGCAAAAGAGTTCCTCTTACATGTTGAGTTGTTTTTCATCTGAGTACTTTAGGAGTATAATAAAGTAAGAAAAAATTTTATAAAGAAAGGAATGACCGATGTATGTCTTTTGAAACAACAAAAGAATTGGCCAATGGTTCTATCATTCCCCGTTTGGGCTTAGGTGTCTGGAAAGTAGAGGATGGAAAAGAAGCTGTAAATTCTGTGAAATGGGCGCTAGAAACAGGTTATCGTTTGATCGACACTGCTGCAGCCTATAAAAATGAAGAAGGTGTAGGTGAAGGAATTCGTCAGTCTGGAGTTCCTAGAGAAGAAATTTTTGTTACAACTAAATTATGGAACGCAGATCAAGGATATGAATCTGCTCTTAAAGCCTTTGATGAGAGCTTAGAGAAACTAGGGCTAGACTATGTTGACTTATATTTGATCCACTGGCCTGTCGAAGGGAAGTACAAAGACTCTTGGCGGGCAATGGAAGAAATTTATCATAGTGGACGAGCAAAAGCGATCGGCGTCTCTAATTTCCACGAACATCACCTTGAGGATCTTCTTAAAGATGCAACGGTGAAACCTGTTGTCGATCAAGTTGAAATTCACCCAACATTAACGCAAGAGCCTTTACGCCGGTTCTTAGCTGAGCATGATATTGCTGCAGAAGCATGGTCGCCTTTAGGTCAAGGTAAAATTCTTGAGAATCCAGTTTTAGTCGAAATTGGGAAAAAACACAATAAAACTGCTGCACAAGTTATCATTCGTTGGCATTTACAAAATGATATCATCGTTATTCCAAAATCAGTGCATGAGGATCGAATCAAACAAAATTTTGATGTTTTTGATTTTGAATTAAGCAAGGATGAAATGGAACAAATCGATCAGTTGAATACAAATGAGCGAATTGGACCAGATCCAGACAATTTTGATTTTTAACTTGCAACGAAAATTAACAATAAGATAAAAGAACACGGAGCAAAACGTAATATACGTTTTGCTCCGTGCTTTATATCCGAAAAATAATACCTTTGGATGTAAACTATCTTGTCCCTATTCAAGTCTACAGATTATTGACAAAATAGTTGAACAAATTAAACTCGCTTGTTTCAGCTTCAAATCGTAGCTCAGGATGCCACTGAACACCTAAGATACGTTGTACAGGATCAAGAGATTCAATGCCTTCTATCAGTCCGTCAGTAGAAGTAGCACTGACCTTCAATGTATCAGCTAATGTGTGGATCGCTTGATGATGGTAAGAATTGACCCGAGCTTTTGCTCCGAAAAGTTGATAGAGAGCGCTATCTTTTTCTATGTTTACATCATGCGTCGCGAACTGTGGTTGTGTTGGTTGTTGAACATGCTTGACTTTCCAATCTGGATATAATGAGAGATCTTGGTACAACGTTCCGCCTAAAGCGACATTGAGTAATTGCATGCCGCGACAAACGGCAAAGATTGGTTTTTGTTGTTTGAGTGCTTCATCGATCAATGCAAGTTCAAAAAGATCACGGTTTCGGTTAGTTTCTTCAAGCTTTGGGTGAGGTTCTTCACCAAACAGGTCAGGAGAGATGTCTTGTCCGCCAGCTAATAATAATTTGTCGATTTTTTCAATATATACTTTTGCTGATTCCTTTGATCCAATCGGTAATACTAGCGGTAATCCGTTTGCTTGCTGCACAGCAGTCACAAACCCTTGCGGAGTATACGTTACATGATTTCCATGAAATACATCAACGTGTTGAATAATTTGGTTAGCGGCAATGCCTATTATTTGTTGCATATAAACACATCCTTTATTATCGTGTAGCAATAGTTTATCATTCTTTCTCAAAAAAAGAATAGAAACGGTTTTAGGTACAATTAAAAAAGTGTCCAAGACAAAACTAAAGAACAGTTTCGTTTCAGACACTCACTCTTAATAAACAGTTGCCAAAAGTCTGGTTCTTCGTGAATTTTGCAGCAACTGATCGAACCTAAGTGACTGTTATTTCATCTTTTTTATTGATTAACGAGCTCGAATGACTTCGATTTTATACCCATCTGGATCAGTAATAAAATAATACGATGGAGGAGTGCCAGGCAAGCCTTTCATGTCAGTCACATTAAAACCAGCATCTTTTTGTTCTTCATGTAATTTTTCAATTTCATCTGTGCTAATAGCGATATGACCATAGCCATCGCCTAAATCATATGCTTCGTGATCGTAATTATACGTTAATTCAAGTTCATATCCATCACCAGGAAGGGTTAGGTAGACTAATGTAAATTTATTTTCTGGAAAATCACGACGGCGACTTTCTTCAAAATTGAAAGCTTTTTGGTAAAATTCTAGAGATGCTTCTAAATCTTTGACACGTACACAAGTATGGGCCATTTTCATATGAGGGATCATCCTTTCAAATATAAAACTATCGTAGAAAAATCTACTGACATTCTTATAGTAGCACAAACATTACTCGATTTGTGATTGAAAAGATTAGATAATACTTGTTCATTAGAAAATTCTCATGTAAAATTGACTTAAACGAAAAGGGAGTTGTTTGTATGAAAACACCGTCGTTCGGTGAAAAATCGGAAAAATTGGTTTATAAAAAAAGGTTGGGTGCTTATATTATTGTTTCCAGAAATAATAATAGTGAGATTGTTTTAATCCAAGCACCAAATGGGGCCTATTTTTTACCAGGCGGAGAAATTGAACAAGGGGAAACCAAAGAAGAGGCGATAGATCGTGAGATGATTGAAGAGTTGGGGATTGAAGTTGTTATCGGTTCATACTTGGGACAAGCTGATGAATATTTCCATTCAAGACATCGCAGTACAGATTACTACAATCCTGGCTATTTTTTTGTTGCAGATGCTTGGAAACAAATTTGTGATCCTTTAGAAAAAACAAATGGGATTCAGTGGATCGGTGTAGAAGAGGGAATCGCTCAACTGAAACGCGGTAGTCATAAATGGGCAGTAAAAAAATGGCAAGAAAATTTGTCAAAATAATCGACTGGTTTAAAAGTCTTCAAGCATTTATTCGTTTTTAAAAGAGCAGGCACATAACTCTACGAGTTACGGCCTGCTCTTTTATTTCTTATAAATATTTCAATAATACTTCAGCAACACCATCTTCATCGTTACTGCTGGTGTGAACATCTGCTGCTTGTTTGACATTTTCAGTTGCATTACCCATCGCTACACCGATTCCGGCATATTCGATCATAGATAAATCATTTTCATTATCGCCAATCGCCATGACCTCGGATTGTTTGATTCCTAAATGATCGGCTAATTTCGCTAATGCATTTCCTTTACTAGCTTCCTTGTTTAAAATCTCATAATAAAAGTCAGTACTTTTGACCGTTGTATATTTATTGGAAAATTCTTCTGGCAGCTGACTGATTGCTTTATCTAGAATCTCCGGTTCATCGATCATCATCATTTTAATGATCGACAAATCAGGAGTCATTTCCTCAACTGTACGATATTTTAAAGGCATATCAACTAAATATGCTTCGTGAACAGTATATTTTCCGATATCACGATTTGCAGTATAAATCGCTTTATCATCGATCGTATGCAGATGAGTACCAACTTTTCGAGACATTAATTCGATTTCTAAAAAGTCATCATGACTTAAGGAATACTCAGAAATAATTTTATTTGTTTTGGTTGCTTGAACTAAGGAACCATTATAAGTAATAACATAATCATTATCACCATATAAATCTAATTCAGTTAACTGATCCTTTACACCAGGCAAGGGACGACCAGTACAAAGAACAATGTAAATGCCTTTTTTATTGGCTTTTTGAAGCGTTTCTTTCACTTTGGGTGTAATCTTTCTGTTTGAATCAAGTAATGTTCCATCAATATCTATTGCTACTAATTTGACTGACATAGCTTCCTCCTGTATCTATCTTTTTTTACTGTTTGCCTTCAACTAATGCGCCGTTATGAATGTAGGCCGCAAATTCACGATACGTATCATCGAATAAATCAAAATGTTGCTGTCTTTTTGGATCGATCATTTCTTTAGGAAAGAAAAAGCGTTCATCGATTTGGGTTTGGCCAGCTAAAGCAGCAACCAAATGACTCACTTTTGATAACTCGACTAAAGTACCATCTTTTTGCATAATCTCAATTTGAGTGCGATGGCTATGTTTTTCCGGACGATAAAAATCATAAGGTAGATCATAGCTTGAGTTGATCGCTGTATAATATTTGGGATTATAACCGACTTTTTCGATCAATGCCTTTAAGTGCCTGATTGTAACAGAATCACGGTTTCCCGAAAAAGTTGCTGATTTGAGTGGTTTACGAATCAAAAATCGATTCGCTAAATCTGTCAGAATAGGATCCGGCAATGATGTCCACTGAGTAAAGTAAGTGTTTAAAACTCCATCGTCTAATTTTAAATAATCCTGCAATGAGTAATTTCCTTTAAAGAAAGGAACCAGTAACTGTGAGTGTAGCTGGTAATCATCTGGTGCTTCTTCATATAGTTCTTTTGCTCGATTGAGTAAGTGATCTAAAATTACTTCCATACCACGGGAAACAGGGTGGAAGTATACTTGCACATACATTTGATAACGACTGACGATATAGTCTTCAACGGCATGCATACCATTCATTGCAAAGGCTAAACCATTTTTATACGGACGAATCACGCGTAAAATTCTAGTTAAGTCAAATGTACCATATTCTGTTCCTGTAAAATAGGCGTCACGAAGAAGATAATCCATACGATCAGCGTCGATTTGGCTTGAAATCATTTGAACGACCTGAGGATTAGGATAAGTCTTCTTGATGACACTAGCAACCTTATCTGGAAAATCAGCTGAAACGCGATTCAATATTTGGAAAACCTCTGTTTCAGGTGAAGTAATGATTTCTACGGTAATTGCTTCGTGATCTGTTTTAAAAATATGTTCAAAAGTATGAGAGTAGGGACCGTGGCCGACATCATGCAACAGAGCAGCACAAAGTGCCACTAAGCGTTCATTATCATCCCAACCTTCATCGCCTAAACGTTCTGCTGAGTAATTTCTCTGGAAAATGTCACAGATTCTGCGTGTGATCTCATAGACGCCCAATGAATGAGCAAAACGACTATGTTCTGCACCGTGAAACGTAAAGGATGAAGTACCAAGTTGCTTGATTCGACGTAGACGTTGGACTTCTGCAGAATTGATCAGATCTAGGATCACCTGATGTTGAACATGGATATAGTTATGAACAGGGTCACGAAAAACTTTTTCGATTGGTAAAATTTGATATTTATAAGGGGTTGGCATCTGTTCACTCCTTTAGTGAGGATGGGACAGAAGTATCGATCTTCGAGAACCGAATCCGTCAATACTTAGTAATATTGATACTTAGAGATTGATGTGATCGGAACAAAGTGAAGTTTGTGCTGTACGACACTGTTTATCTGCAATGTTTTTTTGACGAGAAAGCATCGACTCGTTTCTCATTGTGTTTTACAGCAATTTCAGCTTATTTTCGAAGGAACTACTTCTGCTTCCATCGTTTATTGAGTATTAGAGTGCAAAACAAAACTTATTTTCAGCTTTATTACACTCTCAAATTATTTTTGAACAAATCAACGTAAGAGTTGATTGCGCTGTTTCATTTTCTCGAGTTGCTTGTCTGTTTCAGTAATGAACCACTCTGTTTGAAACAAAGCGGAAAGAGCTTGGTCATTTACTGTAATCTTGTTTTTCGAGATTAGTGTACCAAGCAGTTGCCTTTTGACATCACTAACAGAGAGTTTGGTCTGAAGTAAGTCTTCCAAATTTGCCATGACGTCTGGATTGACTGGCGGATAACCATTTTTGCCGAAGTCTGTACCTAGGCTTGCTTTGTAAAAATCACGAACACTTTCGCTGCGTTTTTGTTGATCCCCATTTACACTTAAATAAATCATGACAGAAATACCATTTTTGACGCGGCGTTGCGCAATTCCCGCAAATTTTTTTCCATCAATACTTAAATCAAAGGTGCCTGGACAATAAGATTCTGTTACTTCAAAAGCGTTGATTTTGTGAGAAGTATTCTCAAATGTATGTTTTATCCATTCCCACATCAGGGTGTAGCCTTGATCGATGCTCAGCTTTTTATCGGAGGTATTGGGTAAAATCAGCGAAACATTTAAGACTCCTTTATCAGCAATAACGCCTAGGCCGCCAGCATTGCGAACAATAGAATTATATCCGGCCTTTCTTAAAGAGGTTAGACCTGCAGAAAGATCTGTGACACGAGTATCCTTCATCCCGAGAATCATCGCTTGATCTAACTGCCAAAAGTGGATGATCGGTTGCTGATTGATTCCTGCAAAGGTTGTTAAAACATCAGTTAATGCAAAGGGCAAAAAGTAATCTTTTTCGGTTAAGCACTGTTGATCATATAGATAGACAGAATCGAAATGAGGGAACCATTCTAAATCATTCATCTGCATCATCATCCTGCTTCACTCGAGAGACATAATCCTTGACTTCCTTATTCATTTGGTTGTATTCATTTGTAAACCGCATCGGCTTGCTGATAATACGCATTGGCATCGTTGCGAGAAATTTGCTGAAATCTTGTCGGGCTTCTTCTGTTAAGCGACCGGGCTTTGAGACTAAGCGTTCGTATAAATAATGATAAAATTGATTCATTGCATCGATGTCGATACTCATCTGGTTGTGGCATTCATCACACTCGATGCTGGAAATGATTTCATTCATATACTGAATATCATGTAGTGTTTCTTTTTGGCAATGCATACAAAAGAGCATTGCTTTTTCATCGTGAAATAACATCTTTATACACCTCCATTATCTATTATATACGATTTAAGCGAAAAATCATGCCTCATTGTGGATAAATAATAACTAAAGTTGAAAAATCTTAAAGAAATCAAAAAAAGATGGAGAAAATCTTGCTATTGAAGCAGAAAAACTATAGTATATTTACATATGATTTGAAGAGGAACAATTGTAAAGGAGCGAGTACATGAATTCGAAGATAGATCTTGCGGAAGCAAATAAGCAACTCGATAATATTTCTGGCTTAAAAAAAATGTGGGAAATTCGCATATTTGAAGAAATGATCCAGCAGCTTTTTGATGAAGGAGAGCTTTATGGAACGATGCATCTGTGTATTGGCCAGGAAGCAACAGCTGTCGGTGGAGCGGGCATGCTTGATCAAAATGATTGGATTGTATCTACACATAGAAATCATGGACACTGTATTGCAAAAGGAACAGATGTCCGTGCAATGTTCGCTGAAATGTTAGGGAAAAAAACTGGTACCAACGAAGGGAAAGGCGGCAGCATGCATATCGCTGATCTGGATGTTGGTAACTTAGGTTCAAATGGAATCGTTGGAGCTGGTTTCCCGATTGCGGCAGGAGCGGCTCTTAGTGCGCAAATGCAAGGGTCGAATCAAGTAGTGCTATGTTATGCTGGCGATGGCGCAACGAATGAAGGCAGTTTTCACGAAGCGCTGAATCTAGCATCTATTTGGCAATTGCCAGTAATCTATTTTATTGAAAATAATCAATATGGGATGAGTAGTTCAATTGAACAGATGGTCAATATCGATCAACTTTCTGAACGTGGGAAAAGCTATGGCATCGAAGGTATTACAATCGATGGGAACGATCTGGACGAGGTTGCTCAAACTGTGGGGAAAGCAGTTGAAAAGGCAAGAAATGGCGGTGGTCCCACACTTATCGAAGCCTTAACTTATAGACATAAAGGTCATTCAAAATCGGATAAGCTGATGTATCGCTCAGAGGCAGAATGTCGCCAGTGGCAAAAATATAATGACCCAATCGTCCGTCTGGAAACAAAACTGATTCAGCAAAATCAACTGACTCCAGAGGATATTCGTTTATTAGAAGAGTCGATCAGAAACGAATTTGCTGAATTGATCGCTTCAGTGAAACAAGATGAAGAACCCACAAGTGCTGATCTTTGGACACATGTTTACGCGGAGGAAAATAAATGAGGACAATCACTTACTTACAAGCAATCAATGAAGCACTAGATGAAGCATTAGCTCAAGATGAGCGTGTGTTTCTTTTAGGTGAAGATATTGGTATTTATGGTGGTGGATTTGGTGCAACCCAAGGCCTGCAGGAAAAATATGGTACACAACGGGTTCGAGATACGCCTATCTCTGAAAGTGCGATTGCTGGAGCAGCTGTAGGTGCGGCCATGACAGGTATGCGGCCGATAATGGAGTTGCAGTTTTCAGACTTCATCACTGTAGCTATGGATCAATTAGTCAACCAAGCGGCAAAAATCCACTATATGTATGGTGGAAAGGCAAGTGTTCCATTAGTCATGCGGACTGCGGCAGGATCAGGAACAGGAGCAGGTGCCCAGCATTCTCAAAGCTTAGAAAATTGGATGGCGCATATTCCAGGCTTAAAAGTTGTGCAGCCATCAAACGCATATGATGCAAAAGGATTACTACATGCCGCAATCAAAGATAATAATCCAGTGATGTTTTATGAACATAAATTGCTATATCGAACAAGTGGTGAGGTTCCGGAAAATACGTATGATTTACCTCTTGGTGAAGCTGATATCAAACTTGCCGGGACAGATGTTACGATCATAGCCACTGGGATTATGGTTGATAAAGCATTACAGGCAGCAGCAATTGTCAAAGAAAAAGAAATCTCCGTTGAAGTTGTCGACCCGAGAACTTTGGTTCCTTTAGACACGCAAACATTGCTCCAGTCCGCTGCGAAAACAAAACGAGTGATCGTGGCTACTGAGGCTGTTAAAAATAGTGGGTTCAGTGCAGAATTGACTGCTGTTATTGCTGAGTCTGATTTAGCAACTAAGCTTGCTGCACCAATCATTCGTTTAGGTGGAGAATTTGTTCCGATGCCGGCACAAAAATCACTTGAAACGAAAGCAACGCCTCAAGTCGAATCGCTAGTTCGAGCGATCGAACAAGCAATGGCACACACTGAGGGTTAGATATGAAGATTAGTGAAAATCGAAGAAAAATGCTGAAAATCGTAACAATGTATTACGAGCAAGGTCTGACACAAGCAGTTATTGCCAAAAAGATGGCATTTCACGTCCGGTGGTTTCTAAAATTTTACAACAGGCGAAAGATAATGGAATCGTATCTATTTCTATTAAAGATGAATCAGCTTATGTGGTAGAATTAGGTTTGCGTCTGGAAAAAAAGTTTGATTTACGAGATGTTCTTGTTATTCCTACAAATGAACAAAAGCAACCTGAAGCGATTAAAAGAGAAATCAGCAGTTCGGCCTCAATGTATCTTAAAGAACATTTGTCGCCTGATATGTCTGTGGGACTATCGTGGGGAACGACATTAGCAGATATGATCGATGAAATGCCATATTGTTCATTTCCAACAATCAATGTTTGTCCTTTGGTCGGAGGTGTTTCAAGTGAGCATTTGTATTTTGATACGAACCATTTGGTTTTTCGTTTAGCCGAAAAATTGAATAGTCGGTGTCAGTACTTTTATGCGCCTGCACTTGCAGAAAGCATTGAACTGGCTGAGGTCCTAAATCAGACCAAGCTAGTCAAAACTGCTATGGATCAGGCAAAACATGTAGATTTAGCAATTATTGGCGTTGGGAACCCAAATGAGAGTTCTACTTGGAAAAGGTTAGGATATATCGATGTCGAGGAAGCACAGATGATCAAACGCACCGAAGTTAAAGGAGATGCAGTAGCGTCACTATTTGACAAAAATGGGCAAACAGTCAACAATGAAATCAGCAAACGAATGCTTGGGGTCAAAGTAGAGGATCTTGCGCATATGCCAGATGTCATGATAATTGCCTATGGCGAGGAAAAAGCAGAAAGTATTTTGCCATTGCTGGTTGGTAAATGCTGTACAATATTAGTGATCGATCAGACAATTGCAGAAGCGTTGGTTTGATCAGTGAACTTAATGTTATATTAAAAATACAACGATTTTTATGAGCTAGTGTTATGAGCTAGTGTTATGAGCTAATTTTTCGAGAAAAAGATAAAATCTCAAAGTGGTAAAGAGCGCCACCTTCTGATTTTCCTATTTTCTATCAAAGTCAACCGAGCCCATTCCACTTTTATTATCTAGTTTCATGAGCTAATTTTTCGAGAAAAAGATAAAATCTCAAAGTGGTAAAGAGCATCACTTTTTGATTTTCCTATTTTCTATCAAAATTGAACGAGCTCATTCCACTTTAAAATTAAGGAGCGTGTCATTATGGATTTATCACAAGGAACACCTGTATCTATTCAATTGAAAACAATTGTCGATCAGGAGGGAGAAAAAAAGAATTTTTATTTTGATTTAGAAGGTCAAATCGTCAAAATTGGCGATACACTTTATATTCGCTATAAAGAAGAGCAGGAAGAGGGAGAGCCTGTGCCCGTTACGATCAAAGTTGAGCCGGATGGGAAAATCCAGCTGATTCGCGCTGGAGGATTGCGGATGCGTTTGAAATTTGCTTATCAGGAGCGTTTGGACACTAGCTATAGAACTCCATATGGACTATTCCAAATCACGACATTCACGCGCAATTTACGCTTTAGTTTAAAAGATCAGCCAGTAGCTGGAAGTATTCTAATTGATTATGATTTGTATTCTCAGGCAGAAAAAATCGGTGAATATCATTTAGAATTAGAATTTACTGCGTAATTATGTAAGAATCAATTGATTTTTTCTTCATGTTTTTGTATGATAAAGAATAGACTGTGAAAGGACGTGTACCGTTTGGAAATTAATGTATTTGACGGGTTGAACAAAGATGAATTATCCATGATCGAAGTTGCGCACGCAATTTTAGAACAACGTGAAGATGTGATGAACTTCTCTGATTTAGTAAACCAAATTCAAAATTATCTTGGAAAATCTGACAGCGAAATTCGTGACTCTTTAGCACAATTTTATACTGACTTAAATATTGATGGCAGTTTTATCTCTTTAGGAGATAACCGTTGGGGCTTGCGCTCATGGTATCCAATCGATTCTATCGACGAAGAAGTAACACATGGTTTAGAAGATGATGAAGAAGATAAACCACGCCGTAGAAAACGTAAGAAAGTCAATGCCTTTATTATTGATGCCAATGATGAAGACGTGATCGACTACAACGACGATGATCCGGAAGATGCAGAATTAACGGATGAAGACGAAGAGGATATTCTTTATGACGATGATGACGATGAGGATGAAGAAATCAAAGCATACAACTCTGACCTTCAAGAAATCGGTGCTGATTCAGATGATGAAGAAGAAGAGCTTCCAGGTATTGAAGAAGACTTGACTATCATTGATGAAGATGATGTAAATGACGACTTTGACGATGAAGACGAGTATGCCGACGAAGAAGAATAAGAGGATATCAGCGAATGTTTTTTATATAAGAACATTCGTTGATTTTTTTTAATCTTCCAGCTAAAAATCTTTTTGATCACTTTTTTGAAAAAAAAGATACAAATTGATTGACAAATGGTCTATATCTTTGTAAACTATCACTGTTAACAAAACGAATAGCGTTTTCATGTGACTAGATAATACTAGGCATGGAAGAATTTCTTTAAAATATGATATACTCATATTTTGACGGGATTGTTCTATGCTTTTTTTGTTGCTCTGGCACGTGAATGCGGACGATCTACTTCTGCAGAAGAGGAATGTTTATGAAAATCAAAAAGGTGCTAAATCAAAATGCAGTACTTGTTGAAGATGTCGGGCAGGAAAAGGTAGCTGTTGGCAAAGGCGTGGGCTTTAACAAGAAGAAAAATGACTTGTTATTCCCGCAACAGGTGGAGCGGATGTTTGTGATGGAACCAGATGGTGTAAAAAAACTACAGGTTCTATTATCGCAAATCGACGAGAAATATTTCTTTGTAACAGAAGAAATCATTGCACATGCTGAAATGGTTTTAGGTGAAAAACTAAATGAGCATATCAATATCGGGCTAAGTGATCACATTGCTTTTGCTGCTGAAAATATTCAAAACAATATTATTGTACGAAATAAACTCTTAAATGAGATCGAGATTCTTTACAGTGAAGAATTTTCGATAGCACAATGGGCTGTTGAGTATTTGACGCAAACATTGGAAATTCCATTTAGCTACGACGAAGCAGGTTATATTGCGATCCATATTCATAGTGCTCGCAGCGGGCGGACGGATAATAGTAAAAGTATTCGTGAAGTCACAATCGTTTCAGAAATTATTCATTTAATCGAGCAAGAATTGGGGATCAATATTCACGATGAAAAGATGAGTTTGAGTTATTCTAGGCTAGTCAATCATTTGCGCTTGTTTATTCACCGTTTTCAACAGAATCAATATGCAGTACTGGATGATGAAATTTTAGATGTAGTCCGCAAGAAATATGCGGAGAGCTATGAAATCTCTAAAAAAGTCCAGGTTTTGTTAATGAGGAATTTTCATTATCAAGTTCCAAATGAAGAATTAGGTTATCTGGCGATTCACATCGAACGCTTGAGGATGACCAAATAAAAGTGTAAGGGGAGAAACAAAAATGAAAGCATACATGCAAAGAATGGGACGTTCATTGATGCTTCCTGTAGCCGTATTACCGGCAGCAGCGATTTTAATGGGGATTGGCTACTGGATCGATCCAAACGTAATGACCGGATTAGGAGATCCGAATTTCTTATCTGTTTTCTTAGTAAAAGCAGGGGGCGCGATCATTGATAACCTGCCTGTATTATTCGCGGTTGGTTTAGCATTGGGAATGTCCAAAGATAAAGATGGTGCGGCAGCTCTTAGTGGGCTGGTAGCCTTCTTAGTTGTAACGACGCTCCTTTCAACGGCAGCTGTTGGCGCAATGAAAGGAATTCCTGTTGAGCAAGTCGATCCATCATTTGCAAAAATCGGTAATGCCTTTATCGGTATTTTATCTGGATTGATTGCTGCAGCAATGTATAATCGTTTCAGTCAGGTGAAATTACCAATGGCGCTATCCTTCTTTAGTGGAAAACGATTAGTACCAATTATGACAGCTCTAGCAATGTTAGTAGCTTCTGGCGTATTGTTCTTTGTTTGGCCAGTAGTATTCTCCGGTTTAGTAACTTTTGGTGAATCTATCTCTAAATTGGGTGCTGTTGGTGCTGGTCTTTACGGATTCTTTAACCGTTTATTGATTCCGACAGGTTTACACCATGCTTTAAACTCAGTATTCTGGTTTGACGTAGCTGGTATCAACGATATCGGAAACTTCTTGTCAGGTGCTGGTGAAAAAGGTGTCACTGGTATGTATCAAGCTGGGTTCTTCCCAATGATGATGTTTGGTTTACCAGCTGGAGCATACGCGATTTATCGTAACGCTCGTCCGGAAAAGAAAAAAGCAACTGCTTCATTGATGATCGCAGCAGCTTTTGCTTCATTCTTCACAGGTATTACTGAACCATTAGAATTTTCATTCATGTTCGTAGCATGGCCATTATATGTATTACATGCTATTTTGACAGGTATTTCATTATTCATCTCTGCAATTTTCCACTGGACAGCAGGTTTTGCATTTAGTGCTGGACTAGTCGACTTTGTGTTAAGCTTACGTAATCCAATCGCGAACCAACCGTATATGTTGATCGTTCAAGGATTAGTAATGGCTGTTCTTTACTTCGTAGTATTCGACTTTGCAATCAAGAAATTCAACTTGATGACTCCAGGTCGTGAAGAAGGTGAAGGCGAAGAAACTCCAGATGTTGCTGCTAGCGGAGATAACAAATTTGCTGTACTAGCAAGCAGAATCTACCAAGGTCTTGGCGGCGATGCCAATGTTACTTCTATCGATAACTGTACAACACGTCTACGTTTAACGGTTGCTGATACAAGTAAAGTCGATCAAGGTAAAATCAAAGCAACTGGCGTTCCAGGCGTGAAAGTCATTGATGATACAAATATTCAAGTGATCGTTGGAACTGAAGTTCAATTCGTTGCAGATGAAATGAATAAAATCCGTAACGGTGCTGCTCCAATTTCAGGTGAACCTGTAAAAAAGCCTGAAGTGAAAGAAGCAGTAGCAACACCTGTTGCTACAACAAAAGAAACTGAATTGTTTGCGGTAGCAAACGGAAAAGTTATCCCGATTTCTGAAGTACAAGATGATGTTTTTTCAGCAAAAATGATGGGTGACGGATTTGCGGTTATTCCAACGGACGGTGAAGTAACAACACCAGTCGCTGGTAAAATCACAAGTATTTTCCCAACCAAGCATGCTTTAGGAATTCAAACAGATTCTGGTATTGAAGTACTATTACACATGGGCTTAGATACAGTCGAGTTAAAAGGTGCACCATTTACACTTCATGTTGAAGAAGGTCAAGTAGTAAAACAAGGTGATAAGATCGCTACGATCGATCTAGCTGCACTTGAAGCAGCAGGCAAAAAATCTGATTTGATTGTTGTATTCACAAATCAAGACATCGTTGCTAACTATGATCTAGCTAAATCAGGTCAAGTAACAGCGATCAACGATACGATCGGTAAAGTAACAGTAAAATAGTCAATACTATTTACAGTTGGGCAAAGGCAGATTCCATGTGAATCGATTTTGTCCAGCTGTTTTTTTTAAACTACGTTTTATCAAATAATCATTGTCTTTCCTTGCTTTATTTTTTTTCTATGCTATGGTTAATGTGTAATTTGTTTTTAGGAGGAGATTATCTTGCGCGAATAGGGCTGGACACGAAGAGGTGCCAGTTGATGATCATATGGTTTCTTTGTGTCATATCGACTGAATATGATGAAGAAAAGGGAGATAAATCAATGATTATTGTTAAAGGAAATAATTCAAGAAAAATCGAGAAAGTTTGGGATTTAGTTAAGCGAGAGCATACTGGTAAGAAAGTTGCAATTGTCGGATATTCTGGAGATATTCCCTATAATTTTATTCGAGCAAAACAAATGCCGGCCTATGAAACAATCACAAAACATAATACACTTGACGACTTAAAACGTTTTTTAAACGACACTAAAAATAGATTTGAAGCAATCATTCTTTATATTGATTGTGATACTCATATGATCGATTCAATTAAAGAAATGACTAAATCTTATCAAGAGAAATTTATTTTGACGGTTTATGATGAAAAGGAAGCTGAACAAGTCGTTGATAGAATTTAAGGTGGGAGAAATATGAAGGAAAATACAGAACGGTTGTTGGGACTGATCGAGAAATTTCAAACAGAGGAGCTTTCTCTGGATGATGCAATAGAGTTACGCCGCTTATCGGCTGAATTTGCAAATGTATGCGGCGAAAATGTCGAACGTAAGATGGATCAATTTTATAAAAAATGATTTATGAAAGGATGGGACTCAAGACCATCCTTTTTTTGTTTATGATTTTAAACTTACAATTAGTAAGCATATAAGTTGTACTTTTTTTAAATAGGTATATAATAGCATTACAAAGGTCAATAAAGGTCAATTTAAAATCCTTTGATTGAACCTTTGAAGAAAATAGGAGGTTTGTAAATTATGGCAAAACAACATTATGACAGAAGTAAACCCCATGTAAATATCGGCACGATCGGTCATGTCGATCATGGGAAAACAACATTGACAGCTGCGATCACTACAGTATTAGGAAAAAAAGGCCTAGCAAACCCGCAGGACTATGCTAGTATTGATGCAGCACCAGAAGAAAGAGAACGTGGGATCACAATCAACACAGCCCATGTGGAATATGAAACAGAGGCTCGTCATTACGCGCATATCGATGCACCAGGACACGCGGATTACGTGAAAAATATGATTACAGGGGCAGCCCAAATGGATGGAGCGATTTTAGTCGTTTCAGCAACTGATGGTCCAATGCCGCAAACAAGAGAACATATTTTATTGTCTCGTCAAGTTGGTGTTAAATATTTGATCGTCTTCCTTAATAAAACAGACTTGGTAGATGATGAAGAGTTGATCGACTTGGTTGAGATGGAAGTCCGTGAATTACTTAATGAGTACAATTTTCCAGGTGATGACACACCAATCATCAAAGGCTCTGCATTAAAAGCACTACAAGGAGACCCAGAAGCAGAAGCTGCGATCATGGAATTGATGGATACAGTAGATGAATACATTCCTACACCTGAAAGAGATACGGACAAACCATTATTATTACCGGTCGAAGATGTCTTTTCAATTACGGGACGGGGAACTGTTGCTTCTGGTCGTATCGATCGAGGCAAAGTGAGCGTTGGCGATGAAATTGAAATCGTCGGTATTAAACCAGAAACACAAAAAGCTGTGGTAACCGGAATCGAAATGTTTAGAAAAACATTGGATTATGGGGAAGCAGGAGATAATGTTGGTGTGCTTTTACGTGGAATCACTCGTGATGAAATCGAACGTGGACAAGTAATCGCCAAACCTGGTTCTATTACTCCGCATACAAAATTTGTTGCAGAAGTCTATGTTCTTACAAAAGAAGAAGGTGGACGTCATACACCATTCTTTACAAATTATCGTCCGCAATTTTATTTCCGAACAACGGATGTAACGGGAGTTGTTGAACTTCCTGAAAATGTTGAAATGGTTATGCCAGGTGACAATGTAACGATCGATGTTGAATTGATCCATCCAATTGCCGTTGAAAAAGGAACGACCTTTTCAATTCGTGAAGGCGGCCGCACAGTTGGATCTGGCATTGTTACAGAAATAGAAAAATAAAAAAAGTCACACTAAGCATGTACGTCAAAACGAAAGTCTGTTTTTGACGTACATGTTTTTTTATTATATGATATGGACTAAAAAAGGGAGTGGTTGTTGATGGAGTGTTCGGTTTTAAGAATAGATGCATTTACTAAAGTTATTGGTCAAGGAAATCCAGCAGGTGTTGTCTTGGATGGTGATCAGTATAGTACAAAAGAAATGCAGGAAATTGCGAAAAAAGTTGGTTTTAATGAAACAGTTTTTTGTTGTTCGAGTGATCATGCGGATGTCAAATTACGATATTTTACACCGGGACACGAAACACCATTATGTGGACATGCGACGATGGGAAGTATTTTTGCTTTATATCATGGAAAAGGAAGTCAAAAGCGAGTCATTGAAACGAAAGCGGGGCTTCTTTCGGTCACTTATAATGATGAACAATGTGAAATCACAATGACTCAAGCAAAACCAAAGTTCATTGACTTTATGGGAGACAAAGAGGCACTTTGTAATAGTTTAGGAATCGATAGGACAGATCTTGATCCTATTTTGCCGATTCAATATGGAAATACAGGCTCATGGACCTTGCTGGTGCCGGTCAAAAATGAACATGTGTTAGATAAAATGTCTGCAGATGCTCAGCGGTTTCCAGAGTTATTGACTGAAATGCCGAAATCGTCGATTCATCCTTTTGCTATACGCTCAAAAGAAAATGCTGTGATGTCCGCAAGGCATTTTTCTTCTCCTTTTTCTGGAACGAATGAAGATTCTGTCACGGGTACAGCTTCTGGCGTGATGGGAGCATATGCCTTAAATCATGTTTATCCTACAGATCAAAAAAAAGAAATCACTGTTTTCCAAGGGAAGCATGTAAACAGATCAGGAAAGGTTTTAGTTCATGTTACTAGAGGGGAAAAGGGGGCACATTCGGTTGGAATAACTGGCACAGCTTGTTTTAATGAGGAGATAAAAATAAAGTTAAATAAGTGAAAAACGAATCAGGGACAAAACTATAAAACAGTTTTGTCCCTGATTCCAATGTTAGTTCAATTTATAGAGCATCTCCAGCAATCCAAGTCTTAACGTTGAGATCTATTTCTAAGAATACGACGAATACCGTGAACATTTTTTTGTTTTTCGACAGGTGCGTTGTCGATGATCAAGAGTGCGATCATAACATAAGCAATAAAGCTTTCTCTTGAATAAAGGGTATAACGCGGAATCCAGGCAGTCGCATATTTTTCTTTGTAATCCCGTAATCCTTGGAAAGAATAAAAACGAGAACCAAATTCATAAACAAGATAAGCGACGCGTTCTTGGATAAAGCTTTTTCTCGATGTTCCTACATTTGATAGTGGAGCCATCCCCAAGTTGAAATAGGCTAGACCTTCTTCTTGCATATGTTGGAATAAGGAGATAAAGAGGTAGTCCATCACGCCAGAAGGAGCCTCCTTGCTGTATCTCATTAAATCGATCGTTCCTTCTTCTTTCGTATAAGTCGGCATGATATTTGCAAAAGCAATGATTTTTCCTGATTGATTTTTAGCAACAGCGATTTGACTGCGAGATAGGTAATCTTCATTAAAAAAGCCGAGAGAAAACCCTTTTTCTTTACGACTACCCAGCCATTCATCTGAAACTTGTTTTAGCTCTGATACCAGCTCTTTTGAAAAGGGAGGGGCCAGGACTTCAAATGAATAGCTTTCTTTAGTGAAACGGTTCATAACAGCTCGCGCACTTTTCATTTTTTTGCCGGATAATGTAAAGCTTGGTAAATCAACGTGAGCTTCTTCGCCCATTTTAATGAAATCATAGCCAAACTCGTGTAAAAACATCACACTTTCTTCTGAAACTTCATAGAAAACAGGTAAATAGCCCCAACTATCAGCTTCAGTGATAAACTGCTCGATCGCATCAGAAAAATCCTCTTTATTTCCTGAAGGATCGCCCATGACGATACACTTATTGTTGATTGTTTTAAATTGGATCAAAACAGTATCTTCTTGAGCCTTATTCTGATAAATGTACATATCTTTGTCACCAAGAAAAATCAATTGACTATCTGTATTTCCGCCATAGGTCATCAAAAGCGATAATGCGCGTTCATCGTCCAAAGGTAGCCCGATTTTATATCGTTTTCCTTCAAGATAACGAATGAACAAATAACTGACTAAAGTGACTAATAAGATACCGATAAAGCCTGAAAGCCAAATTTTTTCAGACGGGAATAAGAAAAAGGAGATAAATTTGTGCTTGTGATGAGGGAAAGCCGGTAAGTTATAGACACCGATCACGATATATAGAATTGTTAGCGTCAGAAAAATTACGCCATCAACTGTGATCATTTCCCAAGAATAAACGAGTTGTTCTCGATATAACTGTCGCTTAGAAAAGACAATAATAAGCAAAAGCAAACTCAAGAATAAAATCACACCCCAACTAAAATCCTTCATAAAGGTATAACCAAGTGTAATGACGATCAATCCTATTGTAGGGAAATATGCCCGTTTCACACGCGCTGCAATGCCTCTGCCAGTGATCAAGAGTAAAAAACCTAGTAAAATTGCAGGGACTTGTGTGATGATGCGAAAAGAGAGCGGGTTTAGCTGTTTGAGCCAAGTTAACTCTGCAAAAGCTTCAGGGATCGTAGCTGATAAAACAATCATAATTCCAGAAAAATACATAAGGAAAACGACAAATTTATGAGCCAGCTCAGTTGAAAGCTCTCTGGGAATACCAGAATATCGATTATTCAACGAGTAGCTTAAATTGTTCATGAAGAAAATCATGCCGATCAGAAACGGTATAATATAGTAGAAGAGTCGATAGAGCAGGATCCAAGCAACGACAACTTCACGAGAGATACCAAGAGCAGACAAACCAAGAATCATCAGCAGGTCAAAACTGCCTAGTTCACCTGGGATCATCGAAATGATTCCGATAACAGACGCGGCAATAAATAATGGGATGATCTGTAATGGATTCATTTTGACCCCCATCAAAAGACCGATCAATAAGAAACTGCCTAAAACACCCGTCCATTCCATGAAAGAGGTTAGGATCAAACCAGCACGTGTTTTTTTGTCGATATCACCAATATAGTTGTCTTTTTTTAAAAAACTAACGAGTAGTACAATTGGAAAATACAAGCTGCCGCCAATTAACCAAACCCAGTATTGCTGGATATAATCGTTTGTATGGCCAAGTGTCACTAGTAAAAATGAAATAAGACTATAAATCGAAAGACCAGACATCAAAAAAAGTAAAATCTTCGAAAGAGCCTGAACCACTTTTTTACCATCTTTTTCTCTGCCGTAGAATTCAGAACGCAGACCGATACTGATCAATCCGCCGAAGCCGGCAATGTTATTGATCGTATTGATCATCCAGCTACTTTCAAATAAAAAGCGTTTTTTAGGATGTTGCCCTAAGATCCTGTTGAGAATTACATCGTAACCTAGCATCGGCAGTACAGAAATTAATCCAATAAGAAGCATCAAGGCAATCTTCCAAAGTGGGATGTCTTGAAAGATAACTCCTAATTGATTGAATGAAATAGTCTTACTGATCGTAAGAAGTTCGCGCAAGATGATCAGAATAACTGAAAAAATAAAAATTATTTTAAAATAACCGGTTCGTTCTTTGAACCATTGAAGCATTTTTTTCACTAAATACACCTACTTTTCTAATAAAAATGAGAGCACTTCTTGATTAAATAAATCCGGATTCTTTTTTGCAAAAGAGTGTCCTTGACTCGGCACTAAAACAAATGAAGCATTCGGAATATTTTTTGCCAGATATATCGAGTGAACCCGTTTGATCACATCGTATTTTCCAACAATGACTAATGTCTTAACTGTAAATCGCCTTAAATCATTTGTTGAGACATCGATATTTTTTCGCATCAACTGAATAATGGGCAAATAGTTTTTTGCTTTTTCACTGGCAACTGCAGCTAAGCGTATTAGCAAATATTCCAATTCCGTTAATGCTCTAAAAAAGGGCTTGACTCCTGAAACAGTTGTGTTTCCAGCGTTTAAAACAAGCCGATGAACGGCTTTGGGGTAGTTTTTAGTGAAGACCATTGCAACATTTGCGCCATCGCTGAAGCCAACAAAATCCGCTTGTTGAATGTGCTCCTGTTTCATGATCAAGTATAAATCTTCCGCCATCTGGTCAAATGACAAGATAGAGCTTTGATTGGTAGAATGTCCATGTCCGCGACTGTCTACGGTGATCACTTTAAAATGCTGACTGAATTCAGGTAATTGTTTCTCAAAATATTTTCCGCTTCCGCCATTACCGTGAAGAAGGAATAGAGGGAAGCCAGTGCCGCAAATTTCGTAATAAATTTGACTGTAATCCGCTGTTAATACTACTCTTTTTTCTCGTTTCATTTTATTCCCACCTGTCGTCTTTAGTATATCGGTTTTTGACTCGTTTTTAAACCGAAAAGGCAATTATCTAGTCACGTTTTATTAAAGAATAATAAAGAATCAGCATTTATTTAGATTTTTTTTTTAGAATAACGTATGATAAGTACTAACTTAAAAAAGTTTGGATGATATGATGGGCAAATTGGCGAGATTATTTAAAAGAGTATTATTATTAATGCTATTACTATTGATTATTTTAGCGGTTTATCTTGGCTATGATATTCGTAAAAATGTTAAACATGTGATGACCTTTGAAGACGAAGTAGAACAAGCCGTAAAAGAGAATCACATTCCTGAATATAAGGATGTTATTTTAGCAATTATCTACACAGAATCTAAAGGTAGAGCGGATGACTTGATGCAAAGCAGTGAGAGTGTCTATGGTCAACGACATATGATCGGCACATCAAAAGAAAGCATCGACGCTGGTGTTGCTTACTTGGCTCAGTCCATTGAAAAGGCAGAAGCAGCAGGCTGTGATCAGTGGACTGCGGTTCAGGCTTATAATTTTGGTTTGGATTATATTGAATTTGTTAAAGAACGCGGAGGCAAAAATACGGTTCGTTTAGCTGAAGAGTATTCAAGAGATGTTTTGGCTCCTTTATTAGGAAATGACGAGCAGAAAATGTATCGTTATTATCGGCCGCAGGCAGTTTTTCATAACGGTGGTTTTTTATATCGTAATGGTGGAAACATGTTTTATGCAGATATTGTTAAGATGAATTTGCAATTTATCAAATGGCTCAAATAAGTAAATAATCCTTGAGAATAATCGTCTATTGAAATTATGCGAATTCTCAAGGATTTTCTTGAAGTTCTTTCTATTAACAAGTAAACTAGAGAAGGTGTATCTTTAACAAGGAGAAAGTAGGGAAACAATTTCATGACAAATAAGTTTGATATAAAACAAGGCCTAACTCAATCGGAGGTAGAAGAGCGAAAGAAACAAGGTCTTCAAAATGATTATGAAGAAAATGTAGCTAAATCAACGAAAGATATTATTTACGATAATGTAATGACCTTGTTTAATTTTTTAAACTTTGCGATTGCGATTTGTTTATTTTTTGTTGGCGCATATTCTAATTTGGCCTTTCTGGCAATCATTTTGGTCAATATGGGAATGGGGATCTATCAAGAGATCCATGCCAGAAATTTAGTACAAAAGTTATCGATTGTTGCTAAAGAAAGTGTGCATGTTGTACGTGATGGCAAAGAAATCGAGATCGACACCAAAGAATTAGTGATGGACGATATCGTTGTGATCGCTGCAGGGGAACAGGTTCCTTCTGATTTAGAAGTGATCGAAGGCAAAGTTGAAGCAAATGAGGCCTTACTGACTGGGGAATCTGATTTGATCGAAAAAGTGCAAGGAGATATCCTTCTTTCTGGTAGCTTTTTAGCGAGTGGACAAGCTTATGCAAAAGTTATTCATGTAGGTGCCGAAAACTATGCAGTCAAAATTACAGCAGAAGCAAAAGTTCATAAACCTATTCAATCTGAGTTAGTGAATTCAATTCGAAAAGTATCAAAATTTACAAGTTTAGTTATTATTCCTTTAGGGGTCATTTTATTTTTAGAAGGCTTCATGATCAGAGATGCTGGATTAAAAGGTTCTGTGGTTGCTTCAGCTGCAGCTTTATTAGGGATGCTGCCAAAAGGGCTGGTTCTGTTAATTAGTATTGCGTTGACAACAGGTGTCGTGAAACTAGCTAAAAAACGTATCTTAGTTCAGGATATGTATTCGATCGAAACATTAGCTCATGTAGATACCTTATGTTTAGATAAAACTGGGACAATTACCGAAGGGAAAATGAAAGTTCAAAAAGTGACTGTGCTTCATGCCGATTATCACGAGAACTTTCCGCAAGTAATCGGTAGTTATTTAGCTGAAAGTACTGATAACAATATCACGATGCAAGCGATTCGAGAGTATTTTGAATTATCGAACCGTTATGGTGCTGAGCAGACGTTACCATTTTCTTCTGAAAGAAAATGGGGAGCAATCGACTTTACTGAGCTTGGGACAGTATACCTTGGTGCACCGGAAAAATTATTTTCTGCGGAGCGCTTACCTAAGGAAGTTTTGGATGCGCAAGAAAACGGGTATCGAGTGTTGATGCTTGGAATCGCTGGGAATACGCGTTTAGATGAACAAGAGATGCCTTATTTAGAGCCGTTAGCTGTATTAGAAATCGATGATCCGATTCGTCAAAATGCGAATGAAACGTTGGCTTATTTACGTGAAGAAGGAATCGATCTAAAAGTCATTTCTGGAGATAATCCAGTGACCGTTTCTAATATCGCTCGTCGTGCTGGTTTGTTTGGATATGAGTCATATATTGATTTATCCACGATGGAAACAGAAGCAGAGGTTCGCAAAGCAGTTCATGAATATACGGTGTTCGGCCGAGTGACGCCTCAGCAAAAACGGACGATCGTTCGTGAATTAAAAGATCATGATCACGTTGTAGCAATGACAGGAGACGGTGTAAACGATGTTCTAGCTTTACGTGAAGCAGATTGTAGTATCGCGATGGCTGAAGGAGACGGTGCGACCAGACAAATTTCTAATTTGGTCTTATTGGATTCTGATTTTACAACGTTACCGGAAGTTTTATTTGAAGGTAGACGCGTGGTCAATAATGTCACGAAAGTTGCCAGTATCTTTTTCATCAAAACGATCTATTCATTTATTTTATCGATGATTTGTATGTTCACAGCAATTGCATTTCCATTTATTCCGATCCAAATCACGTTGATCGATTTGGCTATTGAAGGCTATCCAGCGTTCTTCCTTTCATTTGAAGGGGATAAACGCAAGGTCAAGGGTAAGTTTTTACCTACAGCGTTACGAAATGCTTCAATAAATGCGGTTCTAGTTGTTTTGAATATCGTGGCTGTTTATCTCATTGGTAAAGGACAAGAGTTCGCTCAAATGGAAACGACGACATTGATGTATTATCTGTTGATCGGTATTAGCTGTATGGCTGTTGTCAGGGCATGTCTACCGTTTAATCCATTGCGGATTTTCCTTGCAGTAACGACAATTGGCGGTATTTATGTTGCGGCGATGTTGTTCCATCATATTTTAGAAGTTGGTTTCTTAACAAGCCAAACGTTACCGATTTTTGCTGTGATGATGGTGATTAATATTGTTGTTCGGTTATTGATTGGGCTTGTCCAAATGAAGCGCGCAGGGAAAACAATCAAAGAGCTTTAAAAGTGAATGAAAAATAAGGAGGGGTACTTGTGAGTGGTGAATATCAAATGCGTAAAACGATTGGAAAGTGTTTTCGATCTTCAACAGATAATTTTAATGGCGTGATTCGCATCTACGGTAGTCCTTATATGTATCGTGTAATCAACGGCATTCCTGAAAAGGGTGCAATGTTGGAAGTCGTTGATTTTTCTAGTACTGAATTATTTGTAACTGTAAATAATTATTTATTTGAAAGTGATGTGAATTATGTTGATAATCCTTAATATTTTTATTTTTATTATCGTTTTAGTTTTAATTCTAATTCTTGTGTCGAAAATGGTCATCATTGTTCAACAAGGAGAAGTAAAAATCGTTGAAAGTTTCGGAAAATATGTTAAAACAATCGATCCCGGTCTTCATTTTTTGATTCCAGTGCTCTATAAAGTTAGAGGCAGAGTGTCATTAAAGCAAACGCCTTTAGAGATTGAATCTCAAAGCGTGATTACAAGAGATAATGTTATCGTAGAAGTTGATGAAGCAATCAAATATCATGTAACGGATGTTCGTGCGTTTGTTTATGACAATGAAGATTCTGTTACATCGATGATTCAAGATTGTCAATCAAATCTACGCGGCATCATCGGGAAAATGGATTTGAATGAGGTGCTTAACGGTACCGAAGAAATCAATGTCAGCCTGTTTGAAAGTGTGAAAGATATTACTGCCGGGTACGGTTTATCGATTGACCGAATCAATATCGGTGAAATCTCTGTTTCTGATGAAATCGTTAATTCAATGAATAAATTGATCACAGCAAGCAGAGATAAAGAATCAACGATCACGATTTCGGAAGGTCGAAAACAATCGATCATTTTGGACTCCGAAGCCAATGCATCTCAAATGCAAATCGATGCAGAAGCCCGAGCAAAACAGACTAAAATCGACGCTGAGGCTCGCGCAGAAAGAACTAAAATCGATGCAAATGCAGAAGCAGAAAAAATTCGAATTACAACTGAAGCTGAGAGACAAAGAATTTTAGCTCTAAATCAGGCAATCAAAGACAGCGATTTAAATGATCAGGCGCTAGCTTATCTGGGCATAGAAGCGTTTAAACAAGTGGTTAAAAGCGAGACAAACACAGTCATTTTACCAAGCAATATGACTGAATTGGGCAATATCCCTGTTGTCAAAGAACTGTGGACAGCACAAGATAATAAAGATCAAGTGAATCAATAGCTCTAAAAAGCGACGAGTTTAATTGAGAGAGAAAACAGATGGTTCGTCATCTGTTTTCTTCTTTTGTATGCACTATTACAAATAACCATATTTATTTTATGTAAACTAATTAATATCATTTTTTCGAGAAGAAAATAAAAGTGCAATTTACTTGAAAATAATGCTGAATGTGATACAATGAACCATGTGTAATTGTGTCTTTTGGAAATCGCGCTGAAGGCTTCAGTGCTTTTTTACTGACTATCACGTGAATTAGCTTTTAGCTTTTTTTAGGAGGTGAGAACAGTGGCACAACGAATTCCTCAAGAAGTGATCGAGGAAGTAAGGCAACGAACAAATATTGTTGATGTTGTTGGACAGTATGTTCAATTGAAAAAATCCGGCAAGAACTATATGGGTCTATGTCCGTTCCACGAAGAACGTTCCCCTTCATTTTCGGTAGCAGAAGACAAGCAGATATTTCACTGTTTTGGCTGCGGAAAAGGTGGAACTGTTTTTAATTTTCTGCAGGAAATCGAAGGGATCAGCTTCCCCGAATCAGTCAAAAGAGTTGCAGAGCTTGAACAGATTCCTGTTTCCATTGATTGGAATACTTCTTATGATGGGGACACGACTGAAAGTATCCAAAATCGAAAATTGATTGAACTGCATAAAAAAGCAGCGGATCTGTACCATCACGTATTGATGAATACACAAATTGGCGAGCCGGCTTTAAATTATTTGCTCGAACGTGGTTTGACGAAAGAGTTGATTGAAACGTTCAAGATCGGTTTTGCTCCGCAAAAACGTGATTTTTTAAGTCAGGTTTTTCAAAATGAACAAATAGCTGAAGAATTATTTAAAGAATCTGGTCTGTTTATTCAGCGGGATAACGGTGAATTTTTAGATCGTTTTTATCAGCGTGTGATGTTTCCGATCAATGATGATCGTGGAAATATTATTGCTTTTTCCGGACGACTTCTTAAAACTGAAGAATTTTCGGGCGATGATATGCCGAAATATCTCAATAGTCCCGAGACGATCTTGTTCAATAAGAGAGATACTTTATTTAACTTTGATAAGGCTCGAAAAGAAATCCGCAAAGAAAATACTGTCTTCTTATTTGAAGGCTTTATGGATGTACTTGCTGCTTGGCAAGCTGGGATCACTAGCGGGGTTGCCTCGATGGGAACCAGCTTAACAAATGAGCAAATTCGCAAACTAGAGCGGGTCGCTCAAGAACTTGTTATTTGCTACGATGGTGATAAAGCAGGGGTGGAAGCAACAAATCGGGCGATTTCTTTATTGAGTGATCATAG
Organism: Enterococcus wangshanyuanii; assembly: GCF_002197645.1. NCBI lineage: Bacteria > Bacillati > Bacillota > Bacilli > Lactobacillales > Enterococcaceae > Enterococcus > Enterococcus wangshanyuanii. Next base: position 681,935 of record NZ_CP021874.1, on the reverse strand, counting down.
TCGTTTCCAACTAAGTATTGTTAGTATCCCGGAAAAACTTGATCCGGATGACTATTTAAGAAAATATGGTAGTGATTCTTTCCGTGAGCTTGCACTTCATGGACGCGAAACGGTTTTTAGCTTCAAAATGCAATACCATCGCTTATCAAGAAATATGAACAACGAAAAAGAACAGTTGGATTATGTTAATGAACTACTCCAAGAGCTTTTACTCGTTCAGTCACCGTTAGAAAAAGATCGATATTTGAATCAGTTGGCCCAAGAATTTCAATTATCTTTTCATTCCTTGGAAGAACAATTAAAACAACTTGAAGCACAACAACGGTCGGTCAAAAGAAGAGAACGACAGCAAGCACCGCCACCACCGCCTGCTATGGAGATGGACGGGATGTTCGAACCACCTGAATTTTTTGAAGCAGAAGTTATTCCTTCCGCTCAAAATAAATTGCCTTTGACTCAAGTAGAAAAAGCAGAGCGAACCCTCATCTATCGTTTAATGAACGAACAGGGGATTCGTAATCAGGTCATGCAGCTGACTGATTTTAGTTTTGCACACGATCAGTATCAAGAGTTATATTTACTTTTGGACAGCTATATGAGTATCCACAGTGATTTTTTACTTGCTGATTTTGTTGACTATTTGAAAGACGAACCGACAAAGAAGCTAGCTATCGATATTTCTCTTCAAAAGATTTCTGAAGAAAGTTCGGATCGCGAAATCGCAGATGTTATCCGTGTGATTCAGAATTCCAGCTTGGAAGAACAAATTTCTTTAAAGCAACAGCAAAAAAAAGAAGCAGAACGAATTGGCAACAAACAATTGGTTGATGAGCTATCTATTGAAGTCATCGGCTTAGTAAGACAATTGCAAAAAAGTCGTACAGCCTCTTAATGAATTGATCAAGAGCATGTATTTGACTATTATTTATAGATTTAGCTGAATGGAAAAATGAAGGGGGCCTTCTTTTCATGGAAAAAGAAACAGAAAAAAAATATGCAGCTGCACTGGCAGCCTTTATCAAGAAAAACAAGCCTAAAGGAACTGTTTTTTATGATGATCTAACAAACACATTAGCAACACCATTTACATTGAATGCAGATGAAATGGAAAAATTGATCCAAAAAGTTGAAGACGCTGGTATCAGTGTTGTAGATGAAAATGGCGACCCTAGTGAACATAGTCTTAAAAAAGATGAAAAAGTTGCTGAAAAGGCCCAAATGGAAGATTTATCTGCTCCTACGGGTGTCAAAATCAATGACCCTGTACGTATGTACTTAAAAGAAATCGGCCGTGTTCAATTGCTGACAGCAGCAGAAGAAGTTGAGCTTGCCTTGAAGATCGAAGAAGGAGATCAAGAAGCGAAACAGCGTTTGGCAGAAGCTAACTTACGTTTAGTGGTTTCGATTGCTAAACGTTATGTTGGTCGCGGTATGCAATTCCTTGACTTGATTCAAGAAGGAAACATGGGCTTGATGAAAGCCGTTGAAAAATTTGATTACCGTAAAGGATTCAAGTTTTCAACGTATGCGACTTGGTGGATTCGTCAAGCGATCACACGTGCGATCGCTGACCAAGCAAGAACGATCCGGATTCCAGTGCATATGGTAGAAACGATCAATAAATTGATCCGAATCCAACGTCAATTACTGCAAGACTTAGGCAGAGAACCAACACCTGAAGAAATCGGTGCAGAAATGGACCTTCCAACTGAAAAAGTACGTGAGATCTTAAAGATCGCACAGGAGCCTGTTTCTTTAGAAACACCGATCGGTGAAGAAGACGATTCTCATCTTGGTGATTTTATCGAGGACCAAGATGCAACAAGTCCTGCTGAACATGCAGCATATGAATTGTTGAAGGAACAATTAGAAGACGTTTTAGATACACTAACTGACCGTGAAGAAAATGTCCTGCGTTTACGTTTTGGTCTAGATGATGGACGTACTCGGACATTAGAAGAAGTTGGAAAAGTATTTGGCGTAACTCGTGAGCGTATTCGTCAAATCGAAGCGAAAGCATTGCGTAAATTACGCCATCCATCTCGTTCTAAACAATTAAAAGACTTTTTAGAATAAGAGTAGTTACGGTTAAAAATGAATAAAGATAGCTGATAGAACGCTGTTTATCTAAGTTTTAAAGTGAAGCAAAACTTTTGTTTAGTTTTGCTTCACTCTTTTTTTAAATAATCGTAACAAAAAAGTTAGATAGTACATATTGGAAGAACGGCGTTTTTATGGTAGATTAGATTTACTTGAATGATAGAATGTGAGGCGGAATGAATGACGAAACAATGTCCAAATTGCGGAACTGAAATAGATAATAAAGAAGAAATCTGTCCAAATTGTGGTCATTCTTTTAAAGAAGACCAAAAAAGCGAAAAAATGTCAACAGATGAAACGAACACAGAAACGATCATCAACGATGAAGAATCAACCTCAAGTTTTCTTAATAAAAAACAAAATGAAAACATTGAGTGGTCGGAACTAAAAGATATGAGTATCGGTCATGTCATGACAATGTTTAACGAGCAACAAGAAGAAGCTAGCACGACTACTGAGGAAAGTGGACAAGAATCTGAGAAAATAATTGAAGACAAAGAAGCGGTTATTGAAGATACTGGTGCACTAGCCCAGTATATCAACGATCACAAAAATGAACAAGATAGCACAGACTTAACCTCTACGGATGAACCAAGAGATGTTGTAGAAAACGAAGAGGTTAAGGAGGTAGAGGCAATAAAGGATGAGATTGATTCTGAAGGAACAGAACAAGTCATTGAATCAGAAGTAGAATCTAACGACAAAGGACAAGATGAAGTGAAACCTACAGACGAGGATAAAAAACAAACTGAAGAACCAATGAATAATACACCAAAAGAAGGAATCACTAAGTTTGTTAAACCTGAAGAAAAACCGATTGGTCCAAAAGCATTACCGAAAGAAGCAAATGAAATTCCTTCTAATAGTAAAAAGCCAGAAGAAATTGAAATGGATGCAGCACCAATCTTTTTTAAAGATGGCGAAGAAGGGTCATCTTCTGCGAAAGATCATTTTGCAAAACCTGCGACTTCGACTACTAAAGATGAACCGAAATCTGACGATTCAAAACCGTCTAAACCAAAAAACTATAAAAAATTATCAATTGTTCTAGCAGCAGTTGTAGTACTTGCAGGAGGTTCATGGTTTGCCTATAGTCAAACACAAAAAGAAGCCTCTGACGGAACAAAAGTGTCTAAAACGAATGAAAAACTTGCTTCTCAAACGGAAAAAGAATTAAATAGTTATTTTACCGATGATAAACAACTATTCATCAAACCAGAGATGGTCAATTTGAGCCCGAAAACGATCAAAGAAAATCTGGACACATTGAAAGATGATCAAGACTACGATAAATTACAAGCGCTGTACGACAAGGTTACGACGAAACAAACGGCACTTTCACAAGTCAACGAGCTATTTGATCAACCTGTTATTTCTGGAAATAAATTAAATGATGTTGCAATCAAAGCCGACAAAAAAGTCGATATTAGCAAACATAATGAAAAAGACGAATTTGATAACTTGATCAATCAAGGGATCGATCAAGCAATCACACAATATGATCAATTACAAAAAGCTAAAGCCGCAGTTGAAGTTGTCTATAAAGATGATCAAACAACCGAAGCTTTGACACGAGAGACCTATAATGCCGCTAAAACTGAAGTTGATCAAGTTAAAAGCGATAACTTGCGTAAGCCACTAACAGAGGCGCTAGCAAAAGCGGATCAAGCATTGACTGAGCTAGAAGCAGCAACGGCAGCTCAACAGCAAGCAGCCGTCGATCAAGCAAATAGTCAGTCAACAGTTGGCAATACAGCTACTTATGATAATCAAGGAAATGGTGCACAGCCTGCTAATGGCGGACAACCAAATGCAAGTACATTTACACCTGCCAATGCTGATGGTGTTTATACTGCACCTGTTTACACTGCAGATGCAAATGACGTTAGTGATATGAGCAATCCAGCATGGGTTTGGGCACCTGGCGTTCAAGAGAAAGTCATTGCTACTTGTATCGAGCGTGGTTACATTACAGCAGGCAACTACTCTTTACAGCCTGCAAGGATCATTGATGGAGAAGGTTATTATAATCTCTATGGTGGAGATGGTCAGTATTTAGTGACGATCAATGCTAAAACGGGCTGGTTCAAAGGAAATGCTTCAAGAAATGCAGGAAGATAATCGGTGTTTTCTAGAAGAAATAGATGAGGCAAAGGTCTTTGTACTTTTGTCTCGTTTTCCTTCTGGATCCATCGCATAGGGCATTATGTCTATACAAAACAGATCAAACGCGAATGCCTGTATTTTTTAGAACAGAATTATTTGCTCTATATATGGATGAAAACAGCCAATGACGATTGGCTGAAATACAAGGAGAAACAGTATGGAAAAAAAAGAATATAACACATTTAAAGAAGGGATAATGGCTTGTGTTCCAACAATTTTAGGCTACTTAGGCATTGGAATCGCCGCCGGAGTGGTTGGTAAAAATGTCGGTCTATCGATCTTGGAAATCGCACTAATGTCCATTTTGGTTTATGCCGGAGGTGCTCAGTTTATTATTTGCGGCATGCTGGCAATTCATTCACCAGTTTCAGCAATTATCTTTACTACTTTTTTAGTAAACTTACGTCATTTTTTAATGAGCATGTCTGTTGCTCCATATTTTAAACAGGAGCCTCTGATTACAAGCATCGGCATCGGAACGCTTTTAACCGACGAATCATACGGTGTCTTGATGTCTGCTTTGAATAATGAAAACCGTGTCACTTCGGCATGGACACACGGATTGAACATCACGGCTTATGCTGCGTGGATTCTTGCCACGGTTATTGGCGGATTATTAGGTACTTGGATTCCGGATCCATATTTACTTGGCTTAGATTTTGCATTAGTTGCGATGTTTGCTGGTTTATTCATATTGCAGTTGGACGACCCAATAAAAAAACACACCAAAGAAACATTGATCGTTTTAGGAACGGTGATCGTTTCGCTGTATCTATTTATGGGCTTCTTTTCTCCAGAACTTTCAGTTTTATTTTCTACACTATTAGGCTGTACCGTTGGGGTGGTGAATTATCACGATGAATAATTATGTGCTGTTGACCATATTAGGATGCTCATTGGTCACTTGGATTCCACGGATTTTGCCTTTCCTGATTTCCAAACGTGTGGATTTTCCTAAATGGTTTTTACGATTTTTATCGTTTATTCCTATTTGCATCTTGACTGCGCTTTTATTTCAGAGTATTTTAGAAGCTCAGACAACAGGTTTTCCTAGAGTAAAAGTAATAGAAGCGCTAAGCTGTATTCCAACTTTACTCGTAGCTGTTCGTACGAAAGATTTAATGAAAACCGTTTTAGTCGGGATCGTAACGGTAGCTTTATTACGCATTTTTTTAGGCTAAGGCCAGAAGGAGCATATTATGAACGAATTATTAGCAAAAATATTTACCGCATTGGTGATCGATGAAAATGAGGGATATTACTTTTTACAAAAAAACGGGATCACTTTTCGTTTAGCAAAAGAAGAAGGGACTCATGAAATCGGTGAAGCCGTTGAAGGGTTCGGCTATTTGAATCAAAAGCAAGAGCCGGAGATGACAACGGTGATTCCAGCAGCTCGAATTGGTCAATTTGCTTTTGGTACAGTAACAGGCACTAGACGAGATCTGGGGGCTTTTGTCGACATTGGCTTAAAGGACAAGGATGTAGTGGTATCTCTTGATGAATTGCCTGTTATGCGCGAATTATGGCCTAAGAAAGATGACCAACTAATGATCGCACTCAAAGTCGATGACAAAGACCGTATTTGGGGTGAATTAGCAGATGAAAAATTGTTTAAAGCAATGGCTAAGCCTGGAACAGAAGACTTAAAAAATAAGAATATCAGCGGTATTGTTTATCGTTTAAAAATGGCGGGGACATTTATCCTAACGGACGATTTTCAAATAGGTTTCATCCATCCTTCAGAGCGTTATCAAGAGCCGCGCCTGGGTGAAAAAGTAAATGGTAGAGTCATCGGTGTACGTCCTGATGGCGTGCTAAATCTTTCATTGAAGCCAAGAGGATATGAAGTCATCAGTGATGATGCGCTGATGATTTTGACCTTCTTAGAAAGAGCTGCAGATCATAAGATTCCTTTTACTGATAAATCGAATCCTGAGGAGATCAAGCAGACTTTTGGCATCAGCAAAGCTCAATTCAAACGAGCGATCGGCAGCTTGCTAAAACAAGGGAAGATCAAGCAGGAATCTGGTTTTACTATTTTAACGGAAGTGGAGAAAGAGGAAAAATAAATCTTTTTTCATTCTAATTGAGAATCACTTGCAAATATTCTGTAGTTATTTTATACTAATTATAATCTAACTCTAGGGAATCAGACCCTAGTTTAAAATCATTCTAAATAAGGGGCTGCCAACTATGGATTCAACTGCTGCTTTAAAGAAAACGAAACAACAACTGCATGAATCTGGATTCAAACTAACGCCTCAACGAGAAGCAACGGTTTTAGTCTTACTAGAAAATGAAAAAGATCACTTATCAGCAGAAGAAATTTATTTTTTAGTCAAACAAAAAAGCCCTGAAATCGGTTTAGCCACTGTTTACCGCACACTGGAAATATTGACAGATTTAAAAGTCGTCGATAAGGTAAGTTTTAATGATGGGCTAGCCCGTTATGATTTACGCAAAGAAGGCGCCAAACACTTCCATCATCATTTATTATGTTTGGAATGCGGCAATATTCAAGAAGTCGAAGAAGACCTTCTTGGTGAAGTGGAGCAAGTGATCGAACAGCGCTATCATTTCATGGTGAAAGATCATCGCTTGACCTTTCATGGGATTTGTGAAGAATGTCAGCAGAAAAAGAAAAATCAAACAAAAGAATAGTGTTCCATTTGAAAAAGCCAACCAGTAGTTTAGATACTTTTGTTTGGCTTTTTGTCATTTGATTATAAAAATGATTGACAATGATTGAAGAATCTCTTACAATAGCTTCAATAAACAATAAAAGTATCGATAAGAAATAGTAAGATAAGACAGGTGTACAGAAAGTAGCCGGTAGTTGAGAGGCGCACAAACTTGGATTATCCGAATTCCTCTTTGAACTTCACACCGAATGAAGTAGGCTGTGACGGTTAGTGCGCGCCCGTTATTGTGCCAGGGTATATATTTGTACCTATTAAGGCAATGAGTGTGAGCTGATTGTAAACAAAGGTGGTAACACGAGTCCATACGTCTCGTCCTTTTCAGAAATGAAAAGGCGGGGCTTTTTTTATTGTTTGAGCACCAGAAAAATGAGGGGGAGTTATTCTATGAGTTTTAAAGCATTAAGCAAGACGATCGATTTTGACCAAGTAAAAACTTTGTCCACATTAACGAAAGAGCAAGCGGAGAAAAAAGCACTTCGGGATCATGAATTGAAGGAGATCATAGAAGGGAAAAGTCAAAAGATTTTATTATTGATTGGTCCATGTTCTGCTCATGATGAAGAAGCGGTGATGGAATATGTTACTCGTTTGGCAAAATTGCAGGAAAAAGTACAGGATAAGGTATTTATGGTCCCACGTGTTTATACGAATAAACCAAGAACAAATGGCGACGGCTATAAAGGGCTGCTTCATCAGCAAAATCCTGATGGAGAAAGTAACTTGATCAAAGGGATCGCGGCTGTCCGCAGCTTGCATAATCGCGTGATCAGTGAGACAGGATTGACAACAGCAGATGAGATGCTTTATCCAGAAAATTTAGAATTTGTACAGGATCTAGTCAGCTACATTGCAGTCGGTGCTCGTTCAGTAGAAGATCAGCAACATCGTTTTGTGGCCAGCGGAATCGACCAGCCTACAGGAATGAAAAATCCAACTAGCGGCAACTTAAATGTACTGTTCAACTCTTTATATGCCGCTCAACAAAAACAAGAATTTATTTTTAATGGATTAGAAGTGGAATCTAGCTCCAACCCATTGGCTCATGTTGTTTTACGTGGAGGGCTAAATGAATATGGGAAAAATATTCCTAATTATCATTATGAAGATTTATTGAAAGTAGTAGAATTATATAAATCAGGCGGGTATAAAAATCCATTTATTGTGATCGATACCAATCATGATAATTCCGGTAAACAATACAAAGAACAAATCCGTATCGTCAAAGAAACATTGATCAATCGTTCTTGGAACAATGATATGAAACAGTGGGTTCGCGGCTTTATGATCGAAAGTTTCCTTGAAAGTGGACGGCAAGAAGCAAACGGCAAGGTGTTTGGTCAATCCATTACTGATCCATGTTTAGGTTGGGATGAAACGGAACGTTTAGTTGAATATATTGCTGAGAATGCCTAAGTAAACATTGAAAATAAATAATCCCGTCAGCAACTCAGCGGCTGGCGGGATTATCTCTATAAGAAAAAATTATAAATTAGCAAATTTTTCTAGTAAACGAATCATTTGGCAAGTAAAGCCATACTCATTATCATACCAAGCAACGGTTTTGACTAATTGGAATTCACCAGCAGAAGTTACTTCTGTTTGTGTTGGATCGAAGATCGATCCTTCTGTAGTACCAATGACATCACCTGAAACGATTTCGCGGTCGTCATAGCCAAATGAAGGATTATCAACTGTATGTTTTTTGATTGCTTCGTTGACTTGATCAGCGGTTACTTTTGTTTTTAAGATCGACACTAACTCAGTTAATGAACCGTCTACGACTGGGACACGTTGTGCGTGACCTTGTAATTTTCCGTTCAATTCTGGAATAACTAAACCAATTGCTTTAGCTGCTCCAGTAGAGTGAGGGATCGTATTATCAGCTGCAGAACGAGCGGCACGCAAGTTTCCGCCTTTAACTGGTCCGTCTAAGAGCATTTGAGTTGATGTATAGGCATGAACTGTAGTCATTGTACCAACTTCAATACCAAACTCATTGTTTAAGAAAAATGCCATTGGTGCTAAACAGTTCGTTGTACAAGAACCTGCTGAAATAATTTTGTCGTCAGATGTTAATGTATCATCATTTACATTGTAAACGATCGTTTTCATGTCTCCAGCTGGAGCAGAGATCACTACGCGTTTGACACCCGCATCCAAATGGGCTTGTGCTTTCGCTTCAGAAGTATAAAAACCAGTACATTCTAAAACGATATCGACACCATTTTCTTCGACCCATTTCAATTTACTGGCATCAGCTTCTGCATAAACTTTCGTTTCTTGGCCATCCACCACAATTGAGTCGTCAGTTGCCGTTACTTTTCCCGGATAAGTGCCATGAGTAGAGTCAAATTGCAATAATTGAGCTAACATAGTTGGACTAGTTAAATCATTGATTGCCACCACTTCAATATCATCAGAAACCTCTTTGATCCGGCGAAACGCAAGGCGACCAATACGTCCAAATCCATTAATACCTACTTTTACTGTCATGCTAAATTTCCTCCTTTGATAATTAAGGTTAAGAGAATATCAAGAAATAGCTTGTCTATTTTGATATTTTCTCACCGTTCATCCAAAATTTTGAACACAAAAACAGTATATAAAATGTATAAAGCAGACAACACAATATACTACCTCAGTTGAAAAAGGTAGATATCCGCTATATATAGCATGAACGCTTTTTCGATTTTTGTCAAAAATCTTGTCTTTTGATCAATGGAGGTCTCAAAAAGGGCTGGGATCAAAGAATAAGCAGAAAGAGGAAGAAAACAAAAACTATGGTTAATTTAAGCTCATAATAACGAAAGTAACTAGACAAATGCAGCATTAACCTTTACAATAAGAAAGGCTTTCAAACAGCAGTTCCGTTTATGGAACGTAGTGAAACAGTCAGCTGTTTCGCAGTGAATAGTTAAATCCAATGAATGAAATAATGAGTAGCATAAAAATCTTATTTCAATTTATTTAGAATAGGAGGACAAATTATGTCCATGTTTTTAGATCAGGTAACGATCGACGTCAAGGCCGGTAAAGGCGGCGATGGAATGGTAGCTTTTCGTAGAGAAAAATATGTACCGGACGGAGGTCCAGCAGGCGGCGATGGAGGTCGCGGCGGCGATGTGATTTTAATCGTTGAAGAAGGCTTGCGCACATTGATGGATTTTCGTTTTAACCGTCATTTTAAAGCCCAGCCTGGAGAAAATGGCATGAGCAAAGGAATGCACGGACGCGGATCAGAAGACACGTTTGTCAAAGTGCCACCAGGTACAACCGTACGTGATGCAGATACAGGAGTTTTGATCGGTGACTTAATCGAAAATGGTCAGACGTTGACTGTAGCAAAAGGCGGCCGCGGCGGTCGTGGAAATATTCGTTTTGCGTCTGCAAAAAATCCAGCACCAGAAATTGCCGAAAACGGGGAACCAGGTCAAGAAAGACGAATCGAATTAGAGTTGAAAGTTTTAGCTGATGTCGGTCTGGTTGGATTTCCATCTGTTGGGAAATCTACATTACTTTCAGTCATTTCATCTGCGCGACCTAAAATTGGTGCTTATCACTTTACGACACTTGTGCCAAATCTTGGAATGGTTTCAACAACCGATGGCCGTAACTTTGCTGCTGCTGATTTACCAGGACTGATCGAAGGGGCTTCTCAAGGTGTGGGCTTAGGAACTCAGTTTTTACGCCATATCGAACGAACACGAGTGATTCTGCATGTGATCGATATGAGCGGAATGGAAGGTCGTGACCCATATGAAGATTATTTGGCAATCAATAAAGAGCTTGCTTCTCATAATTTCCGCTTAATGGAACGTCCGCAAATCATCGTTGCTAACAAGATGGATATGCCTGAAGCTGAAGAGAACTTAAAAAAATTCAAGGAACAGATCGAGAAAGAACGAACAGATGAGTATGCTGATCATTTACCGATTTTCCCTATCTCCGGTATCTCCCGTAAAGGGATCGAACCATTGCTGAATGCAACAGCTGATTTACTTGAGGTTACTCCAGAATTTCCGTTATATGAAGAAGAAATCGTTGAAGATACTGTTCATTATGGTTTCCAATCTGAAGGTCCGCAATTTAGCATTGATCGTGACTCTGATGCCACTTGGATCTTGTCGGGTGAATCATTGGAGAAATTATTCCAAATGACGAACTTTGAACATGATGAAAGTGTGATGCGTTTTGCCCGTCAATTACGTGGTATGGGCGTGGATGAAGCATTACGAGCACGTGGAGCAAAAGACGGAGATATTGTTAGAATAGCTGAATTTGAATTTGAGTTTGTTGAATAAAAATAGCAGAAAAGAGCTGATCATTGATCGGTTCTTTTTTTTAGGAAATATTAGTGAAACGATTCACATATATTGAGGAAAAGACTCTTTTTCAAGAGAGCTTTTGATTTAATCGCCTGATTCAAAATGATATTGATTTTCAATAGGGGTTTCTAAGATGATTGAACTCTTGACTTTAGCGAAGCTCATCCATTTTGCAAGTAACTCCTTCATTTCGGTTGTATTTTGAACAGTGGCCTTTACAAGGTAATTGACTTCACCGCTGACGATATGGACTTCATTGACTTGCGGCATCTGTTTCAGCGTAGAAATTATTTTTTCAATGGGTAAGGTGACTTGGCTCAATTCGGAAAAGAAGGTGATTGCTTCATTGTACTGGTTTAAAGATGTTTGGATCGTGAAATTTTTGATAATACCTTTTTCAATCAATTTATCGATTCGTTCTTTTACGCTGGGACGACTTAAATTGACCTGACGAGAGAGTTCAACAATAGAAATACGTGAATTTCCATGTAGGATTTGTAAGAGCTTATAATCAGTTTTATCCATTGATCTACCTCCTAATTGTGATTCGTGACTTATTTTGTACATTTATTATAGTTTATAATCAGTGGTTTTTCTAGCTATTTCAGATTGTAAAAAAAATGAGTAAATATTGTTTATTCTGCAAAGAATGCGTTTCCATTCTGTGCTTTTTTTTATATACAAAAATGGATCGATTCCTTTATGATAAAGCTATCTTGAGATGCTAACTATTTTACTAGTAAAAGCAGTGTTTCTTCAATCGAAAAAGGAACCAAAAAGGAGTGTTCTTTATGTTGAGAAACAAATGGTTAAAATTTTTGTTGCTTTATTCAGGTGGAGTGGTCGTTTCATTAAGCCAATTAAAATTGGTTCCTATTCAGAGTGAATTGAGTCAGGAACTTGGGGTTAGTTTGCCTATGATTTCATGGTTGATGGCAGTTTTTACAGTTTCTGGTATCTTTTTAGCGATTCCGGGAGGTGCTTTAGTGTCACATTTTAGTGCGAAAAAACTGCTAGTTGGGTTAATGAGCTGTTTGGCTGTAGGAAACCTTTGGGGGTATTTTTCTACCAGTTATTTCTCATTATTGCTCTCCAGAGTCATAGAAGGCATTTCATTTTCGATGATCATTATGGTAGGAATCGTCCTGATCAATTATTGGTTTAAAGAAGGAAATAGCGGCATAGCGACAGGGCTTTGGGGAACTTTTTCAGCACTGGGGTCGATGTTAGCGATGAATATATTTAAACCACTGACTCAATTGTATGGTCTTCGTTTTCTATGGTTACTTGTCGCTGTATGTTCTATTTTCTTATTATTTATTTATCTCATTCTATTTGATGAGCCCACAGTCTATGAAGTGGAAAGTCAAACAGAAGAGAAGGTCACTATGAAAAAAACGATTAAAAATAGATCGATTTGTCTTTTGGCTTTGGCCCAAGGCGGGATGGCCTTTATTTTGTTCGCTTTTATCAATCTTTATCCTCTGATTTATACACAACTGTATGGTCTATCAGAAACTTTGGCAAATCGATATACAGGTTATTTTGGTTTATTCGGCATACCTTTTGGTGCGGTAGCTGGATATTTGATCGATAAAACGAAAAAAGGAAAAATCGTGATTGTTTGTTCGTTTCTTTTATTATCTATTTCGACATTGTGGATGGCCTTTTTGTCTAATGAAGTGATGTTTATCGGACAATTGTTTACTTTATCTGCTGGAGCTAGCTTAGCATCATCCTGTGTGATGATTTTAGCACCAAAAGTGGTTGGGCAAGAGCAATTGATTGGTTCGAGTATCTCGTTTATCAATTTATTTTATTATATAGGGATTTTTATAGGTACTCCTATAGTTACAGAAATTAGTGAAGAATATCAGTCGTGGACGATCGCAATTTATTTGCTAAGTGGTATTGGTATTTTCTCTTTGCTGGCAATCATAGCCTTTGTTAAAGTGAATCGAGAAAAAACTTTAGCATAGATGAGCAATGATTGATTTATTTAGATAGAAATAGTGGAAAAAAGAAAGGTGATAGTAATGAAAAATAATTTTCAAGCAGATCGTGCATATGCACAATGGTTGGATGAGAATGATCCGTTAAAGAACATCAGAGAACGTTTTTATGTTCAGGAAGATGAAATCTATATGGATGGAAATTCTTTAGGGCTAGCCTCTAAAGATGCAGAAGAGGCATTGCTAAAAATGCTGGAAACTTGGAAAAAGGAAGGAATCAAACTATGGGACGGCTTATTTCATTATGCTGGAAAGTTAGGTGAATTATCCGCTCCATTGATCAATGCATATCCAGATGAAATCGTGATCACTGGAAGTACAACTATAAATATTCATCAGTGTATTAGCACATTATACAAACCGACAAAAGAACGTTATAAAATTTTAGTTGACGATCTAAATTTCCCGACAGATCGCTATGCGATCGACAGCCAGGTGCGCTTACGCGGATACGATCCTAATGAAGCCGTTAAGGTAGTAAAAAGTGCTGATGGTCGTTTGATCGACGAAGATGCGGTGATCGCTGCGATGACAGACGATGTTGCGATCATTTTGCTGCCGACTGTTTTGTACAGAAGTTCTCAGGTACTTGATATGAAGAAAGTAACCAAGGCCGCCCATGATAGAGGGATCTTGATCGGATGGGACCTGTGTCATGCAATAGGTGCAATTCCAATGGATTTTAAAGAGGTTCAACCAGATTTTGCAGTCTGGTGTACCTATAAATATCTTTCAGCAGGGCCTGGTTCGATTGCTGGGCTATATATGAATAGAAAACATTTTGAAGAGACTCCTGGATTAGCTGGTTGGTGGGGAAACAAAGACGATACTCAATTTGAATTGAAACATCAGTTTGAACACCAACATGATGCCAGCGGTTGGCAAATCGGTTCACCAAGCTTTTTAGCTATGGCGCCTTTGGAAGGAACCCTAAATATTTTTAATGAAGTCGGTATGGAAAAGATTCGTGAAAAATCACTGCTGATCACAGCTTATCTAATGTATTTGATCGATGAAAAGCTAGAACGTTATGGCTATAGTGTCGGAAATCCTCGAGAGGACTATCGCCGTGGAGGTCACGTTTGTTTAGAACACCAAGAAGCATATCGAATCTGTAAATCATTAAAACAAGCAGGCATTATTCCAGATTTTAGGGAACCGAATGTCATTCGCTTAGCACCCATAGCTTTGTATAATACCTACCAAGAAGTCTATACACTTGTTGAAACACTTGAAAAAATCGCCGTAGAAAAAACATATGAGCATTTTAGTAATGAACGAACATTAGTTGTTTAAAATAAATCAGCGAGGTGATAAAAATGCGTATTGGAATTCCTAAAGAAATTAAGAATAATGAAAATAGAGTAGCCATAACTCCTTCCGGGGTCGTTAGTTTAGTTGGAGCAGGTCATGAGGTTGTTATCGAACGTGGAGCAGGCCTCGGATCAGGTTTTACAGATCAGGAATACGAAATAGTTGGTGCTGTCATTGAAGCGGATACTGCTAAAGTTTGGCAATCAGAAATGGTGATCAAAGTCAAAGAACCACTACCGCGAGAGTTTGAGTATTTTCATGATGAGTTAATTTTATTTACCTATCTGCATCTTGCACCTGAACCTGAATTGACGAATGCCTTGATTGATCGTAATGTTACTGCTATTGCATATGAAACAATGAGTTTGAATCATACATTGCCTTTATTGACACCAATGAGCGAAGTTGCCGGCAGAATGTCGGTTCAAATCGGTGCACAGTTTTTAGAAAAACCGAAAGGAGGAGAAGGGATCTTGCTTTTCGGCGTTCCTGGTGTTGAGCGTGGAAAAGTCGTGATCATCGGAGGCGGAGTTGCTGGTACGAATGCGGCAAAAATAGCTATCGGTCTCGGAGCGAAAGTGACTATATTGGATGTCAACCCGAATCGGCTGGCGGAACTGGATGATCTTTTTGGTAATAACGTCCAAACACTGATTTCAAACGCGTATCATATCGAAAATAAAGTCAAAGAAGCAGACGTTGTCATTGGTGCGGTGTTGATTCCTGGCGCCAAAGCGCCAAAACTTGTCACTGAAGAAATGGTCAAGCAAATGAAGCCAGGTGCAGTCATTGTTGATATCGCCATCGATCAAGGAGGGATCTTTGAAACGACTGACCAGATCACGACCCATGATCATCCGACCTATATCAAGCACGGCGTTGTTCATTATGCTGTTGCTAATATGCCTGGAGCAGTACCGAGGACATCAACATTCGCATTAACGAACGCAACGATTCCCTACGCTGTAACCATTGCTAATAAAGGAATCGTTCAAGCTGCAAAAGAAAACGCAACGATTTCTACAGGAATCAATACCTATAAAAACCATTTGACTATAGAGGCTGTCGCAAAAGATCAAAACAAAGAATATACGCCGGTATATGAGCTTTTAACTTAATCGATTTTCAAAAAAGTATTGAGCATAGACAATGCGTTGACTGTCAATAATTGTTCGATTTTTAATTGAAATGTGGGCAGAAGTGTTTCATTCTGAGAAATAAGAATGAAGTGCTTCAGCTTCGGTAAATTATTTATTTTAAAAAAGACTATGAAGTAACTCACAAAGCTACTTCATAGTCTTTTTTTATATTTCTCACATAATTTAAACAACTTTAAGTTTTATTTATGTTTCCTTTTTTACAATGAATTCAGTTAAAGGAGAGAGACGTATGGTTAAATTAAAAAATAGTTTTCAAAGAAAAGAGAAAAAATATGCGTTGTCTTATGAAATGTATCATAAATTAAGAGAAAAATTACTGGTCTACATGCAAGAAGATGAATATGGGCTGCACACGATTCTCTCTGTTTACTTTGATACCCAAGATTATGAAATGATTAGACATTCGATCGCAAAGCCAGCTTATAAAGAAAAATTCCGAATCAGAAGCTACGGTGTACCTAAAGAACAATCAGATGTCTTCTTGGAGATCAAAAAGAAGGTACAAGGAGTTGTTTATAAACGGCGAATATCGTTATCTTATCAAACAGCAAAATATTATCTTCAACATCCGCATTCGCTTAGGTTGAAATCAGCGAAAGAGCAACAGATCAAACAAGAAATCGACTGGCTGTTTGCTCGAAAAAGACTAGAACCCAAAGTAATGATTGCCTATGACCGCCGAGCGTTATTCGCTTTGGAGGATCAAGAGTTCCGTATTACTTTTGATTTTAATATCCGTTTTAGACAAGGTCATTTAAATAAGGACTTAACCGATGTTGGTGAACGAGTGGCACCAGAAATCGATGTCTTAATGGAGGTAAAAGCCCTTGGAGCTTATCCTTTATGGTTCTCTGAGATACTAGCAGAATTAGAAGTTTATCCATGTTCATTTTCTAAATATGCTCAAACCTATCAGCGTTATTTATATTGTAGGGAGGATTTTTATCATGTTGTCTAGTTTGTTAGTGGAAAGTTCAGTTGATTTATCATTTAAACAATTACTTGTTTGTATCCTGACATCGATCTTTTTAGGATTATTAGTAGCGTGGGTCCACATGTATCGTAATGTCTACAGTAAAAATTTTGTGATCACACTAGCAGTCCTACCTGTCTTAGTCCAACTGGTCATCATGTTGGTCAATGGAAATTTAGGTACAGGAGTAGCAGTGTTGGGTGCGTTTAGCTTGATCAGATTTCGTTCTGTAGCAGGTGGTGCAAGAGAAATCACAAGTATTTTCTGGTCAATGGGGATCGGCTTAGCAACGGGTATGGGATATGTTGGCTATATTGCGCTATTTTCTATAATTATTGCTCTGTTCTTATTAATGCTTAATACCATTCATTTTGGTGAAAAACAAAAGATTGCGGAAAGAGAAATCAAGATCACGATTCCAGAAGATCTTGATTACCCTGGTTTGTTTGATGATCTATTTCAAAAATACGCTTATTCCTCCACTTTGGATTCGGTTAAAACAACGAATATGGGCAGCTTATATGAATTACGCTACCGGATTACTTTAAAAGACAGCACAACGGAAAAAGAATTGATGGATGCTATGCGCGTCAGAAATGGAAATCTAACGATAGTTTCAGGTAAAGTTTCAACCAATAGAGAAGAATTGTAGGTGATAGAATGAAACGAAAAAAAATAAGCCCGACGTTATTGGTCTTGACTTTGCTGGTACTTGCTGGCTGTAACAGTCAGACTTCAAATAATGAAGACAAAACAGCTGTCAGCACCTCGCAACAAGCAACGAAGACCGTCGCACAAGCTACAAAAACGTCTGAAAATAAATATGGTGCATATGACGATGAAGATTTTGAAGAAAGCTATGATGAAACCACGGCTACAAAAATCACATTAAAAGACTCAGAAAGTAAAATCGATGGCTCAGGAGCTTCTGAAAAGGATGGTTTGATCTCGATCACTGCTGGTGGAACGTATATTTTGTCTGGCGATTATAAAGGTCAGATAAAGATCAGTGCGAAGGATGAAGTTGTTCATTTAGTATTAAATAATGCGGCGATCACCAATGATTCTTCTTCTACGATTTATGTTGAGCAGGCTCAAAAAGTAATCACAACCCTAGCAGAGGATTCAAAAAATAGCTTATCTGATGGAACGGATTATACATTCGCTACTGCTGATGTAACTGAGCCGGACGCTGCATTTTTCAGCAAAGATGATTTGACAATCAATGGCTCAGGAACGCTGGATGTGACGGGAAACTATAGTAATGGCATTCGCAGTAAAGATGATTTAGTTATAACGAACGGAACGATCAATGTCACAGCCAAAAATAATGCATTGAAAGGTAAAGACTCTGTTTCGATCGCAGATGGGACTTTTTCTTTAAAGACATCAGAAGGTGATGGGATTCAGGCAAATAATGCAACAGATCCTGATAAAGGCTGGATCGCGATCGATGGTGGAATAATTAATATTCAATCTGGAAATGATGGGATTCAGGCTGAAACAAATTTATCGATCGCTACTGGAGATATAACGATTCAAACAGCTGGCGGCCATGATGATTCAGCGATCGATACAACTGCAAGTTATAAAGGGTTAAAAGCATCAGGCAACATCGTAGTTGATTCTGGAACATTTGATTTAAATACCGCAGATGATGCGATCCATTCGAATGCGGCTGTCACTATTAACAATGGAACATTTTCTATAGCAAGTGGTGATGACGGAATACATGCTGATACTGATTTGTTGATCAACAACGGAAAAATCACAGTTAGCCAATCATATGAAGGTCTGGAAGGGGCAACAGTCACAATCAAAGATGGTGAGATTTCTGTCAAAGCTTCAGATGACGGGATCAACGCTGCTGGAGGTAGTACGAACGACAGAGAACAAGAAGGAGCTTTTGGAGCTGATTCTTTCGGTGAACCTGGTGGAGGCGGAGATAGTACAAAATTTATCGAGATTTCAGGCGGAACGGTTTTTGTTGATGCAGACGGTGATGGGATTGATAGTAATGGTGATGTGCGTATGACTGGCGGGACATTGATTGTAAACGGACCGTTGGACAATGGAAATGCATCTTTAGATTATGATGGCACCTTTACCATTGATGGCGGCACATTTGTAGCTAGCGGAAGCTCTGGTATGGCAATGAGTGCGAGTGATTCCTCTTCTCAAGCAAGTCTTAGTATTTATTTTGATGAAACACAAGCAGCAGGTACACTTGTCAATGTGAAGGATGAAACAGGAAAAACCATTATCTCAGTTGCGCCAGAAAAAGACTTTTCTCACCTCGCAATTAGTTCACCTGACCTAAAAGTTAATGAGACAGTTACGTTATCGATAGATGGAGAAGACTCTGGAACGAAGAAAAACGGAGTGTATGTTGATGGAAGCTATTCAAACGGAACTCAGCTAGCCACAATTTCTATTGATGATCTGTTAAATTCAGTGGATCAGTCAGGTAATGAAGTCAGTGGAAATCAAATGGGTGAAGGACAACCGCCAATGTAATTGATTTTCATTGCTTTTGCTCCTACTTTATTGATAAAATGAAGACATCAAATAAAATGAGGTGGATACGATGTCAAAACGAGTAATTATTATGCATTTTGAAGTAGAAAGTCAAGCGTATCAGGCATTTTCAGAAATAAAAAAATTGTATGTAGAAAAACAGGTCAAAGGAGAGCAAATGGCGGTAGTCACTCATATAAATGACGGCGTCCATCAATTTAAGATCGATGACTTTCTTGATTTTACCGGCAATGACCATACATCAAAAAATAGTATGATCGGGATGTTGATCGGTATTTTAGGTGGTCCTCTCGGTATTTTACTTGGCTGGTTCGCTGGAAGTCTTTTTGGTGCCAGTCAGGATGCGAAAGAAATCCAAGGTGCTCAAACAGTTTTTGAACATGTCACAAAGCAAATTGGCGAAGGCGAGACAGGCCTGATCTTGATTGCAGATGAGGAGGATAATCGTCCGTTGAATCACTTGATCATGAATGAGTTAGGCGGCGAAATCACTCGCTTAGATTTTGAAGATGTAGAGCAAGAAATCTCAGATGCTAAGGCAGTTGAAAAAGAAACAAAAGACTCAGCTGAAAAATCTTGGCGCAATAAAAAGCAAGAGTCGAGTGAAAAGGCTGATCATTTGTCTTAAGAGCAAGACGAATAAAATAGTTCATGAAGAAGACGTGACAAAAAGCTGTTGCTTTCGTCTTCTTTTTTTGAGTAAAAAGGTGGGAATAACATGCTTAAGATACTTTTAGTAGAAGACGATGAAATTTTATCAGATAGTATTTTGGAAATTTTATCTGAGATCGGAGAAATCGATCAAGTTTATGATGGCGAGGAAGCTCTTTATGAAGGCGAGCGCGGAATTTATGATCTAATCGTTTTGGATTTGATGTTGCCGTTAATGTCTGGAGAGCAAGTTCTGACAGCATTACGCAAAAAAAATATTTATACGCCAGTTCTTATTTTGACTGCTAAAGATGGTTTAGAAGATAAAGTAAATGGATTTAAAAATGGTGGAGATGACTATCTGACAAAGCCCTTTCACCGTGAGGAGTTACTACTTCGTGTTCAAGCGTTGGCGAGACGTTCTTTAGGAATGAACGGGAAGAATGAGTTAGTAGTGGCAGATTTACGTTTAGATCCAGATAACCGTCAAGTAAGCTTCAAAGAGCAGGATCTAGTTCTTCAAGGAAAAGAGTTTGATCTGCTTCACTATCTTATGCAAAATCGCGGGAGAATTATTACTAAAGATCAGCTTTTTGATCGAATTTGGGGATTCCAGTCAGATACAACATTAACTGTTGTTGAGGTTTATATGAGTAACCTGAGAAAAAATATGAAGCCGTTCGGACTGGATAGTTGGATCAAAACATTACGAAATGTAGGCTATCTCTTTGACGTACCTGAAGGTCATGCTCATGAATAAACAACTCAACAAAAGGCAGCGCATCAATTATTTCTTGATGAATTTAGTTTCCTTTGCCAGCATTTTTCTAATTTTAGGTGTTATTGTGTTCCAATTAGTTCAAACATCGATCTACCAATCTGTCGATAATGACCTAGAGCGACTGGCGACAGATCAAAAATTTATTCAGCATCAGTTAATGAAAAAGGGACAGTTACAAAATCAATCACCGCTGTTAGGAAAGCTTGATGCTCCGCCGCCAAATAATTTTCAACAGCAAGTGATTCTCTGGTCGGCAGATGGGAAGATTTTGAATGAAACGGAACTTGGTTCTCGACTTTATGATTTTCAAGCATTAAAGCTATCTACTGATGATTTGAATAAAATCACTAATGTTCAAACGAAAGACAGCAATGACCGTTCACTACAGTTTCGCTCGATCATTCTTCCTACGGATGGACAAAAGGATATTGCATATATTCAGCTATTGGTAAATACAGATCCAATCAAGGGAACAGTTGAACGATTCAAACAAATTTTGATCATTTGTATGATTATTTTTGGACTTTTGTCGATCGGATTAAGCTATTTTCTTTCAAAATGGTTTATGAAGCCTATCTTGATTTCATGGAAAAAACAACAGGAATTTGTTGAGAATGCCTCCCATGAATTGAGGACCCCGCTTGCGATCATCCAGGCAAAATTAGAAAAATTATTTACCAAACCTAATCATACGATTATTGAAGAATCTGAAACAATCGCGCTTTCTTTGGATGAGGTACAGCGCCTGAGTCAGCTGACGAGCGATTTATTATTATTGGCCCGTTCTGATTCAAACTCTTTGACATTGGAAAAAACGCCTGTAAAGATCAACCATTTTCTAAATACATTGCTGCTGCCGTATCAGGAATTAGCGGTTGCTGAAGAGAAGCAATTTACGATTGATCTAGGGGAAGAGCAGCAACTCATTTTCGATAAAAAAAGAATCCACCAATTATTGATTATCATTTTGGACAATGCCTTGAAATATACCGCATCAGGAGAGCGCATCATTGTTTTTTCTACTGTCAAAAATGGTGAATGGATCATCAAAATCAGTGATACAGGAATCGGTATCCCTGACGATAAAAAAGCTGCTGTATTTGAGCGCTTTTATCGAGGAGAAGAATCAAGGAATCGAAAAACAGGTGGAAATGGCATAGGCTTAGCGATTGCTAAATGGATCGTAGACGAACATCAAGGGAAAATCGAACTGACAGACAACACGCCTAAAGGAACGACTGTAACGTTGCGTTTTCCCGTAAAATAAATATTATTTGCTAAAGCGAGCACTTTCTTCTAAAATAAAGAAGAAGTTTAAAGAAAGTTAGGAAGCCGATGGAATTACAATTTTTAGGTACAGGAGCTGGGGTTCCAGCAAAACACCGCAATGTCAGTAGCATTGCATTAAAGCTATTAGATGAAAGAAATGCAGTTTGGCTATTCGATTGTGGAGAAGGCACACAACTGCAAATTCTAAAAAGTAATATTCGCCCAAGAAAAATCGAAAAAATCTTTATCACTCATCTACACGGAGATCATATTTTTGGTTTACCTGGACTATTGAGCAGCCGTTCATTTCAGGGGGGAAATGAGCGATTAGAACTGTATGGACCTGTGGGGATTGCTTCATTTGTACGTACGGCACTAAAAGTTTCACAAACGCGCTTATCTTATGAACTAAAGATTATCGAGATCGATAAAGAGGGCGGCACTGTTTTCTCCGACAAACAGTTTAAAGTTTCATGTTTACCGCTGGATCACGGAATCGCTAGTTTTGGTTTTCGAATTGTTGAAGCGGATCATGAGGGCGAATTACAGGTTGAAAAACTAAAAGCCTTGAACATCCCATCTGGTCCGATCTACGGCAAAATCAAACGTGGTGAGACAGTTACACTGCCGGATGGACAGGAAATCAACGGAAAAGATTTTGTTGGAGAACAGAAACAAGGACGAACGGTAACCATTTTAGGTGATACTAGAAAAACTAAAAATAGTATTTCCTTAGCTGACCATGCCGATATTCTCGTTCACGAAAGTACGTTCAACAAAGAGGAAGAGAAAATGGCGAAAGCCTATTTCCATTCTACAAGTCATCAAGCTGCACAAGTAGCTTTAGAGGCTAATGTCGAGAAATTAATTTTAACTCACATTAGTGCTCGCTATTTAACAGGTGATATTATTCAACTGGAAAATGAAGCCAAAGAGATTTTTCCCAAAACAAAAATCGTGAAAGATATGGATATCATCGATATACCGTTTAAGGATGAGGGGGATAAGTGATGTTTAAGGAACAGGATTTAACGAATAAAGTGGTTGTTGTAACAGGCGGTTCTGCTGGTTTAGGTGAACAGATTTGTTATGAAGCAGCTAAAAAAGGCGCTATCGTCGTAGTGTGCGCTCGCCGAATTAATCTAATCGGAAAAGTCAAAGAAATGTGTGAAGAATTGAGTGGGAATGAAGCATACTCCTTTCAACTAGATATTGCTGATCCGGATAATGTAGATGCCGTATTTGAAAAAATCGAAGCAGAAGTTGGGCCGATCGATGTTTTGGTCAACAATGCCGGTTTTGGAATCTTCGAGAACTTTTTAGAGACGGATTTGGCTATCGCTAAAAATATGTTTGAAGTAAATGTCTTAGGAATGATGGTTTTTACTCAAAAAGTAGCTTTGCAAATGGCTGAAAGAGGAGCGGGGCACATTATCAATGTCGCTTCTATGGCAGGGAAAATGGCGACAGCAAAATCAACGATATATTCTGCAACGAAATTTGCTGTACTTGGTTTTTCTAATGCTTTACGCTTAGAATTAAAACCTTTAGGCATTTCTGTAACAACCGTTAATCCAGGTCCAATCAAAACAGAATTTTTTGATAAAGCAGACCCTTCTGGAGACTATCTGGCATCAGTTGATTTATTTGTGTTAGAACCAAATAAATTAGCGAAAGAGATCGTTTCAGCGATGGGTACCTTTAAAAGAGAAATCAATCGCCCATTCGTTATGGAGGGAGCATATCGTTTGTATACGTTATTCCCGCATATTGGTGATTTTTTAGCGGGCAGCTTATTAAATAAGAAATAGGAGGGAAATCCATGAAAAATCAATGGCGGGTAGTGATTGGCCTTATTTTAGTTCTTATTATCGTGGTATTTGCAGTTTTGAACAGTCAGACAGTTCCTGTCAATTTTGGAATTGCAAAAATATCAGGTCCTTTGATCTTAACGATTTTAGGTTCGGCAATTATAGGGGCGTTAATCGGTCTATTGACATCAACAACAACGATGTGGAAACAAAAAAAACAAGTCAAAGAACTTGAAAAAACGATTGAAACCTATAAAAATGATAGCGAGCAAGCAACACAGGCAGAAGTGGAAGAGATTAAACGCGGCTATGAAAATCAATTAGCAGAATTACAAGCTAAATATGAAGCCGCAGTTTCGACAAATACGGCTCAGCCTATTGATTCGGAATCTGTTGGGAGCCGGGTCGATCATTTCACTAAACCAAGAAATAATTAATTCATAAGTTAAAGACGACTGGATAAATGGCTTAGCATGCAGCCTGACCAGTCGTTTTTCTTTTACATAAAACGAGAGACTTTCTTTAGTTTTCCGTTTGAATTTGTTATAATTACTTGGTTAGGAGTGGTGACGTGAAAAAAGCAAAATATGCATGGCGATTGCAAGAGAAAAGTGAGTTGCCGACAGAATTTACAGAAATACTAACAAATGAAAAAATCAATCCCTTATTAGGACAGATTCTATGGCATCGCGGGATCCAATCTGCCGAAGCCTTAGAAACTTTTTTACGTCCAACGATAGAAAATCTTTACGACCCTTTTTTGATGTACGATATGGAAAAAGCTGTCACTAGAATTCAAGATGCAGTTGCTCAAGGTGAAAAAATTCTGGTATACGGGGATTATGACGCTGACGGGATCACAAGTACGACTGTGATGAAAGAGGCGATCGAACTGATTGGTGGTGAAGTAGACTATTTCTTGCCAAATCGCTTCAAACATGGCTATGGCCCAAATCTATCTGTCTTTAAAGAGCAAATAGAAGAAGGCGTTCAATTAATTGTGACGGTTGACAATGGAGTGGCAGGGCATGAAGCGATTGAGTACGCTGAAACGCAAGGAGTCAATGTAATTGTTACTGATCATCATGAGCTGCCGGTAGAATTACCAAACGCTTTTGCTATTGTTCATCCCAAACATCCTAAGGGGGCTTATCCATTCAGTGATTTAGCTGGAGTGGGCGTTGCATTTAAAGTGGCTACAGCCTTATTAGGCGAGCTGCCAGTTGAGTTTTTAGATCTAGTTGCAATCGGCACGATTGCTGATTTAGTTTCTTTAACAGATGAAAACAGAGTGCTTGTAAAAATGGGACTTGAAATGATTCAAAATGGCGAGCGAATTGGCTTGGATGTGTTGATTCATTTAGCAGAGTTAAAAAAAGAAAGTATCACAGAAGAAAATATTGGCTTCACCATTGGACCTCGTTTAAACGCATTAGGGAGATTAGGCGATGCGGCACCTGGTGTTGAGCTGATGACTACTTTTGATGAAGAAGAAGCCAAAGAAATTGCACTGTACGTCAACAGCCAAAACGAAGAACGAAAAGAAATCGTATCAAGGATTACAAAAGAAGCCTTTGAACTGATCGATCCTACTGATTCTGTTCATGTTCTTGCAAAAAAAGGTTGGCATGAAGGCGTTTTGGGAATCGTTGCGGGTCGAATTATGCAGGATACTGGAAAACCAACGATTGTTTTGACGATTGATGAGAACAATGAATTGGCTAAAGGATCTGGGCGTAGTGTCTCAGCACTTAATTTGTTCGATGTCCTGAATGAGATTCGTGAATCGTTCACACATTTCGGTGGACACCACATGGCTGCAGGAATGACTTTGCCTGTCGAAAATATTTCTAAACTAAAAGAACATTTGATGCATTATCTTGAAGCAAAACAAATCGATCTTTCACAAGGACAGGAACTATTGATCGATGAAACATTAAAAATAGAAGAAGTTACACTGCCTTTTATTCAACAATTGAAAATTTTGGCTCCATTTGGGACAGATAATCCTGTTCCTAACTTCTTATTCGAAGATGTTTCAATTGAGCAAAGCAAACAAATCGGTGCGGATAAAAGCCATCTTAAATTCCAATTAGTTCAGTCTAATGCAGCATTAGATGCGATTGCATTTCAGATGGGCAGTCAAATCGATGAATTAGGGCAAGGGAAAACAAATGTCTCAGGTCAATTATCGATCAACGAATGGAACGGCAATAAGAAGCCGCAATTGATGGTCAATGATTTTTCAGTTGACGGTATGCAGTTATTTGATTTGAGAGGGAAAAACAATCGTCAAAAGGAAATACCTGTTACTAACACCCTATTTATTTATTTTAATGAAAATAATCAAAAATTGATCAATGATCCAGCAGCAAACCGAGTGTTGTTTAGTCACATCGAAGATATTTTAGAAACAATTAAGACGAATCAAATAGAGCAATTAGTGTTTGTTGATTGTCCTGATGATCTTTCGCTGATCAAGCAAATTACATTGCAGGGACAAATTGAACGAGTATACTTGATGGGGATCTCACCAGAGGAAGCTTATTTAAATGGTGTGGGTACAAGGGAGCAATACGCACAATTGTTTAAATTCGTCAAACAACAAGAACAAGTGGATGTTCGTTATAAGTTGGATAATGTAGCACAATACTTAAATATTCAAAAAAAATTATTAATTTTTATGATTCAGGTGTTTTTTGACTTGGGATTTGTTACAATAGAAAACGGTGTTTTAAGAAAAGTTGAAAAACCTGAAAATCATCCTTTATCGGAAAGTAAGGTCTATCAAACTCGCTTAAAAAGAATCAAAACAGAAGAATTTTTGTTATACAGCGATCGTGAGACATTACAACAATGGCTGTGGAATGAGGAGGAAGTATAAAAATGAATTTAAAAGATTATATTGCTAGTATCCCCGATTACCCTGAAAAAGGTATCGTTTTCAGAGATATCTCGCCATTGATGGCAAATGGAGATGCGTATCGTGAAGCAACAAAACAAATCGTCGATTACGCAAAAGAAAAAAGAATCGACATGGTTGTAGGACCGGAAGCACGTGGCTTTATCGTAGGCTGTCCCGTAGCTTATGAGTTGGGAGTAGGGTTCGCTCCTGTTCGTAAAAAAGGGAAGCTGCCGCGCGAAACAATCGAAGTGACTTATGATTTAGAGTATGGAACAGATACATTGACCCTTCATAAAGATGCAATTCAACCAGGACAACGTGTCTTGATTTGCGATGATTTACTAGCAACTGGTGGCACGATCAAAGCAACAGTCGAGTTGATTGAATCTTTAGGTGGAATCGTTGTTGGCTGTGCCTTTTTGATCGAATTAATGGAGCTTCATGGTCGGGACAAAATCAGTGACTATGAAATTATTACATTGATGGAGTATTGATAAATTAAAAAGATGTTGAAGTAAATAACCTTTATGGTTACACTTCAACATCTTTTTTACATAATAAATCAACTTGATCGTGCAATGTCTATGGATACTTCCGATAGACATAACGTTGATGCTCACTTTTTTTTCGAGTATGAATGTATCTTTTCTCATCCCATAACATAAACCATATAATAAAGAGAGGGGTCACAATAAGCAAAGCTGAACGTAACCCTAATGTTCCTAAGAAAATACCAATAATCAATACAACAAATAATAACCCGCCACGACGAATAGCTTTCATTCTTAATCACCTCATAATTTTTTGTCGAACAAATGTTTGTATAGTTATTATACGAATGTTTGTTCGGTTTGTAAAGGGATAAATAAAAAAAAGTTCTTCTTTTTTAGCTAAAGAAGAACTTTTCTGATTTATGGCGATAAAAGACAGGTTATATATAGTTTTTAAGTGAAGAATAAAATAGAGAAAAACATAAAGCCAGCTCCTAACATAACGAACAGATGCCAAACAACATGCATAAAACGCACGCTCTTTAAACTGTAAAAGGCTGCGCCAAGTGTATATGAGACACCGCCGGCCACTAATAATGCAGTTCCTGTAAAACCTAGAGAATCATATAAGGGTTTGGCTGCAGTCAAACAAAGCCAGCCCATGATAATATAAATCACTGTAGAAATATTTTTAACTGTTTCTTGTTTGTGCAGTGTGAGAGATTTATAAACGACACCGCTGATCGCCATAAGCCAGATCAATACAAAGAGTAACCAGCCAAGCCAACCTTTGATACTTAATAAACAAAAGGGGGTGTAGCTGCCTGCAATCAATAAGAAGATCGAACTGTGATCGAAAACCTGAAAAACTTTCTTTGCCCGTGTAAAAATTAGACTATGGAACAACGTCGATGACAGGAATAATAGAATCAAAGTTGATCCATAGAGTGCATAGGAAACAACATGAACTGCTGAACCAAGACGTGCTCCTTTGACAAGTAAAATCACAAGTCCAGCAATACTCAATCCGGCACCGATGCCATGAGTCACCGCGTTGAGGACTTCATTTAAAATCATGTATTTTCTGGAGAATTTTGCTTTTTCCAAGAAATCAACTTCCTTCATTTTAATTTGGTGAAAAATAGTTCTTTGTCTGTTATACTATAAACAGACATTCAAGCCTCAAAAGTATTTTACCACGAATTGGGGTTGTTTTTAAAGGAAGAGTGATAAAATTATGACAAATGTTAAAATTGTGACGGATTCTTCATGTACAATGCTGAAAAGTGTGCGAGACGATCTAGACATTCACATGATGCCTTTATCTGTAATGATCGACGGCGTTGTATACGCTGATGATGATCATTTGGAAGGCGAACACTTCATGGAGCTGATGGGTTCAGCGAAGGCATTACCTAAAACAAGCCAACCGCCGATCGGTGAATTCGTAGAGCTTTATGATCGTTTAGGTGCTGACGGCAGTGAAATTATTTCGATACACATGACTAAAGGACTTAGTGGTACTGTAGAAGCTGCCCGCCAAGCCAGTAATCTTAGCTCAAGCAATGTAACTGTGATCGACAGTGATTTTACAGATCAAGGCTTATCGTTCCAAGTGATTCAAGCAGCAAAGCTTGCTAAAAACGGCGCCAGCCTTCCTGAGATCTTAGCTGAGATCGATCATGTCAAAGAAAATACAAAACTATTTATCGGGATTTCTACATTAGATAACTTGGTTAAAGGTGGACGTATTAGCCGAGCAACTGGGCTTTTGTCGAATATTTTCAATATGAAGGTAGTCATGGATTTTGAACATACTGAGTTGATTCCAGTAGCTAAAGGCCGAGGTATAAAAACATTTAACAAGTGGTTTGATGAACTTAAAAATGAATTAAGTCAGTTATCTAATGTACGTCAAATCGGAATTTCGCATGCTGATGGACTAGAATTAGCGAATGGGTTTAAAGAAGGTTTACAAGCACTGTTTCCTGATATGGATATTCCGGTGCTGCATACTAATCCTGTCATTGCTACGCATACAGGTAAAGGTGCCTTTGCCATCATGTATTATACAGACTAGTTAGAAAAAACTGAGCTCTGTTTTAAATTAGCGTTTTTACTATGTAAAATGAACAATTTTTTGATGCTGTATCCTTTCAAAAAATTTGTGACTGAGGAATAACTGGACAAGTTATCGCTCAGTCACTTTTTTCTAGTTTTCTGATGAAAGTTGTACAAAAGCATAGAAAATTAGTATGATTTTGTGTATCATAGCGGTTAATAGTAATTTTAAATAATCGTTCGGAGGTAGTTTACTTACCTCATTTGATTTATGTAAAGGAAGGGATAGAATGAACGACTTTTTTCAAAAAAACTGGCGAAGCTTTGCCATTTTCTTTGCCACGATCATCGGTGTTTTCTTGCTCCTGTTGATCACAATCCCTAAAGCTAAACCGATTTTAGGAACGGGTGCTCAAAAAACAGAAAAAAGTGCAACAAAAGAAGTGATCCATTATGCAGCGATAGGCGATTCACTAACTGAAGGAATCGGCGATTTAACTAACTCAGGCGGTTTTGTTCCGTTAGTTGCCAACGACTTACAAGAAGAATATCATTTGAACGGTGTTCAGACAGATAATTTTGGTAAAAATGGCGACCGTAGTGACCAGATCCTTAAAAGAATCAAGAAAAAAGAGGAGATCCAGACAGGATTAGCTTCTGCCGATTTGATTTCTTTAACTGTTGGCGGCAACGATTTGATGAAAGTCATTAAAGGCGATATTTTTAGTTTGACAGAGGAGTCGTTTAAAAAGCCACTTAAAAAATACCAAAATCAAGTGGAGCAATTACTTGCGGAGATCCGTAAATACAATCCAGACGCACCTATTTATGTAGTCGGAATTTATAACCCATTTTATCTCTATTTTCCTGAAATCACTGAGATGCAAGATATCGTAGATAATTGGAATGAGGGAACAAAGGAAATCGTTGAAGCTGAGGGAAATTCTTACTTTATTCCTATCAATGATTTATTATATAAAGGGATGGATGACCAAGTTGGTATCGTTAGTGCTGATCAGACAGCTTCATCAAGTGAAAATCGAGATATTAAGAATAATGCTTTGTACGAAGAAGATCGATTCCATCCAAATAATTTGGGCTATCAACTTATGGCAAGTGCGATTCGTGATGAAATGGTCAAAACAAATAATAAATGGCTGGAAAAAGGAAGTGAGTGAACAAAATGAACAATGAGCAAGAAACTTCTAAGAAGGAAAGAGATGCTAAGCGGAGAAAACCTAAAAAAGAGGGACAGCCTCCAATGAATCGTTGGAAGATTGCTTTTCTTGTTTTAGTTGGTACTATTATTGCCTGTTTTGCTTTTATTTTTGTAAGGATCACTCAAGTTCGCGAACCTAATTATAAACCGATTCCTGAATTGGTTGCTAAAGACGGAACGCCAGTGATTGCTATCCAATCAAATAAAAAACAGGTAAACGCGCTGATTGATTTTTACCTTAGTGATTTTCAAAAGGATTCTGATATTACTTACAAATTTTATTTAGAAAACGAAGCTATGTTGAACGGAACTTTTAAAGTTCTAGGCTATCCGATTGAATTCAATCTTTACTTCGATCCATTTGTGATGGATGATGGCAATGTTCAACTAAAGGCTAAAAGTTTATCTATTGGAACGTTAGGTTTACCAATAAAAGAGATTTTGAAGTTTGTTCAGAGGGACTATAAGCTGCCAAGCTGGGTAGAAGTAAATCCAGATGACAGCACCATTTTATTGCGTTTAGATCAGTTTAGAATGCAGAATGGTCTATTTATTCGAGCGGAAAAAATCAATTTAGTGGACGATGATATACGTATGAACATCTATCTACCAAAAGATACTTCAAGTAAGGAGGATTAATTATGAGTGAAAAAGCAATATTTGCTGGGGGTTGTTTTTGGTGTATGATCCAGCCATTCGATACCCAACCTGGCATTCTTTCAGTTACATCTGGATACACAGGTGGTCATGTACCTAATCCCACTTATGAGCAAGTTTTAAGTCATACCACTGGACATACGGAAGCAGTCGAGATCGAGTTTGATCCTGAAATCATGTCCTATGAACGATTAGTAGAGATCTATTGGCAGCAAACAGATCCTACTGATGCTCTTGGTCAATTTGAAGACCGTGGAGACAATTATCGTCCAGTGATTTTTTACACTACAAATGAGCAAAAAGAGATTGCGATGCAAAGTCGAAAAGCATTAGCGGAAAGCGGACGCTTTGATGATCCTATAGTTACAAAAATCGAGCCGGCTGTCACTTTTTATCCTGCAGAAGACTATCATCAAGATTTTTATCAAAAGAATCCTGAACGCTATGACGATGCTCATGCAAATCGAGCAAATTTTATAAAAGAAAATTGGTGAGTCTATGAGAAGAAGTTTCTACCATTATTTAATGACTTTAAGAGCACCTAAAAAAACTGCAGAAAGTCAGTTTGCCAATGATGCTGCAAAAGATATTCAATTTCCGAAGCAATCAGAGGATTATCATGAAATATCCAGCTATTTAGAAATGAATGTTGACTACGTAAGCAACATGTTCATTTTTGACGAGTTGTGGGAAAAATACTTAGAAAACAACAAATAAAAAGCGGGGAAACCTTTTCCTTGCTTTTTTTTCGTGTTAAACTGGAATGCATGCAGTGATAAATTAGCAGGAGGAGAGAACGCTATGAAAGAAAAACGACAAGTGCCCTATTATCAGTACATAATTTCAATTTTATGTGTCGCGTTTCTTGTTGGAAGTGGTAGTTATATCTATTTTGATTATCAATATAAAAAGCAACTTGCTGATCGACCAATGCAAAGCAATGAGCTAAAAAAAGTTGATGCCCTTTACAACGAAATTGTCGCTAATTACGTCGGAAAAGTCGATGAAGAAAAATTAGTAGACGGTGCACTAAAGGGAATGACAGAAGCTTTAGATGATCCCTATTCCAGTTATTTAAATGAACCAGAGGCAGATGAACTGGACCAAAGTCTTTCCGGAAGTTTTGAAGGAATTGGTGCAACGATGACAATGACAGATGATTTACCTACGGTGGCTCAAGCGCCAATCGACGGATCTCCAGCAGCAAAAGCTGGTATCAAAGCAAACGATCAGATCATCAAAGTAGATGATGAGGAAACCCAAGGGAAAACACTTACTGAAGTTGTGAGTAAAATACGAGGAAAAAAAGGGACAGAGGTTCGTTTAACAATCTCTCGTGGTTCAGAAACCTTTGAGCTAAAATTAAAACGAGATACGATCCCGATCGAAACGGTTAAAGGAGAAATCGATAAAAAAAATCCAACAATCGGCAGCATTAAAATTTCTTCTTTTGGAGAAAATACGTACCAAGAATTGAAAGATACGATCATCTCATTAAGAAAAGATGGGGCAACATCCTTCATGATCGATTTACGTCAAAATCCCGGGGGCTTGTTGGATCAGGTGGAGCAAATGGCCAGTATGTTTTTAGAAGACGGTCAAACCATTGTGAAATTTGAAGATAAACAGGGAAATACAAGCGAGGATAAAGCATCTTCTGAATTAGACAACGGCTTTAAAGTAAAAGAGCCGACGGTTGTTTTAGTGGACGAAGGCAGTGCGAGCGCTTCTGAAATTTTCGCAGCAGCTCTAAAAGAATCTGGAAACAAAAAAATCATCGGAATGAAAACCTTCGGCAAAGGAACGGTCCAAACCGTGAAAAATTTGAATGACAAAAGTGAGATCAAATTGACTGTGATGAAATGGCTAACACCAAAAGGCAAATGGATTCATGAAAAAGGACTAGAGCCATCGATCAAAGCAGATTACCCTGATTATGCCTATCTCGCTCCGATTTCTAGAGACAAAACATTGAAAATAGGCGACTCTTCTTCAGTTGTCAAAAACCTCAATGCTTTATTAAAGGCTTTAGGATATGAAGTAAATGCTGAAAGCAGTGATTTTTCTGAAGAGACGAAAAATGCTGTTGCTGCGATTCAAACTGAGAATGAGCTTCCCGCTACTGGTGAAGTAGATAATGAAACTGCTGATTGTATCGAAAAAGAAGTAGGGAAAAAAATTGTTGAAAATGATCGAGCATATGATTTAGGGATCAAAGAATTACAAAAAGAAACGAACAAAGAATAAAAGCGATGGTGTGAATTTGGCAGAGCTATCAAACGATATTCTACCGTTTTCACACCTTTTCTCTATTTTACAAAAGGATTCATTTTTTTCAATAAAAATAGTCGCTTTTTCTAATGTTCTTCCTTTATAATAAGATAGACGAAAGGATGGGAAAAATGGTTCAAAAGAAAAATTATGTCGGTTATTTTATTTCTTTCATGAAATTACTCATTCCTTCTGTTGTCTTAGTATTTATTTTAAGAGGCTTTTTTTTGATTCCTGTTCCGGTCGATGGAAGTTCCATGGCAAAAACACTAAATCAGGGCGATATGATCGTAATGGAAAAATTTACATCTATCAAGCGGTTTGATGTAGTTGTTTTCAAATTACCGAACGGATCGATTTATATTAAGCGGATCATTGGATTGCCTGGTGACGCAATTCGTTATGAGAATGATCAACTTTATGTGAATGAAAAGCCTGTAGAAGAACCTTTTTTAGAGAAAAATTTGAAAAAAGATCATGAAACAGTTCCTTATACGACTAATTTTGATTTAAGTGATTTAATTACAGAAAAGGTTCTTCCAGAAGATCATTACTTTGTGCTAGGTGATAACCGCCGGATGTCCAAAGATAGCCGTTCTTTCGGAGCAGTGGAAAGTAAATATATTTTAGGCAAAGCTCAGTTTGTGTACTACCCATTTTCACATATGAAATTTATACCAAGATAGGTGATAAAATGACAATACAGTGGTTTCCAGGACATATGGCAAAAGCCAGAAGAGAAGTATCTGAAAAAATAAAATACGTAGATATCGTATTCGAACTAATTGATGCACGATTGCCGCTTTCTTCCCGCAATCCAATGATGGATCAAATCGTTCAGCAAAAGCCTCGATTGATCTTATTGAATAAGGGAGA
The DNA here is from genome assembly GCF_002197645.1 of Enterococcus wangshanyuanii. Taxonomy (NCBI): domain Bacteria; kingdom Bacillati; phylum Bacillota; class Bacilli; order Lactobacillales; family Enterococcaceae; genus Enterococcus; species Enterococcus wangshanyuanii. Next base: position 647,650 of record NZ_CP021874.1, on the reverse strand, counting down.
TCTGGCAGATAAAGAACAGAATCAAAAATGGCAACATTATTTTCAAGAAAAAGGTTATCATACTCTGATTATCAATGCTCAGCAGAATAAAGGAGTCAATAAAATTGTTCCAGAAGCCAAAAAGGCTTTGAAGGAAAAAATCGAACGTGAACGGTCAAAAGGATTGAAACCTCGTGCGATTCGTGCGATGTGTATTGGAATCCCAAATGTTGGAAAGTCAACACTTATGAATCGATTAGTAGGGAAAAAAATAGCGCAAACAGGTAATAAACCTGGTGTTACCAAAGGACAACAATGGCTACGCTCAGGAACGGAGTTAGAACTTTTAGACACGCCAGGTATTTTGTGGCCCAAATTTGAAGATCAGGAAATTGGGAAAAAGTTGGCATTGACGGGAGCAATCAAAGATCAGCTTCTTCATTTAGATGATTTAGCTATCTATGGATTGTCATTTTTTTCTCGTTTCTATCCTGAGCGTTTGGTCGAACGGTATCATCTGAATGAAGAAGAAACATTTTTACCACCTGCCGAGCTTTTGATGTTGATCAGTCAAAAACGTGGCTACCGTGATGATTATGATCGAGCAAGTGAAATGATCATCCAGGAGATCCGCAGCAGTAAATTGGGACCTTATACATTAGATCGTTGGGAAGAATTAGGAGCTATAGATGATGAAAGCTGAATCAATTCAACAAATAAAGGCAACTTTGGCTGAAATTAATACGAGAGATGACGAACGAATCAAACAATGGCAACAAGATGAGCGCAGCGGAGTACAACAGGCTCTCAAACAATGGGAACGCAAAATTCAACGATATGAAAAAGACGTAGCGCTTTTAGATGAAATGCAACAGTTTGAGAAAAATGCCCGCACACAGGGACATCGTTTGATTGCAGGTATCGATGAAGTTGGTCGAGGACCTTTAGCAGGGCCAGTCGTTGCAGCAGCAGTGATTTTACCAGAAAGATTTCAGTTACTAGGTGTCAATGATTCTAAAAAGCTATCTGCTAAAAAAAGAGACGAGCTTTATGATCAAATCCAAAATCAAGCTATTTCTATCGGTATTGGGATGGTGGATCATAATAAAATTGATGAAATCAATATTTATCAGGCCTCTAAACTTGCAATGGGGCTTGCTTTAGAAGACCTATGTTTCATCCCAGATTATTTGTTGATAGATGCAATGACCTTGGATGTTAAGATTCCCCAGGAAAACATCATAAAAGGGGATGCACGTTCTGTTTCGATAGCAGCTGCAAGTATTGTAGCAAAGGTCATTCGTGATCGATTGATGGAGGACTATGCGAAGATGTATCCAGGTTATGGTTTTGAAAGAAATGCTGGCTATGGAACTAAAGAGCATTTACAAGGGATCAAGGAGCTGGGAATTTGTAAAATTCACAGAAAAACCTTTGCTCCAATAAAAGATTTTTGTTAAAAAATAGAAATGGCCTTTTTTTGCGGATACTTACTATAACAAGTATTCACAAAGGAAGGTTTTTTTTATGAATGAAGAACAACGTGCACTATTTTTTAAACTTTCGGTATGTAAAGGTATAGGCAATCTAGGAATGCTGAAAGTGTTAGATTTTTCAATGAATTATAATAATATAGCCGATTTCTCCAAAGAAGAGATTATTCACATTGCTGAAATCCGTACTTATCAAAAGATTTTTTTACACTCTTGGGAGTATTGGACTAGAGAGGATCAGAGACTAAAATCTTTTCAAGAGCAACATAGATTTATTACAATTTTAGATGATGATTATCCAATGTATCTGAAGCAAATCTATAACTGTCCTGTTTTATTATTTTATCAAGGGAACATCGCCCTTTTAAAGAATCCTTGTCTCTCTTTTGTTGGTGCCAGATCTGCTTCTGTTTATGGAATAAATGTAGTTAAGCAATTAATACCTAAAATGATTGAACATGAATTGACGATCGTCAGCGGATTAGCCAAGGGAATAGACAGTGTAAGCCATCAAGTAGCGATGCATCATTCTGGTCATACGATCGGTGTAATCGGAACGGGTCTAGACTATTGCTACCCCAAAGAAACAGCTCATATTCAGCGTAAAATGATGATAGAACAGCTAGTGATCAGCGAATACCCTAACGGAACAAAGCCTAGAAAATACCATTTTCCAATGAGAAATCGAATCATCGCAGGTATCAGTTTAGGGACATGTGTGATCGAAGCAGGTAAAAAAAGTGGTTCCTTAATTACTGCACAAGCAGCATTAGAATATGGAAGAGAAGTTTTTGCCGTTCCAGGAAATTCACTGAATTTACGATCTGATGGCTGTCATACGTTGATTCAAGAAGGCGCAAAGTGTACAATTTGCCCCAAAGATATCCTTGAAGAAATCCAAAATTTTTCAATTTAGCATTATCAATCCTTGACAAACCTGTAATGAATAGATATGATGAAGTACGATTTGTGAGTTCTCTACATTTTGATATATATAATAGAAGAAACACAAAAACCGAAAGGAGCCACACGTTGAATGGCGTATAAATATCTAGTTATTGTAGAATCCCCAGCAAAAGCCAAAACGATTGAAAAATATTTAGGAAAAAATTATAAGGTAGTTGCCAGTGTTGGACATATCCGTGATTTACCAAAAAGTAAAATGGGTATTGATATTGAAAATAATTATGAACCGCACTACATCTCGATCAGAGGTAAGGGTGATGTAATCAAAAGTTTAAAAGCTGCCGCTAAAAAAGCCGATAAAGTCTATCTCGCAGCCGATCCGGACCGAGAAGGAGAGGCAATTGCCTGGCATTTATCTTACCTTCTTGGCCTTGATTTGAAAGATAAAAATCGAGTTGTTTTTAACGAAATAACGAAAGAAGCAGTTAAAGCTGCATTCAAAGAGCCGCGGACGATCGATTTAGATTTAGTGGACGCACAGCAAGCCCGCAGAATCTTAGATCGCCTAGTTGGATATTCCCTTAGCCCGATCTTATGGCGGAAAGTCAAAAAGGGCTTAAGTGCAGGACGTGTTCAGTCTGTCGCGTTGAAAATCATTATTGACCGTGAAAATGATATCCGTAAATTTATCCCAGAAGAATACTGGAGTATTGACGGAAACTTCCAAAAAGCGAAGAAGAAGTTCAAAGCTAACTTCTGGGGCGTGGATGGTAAGAAGAAAAAATTACCTAATGCGGAATCCGTGAAAGAAGTTACAACGCGTATTACAGGAAAAGAATACGATGTGACAAAAGTTGAGAAAAAAGAACGTAAACGTAATCCAGCGTTACCTTTTACTACGAGTAGTTTACAACAAGAAGCAGCTAGAAAATTGAATTTCAGAACGAGAAAAACAATGATGGTTGCCCAACAACTATATGAAGGTATCGCTTTAGGTAAACAGGGAACAGTCGGTTTGATCACTTATATGCGTACTGACTCAACCAGAATTGCCGATTCAGCGAAAGAAGAAGCTGCAGAATATATCGAAAAAAATTATGGCAGCGAATTTTCAGCGCACGGCGGGCGTAAAGCCAAAAATTCACAAGGGGCGCAAGATGCCCATGAGGCTGTCCGGCCATCAAGCGTATTGCGTTCACCAAATGAAATCAAACAATACTTGGATAAAGATCAACTTAAATTATATACATTGATTTGGTCCCGTTTTGTCGCAAGCCAAATGACACCTGCAGTGCTGGATACAATGAAAGTAACACTTGAGCAAAACGGCGTGATTTTCATTGCAAACGGTGCAAAAGTTAAATCCAAAGGCTTCATGCAAGTCTATGTTGAAGGCCGAGATGACGGAAAAGAAGACAAAGAAAATATTCTTCCGGATTTAGTTGAAGGGGATAAAGTCAACGCTGTTGATATTGAACCAAAACAACATTTCACGCAACCTCCAGCAAGATTCAGTGAAGCAACATTGATTCGCGCGTTGGAAGAAAACGGAGTGGGACGTCCATCAACGTATGCACCAACTTTGGAAACTATCCAGAGACGTTATTATGTCAAATTAACGAATAAACGTTTTGAGCCAACAGAACTTGGTGAAATCGTTAATTCTCTGATCGTGGAATTCTTCCCGCAAATCGTTGATGTCCATTTTACTGCATCAATGGAAGGCGATTTGGATAAAATCGGTGTTGGTCAGGAAAAATGGGTGGAAGTTGTCGATCGCTTCTATCAACCATTTGAAAAAGAATTGACCAACGCAGAAGAGAAGATTGAAAAAATCCAAATCAAAGATGAACCAGCTGGTTTTGATTGTGATCTTTGCGGACATCCAATGGTCATCAAACTAGGACGCTATGGAAAATTTTATGCCTGCAGCAATTTCCCAGAATGTCGAAATACAAAAGCCATCGTTAAAGAAATTGGTGTAACATGTCCTGTTTGTAATGAAGGGCAAGTTATTGAACGTAAATCTAAGAAAAACCGCTTGTTCTATGGATGCAGCCGTTATCCGGAATGTGACTTTACTTCTTGGGATAAACCAATTGGACGTCCATGTCCAAAATGTGGTCAGTATCTTGTTGAAAAGAAAGTCAAAGGCGGAAAACAAGTTGTCTGTATCAATGGTGATTACGAAGAAAATGTTCAAAAATAGCTATCATGACTACAAATAAAATAATCAATTATACAGAAGCGATTCCTTTTTTTAAGTCAATTGTTTCTGTATCTATATAAAAGAAAAGAGGATCTAAATGACTACTACTTCTGTAACAGTTATTGGCGCCGGTCTAGCTGGCAGTGAAGCCGCTTGGCAAGTTGCTCAGGCAGGTGTGCCAGTTACCCTATATGAAATGCGTCCAGTAAAAAAAACACCCGCTCATCAAACCGAAAAATTTGCTGAGCTCGTTTGCTCCAATTCATTAAGAGGAAACAATTTAACAAATGCAGTAGGGGTTTTAAAAGAAGAGATGCGCCGTTTAGACTCAATTATAATCAATAGCGCTGATTTAACGGCAGTTCCCGCAGGAGGAGCTTTGGCAGTCGATCGCGACACCTTCTCCCAAGAAATCACCGATCGGATCAAAAATCATCCATTGATCACTGTAAAAAATGAAGAAATCACTGCTTTGCCAGAAGGAATCGTCATTGTCGCAACAGGTCCATTGACCTCAGAAGCTTTAGCAGATCAAATCAAAGAATTCAATGGCTCGGATGGGTTCTATTTTTATGATGCAGCTGCTCCTATTGTTGACAAAGCAACGATCGATATGGACAAAGTTTACTTAAAATCACGTTATGATAAAGGAGAGGCAGCTTATCTAAACTGTCCGATGACAGAAGAAGAATTCACTGCGTTTTATGAAGCCTTGATTTCTGCTGAAGTCGTTCCTTTAAAAACATTCGAAAAAGAAAAGTTCTTTGAAGGGTGTATGCCGATCGAAGTAATGGCTAAACGTGGAATCAAAACAATGCTTTTCGGACCACTAAAACCTGTTGGACTCGAAGATCCTAAGACAGGAAAACGTCCATATGCAGTGATCCAATTACGCCAAGACAATGCAGCGGCGTCTTTATACAATTTAGTTGGATTTCAAACCCATTTAAAATGGGGCGAACAAAAGCGTGTTTTCCAAATGATTCCAGGGTTGGAGAATGCTGAGTTTGTGCGATATGGTGTGATGCATCGAAACAGTTTTATGAATTCACCAGAGCTCTTAAAACCGACTTATCAATCGCAAAAGAGAGAGAACCTGTTTTTCGCAGGTCAAATGACTGGTGTGGAAGGGTATGTTGAGAGTGCAGCTAGCGGTTTATTGGCAGGAATCAATGCAGCGCGATTAGCTAAAGGAGAAGAGCTAATTATTTTCCCACGAGAAACGACACTTGGTAGTATGGCTTATTATATTACTCATGCAGAAGGCAAACATTTCCAACCAATGAATGCAAACTTCGGTCTTTTTCCTGAAATGCCTGAACGCATTCGGGATAAAAAAGAACGTTATGAAGCTATCGCCAATAGAGCATTAACAAAATTGGCTGAGACGCAACAAAAATTTGATCTTGTAGATTAATAACTGAAAGCTAAGGTAGCTCGGATCTAAGTATCCTTGACCTTAGCTTTTTATTTGTGTTTCGCCTTAACTCAGATTAGATTTCCCTTATAAAACATGCGTTATTTTTCTTCAAATATGAATAAATTGTTACTAAATTTGAAAATATTAATTAAATTCTGACAATTCATTTGTTTTTTCAAAATGGTTATGCTAAAGTTACCTTGTAATTTGATGGAGGGAAGATTATGCAGCAAAAAAGCTGGCCGGAGATGTTTTTAACTTATTTAATCGTTGAACGTGGTTACTCTGAAAAAACTCGGATTGCCTACGAAGAAGACATCCAAAACTTTTTTGAATTCCTGAAAAATTCAGGCGATGCTGATTATTTAACTGTTGATCATTTAGATATACGTACATACCTGAGTTTTCTTTATGACAAAAAATATAGTCGTAATTCGATCAGTAGAAAAATTGCTAGTTTACGATCATTCTATCAATTTTTACTTAAAAATGAAGTAATCAAAGAGAATCCATTTTCTTATGTTCACATGAAAAAAAAGCAACTAAGACTGCCTCGCTTCTTTTATGAAAAAGAAATGGATGCACTTTTTGAGAGTGTCAAAGGGACAAAACCACTGGACTTAAGAAATCAGGCACTTCTTGAAATTTTATATGGAACAGGGATCCGTGTGAGTGAATGCGCTAACCTAACGCTTCAGTCTGTGGATTTTTCTGCCAATGTTTTATTGATTCATGGGAAAGGAAACAAAGATCGTTATGTCCCTTTTGGCTCATTCGCTCAAGATGCATTAAAAGAGTATCTTGAACATGGTAGAAAAATTTTAATGGAAAAACACGGGAAAGAGCATGCATTCATTTTTGTCAATCATCATGGAGATCAGATCACATCAACAGGGATCGAATATGTATTGAACCAATTGATCAAGAAAAGTTCATTGAATGGAGACATTCATCCTCATATGCTGCGGCATACCTTTGCTACTCATTTGCTGAATAATGGCGCTGATATGAGAACAGTTCAGGAACTTTTAGGGCATTCTGATCTATCGACAACTCAAATTTATGCCCATGTAACAAAAGAAAGCTTACAAAAAAATTATCGAACATTTCATCCTCGTGCCTAGAAAAAAACATTAGCAGATTTTATAGGTACGAATTTATACTACGAACGAAAGCTTATGAGCTTTTGATTTAGGAGGAATTAGAATGGTTGAATCACAATTTCACTCAACAACGATTTGTGCAGTTGA